>NZ_JBIUAP010000001.1:0-671476 GCF_044547525.1 Promicromonospora sp. NPDC052451
CCATTATGGCGATGCGACCTGAAACAAGAGAGTCAAATAATTGGCATTGACTATCAAGCACACTGTTGAGTTCTCAAACAACCGACGCACACCGTTGCAGTCATCATCCTGTGGATGCTGACCCCATCCGGGGCAACCTCTTCAACTTACCAGGTCCGAATCCTTCTCGCAAACCCGCAGTTCCTGAGGAACTACTCGTTGCAGTAGGACCCGCATCTGATATCCCGCAGAGCAGTGTGAACTGCTCTGCATCAGAGATGGGATCCAGCCCCGGCGCGGCCACTCGGTCCGTTTCCGGCCCCTCGTGTCCGTCGGCCCGTCGGGCTGACATCCAGAACACTACGTCAGCCGCTGGGGTGCGTCAAAGCCAGGGCCCGTGACAGCGGACACAGAGGCGCTGCTCACCGGCTGTTTTTCCAAGAAGCTCTCAGGTCGGGGCGGTCCAGAGGCCTACCGAACCGCCGTCGGCGCGCTCCGGTGCGACTCGTCGGCCTGTGATCGACCAAGAACCCTCTCGCTCGGCCATGTCTTCGTAATCTTTGATTCAGATTTCGCCAGACTCGCCCCTGAACGTCGGCTCGCACCGCAGGGGCACTCACCGGGAGCCCCTGAACACGCCGGCGATGCCTCGGCGATCACCCACCGCTCGCCCTCGCTGCGCCGATCCCCCCGGGACCAGCGCACCGATGTCGTCCGTGACGGCATCGGCACCCGCTCGCCGCAGCTCGATCCCGCGTCGTCGCGTCGTGGCGTAGCCGATGGAGCGGACGCCCGTTGCCCTGGCGACCTCGATGTCGGACACCGAGTCACCGATCAGGACCGCTCGCCGCGCGCCGGCCCCGGCAATCGTCAGCGCGCGCTCGACCGTGTGCGGATGCGGCTTCATCAGGTCCGGCCGCCCGGCAGGCCGGCCGACGACGTCGCGCACCCACGAGGTCAGGCCATGCCGTTCGAGGTAGGCGTGGATCGCCGCCGCGGCGTTGTTGCTGACGACGACCACCGGGACACCGACACCGTCGAGCGCCGCGAGGAGTGCGTTCGCCCCCGACGTCGGTACGCACGTCCGGGCCGAAGCCGTCTCCGCGGTCGCGCACGCATCGTCCACGGCGCCGAGCGCCTCACGCGCGTGCTTCCCTGTCCAGCGGATCACAGCGAGGTGGTCGGACGTCGTCGCGACGGCGGCGGGTACCGCGACACCGCAGGCCTGGAGGGCGCGGCGACCGGCATCGGCGACGTGCAGGTTGACCGGCCTGGGCAGGAGTGCGGTGACCGGGCCGTCGAAGTCGAGCAGGACGGCGGCCGAGTCGTCGAGGAGCTGGGCGGCATCGATCACCGAGACACTGTGTCACCCGCTCGTCCGGCGAACCGTCGGACAACGACGAGGCCCCGGCCAGCGTCTCCGCCGGCCGGGGCCTCGTTCCTGATGTGCGCCCGGAGGGATTCGAACCCCCAACCTTCTGATCCGTAGTCAGATGCTCTATCCGTTGAGCTACGGGCGCCTGCTGTACTGCACGACTGCCGGTTCGCCGCTCGTGCGGCCGACCGACGAGAACACTACCGCCTGTTCGGCGCGGGCCCAAACTCAAACCGCGCTTCCCGGAGAGAACTCCGTCACAGACCGTCCGGAACCACCGCCCGACGAGTCGCACGAGAGTTCCGACAGAAAAGGCCCCGGGCGTCACGCGCGGCCGGGACCTTCCTGGCGGAGACGGAGGGATTTGAACCCTCGAACGGGTTGCCCCGTTACCACCTTAGCAGGGTGGCGCACTAGACCTGACTATGCGACGTCTCCTCGCGACACCCCACGCCCAGACAGGGCGATGCCGCGCGGCCCAGGGTACCTGCCGCACGGCGGCCTGAGCAAAGCGGAGGGCCGATCAGTACTGCTGCGCGCTCTGGAACCGCGTCATCCTGCGGTTCCTCGGCCGCGCGCACGCCGGGGTGACTGACCCACGGAGGCCGTGCGAGAACTCCCACCCGGCATATTTCACCTGGCGTCAATAGCGGGTACATTCGCGGACATGGACTACGACGTCTTGGTCATCGGCTCCGGTTTCGGCGGCAGCGTCGCCGCCCTCCGGCTCACGGAGAAGGGCTACCGCGTCGGCGTGCTCGAGGCCGGCCGCCGGTTCGAGGACCACGAGTTCGCGAAGAACTCCTGGCACCTCAAGCAGTTCCTGTGGGCTCCCGCGCTCGGCTGCTACGGGATCCAGCGGGTCCGCCTGCTGCGCAACGTCCTGTGCCTCACGGGCGCAGGCGTCGGCGGTGGGTCGCTGGTGTACGCCAACACGCTCTACCGGCCCCTGGACCCGTTCTACGCCGACACCGCGTGGTCCCACATCACCGACTGGAAGTCCGAGCTCGCGCCGTACTACGACCAGGCGGAGCGCATGCTCGGCGTGGTGCAGTACCACGGGCGGTCCCCGGCCGACGAGATCGTCCGCGGCGTGGCCGACGACATGGGCGTGGGGCACACCTTCCGGCCCACCCGCGTCGGCGTCTACTTCGGGCCCGGCGGGGCCGAGGCACCGACACCGGGACGCCGGGACCCCGATCCGTTCTTCGGCGGCGTGGGTCCCGAACGGTCCGGCTGCACGGAGTGCGGCGAGTGCATGACCGGCTGCCGCCACGGCGCCAAGAACACCCTGGTGAAGAACTATCTCTATCTCGCGGAACGCGCGGGCGCCACGGTGCATCCGCTGACCACGGCCGACGTCGTGCGGCCGCTGGACGGCGGCGGGTACGAGGTGCGCACGCACCGCACCGGGAGGCGGTGGGCCGGCGGACGGCGGTTCACCGCACGGCAGGTGGTCTTCGCGGCCGGCACGCTCGGGACGCAGCGGCTGCTGCACGCCATGAAGGACGCCGGCACGCTGCCGCGGCTGTCGGCCCGGCTGGGGCATCTCACGCGCACGAACTCCGAGGCACTGCTGGGGGCGATGACGCACAAGGTCGGCTCGACCGACTACTCCCGCGGGGTGGCCATCACGTCGTCGTTCTACCCGAACGAGAGCACGCACATCGAGCCCGTGCGGTACGGGCACGGGTCCAACGTCATGGCGGCCCTCCAGCACATCCTCGTGGACGGCGGACCGCACCGCTTCGTGCGCTGGCTCGGCGAGATGGGCAAGAACCTGAGATGGCTGCCGGTGCTGCTGGACTGGCGCCGCTGGTCGGAGCGGACCGTCATCGCCCTGGTCATGCAGGCCCAGGACAACTCGCTCGTCACCCTGACCAGGCGGTCACCCTTCGGACGTTTCATGACGTCGCGGCAGGGCACCGGGGCGCCGAACCCGAGCTGGATCCCGGAGGGGCACGAGGCGGTACGGCGGATGGCCGACAAGCTGGGTGACGACGGTGTCGAGGGCATCGCGGGCGGCACGATCGGCGACCCGTTCAACATCCCGCTCACCGCGCACATCCTCGGTGGCTGCGCCATCGGGTCGGACGCGGAGAGCGGCGTCGTCGACCCGTACCTGCGGGTGTTCGGGCACGAGGGGCTGCACGTGATGGACGGTTCGGCGGTGACGGCGAACCTCGGGGTGAACCCTTCGCTGACCATCACGGCGCAGGCGGAGCGCGCGTGCGCGCTGTGGCCCAACGCCGGTGAGCCGGACGCCCGGCCCGCACCGGGCGGCGCGTACGTGCCCGTCCGGCCGGTGCGACCGGCGGCGCCCGTGGTGCCCGAGGCGGCACCGGCCGCGCTGCGGCTCCCCATCGTCGGGATCAGCTAGATCGTCGGGACCAGCCCGCAGGAGCGGTCTGGACGACAGAGGGCGCCGGCCTGGAGGCGGGTCCCCCTGGCCGGCGCCCCGTGACGTCGACGTTCCTGAGCGGAGGGCGAGGGATTCGAACCCCCGGTGCGTTGCCGCACAACGGTTTTCAAGACCGTCACATTAGGCCGCTCTGTCAGCCCTCCTCGCGCGCCCGGCGTCCGCCGTGCAGACGACAGGAGCGCGCGGCCACACAGTCTAGCGCCAGCACGGACGGCGACGGCGGGCCGCCTCGGAAGGTGGCCCGCCGTCCGCGAAGTGCTGGAGAGTGACTCAGCCCTGCGCCTGTGCGCCGGACCGGAGCTGACGCATCGCGAGCTGGACCAGCGCGATGAGCGTCTGCTTGGTGGCCGCGCGCGAACGTGCGTCGGTGTACAGCATCGGCACGTGGGAGGGGATCTGGAGCGCCTCGCGCACGTCCTCGAGCCGGTGCTTGGCCACGCCGTCGAAGCAGTTCACGCCCACGACGAACGGGATGTTGCGGGACTCGAAGTAGTCGATCGCCGGGAAGCACTGCTCCAGGCGGTCCGTGTCCACCAGGACGACGGCGCCGATCGCGCCGCGCACCAGGTCGTCCCACATGAACAGGAAGCGGTCCTGACCCGGCGTGCCGAACAGGTACAGCCACAGGTTGCCCGGCAGCTCCACACGCCCGAAGTCCATGGCTACGGTGGTGGTGGTCTTGCGGTCGGTGACACCACCGGCGTCGTCCACGCCGACCGAGTGCTCGGTCATGGCGGCCTCGGTGTTCAGCGGCTCGACGTCGGAGATGGAACCGATGAACGTCGTCTTGCCCACGGCGAAGCCACCGGCGACGACGATCTTGACGACCGTCGGGGCCGTGCGCTCGGACGCGGGCTGCGCGCCGGGAGCGGGCTGCGCGCCCGCGGTGCCGGCAGGTGCCTGCTGCATCACCGGCGGCGCGGGCTGGGTCTGCGCAGGCCGGGATGCCTGCGCGGTGGGCGCCGGGGCGCCGCCGCCGCCACCGAGCACGCTCTGGCGCGCAGGCGTGTTCGAGGAGGCCGTCGCGGTGCCGGCGTTACCCGAGACCGGGGCCCAGTTGGGGCCGCTGCGGGCCCCGCCGTCAGAGGGCGGAAATGCCATTCAGAACACTCTCCAAGACGCTCAGCGACAGGCCCGAGTTCGAGCTGCCGTGGCCTGTGTGGACGTTAACCGGTGTCGAGGTGTGCACGGTGACGTGCCCTTCCTCCTGCATGTCCGCCACCAGGATCCGGACGACCCCCAGGGGCAGCCGCAGGAGGGCCGACAGCTCGGCGATCGACACGTACGTGTGCGCGGCGTGCTGGAGGATCGCGCGCTTCTCGGGCGGCAGGCCGTAGCTGCTGACCGCGCCGGGAAGAACCTCCACGAGGGCCTCGAGCGGCAGGTCGGACAGCTCCGACCGCACCCGGCCTCCGGTGACCGCGTAGGGACGCACGGTGGACGTCTCACGGACGTCCCCCTGCCCCTGGGAACCGAAAGGTGCGTACGTCATGGTCGAGTCCTCATCCCACGCTGGCTGCTCGGGTCTGCCCATCGACCGGGAGGCTGCCCCGCATCTCCGAGATGAGCTGCGGCGTGAGCGTGGCCTCGGTGCGGGACACCAGGAGGGCCATCTCGTAGCCGATGAGGCCGATGTCGCAGGTGGCCTCCGCGACCACGCCGAGCACGGACCCGTTCGAGACGTTCATCAGGAAAAGGAACCCGTTGTCCATCTCGATGATCGCCTGACGGACATTACCGCCGTTGAGCTGCCGGGAAGCTCCACGCGTAAGACTTGACATACCCGAGACGATTGCCGCGAGCTGATCGCCGCTGGTGCGGTCGAGCTGGTCGGACATCGCCATGAGCAGGCCGTCTGCCGATACCACGAGCGTGTGCCGGCTGCCGGGAACGGTACGCACGAAGTTGTCGAGCAGCCACCCGAAATTCGTTGCTTCGGTGCTGAGGGTCACTCTCTGTTCCTCCTAGTCAGAATCCACAGACGCGTCTTGGTCACCGCGACTGCGGCGCTGAGTCAGGGACATGATTCACGGTCGAGGGTGCCCACGTCGAGTCCCCATCGCCGTTCTTGCCGTTCTCGTGCTCCGACTTGCCCTCGTCCACCGACTCCGACCGGCCACGCGCGGTGGCCGACTGGAACGCCGAGAGACGCGAGCGAAGCTGCTCGGGATCACGATCGATGCGAGCTGAGAGGCGCTCGACAGTCGGGTCCGCCCCGGTGCCGGAGGCACCACGCGTACGACGGGTCAGACCGCCGCCCACGCTCTCGGCGCTGACCGATGCCGGGCGGTACGAGTCGTTCTCCTTCACGTCATCTTCCTGGAATGCCCCCCGCCGAAGCAGGCTCGTCATCTCCTCGTAGAGAACCGCCGAGGCCGTCCACTCCGAGCGAGCCTCCACCGAGTCCCGCACGTACTCCGGGTCGAGTGGGTCCTTGCCGTCACCGTCCGTACCGGCGGCACGCTTGGCGAGCGGTGCCGGCGAACCGTACGTCGGGTCGTACACAGCGCCGGTCGGGTACGGCTCGCTGAACTCGCGGACCGGGGACTGGACGGGCTGCTGCGCGGTCGCCATCGGCACGGCCTGGGTGGCCGGCGCCGACGCGAACGAGGTGGGCGCCTGCTGGGGCGCCGGGGCCGGAGCGGCCGCGGCACGCGGGGCCGCGTCGACGAACGGGTTCGTCCCCTGCGCCGGCGCCGCGGTCTGCGCGGTCGGCACGGGCACCGTGCCGCCCGCCGGTGCGCTGGGCACCGACGGCATCGCCGACGTCATCGACTCCTGGACCGCCCGCTGGTAGCCCTCCTGGTAGCCCCGCTGGTAGGTCGGGTCCTCCAGGGGCGGCTGAGGTGCGGCTGGGGTCTGGGCCGGGAAGGCGCCGGTCCTCGGGCCGCTCGCCTGCGGGGCGGGGGTGCCCTGCGGCTGGATCAGCGACTGGAAGTCCTGCGGCTGGTTCGGGACGTAGACGTCCTGCGCCTGGTTCGGGACGTAGAAGTCCTGCTGCTCCGGCGCCTGGAAACCCTGCGCCGGGAAGCTCTGCGTCTCCACGCCCGGGGCGCCGAAGCTCGGCACGCCGGCCACCGGACCGCTCACGGCCTGGACCGGACGCGACGCCGGACGCTCCTGCGGCTGGTAGGCACGCAGCTCGCCGGTGGCGGGCTGACCCGGCCGGCGGCCGAACAGCCCACGCTTCTGGGCGGGCTTGCCGCCCTGCGGGGACGCACCCGTCGAGCGACGGCTCGGGAGGTCCGCCATGAGCTCCTCGAACGCGGGCAGCGCCTCGAAGGACGAGTCGGGCCCTTCCGGAGCCTCGGCCCCGAAGCCCTGCGACAGCCCTCGGTCGCCCTGGTCCTGCCGGCCGAAGCTCTGGGCCGGGGCCGGCGCCTGCGGGCCGTTCGCGGCCGGGAAGCGCATCACGTCGGTGTCGGACATCCCCGGCAGCGCGGCCGGGTCCTGGGTGACCGGGTCGAGCTGCAGCGACTGGGTGCCGCCGCCGTCCGCCGGGTCGATGGTGCTCAGCGAGCGGAAGCTCGAGAAGAGGGCGCTGCGCTGGTCCACGTCCACCGCGGCGGGCGTGGTGTCCTCGAAGACCGGCGCCACCGGCTCCGCCGGCTGCGGCGCACGCTGCCGGCTGGGGAGCGAGCTGCCTTCGGAGACGTTCGACGGCGGGGCCCAGGCGTTGTCGTCACCCTGGTACTCCTGCGGGAGCGACGGCGTCTGGATCTCCGGGAGGACGATCGATCCGGTCGGTGTGGTCTCCGCGACCGGCTGCGCCGCCGTCGAGCTGCGGCGCCGGGCCAGGCCGAGCGCCGTCGTGCCGTCCGTGAGGGACTCGATGTCCACCTGCTGGGCGACGGGTGCCGGCTGGGCCGCGAACGCGGCGGCCGCGATCTGCGACGTGCCGGTCGGGACGGGCAGACCCTGCTGGGGTACGGACGTCGTGGCCGGGCCGGCCGACGTCACGGCGGGCGAGCCGAAGCCGCTCGTCGGCGCCCCCGCGCCACGCATCGCGCCCGTGCCGGGGCCGGTGGCGACCGGGCCGTTGAACTGCGAGGCGGCCTGCTGGGTGTTGGCCTCCAGCGGGTCCGTGGGCATCGGCAGCGGCATGGCGTTGTCCGGCATGAACAGCACCGCCGGGAAACGGACGGTCACCTCGGTGCCGGTACCGCCCTCGCCCGCGCCGAACGCCACCTGGGCGCCGAGACGGTCGGACAGGCGGCCCACCACGTAGAGGCCGAGCCGCTGGGCGCCGACGGCGTCGGACGCGGAGTGGCTGAGCACCTTGCGGTTCGCCTCGGCGATCTCCTCGGGGTTCATCCCGAGGCCGTGGTCGCGGACCACGACGGTGACGTACTGCTCGTCACGCGCCGTGGTGACCTCGACCGGCGTGTGCGGCTCCGAGAACATCGTCGCGTTCTCGAGGAGCTCGGCCAGCAGGTGCGCGGCGTTCAGCGCGTTGTGGCCCAGCATCATCGGGTCGACGACGAGGTTGAGTCGCACGCGGTCGTACAGCTCGATCTCGGAGGACGCGGTACGGATCACGTCGGAGACCGGCATCGGCTGGCGCACGCGACGACCGGAGTCGATGCCGGCGAGGACGAGCAGCGACTCCGCGTTGCGGCGCATCCGGGTCGCGAGGTGGTCGAGGCGGAACAGGTTCGACAGCGTCGACGGGTCCTCCTCCGACCGCTCGAGGTCGTCGAGGAAGGCGAGCTGCCGGTTCAGCAGCACCTGGTCACGGCGGGCCACGTTGACGAACATCTCGGCGATGGAGCCACGCAGGGCGGCCTGCTCGCGGGCGACGTCGATCGTGGTGCGGTTGACGTCGTTGAACGCCGCGGCGAGCTGACCGATCTCGTCCGACGACTCGACGGTGATCGGGTCGAGGTCGATGCTCGGGCCCTGGCCCGGCACCGACACCTGCTCCACCAGGGTGGGGAGGCGGTCACGGACCACGCCGGCGGCCTGCGTGAGGCGGCGCAGCGGGGAGACGAGGCGACGGGCGATGACGAGGGCCATGATGACCGAGAAGCCGAGGGCCGCGATCGCGACGCCACCGGTGAGGTACGCGCGGTTCGCGGCGACGTCGGCGCGCTCCTGGGCGAAGGCCGCCGTGTCCTCACGGACGGCGTCGCGGACGATGCGGCCCTCCTCGACCCACTTGGCGGACTCGTCCTGGAACGCCTGCACCTGGGCCGGCTGGATGGAGGCGAGGTCGCCGCGCGCGACGTACCCGCGCACGGTGCCGTAGACGCCGTCCATCCCCGGCACCTGGTAGTCGCCGGGGATGCGGTCGAAGAGGTCCTGCGTGCTGTCCCACTCGCGGTCACCCAGGTTGACCAGGTCCGCGGCGCGCAGCGCGAGCGAACGGGAGGCGGCCTCGGCCTGGTCGTCGGGGTAGGCGTTGAAGATGCCCAGGGCCAGCGAGACGATCGGCCGCTCGTACGTGTTGGTCAGCATGAGCTGGTCGATCGCGTAGTAGGCCTCGAGGCGGGTACCCAGGTCGCGGTCCTCGGAGGTGTCCGCGATGGCGTCCATCACCTCGAGCGCACCGTCGATGTACGTGCCGTAGGCGTCGGTCGCGACCTGCTCCGTGAGCCGGCCCTCGGCGACCTTCTTCTGCACGTCGGTGATGGCGGCGCGGTCCTCGATGGTCTGCGTGACGGCGTCCTTGACGCGCTGGTCGAGCATCGAGATGTCGATGTCCAGCAGCTCGTCGTCGCGGGCGTCGAGCGCCGTGATCGTCTGGGCCTGGGCCGCCGGGGCGGCCCACACCGGGTTGCCGTCCTTGTCCGTGACCGGCTTGCCGTCCTCCCCGATCTCCGGGGTTCCCTGCAGCAGGGCGAGGCGGGCACCGTCACCGGACTCGGAGTCGTCGATCATCGCGACGATGTTGTACGCGCGCTCCTGCGCGAACGCCGTGCCTGCCTGGTCCTGGTACTCGAGCGCGGCGACGAGATCAGCTGTCTGCTGCGCGCGCATCGCGTCGGCCACCGAGAGGCCGATGATGTACGCCGCTGCGATGACCAGGACGACGGCAGGCGTGACCAGAGTCGCAAGAACTTTCCCGCGCACTCCCAACCTGCGGAACATGCGTACCTCTCTCCATCACTGATCCGGAAGGGTGTGGCGTGCGTGGTGCCCGCCGCGCATCCCTCGGTGCTGCGTACAAGTTACCGGCACCCGGTTCCCGCTGACGACCCTCGTGAGGCCACGCGGAAGTAGGCTTCATCGATGTGCGAGCCGTCACGATATCCGGACCGGGGCCCTCAGGGAAACTCTCCCTCTCCTCGCTGAATCACCCGAATACTGGCCAAAGCGACGTGCTGATCGAGGTCGCCGCTGCTGGCGTCAATCGCGCTGACCTGCTCCAACGGGCCGGATACTACCCCCCTCCGCCGAATGCCCCGGACTGGCCGGGTCTGGAGATATCCGGAACAGTCAAGCGTGTCGGGCGCGGCGTGTCGCGCTGGCGGGTCGGAGACCAGGTGGTCGCGCTCCTCGAAGGGGGCGGGTACGCGGAGCTGGCGGTGGTCCGCGAGACGCAGGTGCTCCCGGTGCCCGACGGCATCGACCTGGTGGACGCCGCGGCTCTCCCCGAGGCGGCCTGCACCGTCTGGAACAACCTCGTGGACGTCGGCCGGCTGCGCGCCGGCGAGTGGGTGCTGGTCCACGGCGGGTCCGGGGGCATCGGCACCATCGCGATCCAGGTCGCCAAGGCACTGGGCGCACACGTGGTCACCACGGCGGGCGGACCCGAGCGCACGGCCCGGTGCGCGGAGCTCGGTGCCGACGTCGTCGTCGACCACCGGACGCAGGACTTCACGCAGGAGGTGCTGCGCGCGACGGACGGGCGCGGCGCCGACGTCGTGCTCGACCTGCTCGGCGGGGGCGCCCTGGACGCCAACGTCCGCACGCTGGCCCGCGGCGGCCGCCTCGTCGTCATCGGGATGCAGCAGGGGCGGCGCGGGGAGCTCGACCTCAGCGCACTGCTGGCCCGGCGCGGCACCGTCACCGGCACGCTGCTGCGCTCGCGCCCGCCCGAGGAGAAGGCCCGCATCGTCGCCGACACCGAACAGCACGTGTGGCCGCTGTTCGCCGACGGACGCGTCCGGCCGGTGGTGCACGCGCGCATCCCGTTCGCCGAGGCGCAGTCGGCCCACGACCTCCTGGAGTCGGGAGAGGCCTTCGGCAAAGTGCTCCTGACTCCGTGATCAACCGATGCCTATATATAGGCATGGCCGGTAATTTCGTTCCGGCGCACAGAATGCCGTGCGGGTGTCAGCCGAATGAGGCAAGACTGGGTCCATGACCGACGAGCGAGCAAACCCCGAGACCGACGAGCGATCTGCCGGCACGCCCGGCCGCCCCGGCGGCCCGACGCCGGTGCACCCCCAGGTGGTGACCCCCGACGGCGCGGCCGTCCCGCCGGACCGTGCGGCCGAGCACGCCGAGGAGGAGAAGGTGGACGAGGCGGAGGCCGTGGTGGGCCAGGTGGAGGAGCCCGCCAAGGTCATGCGGATCGGCGGCATGATCAAGCGGCTCCTCGACGAGGTCCGCGACGCTCCGCTGGACGAGGCGGCACGCACCCGGCTCGCCGAGATCCACGAGCGCTCCATCCACGAGCTGGAGGACGGCCTCTCGCCGGACCTGGTCGACGAGCTGCACCGCATCACGCTGCCGTTCACCGACGACTCCGCGCCGTCGGACGCCGAGCTCCGCGTGGCCCAGGCACAGCTCGTGGGCTGGCTGGAGGGTCTGTTCCACGGCATCCAGACGGCCCTCGTGGCCCAGCAGATGGCCGCCCAGGCACAGCTCTCGCAGATGCGGCGCGCACTGCCGCCCGGTACGGCCGCGTTCGGCCCCGGAGGGCCGGGCGGCCCCACCCTGCCGGGTGCCCAGGACGACGAGGGCGGCGAGCGCCGGACCCCCGGTCAGTACCTCTGAACCCGTACTTCTGGACCGCTACCGCTGGACGGGGCGGTCAGAGGTCGGTGGGGTCGACGAGAAAGCCGTCCTCGTCGGCGATCTCGCCGCCGGCTGCGCCGTGGATCGCCGCGGCCAGCCGGGCCACCAGCTCGGCCGCGCGCTTGCGCGCGACGCGCAGCTCCATGGCGGGGAACTCGCGCTGCGACTCGACGAGGTCGTGCGGTGCCCAGTGCACCCAGTAGCGCACCGCGCCCTGCTCCGCCCACGGCAGGCCGCGCAGCAGGCGCGGCAGCTTCTCCTCGCCGCTGATCTCGATCGACACGATGCCGTCGACGCCGAGCTCCACGACCAGGCCGTACCCGTCGAGCACGCGGGGGCCGGTCAGGGCCTTGATGTCGTAGTCGTCGGCGGCGTCGTGCAGCCGCTTGCGCAGGTCCGGGTCCAGCGGGTCGCCCGGGTACAGCGGCTTGTCGGCGATGCCCTTCGGCGGGCCGCCCCATTCCTGGCCCTCCATGTGGAGGCGGGCCCGCGGGTGCACCTGCTGCAGGATCGTGTGGGCGGCCTGCGGGTCCAGCCAGACGTCGGAGTACACGGTCATGTCGATGGCGGCGCCGGCGTCCGGGGTGAGGACCACGCCCGCGCCGGGCTGCGCCGTCGGGCCGCCCGGGCCGTCCCACAGGCCGCCGACGTCCAGCCGGAGCGAACCGCCCAGCCGACGCGCCACGGCGACGAGCCACTCGACCAGGCGGCGCTCCTCACGTTCGGGCATGCCGCCGGCAAAGGCCCGCCCGACGCCGTCGCGGTCGCCACCGCCCGGGAAGGGAACCTCGCCACGCTCGCGGTGGCAGACGATGTCGAAGGCCATGGCGGCGCCCGGCGGGACGCCGAGGTCGAAGCCGTCGCCGACCGGCTGGTACGGGCCGTTGATCACCGCGTGCCGCGAGACCCGCAGCACGCCGACCTCCTTGCCCTGTGCCCGGCGGCCCTGCGGGGCGCCGGCCACGTTGCCCGGCAGGATGCCGGCCGGGACCACGTCCCAGCGGGTGGCAGAGAACCGGGAGAGCGCGAGGACCTCGATCTCGTCCAGCTCCACGTCACCCGGCACGGTCAGGACGTGCCGTGCCTGGTGTGCCTGCGCGGCCGTGCGCGGCAGGAGCGGGAGCTGGGGAGAGGCCATCGGGGTCCCTTCTGACGTCCGGATCGCCCGGTCCGTGCCGGGCACCCGGAGCCTACCTCCCGGCGCGGGCCTTCCGGACGCCCCGCCCGGCCCGCGGCCGTCACACCGCCGTGCGGTGGAAGTTCTGCGCGGAGCGGGACGCCGTCGGGCCGCGCTGGCCCTGGTAGCGGGACCCGTAGAGGTCCGAACCGTAGGGGTGCTCCGAGGCCGAGGAGAGCCGGAAGAAGCAGAGCTGGCCGATCTTCATCCCGGGCCAGAGCTTGATCGGCAGCGTCGCGACGTTGCTCAGCTCCAGGGTCACGTGCCCGCTGAAGCCGGGGTCGATGAACCCGGCCGTGGAGTGCGTGAGCAGGCCGAGCCGGCCGAGGGACGACTTGCCCTCCAGGCGGGCGGCGACGTCGTCGGGCAGGGTGACCGTCTCGTAGGTGCTGCCCAGCACGAACTCGCCCGGGTGCAGCACGAACGCCTCGCCGTTGTCCGCCTCCACGAGGCGCGTCAGCTCGGGCTGGTCCGCGGCGGGGTCGATGAACGGGTACTTGTGGTTGTCGAAGAGCCGGAAGAACTTGTCGAGGCGCACGTCGATGCTCGACGGCTGCAGCATCGACTCGTCGTACGGGTCGAGGACCACACGGTCGGCCTTGAGCTCGGCGAGGATGTCACGGTCGGAGAGGAGCACCCGGCTACGGTACTGGGCGTCCCCGGGCGGCGCCGCCCCGTCCCGGGGAGGCGCCGCCGGCGTCACCGGGCGCCGGTCACCACTGGAGCGGCCGGTGCTTCGCGTCGACCGACCAGTAGCCCTTGCGCATCACGAGGAACAGGACGCCCTCGATGGCACCCCAGATGGCGGGCACGAACCACGCGTTCCCGAGGGACACGGCGGTGATCAGCAGCATGACCCAGCCCAGTCCCTTGTAGCCCAGGTAGAACCGGTGCGCGCCCACCACGCCGAGCAGGATCCCGAGCAACCCTGCGGTGAGCCGGGACTTGCGCCCCGGGACGTGCGCCGGGGGCGGGGTGGGGCGGTCGTAGTCGTACTGCTGCTGGTAGTTCGCCGGGGGCTTCGAGGGCCGCATGGCACGCGTCTCGCGTGCGGGCCGCGGGGGTTCCGGCGGCTGCGGCGGCCGCGGGGGGAGGGGCTTGGTCTCCTGGTAGATCGGCTCGGTCGGCTTCTCGCTGGGGTGCTCGCTCACTGCTGCTCCGGCTGCTCGGCGACACTCGCACGGGAACCGGTTCGGGCATCCGGGCGAGGTTGGGTATGATCAGGTCGCGCGCCAGGTTCACGGGGCGCTGTTGCGGAACCCTAGCGGGATTCGCAAACAGCAGATACCCGGGCAGAACCGGACGATGCGGGTGTAGTTCAATGGTAGAACTTCAGCTTCCCAAGCTGACAGCGCGGGTTCGATTCCCGTCACCCGCTCCACAGGCTTCGCCCCAGGTCAGGATGCAGATCCGGACCTGGGGCGGAGTTGTTTCCAGAGGGTTCGGACCGAGCGGCGTGCCAACGGGCCGGGTCAGGCGGCCGGTTCCGCTGCCCTCACCGGCGGCACACGCGTACGGCGTCAGCCATCTGTCCCTCACCTCTCGCGGTCGGACGGGGCCCGGACGTCCCGTGGGCCCCCCTCACGACCTCGACCGGTGAGGGATGTCGCGTGTGACAGGCCGCCTCATCCCTGGCGCGGCGCGGTCACGTGCAACGAGACCGGCATCCCGCGGTCCGCCGCCGGGACCCAGCCGCACCAGCACCGCCACGCCGACCCGCCGTCGTGATGCTCCAGGCGCTCGCCCAGGTGCAGCAGGCCGGCCAGCTTCACGGCGTCCGGCACGCGCGCGGCGACGACGTCGACCGTCAGCACCCGCACCATGTCGTCCTCGAGGTCGAGGTGGTCCACGCCGGCCCGGACGTCCAGGGTCCGGATGTCGAAGACGTGCGCGATTAGCGCCGTGACCCCGACGAGCTCCGCGAGGTGCGCCCCCGGCACGACTCCGGTGACGGCGTCGTCGTGCGCGCCGCCCGTCACGTCGGCCATGCCCGGAGCGGGCGTGCGGTTCTGCGGAGCTCGCCGTAGACGAACGTCTCCATCCCCCGCCAGTAGCCGGTCCAGATCGTGAACCCCGGCCGGGTCGCGGGATAGTCGGTCGCCGACGTGATCTCGAGCTGGGCCGCGATGGCCGCTCCCTCGCTCAGCTGCTCCGGGTGCACGACCAGGTGGTCCCGGAACACCTCGACCCACTTGACGCGCGCGTCCCCGATCTCCTCCAGCAGCGCGCTCGCGCCTGCCGCCGACGCGGTCAGGCTGGCTGCGGTCGCCCCCATCTCCCCCACCTCTCTGTGCCTGCCTCTGTACCTGCCTCCGCGCCCTACCTCTAGGCGCATAGACAGCCTCTGGGGCGCCGGAAGACGGCCGCAACCCGTACGCCGAAAAGTTGCGTATACGCACTGGCTGCGGGTTAGGTGGGTTCCGTGTCTAGAGAGGGACGTGTGACTGCCGCAAGCATCGCCAAGGATCTTCGTGCCGCGATCCGCTCCGGGACCTACAAACCGGGCGACCGCCTTCCGAGCGAAGCCGCGCTCATGTCGAACTACGGCGTGGCGCGCATGACCGCGCGCCACGGGCTGTCGATGCTGAAGGACGAGGGGCTCACCGTGACCCGGCACGGCTCCGGCGTCTTCGTACGGTCCTTCGAGCCGATCGTCCGCGACACCACCGGCGCCCCGGCCGACGCGTCCACCGTGACCGCCGAGACGGACGAGACCGGGGCCGGGCTCGTCGTCCGCACGCTCGCGGTCACTGCCGAGGCCGAACCGCCCGAGAAGGTGCGCGCGACGCTCGGGCTCGCCGAGGGCGACAAGGTGACCGTCCGTGAGCGCCTGCACCTGCGGGAGCGCAAGCCGGTCCTGTTCGCCACGTCGTACCTGCCGGCCTCGATCGCCGCGGGGACGCCGATCGCCGCCCAGGAGGTCGGGCCGGGTGGCACGCACGCGCGCCTGAGCGAGGCCGGGTACGCGCCGGTGCGGTTCCGCGAGGACGTGGTGGCCCGCATGCCCTCGATCGAGGAGATCGAGGAGCTGCGGATCGAACCCGGCACCCCGGTGCTGTCGGTCACGCGGACGGCGTTCGCGAAGGACGACACGCCCGTCGAGGTGAGCTACGTGGTGCTCGACGCGGGCGAGTTCATGCTCCGCTACGACATCTAGCCGGCCCGGGCCCGCTAGGCGGGCCGCGTCCGCGGCTTGAGGCGCAGGTCCGGCAGCGCGGGCGCCCGCAGCGGCCCGCTCGGGTAGCCGAGCACCTGACCGAACCGGCGGCCGGCCGCGCCGTCCGCGTACCCGGTCGACCCGTCGTCGAGCTCGGCGACCTGGGCCATCCAGTCGTCGCGGGCGCGGACGACGTCCTCGTGCGTGCGGCCCATGAAGTTCCACCACATGATGACGTCCTCGGCGAACGGCTCCCCGCCGATCAGGACGGCGCGCGCACCCGACCCCGCACCGGCCCGCACCGCGAGCCGGGCGCGGCCCGGAGCCACGTAGCCCAGGGCCGACGGCGGTACCGCACTGCCCTCGAACGTCACCTCGCCGGCGTCCACGAGCAGGGCGTGCTCATGCCCCGGGTCGACGTCGAGCCACACCTCGGCACCCGGCTCCAGGTCGATCTGCGCGCCCACCAGCGGCGTGTACGTCGTCGCGGGCGAGGCCAGCTCCTCGCCCCCCGCCCGGAGCCTCCCGACGAAGACCTGCACGACGACGCCGTCGTGCCGGACCGCGGGAAGGTCGCCGTGGTGCTCGAAGTGCGGGTCGACGCCGAGCGCCGAGCCGGGGAGCGCCGTCCAGAGCTGCACCCCGTGCAGGCGGGGCGGGCGGCCCTCGGCGGGCGACTCCTCGGAGTGCGAGATGCCCGCGCCCGCCGTCATCAGGTTGAGCTCGCCCGGGCGGACCGTCTGGAGCGAGCCCACGGAGTCGCGGTGCAGGATCTCACCCTCGAAGAGCCAGCTCACCGTCTGCAGGCCCGTGTGCGGGTGCGGCGGCACCTGCATGCCCTCGCTGGTGGAGACGTCGTCGGGGCCGTAGTGGTCGCTGAAGCACCAGGCGCCGACGAGCGACCGGGCGCGCTGGGGGATGGTGCGGCGCACGTTCATGGCGCGGGGGCCGCCCAGGGGGACGTCGCGGGGTGTGAGGAGCTCGACGCCGTCGCCCCGCTCGCCCGCGGCGCAGACCTGCTCGGCCGGCCGGGTCTCCAGGTTGCTCATGCCCTGAGCCTAGGGCCCGGGAACGGGCCAGGGCCCCCGGGGCAGGCCGGGGGCCCTGGCATCACCGCGCACCCGTGGACCGCCGGAGCGGGACAGGGCGTCGTGTCGACGTCACGACCCCGAGGTGCCCGTCAGACCCGGGCCGCCGGGTCTGCGTCTGGGTGAGCACCTCGGACGCGGGTGGTCTTCCGGCCCCGTACAGGCACCTGTGGCGTCATCCACAGCCCGCACCGCGGTACGGGACGTCCTGTCGTTCTCCGGTTGACCATGTATCCGATGTTCGGAACCGGTCGGTACTGCTGCAGCGCACCGCGTCGATTCCGAATCGTCGAACCATTGCCACGTTTCTATCCGCGTGTCGTGCACCCGGCAACCGCTCCACGGTTGTAATTTTCACCCTTTTCTTGCCCACAGTTCTGTCCACAGGGAGAAGCCCGAGTTTCCCGCGCCACACACAGGGCTGTGGACAAAATCTGTGGATAACATTGCGGATCAGACCCAGGCCCGTGCGCCCGGTGCACCGCCCGACGTCGGGTCGTTGCGGCCCTCGAGCTCGTCCGGGCCGGCGATGAAGCCGCCGTCGTCCACGATGATTCCCGCGATGCGGCTCTGGAGGCTGACCGCGAGACGCGCCAGCGAGACCCGCATGCGCGCCCGTGCGATGACGTGCAGCCCGGACGGCTGCGCCAGCTCGAGCTCGTACGGGTCCGCGGGCAGCCAGGACATGCGGTAGGCGAACGGTCCGTAGCTGCGCCAGTCGAGCGTGCCCAGCGCGCGCGGCACGCGGTCGACCCGTTCGACGTCGATCACGATCGACCCGTCGTACGCGGTGCTGCCCATGAGCGTGTAGCGGGGCGACCCGTCGGGCGTGGGCTGGTCGGCGGTGACGTCGGCGGTGGCGATGAGCGACCGCAGCATCGGCAGCAGGTCGCCGGGCTGCAGCGGATGCGCGGAGTAGAGGCCCAGGTCGACCGAGGCGGCGGGATCCGGCACCAGGGGCTGCCGGCCGTCGGCGAGCACCCCGCCGCCGGTCTTGCGGGCGGCCGCGACCATCCACTGCACGAGGCGCAGCTCCTCCCCCTGCGGGAGCGCGTGGGCGAAGGCCCGCGCGATGCCGTCCCGGTCGTCGTAGGACGTGGGGGCCGCGCCGCGGACGTCGCGCAGGCCGTCGTCACGCGTGATCGAGTACGCCTCGGCCTTCGCCGCGGGGATCTCCAGCTCGGCGAGGTGGGCCTCGCCCACCTCGAAGGGTCCGGTGGCGACATACCCCGGCCCGAGACGCAGGACACCGGGAACCAGCGAGTCGGGCTGCGCCATGCCGCGGAACCGGGCCCCCGCCATCCGGCGTGCCCCCGCGGCCCGGGAAGGTTCTCGGAGCCACTCGACCTCCGGGAACCACGCGGCGGCGAGCTCGCTGACGGCCACGGGGCCGTGGGTGCTCGGCAGGATCAGAATGTGACCCGAGACGTGTTCCGCTGGAATCACGCCCGCCAGAAATGTCATGCGGGAACTTTACTGCCGGTCACTTTCCACGATGATGCAAGCATGTTACAGATCGGAAACACGCAGGTGACAGTGGGCACACACGGCTGCGCTTTCCGGTCGGCCTGTTTCTTTGCGCACCACAAATGTATGTCTATGGATATTCATGGCGACTGAGTCTCAGCACAAGAGGCGTGAGCCCGACGGCGGATGCCCGCAAAGACGGCGGGCGGCGCGGGTGCCCGATCCCGGGTTCCAGTTACCTGACGGCAAGAGCATATGATGTCAGCATGCCCAAGATCATCGGCAAGAGCCTGCACGAGCACCGCCAGATGACGAGGCACAAGCTGTTCACCGCTCTGTCCACCCTCATGGCGGAGCGCGGGTTCGACACCATCACCCTGGCCGACATCGCCGCGGCGGCGAACGTCGGCCGGACCGCTGTCTACAACCACTTCCACGACAAGGAGGCGCTGCTCCTCGGGTTCATCACCCACGAGACGGAGCAGTACGCCCACACGCTGGAGCGGGCCCTCGACGGTGTGGACGACCCGGTGGAACAGCTCCGTACCTACATCCGCCAGCAGGCCCAGCTCACCCGTGTCTTCCACCTCGCCCCCGGCCCGGACCTGCGCACGGTCCTGTCCCGCGCCACGCAGCAGCGCCTGCGCGAGCACGCCGACATCGTGGAGGCGATCCTGCGCCGGATCCTGACGGCCGGGATCGAGGCCGGGACGTTCCCGCCCCAGGACATCGAACCGACCGTACACCTCGTCAACGCGTGCCTGTCCGGTCGCCTCATCCCCGACGAACCCGTCGCCCGCGAGCGCACCATCCGTGCGGCGGAGGCGTTCGTGCTGCGCGCGGTGGGCGCCCGCGTGCCGGACCCGGTGCCGGTCTGAGCCGAGGCCGGGGCCCGGGCCCCGGCCTGGACCTGGAGCTGGACCTGGACCTGGACGGGGTCTGAAGGACCTCGCCGCCGAGGCGGTAGCCTCGGGCGCGTGTCTTCCGCCGCCGTGAGCCCTGGTTCCGCGCCGCTCGGGCGCGCGTTCGGCCGCGTGGTCGCCGCCAACCTGAGCTCCAGCCTGGGCGACGGCATCGCCCGGGTGGCGGCACCGCTGCTCGCCGCGCAGCTCACGGGCGACCCGCTGCTCGTGTCGCTCGTGGCGGTCGCCGCGCTGCTCCCCTGGTTGCTGTTCGCGATTCCCGCGGGCGTGCTGGTGGACCGCGTCGACCGGCGCGTCGCCCTCTCCCTGGCCGGCGGCGTCCGGGCGCTCGTGGCCGGCGGCCTGCTCGCCCTGCACCTGACGGGTGCGCTCACGATCTGGTGGCTCCTGCTGGTGGTGCTCCTGTACGGCGCGCTGGAGACGGTGTACGACGGCGCCATCCGCGCCGTGGTCCCGTCGATCGTCGGCAAGGGCGACCTGCCGCGGGCGAACTCCCGCATCGAGGCCACGGAGATCGTGGTGCAGCAGTTCCTGTCCCAGCCGCTGACGTCCTGGCTGCTGGCCTTCTCGGCGTTCTGGGCGCTCGGCCTGAACGCGGGGGCCTACGCCGTCGCGGGCGGGCTGGCACTCACCCTGCCAGCCGTCGCGTCGGGCGTCGCCGCGCGGCGTTCCGGCCGGCGGCCTGCCGAACCGGTTCCCACACCGGAGGCCGCCCGCGCGGCAGGACACCGCGCCGAGCTCGCCGCCGGCTTCCACTTCATCTGGTCCAGCCCGATGCTGCGCCCGCTGTGGATCGTCAGCGTGCTGATCGGCATCTGCCACGCCGCGATCACGTCCACGCTGGTGCTGTTCGTGCTGGAGCGGCTCGACGTGCCGGAGGCCTGGTACGGCACCTTCATGCTGGCGGGAGCCGTGGGGGCCCTGACGGCGGCGGCCGTCACGAACCGGCTCAAGACGCGCTTCGGCACGGGGCCCGTCATGGCGGCCGTGAACGCCGCCGGGCTCGGCGCCTGGTTCCTCGCCGGTGCGTTCCCGCTGGTGTGGGTGGGGGCCGTCGCGATCTTCGTGTCGTTCGGCTGCACGACCACCTGGAACGTGCTCGTCATGTCGCTGCGGCAGGCCGCGGTGCCGAACCACCTGCTCGGCCGGGTGCACGGGACGTGGCGCACCGCGCTGTGGGGCGCGATGCCGCTGGGGTCGCTGGCCGGCGGGCTCCTGGCCCGGACCGGCTACAGCACCCCGCTGCTCGTCGGCGCCGTCGCCGGCCTGGTGGTCGCCCTCGTGGGGCACCAGTACATCGCATCGCTGCCCGACCCCGAGACGCTCGACCCGGAGCCCGGCGGCCCCGCCTGACGCGGTGCCGCCACCGGGCTCAGATCCAGCGCTTGAACCGGAAGACGCCGAAGAGCCCCACGCTCACGGCGAGCATCGCGACCAGGGCGGCCGGGTAGCCGTAGGCCCAGTCGAGCTCCGGCATGACCTCGAAGTTCATGCCGTAGACCGTGCCGACGAGGGTCGGGGCGAAGAGGATCGCCGCCCAGCCGGAGATCTTCTTGACCTCCTCGCCCTGCCGGATGCTGACCTCCGACAGGTGCTTCATCTCCTCGTTCTGCCGCTGCGCGACGAGGGTGGCGGCCACCGTCAGGATGTCCCGCAGCGCGGCGCGGAACACCTCGATGCGGTCGGCCGCCTCGGTGAGGTGGTCGGCGACGTCGCGCAGGTAGGCCTGCAGCTCCGGGTCCACGCCGTACTTGTCGGCGCCCTTGGCGAGCGAGGCGCACACTGCCTGCTCGGGGCGAACTGCGCGCTGGAAGTCGATGACCTCACGGGACAGCTCGTAGATGCGCCGGGAGACGTCCGGGGCACCGCCCCAGACGTCGGACTCGATCTCGTCGATGTCGTGATCCAGGCCGGCGACGACGGGCGCGTACCCGTCCACGACGCTGTCGAGGATCGCGTACAGCACGGCCTCCGGGCCACGGGCGAGCATCTCGCGGTCGGCCTCCAGCCGGGTGCGGACCGCGGCCAGGTCGGGCGAGGCACCGTGCCGCACGGTGACGACGAAGTCGGGGCCGACGAAGACGTGGAGCTCGCCGAACTCGACCTCCTCCGCGGCGTCCAGGTAACGGGCGGCGCGCAGCACCACGAACAGCGTGTCGCCGTACCGCTCGATCTTCGGGCGCTGGTGCGCCTGGATCGCGTCCTCGATCGCGAGGGGGTGCAGGTCGAACTCGCGGGCCAGGGACGTCAGCTCGGCCTCCTCCGGCCGCTCCAGCCCGATCCAGGCCATGCCGCCCGGCCGCGAGCGCAGCGCGCTGAAGGTCTCGGCGAGGTTGTCGTAGCCGGCGGTGCGCACGCCGTCGTCGTAGATGGCGGCGGCGACCACGGACGAGCGAGGTTCGGGGGCGGCGACGGGGCGCGGGGCGGCCTCGGGCGCGGGGCCGACGGCGCGCCGCTGGCGCAGGGCACCGAGCAGCGGCCGGACCGGACGAGCGGGACGGGAGGGCAGGAAGGTAGCCATGGGGAAACTCCTGGGGTCGAGCGCAGGGAAAGGACTGCGAACGGACACCGCAGCAGGGACGGCCGACCGACCGGTGGATCTCACGCCCTGGACGACGGGCGGAGCGCACCGGTGCGCGAGAACCCGCGGGCACGCGGGTGGGGAACCGTCAGCTCAGCTGCGGTTCGGACTACTCGGAGGCTCGCTACGGGTCATGCGCGCCACCTCCCTGGTCCGTGCGGCGGATCGCCGCTGCCGTTTCTCGACGGGGTCCAGTCTAGACCCGCCGACGGGGCCGATCGAAACCGTTCGAGACCAGGATCACACTCACCAGGCGTCGTGCGGCCGGTGGTGCGCGCCCGGCGGCGTGTGGAACTCGTGCGGGGCCGGGGACAGGTAGGCCCGCGCGAACTGGAGGGAGGCCGCCAGGTCGTCGTGCCGCTCGGCGGCGGTACGGGCCGCGCGCGTCGAGATCTCCACGCAGACGTCACCGCTCCAGCGCCGGGCGACGAGCTCCTGGAGCACCTTCTCGGCCTGCATGCTGCCGCGCCCGGGCACCAGGTGCTCGTCCCGCGCGCCGTGGTTGCCGTCCGCCAGGTGCACGTGGCGCAGGCGGTCGCCGAAGGTGTGCAGCAGCACCAGTGCGTCCTGCTGCGCCACGCTCGCGTGCGACAGGTCGAGGGTCACGGCGTCGTAGTCGTGCTCCGCCGGGTCCCAGCCGGGCAGGTAGGCCTGGAACTCGCGCCGCCCGCCGCGCCACGGGTACATGTTCTCGACGGCGATGGTCACGCCCGTGGCCTCGCTCAGCGAGCGCACCTGGTCCTGGAACTGGCGCGCGTACTTGTACTGCCAGCGGAACGGCGGGTGCACCACCACGGTGCCCGCGCCGAGCTCGAGGGCCATGTCCGCCGTCCGCTCCAGCTTCGCGACCGGGGACCGGCCCCAGACCCGCTGGCTCACCAGCAGGGTCGGCGCGTGCACCGACCGCACCGGCACGCCGGTGTCGGCGGACAGCTTCGCCAGGGACCGGGGGTTCTGGGTGACCTCCTCGGACCACACCATGACCTCGACGCCGTCGTAACCGAGCTCGGCCGCCGACTCGAACGCGAGCGGCACACGGCGGGGGAAGACCGACGCCGTCGACAGCGTCACCCGCACGTCGGGTGCTGCGGGTTCCTGCGGATCGGTCCGGATCGGTTCGGGCATGCGGGCCACCTTAGAGCGCCGACGTGACTGGGATGTGACTGGTGGGTTCAGATGACGTTCAGGGAAGAAGTCTTTCCCGTGCCACGTCGCGTGCGGCCTGCGCCGTCGGACACCCGAGGACCACGCGTGCCAGCTCCGCGCACTCGTCGCGGGACACGCGCGCCAGGGTGTCTGCGACCTCGGCCAGCGCACGCGGCGTCATGGACAGCGAGGTGACCCCGAGACCCACCAGGACGGGCGCGAGGAGCGGGTCGGCCGCCGCCTCCCCGCACACGCCCACCGGAGCACCATGCACCGCACCACCTTCGCACGCCACCCGGACGAGCTCCAGCACGGCGGGCTGCCAGGGGGTGGACAGGGCTGCCACACCAGCCAGGTCGCGGTCGGCGGCCATCGTGTACTGCGTGAGGTCGTTGGTGCCGAGGCTCGCGAACCTGACCTCGGCCAGCACGTGCCGTGCCTGGAGCGCGGCCGCGGGCGTCTCGATCATCACCCCGGGGTGGTCCAGGCCGTGCGCGGCGCACGCGGCGGCGAAGTCACGGGCCTCGTCGACGGTCGCGACCATCGGAGCCATCACCCACACCTCCGCCGTCTCGGCCGCGGCGGCCCGGGCGATCGCGTCGAGCTGGCGGTCGAGCACGTCCGGGTGCGCGACGGCGGTCCGCAGCCCGCGCACGCCCAGCGCGGGGTTGTCCTCGTGGTCCGGCGTGAGGAACCGCAAGGGCTTGTCGGCGCCGGCGTCGAGCGTGCGGACCACCACCCGGCGTCCCGGGAAGTGGGACAGCACCGCCCGGTAGGCAGTCACCTGCTCCTCCACGCTGGGCTCCTCGCCCCGGCCGAGAAAGCAGAACTCGGTGCGGAACAGACCCACCCCGCGTGCGCCCGCCGCAGCCGCGGCCTCGGCCGCCGCCGGGTCGGCGACGTTCGCCACGAGCTCCACCTCGAACCCGTCGCGCGTCGCGCCGCGGCCGTCGAAGGTGGCGGCGGCGACCCGCCGCCGGGCGCGTTCGACGTCCGCCGGGGTGGGCGAGCGCAGGACGGTGCCGCCCGTCCCGTCCACCACGAGCTCCTCGCCGTCGACGAGGTCGTTCGCCTCGGGCAGCGCGACGACCGCCGGGATGCCGAGGGCGCGCGCCAGGATCGCCATGTGCGACGTCGGCCCGCCGCGGGCCGTGACGACGGCGACGACCACGGCCGGGTCGAGCATCGCGGTGTCCGCCGGGGCGAGGTCGCTCGCGACCAGCACGAACGGATGCCCCGGATCCGGTACGCCGGGCGGGGCGGCACCCGTGAGGGCGGCGACGATACGGTCCCGGACGTCCCGGACGTCCCGGGCGCGCTCCGACATGGGCGGGCCGAGCGACTCGAGCTGGGACGCCACCGAGCCCGCGGCGTCCCACACCGCGCGCTCGGGGGTGAGCCGGTCCTCGCGGACCCGCCGTGCGGCACCGGCGGCGAGCGTCGGGTCGGCGGCCATCGCGGCCGTCACCGCGAGCACGTCGGCGGCAGTGCCCGACGCGCGCCGCGCCCGCTCGGCCAGGTCGGCCTCCACCTGGGCCGCGGCCTCCTCGACGGCGTGGACGGCGGCGTCGGCGTCCCCGGTCAGGCGGCTCGTCCGTGGTTCGGGGACCCGGGCCGGCATCCGCACCACGATCCCGGCCGCCCGCCCCGGGCTCGCCGGGACCCCCGTGAGCCTCTCGCTCGTCATCCGTACGCTCCCCACCGGCTCGTCGTCGAGTGCGCTGGGAACGTTACACGCGAGCGCCTCAGGGGGCGAGACCCCGGGGCGGCGCCCCCTGCCCGCTGCGGGCGGTGCCACCGGACGGGTCGTCCCATCCCGTGGCCCGGCAGGCGGTCTGACAAGATGACGTCATGGCCGAGGCCCTGTTGGTCGGATCGCCCGTGGCGGGACGCGTGGTGGCGATGCGCGACGTGCCCGACCCGGTCTTCGCCGAGAGCATCGTCGGCCCGGGGCTGGCCGTCGACCCCGACCCGGAGACCGGTGGCCGCGTGGTCGCGCCGTGCGCCGGCGTCGTGGTGAAGCTGCACCCGCACGCGTTCGTCCTGCTGGCGCCGTCGGCGCCGGGCGCTCCCGACGGAGCCGCGGGATCGCCCGGTGCACCGGCTCTCGCCACCGGGCGGGGTGTGCTGGTGCACCTCGGCATCGACACGGTCCAGCTCCGGGGCGAAGGGTTCACGCTGCTGGTCGCCGAGGGCGACGCCGTCGAGGCGGGTCAGGAGCTCGTGCTCTGGAGCCCTGCCGCGGTCGCCGACGGCGGTCGCTCGCCCCTGGTGCCGGTCGTCGCGCTGGACCTGAGGCCCGGGGACCTGGTCGAGCTGGCCCGGCCGGGCGACCGGGTGCAGGTCGGTGACGGTCTGCTCAGCCTCCCCTGACGTGACGCGCGGGTCTTGTGCCGTCCAGGCTCGGTCGGATCCCATCAAGTACGGATGCTGTTCGGCCAAGCACGGATGCTGTTCGGTCGCTTGCCTCGAGATCGGTCCGGTGCTGGACCGATCTCGAGGCAAGCGACCGAACCCATCATTTCCTGCGGTGCGATGGACCGAATCTGGAGGCATAGGGTCGGGGCCATGGTGCGCACGGTGGTGTTCGACGTCGGGGAGACGCTGGTCGACGAGTCCCGGATCTGGCTCCGGTGGGCCGAGCGGCTCGGCGTCCCTCCGCTGACGTTCCTGGGTGTGCTCGGCGGTTGTGCGGCCCTCGACCTGTCCCACCGGGAGGCGTTCGAGCTCGTGCGGCCCGGCGTGGACGTCGAGGCGGAGATCGCCCGCTGGGCCGTGGACGACCCCGACGGCCTGCGCAACGGGTTCGACGCCGACGACCTCTACCCCGACGTGCGGCCGGCCCTGGGTGCGCTGCGCGCGGCAGGGTTCGACGTCGTCGTCGCGGGGAACCAGCCGCCCGAGGCGCGCGCCGCGCTGGAGGCGATGGACCTGCCGGTGAGCGCGATCCGCACCTCCGACGAGTGGGGCGTGCAGAAGCCCGAGCCGGAGTTCTTCGCCCGCGTGGCGCAGCTCTCGGGCGTCGCACCCGAGGAGATCGCCTACGTGGGCGACCGGCTGGACAACGACGTGCTCCCCGCCGCCGACGCCGGGATGCGACCGATCCTGCTCCGCCGCGGACCGTGGGGATACCTGCACGCCCGCCGCCCCGAGGCCGCCCGCACCACTGTCATCGACGCGCTGACCGAGCTGCCGGCGGTGCTGGCGGGCTGACCTGTCGGACTCGCGCCAAGGCGTCAGACGCACAGGTCACCAGAGGGGCCTGTGCGTCCGACACGTCAGCCGCGCAGCGGCAGCGTGAGGCCCGCCTCGCCGTCCGGCACCACGCGGACCGGCACGCCCCAGTCCTGCTGCGCCAGGTGGCAGGCCGGGAAGACGTCGGGGTCGGGCTCGCCGTTCGGCAGCAGCGGCACCTCGTCGCACGACGCCGCCTTCGCGGTCACGTGCAGCACGCCCTCGGCCACGTCCGGGTTGATCACCAGGTCGCGGAACAGGTCGGTCCCGGTCCCCGCACCCGACAGCAGCAGCTCCGGCGGGGTGGCACTGACCTGGAGCGACGTCGACGGTCCCCAGCGGTCGTCGAGCTTCTGGCCGGGCGCCGGTGCGAACGGCACGTCGAGGCGCAGCGCGCCGGAGCCCACGTCCGTGGCGGGCCGGGCGACCTTGTGCGCGCCGCCGTCGAGCACCTCGCCCGCGAGGGTGGCCGGGAGCGCCACCCGCGTGAGCCGGTGCGCGGCGGACTCGACCACGAGCAGGTGCACGGCGTCGTCCGCGACCTCGACGAGCACGTCCGACGGTTCCGCGAGGTCCTTGGCCAGGGTGGTCACCTCGCCGGAGGTGGGGTCGTACCGGCGCAGCGCGCCGTTGTAGGTGTCGGCGACGACGACGCTGTCGTCCGGCAGCACGGCGACGCCCAACGGGTGCTGGAGCAGCGCCTGACCGGCGGCGCCGTCCCGGTGCCCGAAGTCGAACAGCCCCTGCCCGACAACCGTCTCGACGGTCACGTCGGTCTCGTCCACCGGCGCGAGGCGGCGCAGCGCCGAGGTCTCGGCGTCGGCGAGCCAGAGCGCGCCGTCGGCCGCCGTGGCCAGGCCGGAGGGCTGGGCGAACCAGGCGCCCGCGCCCGGGCCGTCCTCCAGGCCCTCGTTCATGGTGCCCGCGAGCAGCGAGACCACGGGCAGGTGCGGGCCGGGGTGGAAGTCCCACAGCGTGTGGTTCCCGGCCATCGCCACGACGAAGGCGCCGAGCTCGGCGGACCACTCGACGTCCCACGGCGAGGAGAGCCGCACGCTCAGCGAGTCGTAGGACTCGCCGGCCTCGAACGCGCCGACCGTGCCCGTCACGTTCTCCTGGCCGCCCACCATGAACTGCTCGCCGGTGCCGGCCAGCGTCGTGACCGCGCCGTCCGAGAGCCGCACGCCGCGCAGGGCGTGGTTGACCGTGTCGGCGACCACGACGTCGTACCCGAGGCTCGCCGTCAGGTCGGAGGGCACCAGGCACAGCCCGTTCGGCTCGGAGAACCGCGCCTCGCCCGGCCCGCCGTCGACGAGCCCGCGCTCGCCCGAGCCGATGCGCCGCACCAGCGTCTCGCCGTCCGGCTCCAGCTCCGCCAGGGAGTGGTGCCCGGCGTCCGCGACCAGAAGGTTCCCGTTCGGCAGCGCGAGGGCCTTGGCCGGGAACCGCAGCGTGCCGGAGGCGGGGGCGGGCGGTACGTACGGCCCCGAGCCGCGGTGGAGCGTGCCCTTGGCCCCGTGCTCGGCGATCAGGTCGGACACGAGCGCGGCGATCGCGGAGCCGTGCCCCTCCCCCGCCATCTGCGCCACGATGTAGCCCTCGGGGTCGATGACCACGAGCGTGGGCCAGGCCCGCGCGGTGTACGCGCCCCAGGTCACGAGCTCGGGGTCGTCGAGCACGGGGTGGCGCACCTCGTACCGTTCGACGGCGGCCGCGAGCGCGTCGGGGTCGGCCTCGTGCTCGAACTTGGGCGAGTGCACCCCGATCATCACGAGCTCGTCGCGGTGCTGCTCCTCGACCTCGCGCAGCTCGTCCAGGACGTGCAGGCAGTTGATGCAGCAGAACGTCCAGAAGTCGAGGACGACGACCTTGCCGCGCAGGTCGGCGAGGGTGACATCCTGCCCGCCGGTGTTCAGCCAGCCGCGCCCGACGAGCTCGGAGGCGCGGACGCGGGGAAGGTTCTGGACTCCAGTGCTCACCGGCCCATTGTCACTCGCGCGTCGCGGTGTCCTGCTCCGTGTCCGGCTTGCGGGCACGCCACTGCTCGACCAGCGCCTTGTCGGCGCGGCGACGGGTCAGGTCGCTCTTGCTGGAGTGCACGGCCGCCCGGTGCGCGAGCAGGGCGTCGCGGTCCCGCTCGAGGGCCCACATGAGGGCCTCACGCACGTCCGCACGCGTCACCCGCGTGCTCCGCGTCTCGTCCATCGTCCCGATCATTCTCGCCGTTCCGTGATCACCGGCGCCCAGGTCGGACGCCGCCATCGATTCAGGAGGCAGCCTGGAGATGTTTGTGACATCCCAGGTCTTCCTGGCTTTCACCCGGCCATGGTTGGGTGTAGCAGAGGAACGTACCGCGCAAACCTGGCAGGGTGATATCCGTCTTTCGGATGACTTTGTGGGACAGACCGGCGTGTCGGTAGGGGTGTGCCGTGTCGTGTCGGTGGGTGAGGAGAGGATCAGGGCATGGACCGCGACCAGGCCAGGAAGATGAAGGAGCAGCTCGCAGCGTTCGCCCGGGAGCTCGCCGAGCGCCACGGGGTCGTGGCGACACCGCGGTCCCTGGAGGGGCACACGACCGGAGAACGGGTGTCGGAGGCGGCCGACGTCGTGCGGGCGCCCACCCTCGCGCTCGGCCTGGTGCCGCAGGGCGAGGGCGGTTTCGGCATCGCGGTCCGCTACCGGCTCGGGGTTCCCCGCGCCCGTTCGATCGTGCGCAAGGTCACGGCGGAGATCGGGCCCGACGCCGACGTCCGCCGCACCGGCCGCATCCGCCCCGTCAGCGAGCTGGGCCCGCGCCCGCCCGCACCGACGTCGCTGGCGTCCGGTGACACCGACCGCCGGCGGCCGATCCGGCCCGGCGTCTCCATCGGCCACGTCGCCGTCACGGCGGGCACCCTCGGCGCCTTCGTCACGCGCACGGCACCCGGCAGCGACGGCGCGCTGTACGCCCTGTCGAACTACCACGTGCTGGCCGGGTCCCCCGAGGCCCGCCCGGGCGACGTCGTGCTCCAGCCCGGGCCCGCCGACGGCGGGCTGGCGCCCGGCGACCGGATCGGGGAGCTCACGCAGGTGGTGGACCTGGACGCGCTCGAACCGGCAGCGACGGACGCCGCGATCGCGCGCCTGGACCGGGTCCCCGTCGACTTCGAGTACCCCGTGGGCCGGGTGGTGAAGACGGCCCGTGCCCTCGGCGGTGAGATCGTCGGCAAGGTCGGCCGCACGACGGCGATCACCCGGGGCCGGGTCACGGCCATCGAGCTGGACGACGTCATCGTGGGGTACGAGGACCTCGGCGCGCTGAGCTTCGACGACCAGATCGAGATCGAGAGCCTGGACGACGGCCCGTTCTCCCGGGGCGGCGACTCCGGGGCGCTCGTGTACCGGGAGGACGGCGTGGCGCTCGGCCTCCTGTTCGCCGGTTCCGAGTCCGGCGGGCGCAGCGGGAAGGGCCTCACCTACGCGAACCCGATCGACCAGGTGCTGGAGATCCTGGGGATCGAGCTGGCGCGAGAGGCGACGCACCCGTTCGGGTGACGTCCGGTGCGCGCACCAGCGTTTCCCCCGCCCGGGCGTGTCGCGGGACGCGGGGAACCTCGTGGGCGTGTCCGCACGGCGTGTCAGGCGCCGTCACCCCGCTGACCTGCGGTGCCGCGTGGCGGTCGGCGACGTGCTCCAGGACACGTCCCGGCCCGCTGGAAGGGGGTAGACACGGGGGACACAATGGATGACCAGGAGGTGATCGGGATGGCAACACTCGACGAGGCTCGGTCCGCAAAAGCCGCATTGCGGGAAAAAGTGACCGGACTGGACGGTGTCATCGGCGTCGGCGTCGCCCCTGAGTTCACGACGTCCCTCGACCAGCCACTTCGCGAGCACCGTGCGCGCAAGCACGCGGAACCCGGCACGTCGCCGGTGGAGGTGCTCACCGAGGAGGTCTCCGTGGAGCAGGTGACCGGCCCCGGCGGCAGCTGGGTGCTCCAGGTCAACGTGACAGACCCTCGCCTGGTGGACAAGGTCCCCGAGGAGATCGACGACGTGGCCGTGCGCGTCCGCGTCGTCGGCGCCGTCAAGGCAGGCTGAGCGCGACCTCCGCCGGGGTGGGGCGCGAACGTCCCGCCCCGGCGGACGCGTGTCAGCCCAGGGTCGCGGGCAGCTCCGGCGTCTCGCCCAGCACCCGCTCGGCCAGGAAGGCCGAGACCACCTGGTACCAGACCTTGGCGTTCTGCGGCGTGAGCACCCAGTGGTTCTCGTCCGGGAAGTACAGGAACCGGTGGTCCGTCTCGCCGTCGTCCGACGCCGGGAGCCCCGACTTCGTCAGCAGCTCGAACCAGAGGCGCAGGCCCTCCCCGACCGGGACGCGGTAGTCCTTGTCGCCGTGGATCACGAGCATCGGCGTGCGGATCTCCCCCACCGACAGGTGCGGGCTGTTCTCCAGCGCCATCTCCGGCGTCATCTCGCGCGCCCAGTAGTAGCCCGCGTCCGTCGTGGGGCCGAACTGGTCCAGCGCCCACAGGCTCGCGTGCGTCACGACCGCCTGGAAGCGGTCCGTGTGGCCCGCCACCCAGTTCGCCATGTAGCCGCCGAACGAGCCGCCCATCGCCGCGGTGCGCGTCCCGTCGATCTCCGGCAGCGCCTCGGCGGCGTCGGTGATCGCCATGAGATCGGTGAACGGCGCCTTGCCCCACGCACCCCAGCCGCGCTGGACGAACTCCTGCCCGTACCCGGTGGACAGCGCGGGGTCCGGCAGGAGGACCGCGTAACCCTGGGCGACCATCAGCCACGGGTTCCAGCGCCAGCTCCACGCGTTCCAGGAGCCGAGCGGGCCGCCGTGGATCCACAGCAGGAGGGGGGCGGGGGCGTCCGGGCCGGCGTCGGGCGGCAGCGCGAGCCAGGCGCGCACGCGTGAGCCGTCCTCGGCCGTGGTCTCGATCTCGGTGAGGGTGCCCGGCAGCGCCGGGGCCGGGACGGGCGAGCGCAGCAGCGTCGCCGCGACCGGCGTCCGCTCCCCCGGCGCGCCCGAGGCGACGAAGCCCGCCAGGTCGATCCGCACGGGTTCGGCCGGGGCCGCGTAGGAGGACCGCAGCGCGAGCACGGCGGCCCCGTCCGGCGTCACCGACAGGTCGGAGAAGACGGCGTCGTCCGAGGTCACCTTCTCGACCACCACGTCGGTGCCCGGCAGGGTGCCGGTGAACGTGAGGAGGAAGACCGGGCCGCGCCCGTCGTCGTCCGCCTGGACCAGCAGGCCGCTGCCGTCCGGGAGCCACGTGGGCCGACCGGGCCAGCGGTCCCAGTCGTCGGCGAGGACCACGGGCTCGGCGGAGCCGTCGGCCGGCACCAGAGCCAGGCGGATCACCGGGGCCTCGTGCGGAGTCGAGATCGACTCGGTCACGTACGCGACCCAGGCGCCGTCGGGCGAGACGCGGGGCGCCGTCGCGTCGGCGTCCGGGTCGTCGACCAGCACCCGGCGGTCGCCGGTGGCGGTGTCGACGGCAACGAGCGTGCTGCGGGTGGCCGCCCCGGCGTCCGGCACCGCCCAGGTCAGCACGAGCGTGGTGCCGTCCGCGGACAGGTCGGCCGCGTGCTCCTCCAGGTGGCGGCCGGGGCCCGTGAGGTCGCGCAGGTCGAGGTGCCGGCCGTCGGCGGGCTCCGTGGTCGACGGCGTGGCAGCCGGCTCCGTGCCCGACGGCGTCGCGGACGGCAGCGGCGAGGCCGGCTCGTCGGTGAGCGCGGCGAGGTCGCCCACGAGGCGCCGGTCCTGGTCAGGGCCCAGGTCGTGGTCCCAGAACCGGACCGGGTAGCCCGTGTGCAGGATCGCCGACACCTTCTGGTCCTTGCGGGCCTTGCGCAGCCCGGCGTCCTGCGTCAGGTCCTTCGCGGACGGCAGCAGGCTCGCGGCGACGCTCACGACGTCGGCGCTGCGGGCCGCGAGCGCCCCGGACACGCCGCCCGGCGCCGTCGCGACGACGCGGGCCTCGCCCCCGTGCGCGGGCAGGAGCCAGAGGGCGGGCACCGGGTCGTCGCCGTCCTTGCCGTCGGGGTCGGGCCGGGCGGAGGTGAACAGGAGGTCGCCCGACCGCGTGAAGACGGCGGACGACTCCCCCTTCGCGGACCGGGTGAGCCGGCGGGCGGGGGCCGCACCGGTCGGGTCCACCTCCCACAGGGCCGTGCGGTAGGCGGTGCGCTCGCCGTCGAGCGTCTGGACGGTGGCGACGAGGCGGGTGCCGTCCTGGCTGGCCGCGAGGCCGGTCAGGCGCGGGACGGCGACGTAGTGGTCGAGGTCGTGGAACGGGGTCTGCGCGGTTTCGCTCACCGCTCACGTCTACCACGCCCGGGGCCCGTCGTGGGCCTGATTTTGGTCAGCGCTCCGTGCGCCTGGCCTGTTCCGCCTTCTCGGCCAGCATGGCGTTGTACGCCTCCAGCTCGGCGTCGCCGTCCCGCTCCGCCTTGCGGTCGGTGCGCCGCGCCTCCCGGGCGTCGGACCGCGTCCAGGAGATCGCCACGCCGACGGCGAGCAGCAGCGTCGGCAGCTCCCCGATCCCCCAGGCGACGGCGCCGCCCTTCTGCTGGTCCACGATGGCGGACGGCCCCCAGGGCCGGCCCATGAGCCCGAACCAGTCGGGGACCAGCAGCGCGGTGCCCGAGGTGAGTGCGACACCGAAGAACGCGTGGAACGCCATGGTGGCGAACAGGAGCACCAGGCGCAGCGGGTACCCGGGACGGGAGGGACCGGGGTCGACGCCGATCAGGGCGTTCGCGAAGAGGTACCCGACGAGGGTGAAGTGGGCGACCATCCACAGGTGGCCCGCGTAGGTGGTCAGGGCGAGCTCGAACAGGGGCGTGAAGTAGAAGACGATCATGCCGCCCGCGAACAGGACGGCGGCCACCACCGGGTTGGCCATGAACCGGCCCCAGGGCGAGTGCACCAGCGCGAGCACCCATTCGCGGGGACCCCACGAGTCGTCCTTGCGCGCCGGGACCGCCCGGACGAGCAGCGTGACCGGCGCGGCCAGCACGAGGAACAGCGGCACCACCATCGCGAGGATCATGTGCTGCACCATGTGCGCGCTGAACAGGACGTGCCCGTAGGTGGCGGCGCCGCCGTTCGTGGCCCAGAACAGGACCAGGATGCCGAGGCACCAGGAGATGGTGCGGCCCACGGGCCAGGCGTCGCCGCGGCGGCGCAGCCGCAGGGTCCACCGCACGTAGACGAACAGCGCGGCCGCGCAGGCGAAGGCGAGGACGACGTCCCACTGGAACTCGGTGAACCAGCGCACGAGCGTGGGCTCGGGCGGCAGCGGGTGACCGGTCACGAGCTCGGCCGGGGTGGGGTCGGTGATGGGCTCGTCGGGCACGGGCGGCGCCGTGGAGCCGAGGGCGACCGCCACGCCGGACACCGCGCCCATCACGCCGACCTCGACGGCGGTGAGCCGCCAGAACAGGCCGATCGCCGCCTTCCGGGTGGTGCCGGCGGAGAGCCGGGAGACGACGGTGCTGCGGTGCAGGTAGCCCAGGCTGCCGAGGACCACCAGCAGCGCGACCTTGACCACCAGGAGGATCCCGTAGTCGGTGCTCAGCCCGTCGAGGGAGCCGATGCGGATCCAGGCGCTGACCAGCCCCGAGACCGCGACCGCGACGAAGCACCAGAACGCGATCTCCGAGTAGCGCCGGATCACGTCGGGCGTCGCGGCGTACCGCAGGCCGACGAGCGCGACGGCCGCGAGGCCACCGATCCACAGGGCCGCGCCACCGAGGTGCAGGAACAGGGCCGAGATGGCCAGGTCGTGGCTCGCGGCCCCGGCCGCGTGCCCGGTGGAGGACTGCATGCCGAGCGCGACCACCGGCAGCGCCAGGGTGCACAGGGCCCCCACCGGGCCGCGCACCAGCAGGGCGACGGCCGCCGTCAGCGCGGCGACGATGACGATGCCCAGGTAGGTGCGGCCCACGGTGATGGTCGAGACGTACTCCATCAGCGCCGGACCGAACCCGCCGGCGTCCAGCGGCAGGTAGGTGGACCACGAGAAGCGCAGGACGAGCTGGACCAGGGCGGCGAGCGTCCACAGGCCCGCGGCCACACCGGCCACGCCGAGCGCGCGGTCCACGAGCGGACCGCGCGGCAGCACGAAGGCCGCCAGCGCGAGCGCGCCCACGGTCACGGCCAGCGCGAGCTCGGTGACCACCGTCGCGACGGGCGCCCCCCAGCGCACGAGCGCGCCCGGGTCGGTGAAGTTCGTGAACGCCGTGAAGGCGCCGGAGAAGGCGCCGGCCGCGACGAGGGCCGCGAGCGCCACGAGGGCCGCCGCCGGCAGGGCGACGGCGAGCCAGGACGGGCTGGCCGGGCCGCTCGCGGTGCTCGTCCGTGCGGTTCTGCTGGTCCTGTTCCGGGCGTCGGTCGGGGTCACGCGGTCCAGCCTAGGCGTGCCACGGCGCGGTTCTGACCGTCCGCGGGTGTCCGGTTGACCACGGCGTGGGCAGGCCCGAACCGGGCATTTCGACGAAGTTCAGGAAAAGTTCGGCCGGATTATGCACCAAACCCAACCCTTTAGCCCTCTTCTGCGTTGTGACCAGTGTGGACCTCGCGAACATCATCACCGAGACCGACGACTCCGTGCCGTGCTCGGAACAGCCCGAGCTCTGGTTCGCGGAGCATCCGGCGGACCTGGAGGCGGCCAAGCGCGCCTGCGCCGAGTGCCCGCTGAAGGCGCAGTGCCTCGCGGGCGCTCTCGCCCGCCGCGAGCCCTGGGGCGTCTGGGGCGGCGAGATCGTCGTCGACGGCACCGTGCGCAGCCGCAAGCGCCGGCGCGGCCGGCCGCGGTCGATCGGCGGTATGCGCGTGGCATGACGCCACGCGGCCCGGGTGGCGGACCGCCACCGGGCACCGGACCTTGCCCGGGGCACGGCGATCGAGTCCAGTCGCCGTGAGCTGCCGGGACCGCACGCCCTTCGCACCGGGATCTCCCAGACGGATCCGGGGGGCGCACGGCCCCGGTCGCACGACACGTCAGGCCCTCAGGTCGGTGACCTGAGGGCCTGACGTGTGCGGTCGTCCGGCGGATCAGCCCCAGACGAGGCCGCGGGCCGGGTCCTCCAGCACGCGCGCGACGTCGGACAGGAACCGGGCGCCGAGCTCGCCGTCGGCCAGCCGGTGGTCGAAGCTGAAGCTGAGCGTCGTCACCCAGCGCGGCTTGACCTTGCCCTTGTGCACCCAGGGCTGCTGGCGGATCGCGCCGAAGGCGAGTATCCCCGACTCCCCCGGGTTGAGGATGGGCGTACCGGTGTCGATGCCGAAGACGCCCAGGTTGGTGATGGTGATGGTGCCGTCGGACATGTCGGTGACCGAGGTGCGCCCCGCTCGTGCGGTCGCCGTCAGCCCGGCCAGCGCCTTCGCGATGCCGAGCAGGTCGAGCGTGTGCGCGTCCTTGATGTTCGGCACCACGAGACCCCGGGGCGTCGCCGCGGCGATGCCCAGGTTCACGTAGTGCTTGTAGACGATCTCCTGGGCCGCGTCGTCCCAGGAGGCGTTGATCTGCGGGTGGCGCTTGACGGCGAGCAGCACCGCCTTGGCCGCCACCAGCAGCGGTGTCACCTTGACGTCCGTGAAGTCGCGGTCCTCCTTGAGCGCCGCCACGAGCTTCATCGTCTTCGTGACGTCGACCGTGTGCAGGACCGTGACGTGCGGTGCGGTGAACGCGCTGGCGACCATGGCCTCCGCGGTGCGCTTGCGCACCGAGCGGACCGGCACGCGCGTCTGACGCCCGTCCGGCGAGACCACGCCGGAGGCGAGCCAGGGCTCGTCGTCCGGGTAGTGCGTCAGGGTCGTCACCGTGGAACGCTCGGCGTGGGCCACCACGTCCTCACGCGTCACGATGCCGCCGGGACCCGTCGCGTGGACGCCCGCCAGGTCGACCCCGAGGTCCTTGGCGAGCTTGCGGACGGGCGGCTTGGCCAGCACGCGCGCACGGGCGGCCGTGGTCACCCCGTTGTCGGACGGCGGGGTGGCCGCCCTGGACGGTGCGGGTGCGACGGGCGGTGCCGCGGGTGCGGGGGCCGCCGGGGCGGGGGGCGCCGGCGCCGGTGCGACGGCGACCGGGGCCGGGGCTGCCGGGGCCGGGGCTGCCGGGGCGGAGGCCACCTGGTGGCGGCGACGCCGACCGGTCGCCTTCGCCTCGGCCGTGCCGTACCCGACGAGCACCGACCCGGAACCCTCGTCCTGCGCGCCCTCGGCCGGCACCGCGGCGCCCTCGGGGGACGCACCTGCGGGCGCACCGCCGGCGTCGGGCACCGCGATCTCGATGATCGGGGTGCCGACGTCGACCGTGGTGCCCGCCTCGACGAGCAGGGCGGCCACGGTCCCGGTCCACGGCGACGGCAGGTCGACGAGCGACTTCGCCGTCTCGATCTCGACGATCGTCTGGTTCACCTCGACGGAGTCGCCGACGGCGACGCGCCACTCGACGATCTCCGCCTCGGTGAGGCCCTCGCCGACGTCGGGGAGCGGGAACCTCTGGTTCTTCGAGCTCACTCTCGGTTCACTCCTGGCTCAGTGCGCGAAGGCACGGTCGACGGCGTCCAGCACACGGTCCACGCTCGGCAGGTACTCGTGCTCGTGCTTCGCCACGGGATACGGGGTGTGGAAGCCGCCCACGCGGAGCACCGGCGCCTCCAGGGCGTAGAAGCACTCCTCGGTGACGCGGGCCGCGATCTCGGCGCCGGCGCCGAAGAACACGGGGGCCTCGTGGATCACGACGCAGCGCCCCGTCTTGCGGACGCTGGCCACGACGGCCCCGGTGTCGAGCGGCGAGATGGCGCGCAGGTCGACCACCTCGGCCGAGCGGCCCTCCTCCGCGAGCGCGGCCGCGGTCTTCAGCGCCGTCTCGACGGACGGCCCGTAGGCCACGAGCGTCACGTCGGTGCCGGACCGGACCACCTGGGCCGCGTTCAGCGTGGCCGAGCCCACCGTGACGTCGAGGTCGACCTCGCCCTTGGCCCAGTAACGGCCCTTGGGCTCGAAGAAGATCACCGGGTCCGGGGAGGCGATCGCCTCCTGGATCATCGTGTAGGCGTCCTGCGGGCTGCTCGGGGAGACCACGCGCAGGCCCGCCGTGTGCGCGAACAGCGCCTCCGGGCTCTCGCTGTGGTGCTCGACGGCGCCGATGCCGCCACCGTACGGGATGCGGATGACGACGGGCATGTCGATCGCTCCGCGCGTGCGGTTGTGGATCTTGGCGAGCTGGGTGGTGATCTGGTTGAACGCCGGGAAGACGAACCCGTCGAACTGGATCTCGCAGACCGGCCGGTAGCCGCGCATGGCCAGGCCGATGGCGGTGCCGACGATGCCGGACTCCGCCAGCGGCGTGTCCACGACCCGCTGCTCGCCGAACTCCGCCTGCAGGCCGTCGGTCACGCGGAAGACACCGCCCAGCGGGCCGATGTCCTCACCCATGAGCATGACCTTGTCGTCGTGCCGCATAGCGGCACGCAGACCTTCGTTGACCGCCTTGCCGAGCGTCAGGGTCTTCGTGCCGGACGCACCGGACGTGGTGTGCGTACGTTCCGCCATGGTTGTCATCGTGCGCCTCCCTGGGCCGTCTCCGCGATCGCGTACTGCTCGGCCGGCGGGTCGCCGGCCTCGTATGCCTCGTACCAGGCCCGCTCGGAGGCGACGATGCCGTGCGGGGTGGCGTAGACGTCGTCGAAGGTCGAGACGGGCGCACCGCCGTCCAGGGCCCGGACGCCGGAGCGCAGGCGGACGCCGAGCTCGTCGGCGGCCGTCTGGACCTCGGCCACGAACTCGTCGTCGAGCTCGCCCTCGGCTCGCAGGAGCGCGACGAGACGGTCGATCGGGTCGCGCCGGCGCCACACCTCCTCCTGGTCGGTGGTGCGGTAGCGCGTCGGGTCGTCCGACGTCGTGTGGGCGCCCATGCGGTAGGTGAACGCCTCGATGAAGCTGGGGCCCTCGCCCGCGCGGGCCCGCTCCAGCGCCTCCTGCGTCGCGGCGTAGACGGCGAGCACGTCGTTGCCGTCGACCCGCAGGCTCGGCATGCCGAAGCCCTCGCCGCGGCGGTAGAGCGGGGTCCGCGTCTGCCGGGTGGTCGGCTCGGAGATCGCCCACTGGTTGTTCTGCAGGAAGAACACGACGGGCGCCTGGTTGACCGCGGCGTACACCATGGCCTCGTTGACGTCGCCCTGCGAGGTGGCGCCGTCGCCGAAGTAGGTGACCACGGCGGTGCCGTCGTGCTTGTCGAGCGGGGTGCCGTCGCGCTGGACGCCCATGGCGTAGCCGGTGGCGTGCAGGGTGTGCGCGCCGATGACCACGGTGTAGACGTTCGCGTTGTGCTCGTTCGGGTCCCAGCCGCCGTGGTCGGACCCGCGGAAGAACCGCAGCCGGTCGACGGTGTCCACGCCGCGGACCTGCAGCACGCCGTGCTCCCGGTACGACGGGAACACGTAGTCCTGCGGCCGCAGGGCGTAGGCGCTGCCGACCTGCGCGGCCTCCTGGCCACGAGAGGGTGCGTACAGGGCGAGCTCGCCCTGGCGCTGGAGCGACGTCGCCTCTTCGTCGAAGCGGCGGGTCAGGACCATGTCGCGGTACATGCCACGGAGGTCTTCCGCGGTCAGGTCCGCTGCGCGGTCGCGGTACCCCTTGGTGCCGCGTGTCGTGACGCGGTGCCCTTCGGGATCGAGTAGCTGCAACGTCGGGATCGCCTCGTTGGAGCCGTTGGTCGTAGTCACGCTTTCCTCCTTCGACTGCGGACGCGAGCGCCCGCAGTTGCGGAGACGCCCGGCCCGTTCCGGGGACCTTTCCATCCTGGCACGGGTCCAGCCGGAAATATGGCCGATCCGCAACCTACGCTCTCGTAGCCTACGCAAGCGTAGGCTACGGCTCCGTAGGTTGGTCTGCCGCGATCCCGCCCAATCTCTCGCCGACGCGTTTGTCGGGTTCCGCCAACACCCGCGACGCAGTCTCGGCGCGCTGACCGGAGTCTCGCGCGGGGCTGACCCTCCCAGGGCGAGTGGTGGGGGGGGGGGGGGGGGGGGGGGCCCCCCCGGGGGGGGGCCCCCCCCCGCGGCGCGCGCCCCCGCCGGGCGCGGGGGGGCCGGGGGGGCCCCCCCCCCCCGGGGGGCGGGGGCGCCCGCCCCCGCCCCCCCCCCCCCCCCGCGCCCCCCCCCCCCCCCCCCCCCCCCCCCCCCCCACGCTGCCGGTCACGGGACGCGATGCCTCACGCAGTCGTGTGGCGCACCACCCGGGAGGCCAGCAGCGCGAAGACGACGGCGCAGGCCGCCTGCGCGGTCACCGCCGTGACCAGGCCGACGGTGAGCCCCGAGCCCGATCCCGTGGCTGCTGCCAGCGGTGTGCCGTCCGCCGCACCCGCCACCGCGTGGAAGAGCCCGCCCAGGAGCGCCACGCCCAGGCCCAGGCCCAGCTGCTGCAGCGTGGTGAGCAGTCCGCCCGCGACACCGGCCGCCCAGGTCGGCGTGCGGGAGAGCACGGTCTGCAGCGCGGGGCCGTACATCATCGCCTGGGCCGCACCCAGCGCGACCAGCAGCGGCTGCAGCACGACCGGGGCGGTCCCGCCGCCGTCGCGCCCCACCACCAGAGCGATGCCGAGCAGCACCACGGCCTGCCCCGAGGCGGCGTACACCATGATCCGCGGCCCGACCCGCCGCAGGATCCGGGGCAGGGCGAGCGCCGTGACCACGAACGCCCCGCCGAACGCGAGCAGGAGCACGGCGGCGCCCCATCCGTCGGCACCCCACACCGTCTGCGAGTACTCCGAGATCTCGTACAGGAACGCGCCGTAGGTGACGAAGAAGAGCATCGTCATCAGCAGTCCGATCCGGACCACCGGCACACGCAGCACGCGCGGCGGGACCACGGGCAGCAGGCCGCGGCGTTCGGCGCGGCGCTGGGTGAGCGCGAACAGGGTGAGCGTCACGGCCGCGACCACCAGCAGGCCGACCGCCCAGGCCGGCCAGCCCGCGCCGGGGCCGGTCGTGAGCGGCACGACCAGCGCCACCAGGCCACCGCCGAGCAGCGCGGCGCCCGGCAGGTCGAGCGCGAGGGGCGCCTCCGACCGGGACTCGGGCACCGCTCGCAGGCCGAGCAGGGCGCCGAGCGCGATGATCGCCGTGACGAGCTGGACGGCGCGCCAGCCGAGGTGCGCGGGCAGGGCGACCACGAGAGCTCCGGCGGCCACCTGCCCCACGATGGTCGCCACCGCCCCGGCCGCCGTGAACAGGATGATCCCCCGGGACCGCAGCGCGTCGGGCGCCGTCGCCTGGATGGTCGACAGCACCTGCGGTGTGAAGAGCCCGGCGGCCAGACCGAGGGCGGCGCGCAGCACCACGAGGTCCGTCAGGCCCTGGGCCAGTGCGGTGAGCACCGCCAGCACGCCGAAGCAGGCGAGACCGACGGCGAAGAGCCGCCGCCGGCCGTACCGGTCGCCCAGCCGGCCGGCGACGACCAGGCCGGCGGCGAACGTCGTCGTGTAGGCCGACAGCACGAGCGCGCCACCGGCCGGGCTGACCGCCAGGTCCGCGGCGATGGCCGGGACCAGCAGGTTCACGGCACCGAACGTGAAGTTGACGGGGACGAAGCCGAGCAGCAGCACAGCCAGCCCGCCGCCGGTCAGGGCGCGGGTGGTGTCCGGGGCGGGCGGTGTCGCACCGCCCGCCGGTGCGGCGACGGCCGGGCGCACGCGGGAGTCGACGGCCGTGGGGAGGGATGGCGTCATGCTCCGACCATGCGCCGTCGGTCATCCTGGTACCAGGAGCCTGTTCATACGGGTACTGGCACCACCTGGTTGTGCGGCCGCCGCGGGGTGACACTGGTCCGGTGACCACCACCGACCCCGACCACAAGGCGCTCGGTGCCTTCCTCCGGGAGCGCCGCGGTCGCGTCACCCCGGCCGACGTCGGGCTGCCGCAGTCCGGCCGCCGGCGGACGCCCGGGCTCCGCCGCGAGGAGGTGGCGCAGATCGCCGGCGTCGGCGTCACCTGGTACACGTGGCTCGAGCAGGGGCGCGCGCCCAACCCGTCCGACCAGGTGCTCGACGCCGTGGCCCGGGCACTGCGGCTGCGGCCCGAGGAGCGGCGGCACCTGATGATCCTCGCCGGGCGGGCGGCCGACACCGACGCCGGCGTGCCCAACCCGCTGATGCGAGTGCTGCCCGAGCACGTCCTGCTCCTGGAACGGCTGCTCCCGTACCCGGCGGCGATCCAGACCGCCGCCTACGACCTGGTCGCCGCCAACCGCACCTACCGGTTCCTGTTCGGCGACCTCGACGCCGTCGACCCCGCCGACCGGAACTGCGCGTGGCTGCTGTTCACGCACGACGACTGGCGTGACAGCCTCGTGGAGCCCGAGGTGGTGCTCCGCGACCTCGCCGGGCGGCTGCGTGCCCGCGAGGCCGAGTTCCGGCACCACCCGCGATGGGAGGGGCTGCTCGGCGGCCTGCGCGAGCGTTCGCCCGAGTTCGTGCGCTACTGGGGCGAGCACGAGGTGCGCGGCGACCGGCCGGGCCAGCTCCGGCGCTACCGGTCCTCCCGGGTGGGCCGGGTCAACGTCGTGTTCCAGAGCCTGTGGCTCGACCGGGACCGCGGTGAGCGCATCGTGGTGCTGACGCCGGCCGACGACATGGCCGCCCGCCGGATCGAACGGCTCGACTCGCTCGTGGGCGCGGCCCCGGCCTGGACCGCACGGGACGGCGTGCTGGCGGACGCGCTCATCGGCTGAACGGGCCCGGGCCCGGGCCGGCCCTCGGCGTCAGGTCGGCGTCAGGTCAGCGCCAGCCCGCCGCGATCCGCAGGAACGCGTCGTTCGCCGCGACCTCGCCGATGGTCACGCGGAGCCCGTCACCCGCGAACGGACGGACCAGGACGCCGCCGGCGGTCGCCTCGGCGGCGCGCTGGACGGTCTGCTCGCCCAGCCCGAACCAGACGAAGTTGGCCTGCGTCCCGGGCAGGTCCCAGCCCTGGTCGCGCAGGGCGTCGGTGACGCGCGTGCGCTCGGCGACCAGCGCGTCGACCCGCTCCAAGAGCTCGCTCTGCGCGGCGGGCGCCAGCGACGCGAGCGCGGCGACCTGCGCCAGGTGCGAGACGCCGAACGGCGTGGACACCGACCGGATACCCGCGGCCAGCCGGGGTTCGGCGACCGCGTAGCCGACGCGGAGACCCGCCAGCCCGTACGCCTTGGACAGGGTGCGCAGCAGCACGACGTTCGGGTGCCGGCGCAGCACGTCGACGCCGTCGGGTACCTCGGGGTCGCGCACGAACTCCAGGTAGGCCTCGTCCACGACCACGAGCACGTTCCGCGGCACCGCCGCGAGGAACGTCTCCAGCTCGTCCGCGTGCACCGCGGGACCGGTGGGGTTGTTGGGCGTGCAGACCAGCACCACGCGGGTGGCGGGCGTGACGGCGGCCGCCATCGCAGGCAGGTCGAGGCGGCCCGTGCGCTCCTGGACCGGGACGGTCACGGCCTTGCCGCCCGCGACCGCCACCGCGATCGGGTACGCCTCGAAGGACCGCCACGGGAAGACGACCTCGTCCCCGTGCTCGACGACGGCCTGGAGCACGTGCGAGAGCACGGCCACCGAACCGTTGCCGACCACCACGTTCTCGGCCGCCACGCCGGTGTGCGCCGCGAGCACCTCGACGAGCTCGCCGGCGTACATGTCCGGGTACCGGTTCACCTCGGCCGCGCCGCGCGCTATCGCCTCCAGCACGGACGGGAGCGGCGGATAGGGGTTCTCGTTCGACGAGAGCTTCCAGGCCGGCGACCCGGTGGCGACGCGGGCGCCGGGAACGTAGGCGGGCAGGGCCGACACGGCGGCCCGGAGCGGTACGGATGCTTCTTCCACGGGGGTCAGCATGCCACGATGGCCGGATGAAGCTCGTGGCGCGCATCCTCATCACCGCACTCGCGATCGGGCTGTCGGCTCTGATCCTCGGTTCGCACATGGACGTCGTGAGCGACGGCACGACCCTGGGCACGATCCTCGCCCTGGTGGTGGTGGCCGTCGTCTACGGCCTGGTCCACATGGTCGTGAAGCCGATCGTCCAGCTCATCTCGCTCCCCCTCTACATCCTGACGCTCGGCCTCGTGTCCGTGCTGGTCAACACCCTCATGCTGTGGATCACCACTCTCATCACGAACCAGTCCTGGTTCTCGGACCAGCCCAACTGGGGGCTCGAGGTGACGGGCGGCTTCTGGTGGTACGTGCTGGCCGCGCTCGTGATCTCGGTGGTGCAGACGATCCTGCTGGCCCTGCTGCCCAACCGGGTCTCGGACTGAACCCGCGGCCGGACGGGCCGGTCACGGGCCGGCCCGTTCGACCCGGTAGTAGGAGGTGGTCACGCTCTCCCCGGCCAGCCGTGGTCCGATCCGGCCGGTCACCTCGGCTACCCGCGGGTCACCCGACGCGAGGGCGAGGTCCAGCGTGCGGACGTGCGTGGCGACCGAGTGCGCCGCCGGCAGGCTGCCCGACGCCGCCCGGTCGCCCGGATCGGCCGAGTCCTGGAGCGACCGGACCACGGTGACCCGGTCGCGGGTGCGGGGATTCTCCGCGCCGGACCGGCCGTCGGTGTTCGAGACCAGCTCCTCCGGGGTCTCCAGGTGCAGCACCGGGACGCCGGGCGGCACCGGGATCAGCCCGGTCGGGGCACCGGCGGTGACCAGGCCGCCCACGCGGTAGCGCGCCGCGAAACCCGCCCGGGACACCAGCGCCGCGGCGGCGATGCCGCCCAGGCTGTGGCCCACGAGGGTGACGGGCTCGTCGGGCCCGACGCCGCAGTCCGCGAGTGCGCGCTCGATCGCCGCCGTCGCACCGTCGGGCTGCCCGGCCATGAGCTCGACGTCGGTCCGCCCGTCCCAGGGGTGCCCCGCCGGCAGGGCCGACTGGGTGCCGGGCACCAGCACCGTCCAGGACACCGTGCCGTCCTGCCCGGTCACCCTCTGGACCGCGATCGTGGCCGGGGGCGCGCCACCCGGGCCCGGGTAGAGGTCGTCGACCCGGGCCAGTGCCTCACGGACGGAGCGCGCCCCGGTGGCGGACCAGGCGGGCACGGCGCCGGACGCGAAGTCCTCCGCGCCGAGCCGCGTGAGCCGGACCCCGGCGTCGTCGTCGCCCAGGAGGGGTACCTCGCGGGCCACGTGCGCGAGGACGCCGGCCCCGCCGGCAACCCCCGGCCGGCCCTGGGCCGGCCCCGGCTGCGCGAACGCGACGCCGCCGCCCAGCCCGGCGACCACCTCGTCCGACCACGGGGCCAGCCCGCGGGTCGCGGCACCGGCGACCGCTCCGGCCACGGGCATCAGCGCGCCGCCCGTCGCCCCGGCGCCGCCCAGCCGGCCGGCGGCCTCCGCCGCGCCCAGCACACCCACCCCTGCCAGGCCCAGCCACCCCAGGCTGCCGAGCGCCACCCCCGTGCCGAAGGTGCCCGCGGTCACGAGCCCGCCGACCAGCCGCTCGGCCGTCGACTCGGCCTCCTCGTACAGGCCGGCCGCACGCAGCAGCCGCCAGGCCAGGAGGTCGCAGGCCCGGGCACGCTCCGCGAGGCAGCGGGCGACGTCGCGCGCCAGCGATACCAGGCCCGACGCACCGATCCCGCCGGACCCTGCCCCGGCGTCGCCCGCCCCACCGACACCCGGCAGCGCGAGGTCCCCGCTGACACCCAGGCAGCGCACCGACGCGGCCCTCAGGTCGTCGGCGACGCGCGCCAGCCGCGCCGCGGCCCCGCGCACGGAGTCCGTCTCGGCCGATGACAGGCTCGTGCCCCCGTACACGGCCACGGTGTCCTCCGGCGCCAGGCTCACCGCGCCCACCCGCCGTAGGGCTCCCCCGGCACCGCCTGCACGCCCGGCATCGCCACCTGGGCCGCGGCCCGCACCGCCTCGTCCAGCAGCGTGCGGTCCCGGGCGAGGGCCCGGGCCTCCTCGGCCACTGCCGCGCGGTACAGGTCGGCCGCCCGCGCCCGCCACTCGACGTGGCCGGCCGCGCCCAGCTCCGCGGCCGACCGCTCCACCAGGGCCGCCACCTCTGCGAGCGCCGCGGGCGCCCCTCCCGTCAGCACGCGGCGCGGCCCGTCCGTCGTGCTGTCCCGTCCACGTCGGGTACGCACGTGCCACCTCTGCTCATCGGCTCCACTCCGTCCGGTCCTGTGGGTCAGGTCTGTCAGTCAGGCCTGTCAGTCAGGCCTGTCAGTCAGGCCCGTCGGTCAGGTCCTGGAGACCGTAGGCCGGGACGAGGTCCGGGCACCCGGCGGTGACAGGCTCCTGTGCACGAACGACCGTGGAGGCCACCTGTGGTCACCCTCGCGCCCGCAGGGTGCTGTCCCGAGAGGCCGTGACGCACCTGTCACAGGCGCACGGCGTGCCCCGCGTGGACCAGCCCGTCCACGTGCCGCTCGATCGCGTTGAACTCCGGCGACGACGCGTCGCGGTCCGCCGGCAGGTCCACGTCCACGATCTCGCGCACGTGGCCGGGCACGCCGTGCGCCGTCCCGCCCGCCATGACCAGCACGCGGTCGCCGAGGTAGACGGCCTCCTCGATGCTGTGCGTCACGAACAGCACCGTGATGCCGGCCGCACGCTGGATGCGCTGCAGCTCGTGCTGCATCTCCACGCGCGTGAGGGCGTCGAGGGCACCGAAGGGCTCGTCCATCAGCAGCACCGAGGGCTTGTTGGCCAGCACGCGGGCGATCGCCACGCGCTGCTGCATGCCGCCGGAGAGCTGATGGGGGAACGAGCCCGCCACCCGGGTCAGGCCCACGGCCTCCAGCGCCTGCTCGGTGCGCTCCGCGACGAGGGGACGCTGCAGCCACGCCTGCCGAGGACCGTAGGCGATGTTCTCGGCGACGGTGAGCCAGGGGAACAGGCCGTAGTCCTGGAACACGACGCCGCGATCGGGCCCGGGGCCGGCGACCGGCTCCGTCGCGACCGTCAGCGTGCCGGAGGTGACCTCCTCGAAGCCCGCCACCATGCGCAGCACAGTCGACTTGCCGCAGCCCGACGCCCCTACGATGCACAGCACCTCCCCCGCGGCGACCGTGACGTCCACGCCCTCCACGGCGGCGACGGCGGCACCCGGGTACTGCTTGCCGAGGCCCTTCATGACGATGTCCGCCGGGAGGTTCTCCCGGATCCGACCGATCTTCACCATGCTCCTGCCTCCTTCGGTCCAGCCATCACTTGAGGATCGGACGCCGGCCGAACGCCACGCGGAAGACCAGCCCGAGCAGGCGGTCCGCGACGAAGCCGGCCAGGCCGATGACGATCATGCCGACGATGATCAGGTCGGTGCGGGACTGCTCCCTGGCCTGCGTGATCATGGCGCCGAGACCCGTGTCGATGCCCACCGTCTCGCCGACCACGAGGATCACCCAGGCCAGGCCCATCGCGATCCGCATGCCGCCGACGATGCTCGGCGTCGCCGCGGGGATGACCACCTTGTACAGCGCCTGCGCCGGCGGGGTGCCGAGCATCGCGGCCGCCTCCAGGAGCCGCCCGGACACCTGCCGCACGCCGCTGATGGTGTTCAGCAGGATCGGGAACACCGCGGCCAGGAACACCAGGAAGACCGTCGAGCGGTCGCCGAAGCCGATGATCAGCAGCGTGAGCGGCGCCCAGGCCGTGACCGGGACCGGCCGCACGAGGTTGACGGTCGGGTCGAGCATCCGGAACACCAGCCGCGACCGGCCCATGAGCACGCCCAGCGGCACCGCGACGGCCACCGCCAGCAGGAATCCCTGGAGCACCCGCGCGGCCGACGCCCCCAGGTGCGTCCACAGCGTGCCGCTGAACGAGTCGTCGTACACACCCCCGACGGCGAGGTCCACCAGCCGCAGGCCGACGTCCGCCGGAAGGGGCAGGAAGGTCATCTGGATGCCGAACGGGAGCACCCACGCGCCCTGGACGCCCACGTGCCACAGGAGCAGGCTCAGGACCGGCACCGGCAGCGCGAGGAGCCAGGCGCTCCAGGCGAAGCGGCCGCGCGTCCGCGCGCTCACGGGGTGTCCACGGCGTCGACGAACGTGGTGTCCGTCAGCGCCTCGGCGTCGGCGGGCTCCGCGACCTGGTCGAAGGCGACCATCTCGTCGTTCATCGCCCGGAGCGTCTGCTCGTAGTCGGCGTCGATCTCCCAGCGCGGCCACGTGTTCTCGATCGCCGTGGCGACCACGGCACGGTCCACCGCGAACTCCTCGACCATGCGGTCGGCCCACTCGTCCGGGTGGGCGGCCAGGTGCTCGGTGGCCTGGGCGTGGGTGTCGACCACGTCCTGCACGAGCTCGGGGTCGTCCTGTACCAGGGAGGCCGTGGTGGCGAGCACGATGTTCGTGCGGCCGATCCCGGCCTCGTACGGGGACGTCAGCTCGTGCGCGTCCTCCTGCATGGCGATCGACGGCCCCACCTCGGCCGAGATGAACGCGTCGATCTGACCGGACGAGTAGGCACCGGCCATCTCGGCGAACGGAAGGTTGACGAGCTCGACGTCCTCCTCGGGGTCGATGCCCAGGGACGCGAGGGTCTCCTTGAGCAGGATCTCCTGGGTCGCGCCCATCGGGTAGCCCACCGTGGCACCCACCAGGTCCTCGGGGGTCGCGATGTCCGGCGAGGCGACGATGCGGGTGCCGCCGTCGGCGGACGACGCGACGACGGTCACGTCCTGCTGCTGCGAGACGCCGGTGATCACCGACGCCGCGCCGGTGACGCCGAAGTCGACCGATCCGGAGACGATCGCGTTCTTGATGTCCGAGGAGGTGTCGAACAGGACGATCTCGAACTCGACGCCCTCGGGGGCGAAGTCGTCGTAGAAGTAGGGCGTGAACAGGTGCGGCTGACCGCGCAGCGTCCCGATCGTCACGGTGCCGTCGTCCGCACCGTCGGCGGCGGCCCCGGTGCAGGCGGTGAGGCCGAGGGCGAGTGCGGCGGCGCCGACGGCGGCCAGGGCAGGCTTGAGCAGGGTCATCAGGGTCTCCTCGTTCGATGGGGGTCAGGCAGGGGTGGCGGCAGCGGTCCGGTAGGCGCGCCACCCGCCCAGGTGGGTGATGTCGGGTTCGGTGCCCGTCGGCGCCCCGGTGAAACCGACGACGGTCGACCCGTCGGACAGCTCGACGGGGCCGAGGGCCAGGGGCGCGGCGATCGAGGTCAGGAGACGCGCGAGCGACGCGGGCGAGAGCCGCCACAGCTCGCCCGGCACCGAGCCCTCGCCCCCGCGGACGACGGCGGGACGGTCGACGGCCCCCTCGACCAGCAGCATGCGGAACGCCGGGGCCGTGGCGACGTCGCGCAGGTACCGGCCGCCGAGCGCGTCGAGCTGGGCGTTCAGGGGCTCGCCCCGCAGGTGCGCCCCGAAGACCGCGACGTCGACCCCCGGGGCCCCGAGGAGGGGCGCCTCCTCCCCCTCGCCCAGGAACCGCGCCGCGAGGTCGGCGGCCACCTGGTCGTGGAACGCCGGGACGACGAACGTCACGCCGAACTGCCCCTCGCCGTCGACCCGGCCCGCGGGGACGGCCACGGCGGCCAGGTCCATGAGGTTCACGAAGTTCGTGAAGGTGCCCACCGTCGAGTTCACGCCGATCGGGTCGGCGGCGACCTGCGCGAACGTCGGGTGGATCGGCGCGGTGGGCACGAGCAGCGCGTCGGTGCCGTCCAGGAGCCTGCGGCCCTGCCGCGTGAGCCCGGCGAGACGCTGCTGGTCGGCGACCACCCGCGTGCCCTCGACGCCGCTCGCCGCCGCGGCGATGGCGGCGACCGCCGGGTCGGCCTGCACGGGGTGGCCCGCGAGGAACTCGCCGTAGGACCAGGCGCGCTCGGCGACGAGGCCGCCGTCGTACAGCAGACGTCCGGCCGCGAGGAACGGTGTGAGGTCGATGCGCCGCACCGTGGCACCGGTGCCCTCGAGCCGGCCGACGGCGGCGGCGAAGGCCGCGCGGACGGCCGGGGAGAGCGTGCCCAGGTCCTCGTCGCGCGGCACCGCCACGACCGGGTGCGCGGGCGCGCCCTGCGGCGCGTCCGCGGGCCAGGCCCGCGCGTCCGGCGCCCGGGTCGCCCCGGCGTCCTGAGGGTCTGTCGCGTCGCCGGTGGTGGGTGCCTGGCAGACGGTCAGCACGCGGGCCGCGAGCGTCACGTCCGCGGCGAAGACCGACACCGTGTCGTAGGAGGGACAGGCCGGGACCACGCCGTCGGCGGGCAGGAGCCCGACCGTCGGCTTGAGCCCGACGACGCCGTTGAACGCGGCCGGCACCCGCCCCGACCCCGCGGTGTCCGTGCCGAGCGCGAAGTCGACCAGGCCCAGCCCGACCGCGGCACCCGAGCCGGAGCTGGAGCCGCCTGCCACCCGGTCCGGGTCGACCGCGCTCGCGACGGGACCGTAGGGGCTGCGGGTGCCGACCAGGCCGGTCGCGAACTGGTCCAGGTTGGTCTTGCCCACCAGCACCGCACCGGCGGCCCGCAGGCGCTCGACGACGGGGGCGCTCGTGGCCGGTACGAAGGCGAACTCCGGGTGTGCCGCCGTGGTCGGCAGGCCGGCCACGTCGATGTTGTCCTTGACCGCGAACACGAGACCCGCGAGCGGGAGGTCCGCGCCGGCCGCCGTGCGCGCCGCGACGTCCCGGGCGTCCGCCAGGGCGCCCTCCTCGGCACGCAGGTGGATCCAGACGTGGCCGGGCTCGGCGGACCGGATCCGGGCGTAGGCGGCCCGGACCGCGTCCGGTGGGCTCGTTCGGGTCATGCGGGGTCTCCTCCTGGTCGGGGGGGCGGGACGGGGTGAGGGGCGGGGCGGGCTCCCGGGCCGGGCGGGACGGCCGCGTGGTCAGGGGGCGAGCTGCATGAGGTGCATGGCCCGGGCCGCCCGCGCGCGGACGATCGACTGTGACTGCCCCACGTGCGTGCGCAGCGCGTCGCGGGCCTCGCGCAGGCGGCCGGACAGGACCAGCTCGCCGATGGCGATGTGCTCGCTGATCGTCGCGTCGACCCGGTCCTGGGTGAGGTAGTCGTGCATGCGCACCGGCCGGATGCGGCGGTTGACCCGCTGCAGCGCCCCGACCAGCTCGGCGTTGCCCGCGGCGCCCAGGAGCACGGTGTGGAACTGCTCGTCGGCCGTGACGAAGCCGGCGTCGGGCTGGATCCCGGAGTCGGCGCGCTCCTGCCACACGACCAGCTCGGCCTCGATGGCGCCTGCGTCGTGGCGGATCGTCGGGTCGTCGATGGCCCGGTCCAGCCCGCACGTCTCCAGGAGCACGCGCAGCTCGTAGAGGTCGGTGAACTCGGTGACGGTCGGGGTGTAGCGGAAGAGACCGCCGTCCCGCTTGACCAGGAGCCCGTCGGCCTCCAGCCGCGCCAGCGCGTCGCGGACCGGGGTGCGGGAGACCCCGAACCGCTCGGCGACGTTCTCCTCCGTGTAGCGGGCGAACGGCGACACCGCCGTGGAGAGGAGCTCACCCCGGAGCGCCTCGTACACCCGCACGCGTGCCGTCGTGCGGCGGCCGCGCTGCGTCCCGGGCTCCTGCAGCACCGGATCCTGCGTTGTATCCATGGTTGGACATCGTTCTGGATCCCCTGTGACAGCCGTGTTGCGTGGACGCCTCCGCTGTTTCCACGGCGTCACCCCCGGTGAAATGTGCGTGTCGTCCGCCTTGCTCGCCGACCGGAGGCCCTGTGGACAACCAGCCGGGGGCAGGACGCGCCCGTGGGAGAATGGAGCACGTGCCAGAGACCACCACGCCCAGCCCCGCCGCCCGCGTCACGCTCGCGGACGTGAGCCCCGCCATCGCGCTCGGCCCCCTGGACGGCCGGTACCGCAAGGCCGTCGCACCGCTCGTGGACCACCTGAGCGAGGCCGCGCTGAACCGCGAGCGCATCCACGTCGAGGTGGAGTGGCTCATCACGCTGTGCAACGGCGCGGACAGCGTCGCGGCGCCCGTCGTCCCCGGCGCGCCCACGCTGACGCAGGCCGAGATCGAGTACCTGCGCGCGATCCCCGCGACGTTCGGCGCGGCCGAGATCGCCGAGCTGGCCGAGATCGAGCGCGAGACCGTGCACGACGTCAAGGCGGTCGAGTACTTCATCAAGCGGCGCATCGCGGCCGCCCCCGAGGCGCTGGGCGAGACGAGCCTGCCCGCCGCGAGCGAGCTGGTGCACTTCGCCTGCACCAGCGAGGACATCAACAACCTGTCCTACGCGCTGATGGTGCGGGGCGCGGTGCGCGAGGTGTGGCTGCCGGCCGCGACCACCGTCGTCGACCAGCTCGCGGGCATGGCGCGCGAGCACGCCGCGGCGCCGCTGCTGTCACGCACGCACGGCCAGCCCGCGACGCCGTCCACCCTGGGCAAGGAGCTCGCCGTGCTGGCGCACCGGCTGCGCCGTCAGCTCCGCCGCGTGGACGGCGCGGAGTACCTGGGCAAGCTGAACGGCGCCACGGGCACCTACGGCGCGCACACGGTCGCCGTCCCGTCGGCCGACTGGCCCGCCGTCTCCAAGGCGTTCGTCGAGGGCCTCGGGCTGGACTGGAACCCGCTGACCACGCAGATCGAGTCGCACGACTGGCAGGCCGAGGTGTACGCCGACGTCGCCCGGTTCAACCGGATCCTGCACAACCTCGCGACCGACGTGTGGACCTACATCTCGCTCGGCTTCTTCACGCAGATCCCGGTCGCGGGCGCCACGGGCTCGTCCACGATGCCGCACAAGGTGAACCCGATCCGGTTCGAGAACGCCGAGGCCAACCTCGAGATCTCGTGCTCGCTGCTGGACACGCTCTCGGCCACGCTCGTGACCTCGCGCCTGCAGCGCGACCTGACCGACTCGACCACGCAGCGGAACATCGGCCCCGCGTTCGGGCACAGCCTGCTCGCCATCGACAACGTGGCGCGCGGCCTGGACCGCCTGGCCGTCAACGAGACGCTGCTGCGCGAGGACCTCGACGCCAACTGGGAGGTGCTGGGCGAACCGGTCCAGTCGGCGATGCGTGCCGCATCGGTCGCGGGCGTGCCCGGTATGGAGAACCCGTACGAGCGCCTCAAGGACCTGACACGCGGGCAGCGGGTGGACGGCGCGCGCATGCGCGAGTTCGTGGCGGGCCTGGGCCTGCCCGACGACGTCGCCGCGCGCCTCGCCGCCCTGACCCCGGCCACGTACACCGGGCTGGCCGAGCAGCTCGTGAAGGACTACCTCGACTGACCGGGGCAGCCGCGGCGCACCGCACCCGGTGCGCCGCGGCACCGGTCACTCCAGGAAGATGCCGTTCCCGGGGCCGACCGGCAGGTCGAGGAAGAAGAACACCGACAGCACCGCCGCCCACACCAGCCAGAACGCGATCGTGAAGGGCAGCAGCCGAGCCATCACCGTGCCCAGGCCCGCCTTCGGCTCCCAGCGCCGCAGGAACGTGAGCAGCACGATCATGTAGGGGTTCAGCGGCGTGATGATCTGGGTCGCCGAGTCGCCCACGCGGAACGCGGCCTGCACGAAGCCGGGCTCGTACCCGATGAGCGCGAACATCGGCACGAACACCGCCGCCATGATGGTCCACAGCGACGAGCCCGAGATGATGAACAGGTTCAGCAGCGACGCGAGCACGAGGAAGCCCAGGATCGCCCCGTAGCCGGTCAGCCCGGCCGACTCGAGCCCCTCGGCGCCCGCGACGGCGATCCACTGGCCCACGCCGGACCAGTTGAAGACCGCGATGAACTGGCCCAGCACGAACGCCAGCACCAGGAATCCCGCCATGTCGCGGATGGACTGCTCCAGCAGCCGCGGCACGTCCTTCATCGAGGTCACCGACCGCGTCACCACGCCGTAGACGATCCCGGGCACCAGGAACAGCACGAAGACGACGAACGTGATCGAGCTGAGCAGCGGCGACTCCGGGAGGAACCCGCCGTCGGCGTTGCGCCAGGGCGAGCCCGGCACCACGAAGGCGACCGTCAGGACGACCGCCACCAGCAGCAGGGAGCCGACGGCGAACGCCAGTCCGCGCCGCTCGGTCCGCGAGAGGGTGGCATCCCCGGCGTGCTCGTCGATGCCCGCCGGGCCGGTGCCGGGCACCACCGTGCCCGCCAGTCGCGCCTGGTCGACCGGGACGCCCTGCCGGACCAGGCGCGGCTCCAGCACCTTGTCGATGAGGAACCCGGCGAGCACGGACAGCAGCACGGCCGAGACCACGTTGAAGTACCAGTTCGACAGCGGGTTCACGGGATCGCCCGGGTTGGGCAGGATCTCCGTCACCGCCGTGGTGATCCCGGAGAACAGTGCGTCGAGGCTGGTCACGGCGATGTTCGTGGAGTATCCGGCGCCCGCCGCGGCGAACCCGCCGAGCAGACCCGCCACCGGGTGCCGGCCGGCGGCCTGGAACACCAGCGCCGCCAGCGGCGGGATGACCACGAAGGCGCTGTCCGACATCACGCTGCCCATCACGCCGACGAACCCCACGGCATACGGCAGCGCCCAGCGCGGCGCGGAGCCGAAGACGGCGCGGATGCCCGCGGCGAGCAGACCCGTCTTCTCGGCCACGCCCACGGCGAGCCAGATGGTCAGCACCGTGACCAGCGGCGGGAACCCGATGTAGTTCACCCCGATGTTCTGGGTGAACCACGTGAGCCCCTCGGGCGTGAACAGCCCCTGGATCCGGGTGACCTCCTCGGCGCCCGGGATCTGTACCGTCACGTCGGCGAGCGCCATGAACGTCGACACGAGCGCGACGGCGAGGAACAGGATCAGGAAGAGGGTGAACGGCTCGGGCAGCCGGTTGCCGACGCGCTCGACGGCGCCCAGGAACCGGTCGGCGCGGGACGGGCGAACAGGTGGTGCTGCGGTGCTCATGCGGTCTCCCTCGGCCGGGCGGTGATCGAGCGACGTCGGGCCGTAATCTAAGGGGTGAATTTTCCGGTCGTGTTACGGCTTCCATACGATGGACCGCATGAACCGCCCCACCCCGCCCAGCACCGCCTATCTCGACCATCTGGTCGCCGAGACCGCCGTGCGGCGGGAGGCGCTGACCGGCCCGTCCACGGGTGAGGACGCCGCCGGGCCGACGGGGACGGCCGGGTCCGGGGCCGGCGCCCCGGTCGCGCTGGTCGCCGCCGCCGAGCGCGCCGCGGCCCGGTTGGCGCCGGAGCTCGCGGAGATCGTGCACCGCCTGCACGAGCACCCCGAGCCGGCGTTCGAGGAGCACCGCAGCGCGGCGACCCTGGTCGAGGTCCTCGCACGGCACGGCATCGAGGCCGAGCTGGGCGCGTACGGGGTGGACACCGCGTTCCGCGCCGAGGCCGGCGATCCGGCCGGGCCGACGATCGCGATCTGCGCGGAGTACGACGCGCTGCCCGGCATCGGCCACGCGTGCGGCCACAACGTGATCGCCGCGTCCGGCGTCGGTGCCTTCCTCGCCGCGCGCGAGGCCATGGCCTCCGGCGGCGCACCCGCCGGGCGGATCGTCCTCCTGGGGACGCCCGCCGAGGAGGGGCACTCGGGCAAGGAGGTGCTGGCCCGCAACGGGGCGCTGGAGGGCGTCGACGCCGCGATCATGGTGCACCCCTACGGGCTCGACGTCGCCGACCAGGTGTGGCTCGGGCGCCGCCTGCTGACCTGGACGTTCACGGGCCGTCCCGCGCACGCGTCCGCCCAGCCGTACATGGGGCGCAACGCCCTGGACGCGGCGACCCTGGCGTACCAGGGCATCGGCCTGCTGCGCCAGCAGATGCCCCCGGTGGACCGCGTGCACGCCACCATCGCGGAGGGCGGCACGCGGCCGAGCATCATCACCGAACGCGCCGTCGTGCACCTGTACGCGCGCTCCAAGTACCCGGACACCCTGCGCGACCTGTCCCGGCGCCTCGACGACATCGCGCGGGGCGCGGCCCTCATGACCGGCACGGACGTCGAGATCACCTGGGACGACGGCGCCCACCCGAGCCTCCCCGTCCGGACCAACCGGGTCCTCACCGACCGCTGGGTCGCGGCGCAGCGTCGTCTGGGACGCGACCCGCTGCCGGCGGGGGTGCTGTCGGAGACGCTGGCGGCGTCCACCGACTTCGGCAACGTGTCGTTCCGCGTGCCGGGCATCCACCCGCTCGTGCAGGTCGCGGACCCGGACATCGCGCTGCACACCGCGGAGTTCGCCGCCGCGGCCGCGACCCCGGCGGCGGTGTCGGCCGCCGTCGACAGTGCCGCCGGTCTCGCGGCGACCGCCCTGGACTACCTGTACGACGCCGGGCTGCGCGCCGCCGTCCACGAGGAGTTCGCCGAGGAGGGCGGACCGGTGGACGTGGAGCACTACTTCGACTGATCGCCCCCGGAGGGGGCGGCTGGCGGAGGACCGGGCTACCTACGGAGGGCAAGGCCGCCGATGGCGGCGGACCAGGGGCCCCGGGGGCGGCGGGCGAGGCCTGGGGCGGCGGGCGAGGCCTGGGGCGGCGGGCGCGTCGACCATGCGGTTGCTGCCACGTCCGGGCACGCCCTGGCAGCAGCCGCATGGTCGCTGTCGTAACGACCCGCACATCCGGGCGAAATCTCCGCTCCCTAGCGTCGGTCTGGCGCGGTGCCGGGCCGCGCGCGATCTCGAAGGAGCGTGGTCCTGTGACTCATGGCGGACACCGAGACGGACGTACGGCCGCCGAGACCCTGGTCTCCGCCCTCGGCCGGCGACGGTTCCTGCAGGCGGCGCTCGGCGTCGGGGCCGGGTCCGCGCTGGCGGCGGGGCCTGCGGCGGCGGCCTCGGCCGCATCCGGGACGAGCCGGGGCGGTGGCGGGGCCGGACGGTACTCCGGCGTGCTGCAACCGGGCCGTGGCCGGATCCCCGGCGACGTCTACCTGGGATCGGACGTCGACGACGTGCTGTGGGGCTACGTCCCCTCCGTGCACGCCCGGGGCGTCGCGCGGGTGCGGTCCGGCCAGACGATCACCATCGACTCCGTCTCGCACGAGGGCATCCTGGAGGACCAGGGCCGCGACCCGGTGGCGTACTTCGCGGAGCACGGCGTACGACGCCGGGAGGTGCTCGACGACGCCGTGGCCATCGCCGCCGGGTACTCCCGGACGGTGCGCAACTTCGACGTCGACGGTCCGCACGTGGTGACCGGCCCCGTCTTCGTCGAGGGCGCCGAGCCCGGTGACGTGCTCAAGATCGAGACGCTCGCAGCCACCCCGCGGGTGCCCTACGGCGTGGTCTCGTCCCGGCACGGCAAGGGCGCACTGGGCGTCACGGCGGCGGGCGCGCCCGCCGGGATCAGCCTCGACGAGGTGATGCCGCCCGTCGGCACCGACGGGCGGGGGTCCGGCATCCCCACCGAGTACGGCAACGTGTCCGTGTTCGCCGGGGTGCGCGGAGACCACGCCGTGATGGGCTCGGGCGCGGGCCGGGTGCGGTTCCCGCTGCGGGCCTTCTTCGGGATGATGGGCGTCGCGTTCGCGGGCTCGACGGACCTGACCGCCCCGGAGGCCAACTCGATCCCGCCCACGCTCGGCGGCGGCAACATCGACATCCGGCACCTGGGCGCCGGGTCCACGTTCTACCTGCCGGTCAGCGCCGAGGGTGCGCTGTTCTACGTGGGTGACCCGCACATGGCCATGGGCGACGGCGAGGTGGCGCTCACCGCCATGGAGGGCTCGCTGCGCGGCACGTTCCGGCTCACGGTCTGCAAGCCCGGCTCGGGGGACGCTCCGTCGGTCGCCTACTCCTACCCGTTCGGGGAGACGGCGGACGCCTGGATCCCCATCGGCCTGTCCGACCCGGACGGCTCCGTGGGCGGTCAGCTCAGCGACCTGGACGTCGCCATGCGGCGCGCCGTGGTCAACGCGCTCGACTTCCTCCAGCACGACCACGGGCTGGACCGGGCGGTCGCGTACGCCTACCTGTCGGCGGCCGGGGACTTCGCCGTCTCGCAGGTCGTCGACCGGACCGTCGGGGTGCACGGGCTGATCCGGAAGGCAGACCTGGGCTGAGGCCGGGACCGCTGGCCGACGTGGGCGAGCCCGGCCGTGCCGGACGCCGGTGCGGCCACCACCGGCCCGGGCCGTGCGCCGGCCCGAAAATCCAGCGGGCCCGAGCCGGCCCGGACCGTAGGGTCAGAGCATGACGACGCCAGAGATCGCACCTGTCGACACCTGGCTCGCCGTCACGCGGGAGGACGGCGAGACCGTGGGCTACCTCGAACCCGTGACGGACGACTACTCCGATGTGGTCCCCCGCAACCGGCTCGGTCATGCCGTCGGCGGTGTGCAGGACTACCACGCGGGCGAGGAGCTCGTGCTCGGCCGCGGGCTGCACGAGCTCGCCGAGCACTGGCTGCTCGACGGCGAGGGCACCGAGCTCACGATCAGCGAGCTCTCGCCCCAGGGCATCGTGCTGCGCGACGCGTTCCTGTCCAAGGCGCTGGTCCCGCTGGAGCCGACCCACGTCCCGTGGCCCGACACCGCGGAGCGCCTGCGCCGTGCGGGCGACCGCTGAGCTCAGGCGCAGCCTTTGCCGGACGACGAAGCCCCGGTTGCCCCCTCCTGATCAGGAGGACGGCAGCCGGGGCTTCGTCGTGCCGCAGGGACGTCAGGCCGTACGGAGGTCGCCGATCCGGGCCGTGCGCCGGCTCGCGACCACGAGGGTGCTCACCACCAGGCCCGCGAGGGCCCACAGCACGACCGAGGTGATGGCCATCCCGAGACTCCCGGTGCCGGGCTCGACGAGCCGGCCCAGTCCGACCGTGGCGGGCCCGACCGGCAGGAACGACGTGATCCCCTCGAGGACGGCCGGCACCGTCGACACCACACCGGTGGCGATGACGAGCACCGCGATCAGCAGGCTCACTCCTCGCCCGACGTGGCCGAGCGCGGCCGCCAGCGCCTGGTTGGCCGCGACGAAGGCGACCGAGACGAGCGCACCGAAGCCCATCGTCGCGGCCCAGCCGCCGACGTCGAGCCCCTCGATACCCGCCAGGACAGCGCCGGTCGCCAGGCCCGTGACCACGCCGATCGCCGCGGGGACGGCGAACGTCTCCAGCGTGAGCCGCAGCGCGCCGCGCGTCGAGCCCCGGGCGTGCAGCGGCACCGGCGGGAACACGATCATCAGGGCGAGCGCACCGAGCCAGAGCGCCAGGACCGCGAACATCGGACCGGTGGCCCCCGTGTCGAGGTCGGTGACCTCGCCGTCGGTGGCGACCGGGTCGGCCACCACGGACGCGAGCGACTTGCGCTCCTGTTCCGTGTACGCGGGGATCTCCTCGGTGGCCTGGTCCAGGCCGCTCGACAGGTCCTGGGCACCGCCGGCCAGCTCACCGACACCGTCCGCGAGCCCGCCGACGCCGGTGGCGAGCTGAGAGGTGCCGGTGCCCAGCTCGGTGACGCCGGACGCCAGGCCGTCCACGCCGGTGGCGAGCTGGCTGGTGCCGGCCGCGAGCTGACCCGCGCCGGAGGCGAGCTGGTTCGCACCGGTGGCGATGCCGCCGGCAGCGCCGGAGAGCTCACGTGCGCCGCCCGAGAGCTGGGAGACACCGACCGCAGCCTGGTCCGCGCCGGTCTGGAGCTCGCCGAGGCCGTCGGCGAGCTGGTGGGTGCCGCCGGCGAGCTGGGTGACGCCACCAGAGACCTGGGTGGCGTAGCCGGAGAGCTCCTGAGCCCCTTGGGAGAGACCGGAGATTCCAGCGGTCAGCTCGTACAGGCCGGTCGGCTCCTTGCCTGGGGTGCCAGCGAGGCCTGTAGCGCCGGCCGCAACCTGCTCGGCGCCGGCCTGCAACGCCTCCAGCTCGGCGATCTGCTCGGGGCCGCACATGTCGGGGGGCGCCACGATGCCGAGCTCATCGCAGGTCGCTTTCAGCTCCGTCACCAGTTTGGTCACGCCGCCGGACACGCCCGTAGCTCCGTCCGCGAGCTTGGTAGCAGCTGCGGCCGGTCCCGGCACACCGCCAGTTCCCTGCAGCTTGGCGGACGTCTCGGCAAGTCCGCCCGCGAGGTTCTGCGCGCCTGAGGCAACGCCTTCCGCACCGGTCGCAAGATCGTCCGCCCCAGACGCCAGATCTCGCGCCCCAGCAGCCGACTGCCCCGCACCAGCCGCGAGCTGGTTCACACCCGCCGCCGCCTGGTCGGCACCCGCCGCCCACTGGTCGGCACCCGCTGCCCACTGGCCCGCCCCGCCGGACAGGCTGGACACACCGGCCTGCACCCCGGACACGCCGTCGGCGGTCTGGTGGGCTCCGGCCGCCAGCTCCTGCGCTCCTGCGCCGGCCTCGGTCGCTCCGTTCGCGAGCTCGCCCGCGCCGTCCGCGAGCTGCTGTGCGCCCTCGCCCGCCTCGTTGGCACCGTCGGCGAGCTGCCCGGCGCCGTCAGCGGCCTTGCCCAGCTCCTCCGACAGCGTGGAGAAGCCGACGAGCACGTTGTCCACGTAGGTCTCGGTGAGCGTGCTGCCGAGCACGCTGGTCGCGGTCTGTGCCACGACCTGCGCGAGGGCGTCGTCGAGCACGCGGCCGTTGGTCGGCGTCGCGACGTCGATGGTGGCCTGGCGTGCCTCGGCCGGGTCGTCGCCGCTGAAGGACGTCGCCGCGGCCGAGAAGTCCTCCGGGATCGTCACGACGGCCGCGTAGGTGCCGTCGGCCAGGCCGTCGGCCGCGGCCGACTCGTCGGTGATCTCCCAGTCGTAGCTCGCGTCGGAGGCGGGGACCGCCGCAGCCTGACCGGCCTCGGCGTCGGCGGTCTCGCCGCCGCTCACGAGGCCCGCGGCGAGCTGGCGCCCGAGCGGGACGGTCTGGCCCTGGACCTCGACCGGCTCGTCGAGGTTCACGATCGCCGCCTTGACGGTGTCGAGGCGCTCCTGCGGGTTCCACAGGGCCGAGATGAGAAGCCCGAGGATCATCAACGGGAGAAGAGCCACGGCCACGGCACGCCACGGGTTGCGGAAGGGCTCGGGCCGCAGCCATCTTGTCGCGGTGCTCATGCCCGCACCTCCTGCTCGGTCACGTCGGACTGCTGGTCACGTTCTGTTCTGGGTGAGCCGGCACGCGGCCCTGGGCTGACATCGAGCATCGGCGTGCCGGCCGGCGCCAGGTCGGTCGCCGCCACGCCGGTCGAGCCGAGCAGCACCGCGACGCCGTCGCGCTGCGCCCCGGCCAGGGCCTGCGCCAGCTCGGCGCGCGCCGCCAGGTCGCCGACCGTCTCCGTGGCGTCGACCACGAGCACCGCCGGCTTGTCCCGCAGCGCACCACGGACCGCCTCGGCGGGGTGCCCGCCCTCGGCGGCGGAGTCCACCACCGCCACCCGGTGCCGCACCGAGGACGCTCGTTCCGGCAGCACGAGACCGGTCGTCTTGGCCACGCCGCCCGTCATGGCGAGCCGGCCCGACACGGCCAGCAGGAAGGCGCTGACCGGTGCCGTGGCGTCGCCGCGGACGAGCAGCGCGCCGCCGTCGGGCACGCGCACGCTCACGGGGCCCACCACCACGCCGGACCGGCCACGCACCTCCAGGTCCTGGGCGGCCACGGCGTCGGTGGCACCCGGCTCGGGCCAGTCCGCGAGCGACAGCTCGCGCGCCAGCCCCTCGCCCTCGACGTCGAACGACGGCAGCACCCGGTCGAGCCACTTCGGCATGTACCAGGCCTTCTCGCCCAGCAGCGCGAGCACCGCGGGTACGAAGACCATGCGCACCACGAAGGCGTCCACGGCCACGCCCACGGCGAGGCCGAGGGCGATGGGCTTGAGGTTCATGTCGCCGTGCGGCACGAACGCGACGAAGACCGCGATCATGATGATCGCCGCCGCGGTGACCACCTTGGCGGAACCCTGGAACCCCGTGGTGATCGCGTGCCTGGCGCTGCCCCCGTGGACGTAGTCCTCCCGCATGCGGGACACGAGGAAGACCTCGTAGTCCATCGCGAGGCCGAACAGGATGCCCATGAGGACGATCGGCATGAAGCTGATGACGGGCCCGGTGCGGGTCACGTTGAGCGCCTCGGCGAACACGCCGTGCTCGAACACGAGCGAGACGACACCGAACGCCGCGCCCACCGAGAACAGGTAGCCGATCGTCGCCTTGATCGGCACCGCGATGGACCGGAACACCATGGTGAGCAGGATCAGCGACAGACCCACCACCACGAACGCGAACGGCAGCAGGGCGTCACCGAGCTTGTCGGAGACGTCGATGCCGACCGCCGTGAAGCCGGTGACGGCCAGGTCCACGCCGTACTCGTCGAGGAAGTGGTCGTGCAGCCCGCGGATCTCGCGGACCAGGTCCTCCGTCTCGGCGGAGGTGGGACCGCCCTCTGGCACGACCTGGATGATCCCGGTGTCGGCCGTCGGGTTGGGGGTGGCCAGCGGCACGTCGGCCACGCCGGGCAGGTCGGCGATCTCGTCGCCGATCTGGTTCATCAGCTCGACCGGGTCGGTGCTGGTCACGATGGAACCGGTCACGATGAGCGGGCCGTTGAAGCCGTCGCCGAAGTGCTCCGACACGAGGTCGTAGGTGATGCGGGCCGGGTCGTCCTCCTCCATGACGCCCGCGTCCGGCAGGGCGAGCCGCAGGTCCAGCGCGGGGTAGCTGAGCGCACCCATCGCCGCGACGACCAGCAGGACCGTCAGCGCCGGGATCTTCGTCACGGCCCGGACCCAGCCGGTGAAGAAGCGGTTCGGCCGCGGCTCCTCCGGCTCGGGTGCAGCCGGTGCGCGACGGCGTCGGGTCACCTCGGGGTCGGCGTCCGCCTCCTCGGCCGCGACGGCCTGGGCGGCCGCGCGGGCCGCGGCGCGCCGGGCCTTCCGCGACGGCCTGGGGCGCAGCCGCTCGCCCGCGAACCCGAGGAGCGCGGGCAGCAGGGTCAGCGACACCAGGACGGTGACGCCCACCGTCACGGCTGCCGCGACGCCCATGATGGTGAGGAACGGGATGCCGGCCACGCCCAGGCCCACCAGGGCGATCATCACGGTGAGGCCGGCGAACACGACGGCCGACCCCGCGGTGGCCGTGGCCCGCGCGATCGACTCCGGCACGGACAGCCCGGTACCGAGCTGCTCGCGGTGCCGCGACACGATGAACAGGGCGTAGTCGATGCCGACCGCCAGGCCCAGCATCACCGCCAGCATCGGCGTGGTGGAGTTGATGGGGCCGAGCGCGGTGGCCGCGAACAGCAGCCCCATCGACGCCCCGACGCCGAGCAGCGCGTTCAGCAGCGGCAGCCCCGCGGCCACGAGCGAGCCGAGGGTCAGGACCAGCACCACGAGCGCGACGAGCAGGCCGATGCCCTCGGTCAGCGTCATCTCGGGGAACTTCGAGGAGAAGAGCTGGCCGCCCAGGTGCGCCTCGGCGCCGTCGGGCAGTGCCTGCGCGAGCGCGTCCGCCTCGACGCCGAGCGCGTCCTTGGTCTCGTCCGTGATGGAACCCTGGTCACCGTCGAGCTGGATCGTCAGCAGCGTGGCCCGCTCGTCGTCGGACACCGACGCCGGCATCTGCTCGTCGTACGGGGAGGTGACGACCTCGACCTGCGAGACGTCGCCGATCTTCTCGACACCGTCCTCGATGGCCGAGCGCATCGGCTCGTCGTTGATGGTCCCGCCCTCGGGCGCGACCACGATCACCTGCGCTGAGGCGCCGCTGACCTGGGGAAACGTCGCCGCCAGGCGGTCGAGCGCCTCCTGGGACTCGGTGCCCGGGATGGACACCTGGTTGTCGAGACCTTGCTGCAGCAGGCCGGCCGCACCGCCCACGAGGACGAGTGCCACGACCCAGACGGCTACGACGAGCCGGCGGGCGCGGACGGCCCAGCGGCCGAGCGAGTAGAGGACGGAGGACACGCACACTCCTGGACGAGGCGGGGACCGATGACGGGACGTTCGATGCACCACTGTATCCGATGCACGAGTGCATCGGATACACGAGTGTATTGATAGACTGGTGACCTTCCGCCCGAAGCAGTCCCCCGAGGAGAACTCCGTGACCACTGAACCCGCCACCGACGCCGGGTCCGGGTCGTCCGCCGAGCGCGCTTTCGCCTCTGCCCTCTCCCCCCGGCGTGAGCGCACCCGCGAGCGTCTGCTCGACGCGGCCTTCACGGTCTTCGCCCAGCACGGCATCCACGGCGCCTCGATCGAGGCGGTGTGCGAGGCCGCGGGCTTCACCCGTGGCGCCTTCTACTCGAACTTCAGCAGCAAGGAGGAGCTGTTCCTGGCGCTGGCCGAGCGGGCGCAGCGCCGTCAGCTCGCCGCGCTGGAGACCGTCGTCGCGGACCTGCAGCCCGACGTCGTGCGCGACGGCTCCGTGGACCACACGGCCGTCCGCGCGATCCTCTCGGTGGTGGTCACCGACCCCGGGCAGGCCCGGACCTGGGCGCTGATGCGCGCCGAGCTCGAGCTGCTCGCGATGCGCGACCCGACGGTCGGGGCGCCCTTCCTGGCCCAGGAGCAGGCGCTCCGCCGGGAGTGCGGGGCTGCGATCGAGCGGATCCTCGCGAACCTCGGCCTCCGGTTCACGATCGACCAGGACACGGCCGTCGACCTGCTGCTCGGCACCTACGAGTCGTCCATGCGCGCCTCGATGATCGCGAACCCCGAGGTGCAGGACGGCGACGTCGCCGCCCGGTCCGAGGTGCTGACCCAGCTCGCCAACCTGCTGGTCACCAGCACGAGGTGACCTCAGGGTCACCCGTGCCCTGGCCTGGCGCCCGTTCCGGCCCGCGTCCTCGGTCGTCTGCACCGAGATCGGCTCGGGGAACGACCGATCTCGGTGCAGACGACCGAACCGCACGCCCGGCGCCGGGCTGCGGACCGTGGCGTCAGGCGAGCGCCTCCCCGACCAGCGCCTTCGCGGCGTCCTGCACCTCGGCGAGGTGGTCCGCGGAGACGAACGACTCCGCATAGATCTTGTAGACGTCCTCGGTGCCGCTCGGCCGCGCGGCGAACCACGCGTCGGCCGTCGTCACCTTGAGGCCGCCGATCTTCGCGCTGTTGCCGGGGGCCTCGGTGAGCGTGGCCGTGATGTCCTGCCCGGCCAGCGTCGTGGACGTGACGTCGGACGGCGACAGCGCGGCGAGCCGTGCCTTCTGCTCGCGCGTCGCGGCGGCGTCGACGCGGGCGTACCAGCTCTGCCCGTGCCGCTCCACCTGCGCCGCGTGGTGCTCGGACGGGGACCGCCCCGTGGTCGCCAGGATCTCCGAGGCGAGCAGCGCGAGCAGGATCCCGTCCTTGTCGGTCGACCAGACGCGCCCGTCCTTGCGCAGGAACGAGGCGCCCGCCGACTCCTCGCCGCCGAACCCGACCTCGCCCGAGAGCAGGCCGGGCACGAACCACTTGAACCCGACCGGCACCTCGACCAGCCGCCGGTCGAGCCCCGCGGCGACGCGGTCGATGAGCGCCGACGACACCAGCGTCTTGCCGATGGCCGCACCGGTGGGCCAGCTCGGGCGCGCCCCGCCGAACAGGTACTCGATGGCCACGGCGAGGAAGTGGTTGGGGTTCATCAGACCGTCGGCCGTGACGATCCCGTGCCGGTCCGAGTCGGCGTCGTTCCCGGTGGCGATGTCGAACGGCGCGCCGCCGTCGGGCCCCGTCATCTTCTCGACCAGGGAGGCCATGGCGTACGGCGAGCTGCAGTCCATGCGGATCTTGCCGTCCCAGTCGAGGGTCATGAAGGACCAGCGCGGGTCGACCTGCGGGTTGACGACGGTCAGGTCGAGGTCGTACCGCTCCGCGATCTCGCCCCAGTACTCGACGGACGCCCCGCCCAGCGGGTCGGCCCCGATCCGCACGCCGGACGCCCGGATCGCGTCGAGGTCGAGCACGCCCGCGAGGTCGTCCACGTAGCTCGACAGGTAGTCGTGGCGGTGTGTCCGGTCCGCGGCGAGCGCGTCCTGGAGCGACACCCGCTTCACCTGCCCGACGCCGGTCCGGAGGATCTCGTTCGCCCGGTCGGCGATCCACCCGGTCGCGTCGGAGCCGGCGGGGCCGCCGTGCGGCGGGTTGTACTTGAAGCCGCCGTCACGAGGCGGGTTGTGCGACGGCGTCACGACGATGCCGTCCGCCAGGCCGGCTCCCGGGGCCGCCAGACCCGGCGTCCCCTCCGCGAACCGCGTCTGGTTGTGCAGCAGGATCGACTGGCTGACGGCGGGCGTCGGCGTCCACGAGTCGCGCGCGTCGACCATGACGTCGACGTCGGCCGCGGCGAGCACCTCGAGCGCCGTCTGCCAGGCCGGCCGGGACAGCGCGTGCGTGTCCCGCCCGATGAAGAGGGGGCCGTCGGTGCCCTGTCCGCGCCGGTACTCCACGATCGCCGCGGTGATCGCGACGATGTGCGCCTCGTTGAAGGCATGGTCCAGGCTCGAACCGCGGTGACCGGACGTGCCGAAGACGACCTGCTGGCCGGGATCGTCCGGGTCCGGGGAGAGGTCGTAGTAGGCGCCGACCACCTGGTCGACGTCGATCAGGTCGCTGGGCTGGGCGGGGGTTCCGGCACGCGCATCCATGCAGCCGATACTGCCAGGTACCGGGCGCGTGCGTCGCCGTCGGACGGGTCGCGTCGTCGTCGTAGGCTGACGGCATGTTCCCGCCCATGCAGCCCGAGGTCCCCGCGGTCCACCCCGGCGAGCTCGACCCCGCCACCCCCGTCCCCGACGGGACGACGCTCCTCGACGTCCGTGAACAGGACGAGTGGGACGCCGGCCATGCCCCCGGCGCGGTGCACATCCCGCTCGGTGACCTGCCTGCCCGGTTCGGCGAGCTCGACGCGGACGCCCCCATCCTGGTCATGTGCCACTCGGGCGGCCGTTCGGCACGGGCCACCCAGTGGCTCAACGAGGCGGCCGGGCTCGAGGCGACCAACCTCGACGGCGGCATCGTCGCCTGGACGGGCGCCGGACTGCCCGTCGAACGCTGACCGCCACCTGACGGCGGCAGCTACCTGACGACGCGCGGCCGGCTGGGCCCGCTCTCGTTCCAGACCCGGTCCAGCGCGGTGACCACATAGGTGTACGGCGTGCCGGCCACGGCGGTGGTGTCGAGCCACGACTGGATGCGCCCGCTCCCGGACCGGAACGTGCCGACCAGGTTCGCCGGGTCGTCGACGTCGACGGCGCCGGCGACCCCCGTCACGCGGTACACCGCGAACGAGGTGGCGCGGGCGGTCCTGGCACCGAGGTCGGCGACATGGACGCGGACGCCGCCGTCGACCCGGCGGGTGTTCGCGAGGACCGGGCTGACCACGGGGTCGGCGGGCAGGTGCGGCATCGGCGGGATCAGCGCCGGGTGCTGGTAGTGGTCGGCCACCACGCGTGACATCCCGCCCTGCGGGTCGGCGGGGACGTGCACGGCCGAGTAGTAGACGTTCCCGTGCACCGGGCCGACGTCCCGGCTGACCTCGCGGCACAGGTCGAGGTGGTTGGTCAGCTCCTCGGGGTCGGTGAACACCCCGCTCGTCATCTTGTACAGGCCCTCCCCCACGTACAGCTGGGTGCCCGACGCGGCCGCGACCTCGGCCCACCACGGGACGAGGGCCGCGTAGTCCGCGACGGCCAGGCCGATCTGCCAGTAGATCTGCGGGTTGACGTAGTCGAGCCAGCCCTCCAGGACCCACTTGCGGGTGTCGGCGTACTGGTCGTCGTACGACTGCGAGCCGGCCGTGTCCGAGCCGAGCGGGTCCGTCGAGGCGTTGCGCCAGATGCCGAACGGGCTGATCCCGAACTTCACCCAGGGCTTGACCGTCTTGATCCGCACGCTCATCGTCTCGACGAAGCGGTCGACGTTCCCGCGCCGCCAGTCCTCGATGGTGTCGAAGCCCGCGCCGTGCTCCTCGTACGTGGCCGTGTCGGGCAGCTCCTGCCCGACCACGGGGTACGGGTAGAAGTAGTCGTCGAAGTGCACGCCGTCGATGTCGTAGTTCTCGACCGCGTGCAGGATCGCCCGCTGGATGTGCTCCTGCGCCTCGGGCACGCCCGGGTCGAAGTAGAGCCGGCCGCCGTAGGCCCACACCCAGTCCGGGTGCTGCCGCGCAGGGTGCTCGGCGACGAGCTGGGCGAGGTCGGCCTGCATCGAGACGCGGTAGGGGTTGAACCACGCGTGCAGCTCGATGTTGCGCTTGTGCGCCTCCTCGACCATGAACGCGAGCGGGTCGTAGCCCGGGTCCTGCCCCTGGGTACCGGTCAGGTACTGCGACCACGGCTCGTGCGGGCTGTCCCAGAGGGCGTCGGCCGTCGGGCGCACCTGGACGAACACCGCGTTCAGCCGGTTCTCCTGCGCCACGTCCAGGTAGCGCAGGAACTCGGCCTGCTGCGTGGCGGGGTCGAGGCCGCTCGCGGACGGCCAGTCGATGTTCGCGACCGACGCGATCCACATGGCACGCAGCTCGCGCTTCAGGTTCAGGGCCGACGGCGGCTCGGGCGTCGCGTTACCCGTCATCGCGGTGGCGCCGAGCGCAGCGGCGGGGTCGAGCGCGGCGATGGTGACGCTGATCGCGGCGGCCGCGGTGCCCGCCGCGGCCATGGTGAGGAACTCGCGGCGGCCCAGGCCGGCCATCGCGCCTCGCGGGGCGCCGCCCGGTGGAAGCGACCTCGTGCGCGCGTAGGCGGGCATGGGTGTCGCCTCATGGCGGGCAGGGTGCCTCACGTGCTCTCGACCTCCGGTGCTGTCTGCTGGGGGCTGTGCCGTGCTGCTCTGTTGTTGTGTCTGTTGTTGTGGACCCATTGCTGACCCGTACGGTCCGGGGACCGTGCGGGCGTGCCAGACAGGGCAGAGCCCCTACGACGTTGGCCGGCGTCGATCGGCGCACTGCTCGATCACGAGTGATGAACAATGCCGCCGGGCGACGCCGTGGAGAAACTCTCGCACAAGTCGCGTCGGATGTGAAGTTGCAGAGCAATCACAGTTGTGGAATCTATTTTCACGATGCGGCGGCGGGGCCGGCCCAGGTCAGGAGGCGAGGGGACCCTGGAGCAGGTCGTCGTAGTCCGGTGCGTGCTGACGCATGTAGGCCCGGATGTACGGGCACAGCGGCACGACCTTGCGGCCGGCCTCACGCGCGGCCTCCAGCGCAGACTTCGCGAGCCGACCCGCCAGGCCCCGCCCCTCGTACTCCTCGAACACCTCGGTGTGCAGGAACACGACGACGCCCGGCTGGTTCTCGTAGACGGCGAAGCCGGCGAGCGTCCCGTCGACCGTCAGCTCGAAGCGGGACTCCTCGGGGTTGTCGGTCACCGTCACCTGCGGTTCGTCGGTCATGGGCACCATCGTGAGGCCTCCGCGCCGCCGGGGGCCACCGCACACGTCCCACGGACCCGCGGCCGGTCGCACCGAAAAGACGGGGGCCGTGTCAGTGGTCGGTGCGACACTCGACCCGTGCCCGAGACCGTCGCAACACCCCGCACCAACCCGTACCTGGCCGTGCTCCGCACGCCCGGCGCGCTGAAGTTCTCCACGGCGGGCGCGCTCGCCCGCCTGCCGATGTCGATGGTCGGGATCGGCGCCGTGCTCATGGTGCAGGGGCTCTACGACAGCTATGCGATGGCGGGTCGAGTAGCCGCAGTGCTCGGGCTCGCGCAGGCGTTCCTCGCCCCGCAGATCGCACGCTGGGTGGACCGGCACGGTCAGCGGCGCGTCCTGCTGCCGGCCCTGCTGGTCTCGGTCGCGGGGCTGGGCGGCCTCGTCACCGCCGCGGTGCTGGGCGCCCCGGAGTGGGTGCTCTGGCCCTTCGCCGCGATCGCCGGCGGGAGCCAGGGGTCCTACGGCTCCATGGTCCGGGCCCGCTGGAACGGCGTGCTCGACGACCCGCGCCGCCTGCACACCGCCTACTCGCTGGAGTCGTCCGTCGACGAGCTGGTCTACATCGTCGGACCGGTGCTCGCCACGACGCTCGCCACCGCCGTGGCGGCACCGTCCGCCCTGGTGGTGGCCGGGATCGCGGCGGCCGTGGGCGGGCTGCTTTTCGTCGTGCAGCGCGCCACCGAACCGGCCGTCGTGACGCCCGGCGCCGAGGTGCGCAGCCGCCCCGTGGTCCTCGTCCCGGGCATGCCGGTGCTGGTCCTCGTCTTCGTGGCCATGGGCGTCATCTTCGGCTCCATGGAGGTCGTCACCGTCGCGTTCGCCGAGGAGCTGGGGAGCAAGGGCGCCTCCGGCGTCGTGCTCGCGGTGTTCGCGCTCGGGTCGATGGTCGCCGGCCTCGTCTACGGGGCCCGGCACTTCACCAGCCCGGCCGTCCGCCGGTTCGTCATCGGGATGGTGGCGCTCGGACCAGGCGTGTCCCTCTTCCTGCTGGCGAACTCCCTGTGGACGCTGGCCGCCGTGATGTTCGTGGCCGGGCTCGCCATCGCCCCCACGGTCATCACGGGCAACGGGCTCGTGCAGGACATGGTGGGCAGACATCAGCTGACCGAGGCGCTCACCTGGGTGGGTACCTCGATCGGCATCGGCGCCTCGCTCGGCGCGTCGTTCGCCGGGCTGCGGGTGGACGCCGCCGGGGCCGACGCAGGGTTCCTCGTCCCCGTCGGCGCCGCGTGGTTCGCCGCGCTGCTGACGCTGGCCGCGAGCGGCACCCTGCGGCGCCAGTCGGCTGCACGGGAGTAGTTCGCACGCGAGGCCCGACACGACAGAAGTTCACCCGGTTGTTCAGCAGGTGGCATACGAGTTCCTGATAACTTGCAGGCAACTTCCAGAAACTTCAGGAACGGACGCGCATGCTCGTCTTCATCGTCATCGGCTTGCTGGGACTCGCGCTCGCACTCACGTCTCTGCTGCTCGGTGACTTCTTCGACCTGGCCGACGGTGCCGTCTCCGGCACGTCGCTCGGGTCAGGTGCCCTGCTCTTCGGCGCGACCGGCACGGTGATCCTGTCCTCCGGGCTGCCCGCCTGGGTCGCCTACCCGGCAGGCCTGGTGGTCGCCGTCCTCGTGATCATCCTCGTCAACGTGCTGATCAAGCGGCTCAAGGCCGGCGAGGACGGCACCCCGGTCTCCCTGGTCGGCACGCACGGCAGCGTGACCTCCGACGTCGACCGCGGACACGGCGAGGTCTCCCTCGATGCCGCCACGGAGCTGGAGACCCGGCTCGCGTTCTCCGACGAACCGATCCCGCAGGGCACCCGGGTCGTCGTCGTCGAGCAGCACGGCGCACGCGTCAAGGTCGAGCCCGTACCGCGCTGAGCGCGCGTCGTCGCGGTCCCCACCTCTGTTCACCGCCGGCCGGGACCGCTCGTCGGCCCGGTCGGTTCACCCCACCCCAGGAGCCGATATGACCGGTCAACTCATCGGGATCGTCGCCGTCGCGGCGGCCGTCCTCGCCGTCTTCCTCATCCTCGCGTTCGTCGCGAGCCGCATCCGCAGGGTGCCGCCCAACGAGGCGCTCATCGTGGTGGGCCGCGGCGCCGGGAAGTCCGAGGCGCAGACCGCGAGCCAGCGTGTCGTCGTCGGCGGCCGGGCGTTCGTGTGGCCCGTGCTGCAGCAGGGTTTCGCCATCTCGCTGGAGCAGCGCCAGATCGGCATCACGGTCGAGGGCGTGGACAAGAACCGCATCAAGATCGCGATCAAGGCCTCGATCAACTTCAAGGTCCGCGGCGACGAGGAGGGCGTGCGGCGCGCCGCGCAGCGCTTCCTGTCCCAGCAGCACCTGCTGACCGAGATCATCAAGGAGTCGCTGGAGGGTTCGCTGCGCTCCATCGTCGGTGACATGACGATCGAGCAGATCATCTCGGACCGCAAGGGCCTGTCCGACCGCGTGGTGCAGTCCACCAAGACGGACCTGTCGGAGCAGGGCCTGCAGGTCGACCTGCTCAACATCTCGGACATCTCGACGCCCGGCTCGGACTACCTGGCGAACCTCGGCCGGGCCGAGGCCGCCAACGCGCGGCAGCTCGCCGAGGTGTCGGAGGCCGAGGCCAAGCGTGCCTCCGAGTTCGCGGTGATCGATGCCGCCGAGCAGATCGCCGAGCGGCAGAAGGCGCTCGACCTCAAGAAGGCCACCATCAAGGCCGAGACGGACCGGGCGAACGCCGAGGCGGAGGCGGCCGGCCAGCTCGCCCGCGCCGAGCAGGACCGCCTGGTGGCGCAGCAGGAGCGCGAGGCGATGGCCGAGAAGGCCCGCGTGGAGCAGGAGCGGCTCGACATCGAGGTGCGCAAGCCGGCCGAGGCGCGGGCCTACGCCGAGGTCCAGGGGGCCAACGCACGCCGCGACGCCGACAACGCGGCCACCGAGGCCGAGGCCTTCAAGCGCACCACGATCGCGCAGGCGAACAAGACCGCCGCGCTGCAGGACGCCGAGGCCGCCGCCGAGGCCGTGCGTCGCGCCGGTGAGGCGGAGCGGGACCGGCAGGTCGCGCTCGCCGCGGGCATCGAGGCCGAGGGCCGTGCCCGCGCCGCCGCCGTCGAGGCCGAGGGTCTGGCCGAGGCCGCCGCCACGGACGCCAAGGCCGAGGCCCTGCGCAAGTACGGCGAGGCGGCCCTGACGCAGGAGCTCATCGAGCGGCTGCCCGAGATCGTCCGTGCCGCCGCCGAGCCCATCAGCGCGATCCAGGGCATGACGGTGGTCTCGACGGACGGCGCCTCCGCCGTCACCAAGAACGTGGCGTCGGTGCTCGGCGAGGGGCAGGGCGTCATCAAGCAGCTCACGGGCGTGGACATCAACCAGCTCGTCACCAGCCTGGCCGCGAAGGCCGACGGGAACTCGTCGTCGGCCAACTGACCGGGTCCCGACATGCCGGACGCCCGGGTCGCACCGCGGCGTCCGGCACCTCGGGTCAGGGTTCCGGGTGGCGGGCGTCGTACCGCCAGAAGCGTGGCGTCAGCCGGACGATCAGCCAGAGCAGCACGACGCACGTCAGGCCACCGACGACGGCCGCCCAGCCCTCGCCGAACCACGTGGCCTCCGCGCCGAGCACCATCTCGCCCAGTCGCGGGCCACCGGCCACGACCACGATGAACACGCCCTGGAGCCGGCCGCGCATGTGGTCGGGCGTGGCGGTCTGCAGGATGCTCTGCCGGAACACCGACGAGATGCTGTCCGACCCGCCCGCGAACGCGAGCGCAATCCCGGCCGCGACCACCGCCCAGACGATCGCCCCGTCCGGCGAGTCCCTGCCCACCAGGACGAGCACCAGCCCGAAGGCCGCGATCGACAGTCCCCACGCGGTGATGGCCCAGACGATCACCTGCCCCTGCTTGCGCATGCGGGTCAGCCCGCCGGAGAAGACGCTCGCGAGCACGCCGCCGACGGCGAAGGCCGCGGCGAGCACACCGGTGGTCGACTCGCCGCCGCCCAGGTAGATCACGCCCGCCGCGGGCCACAGCACGCGCGGGAAGGCGAGCACCATCGCGCAGATGTCGACGAGGAACGTGGCGCGCACGTTCGGCTGGGTCGCGAGATACCGCAGGCCGTCCAGGACGGAGCGCAGCCCGACGGCGCCCACCCGGGCACGTCCGGGTCCACCGCCCGCCGCCCCCTCGGGGAGCACCGGCGGAAGCCGGAACACGGCCCACAGGGCGGCGAGGAACAGCACCATGTCCAGCGTGTACGCCCAGGCATACCCGAGCCGGGCCACGAGGAGGGCACCGATCAGCGGGCCGCCGGTCAGCGCGACGTTCATCGAGAGGGTGGCCAGTGCGTTGGCCGCCGGCATGAGCTCCTTGGGGAGCAGCCGCGGGATGATCGCCGACCGGGCCGGGTTGTTGATCGCGAAGGCCGCGCTCTGCACCGCGACCAGCGCGTAGAGCAGCGGGACCGACTCCAGGCGCAGCCAGGCCTGCGCTGCGATGCCGGCCACGACGACCCACAGCACGAGCGAGGACACGAGCGACACCTTGCGGCGGTCGTAGTGGTCCACGAGCGCGCCGCCGTACAAGCCGAGGGCCACGAGCGGGACCAGCGAGAAGAGGCCCAGCACGCCGACGGCGAGCGTGGAACCGGTCAGCGCGTAGATCTGCAGGCCCACCGCGACGATGGTCACCTGCGTGCCGATGTTCGAGATCGACAGGCCCACCCAGAGCCGCCGGTAGTCCGCCGACACCTTCAGGGGCGTGGTGTCGGCGAGCAGGTGGCGCATAGTGCTCCGATCGTAGGCCCCGGTCGCGGGAGTGGCCGGGGCCGTCCGTGTGACGTGCGCCTCCTCCGACGCCCGCGAGCGGGTGGACAGCACGCGAACAGCGGAGCGGGAGCCCAGGCCACCCCCCGATGACCTGAGCTCCCGCTCCGTTCAGTTCCGGTCCGCGGACCGGGGCGCCCCCCAGCGGCGCCCCGACCCTACGAACCTGCCGACCCGGGCCTGGGTCGGTCCTCGGTCGCGAGTCACCGTGGTGCCTCATGACCGGGGGCCGGGCCCGGATCGTTGTCGTCCGTCATGGTGTGGTCAGTGACCACACCTCAACGGCGACGTGTGCGGAGCACCGCGATCCCCAGCCCCAGCAGGAGCGAGATCAGCGAGAGCTGCCCCGTAAACATGTGGCCCGTCCGAACGGTCGTGTCACCGGGCACACGCACCGGCTCCGCCTCGTTCTCGGGCTCCGGCTCGGCCTCGGGCACCGGTTCGACCGTCGTGCCCAGGAACCCGCCGGTCAGACCGCCCGGCAGGATGTTCGTGTCGTACGACCGGGAGTCACGGGCCGGCCGCCCGTCGCCCCAGCGCAGGTCGACGCTGCCCTCGGGCAGCTCACGAGCTGCGACGGGCACGGCCACCGGGGTCACGGCGGGCATCGTGCTGTCAGCGGCCACCGGTGCGCTCGGGCTGGTCATGCCGTGCCCGGGCTCCACGGGAAGCACCGTCGTGAGCTCCACCTCGCCGGGGTTCCCGGCGGCCGGGTCGACGCCGTGCGTCCCCGGGCGGTCGTCGGGACGGTCGGTGTCCGGACGGTCGCTGCCGGGACGGTCCGTGCTGCTGCCAGGGGATCCCGGCGCGTGGTCGCCCTCGCCCTCGCCCTCCCCGGGCCGTCCAGTTCCCGGACCGTGGCCGCCCGGGTGCTCGGTGCCGGGCTCCTCGGTGCCGGGTTCTTCCGTCCCAGGTTCCTCGGTACCCGGGCCGGTTCCCGGCTCCCCGACTCCCGGCCAGCCTGTTCCGGGCTCCTCCGTTCCGGGCTCCTCCGTTCCAGGCTCCTCAGTTCCAGGCCCCTCAGTTCCAGGCTCCTCAGTTCCAGGCCCCTCAGTTCCAGGCTCCTCAGTTCCAGGCTCCTCGCCCGGCTCCTCGGCGCCCGGCGACGGCACGCCCGTCAGCAGATCGTCGACCAGGCCGCCCTCCCCCAGCGCGCCCTCGACGACACCGGCGACATCGCCCTCGACGAGCGACCCGACGACACCCTCGCGTCCCACGAGGTTCTCCACGAGCCCGCCCACGACCCCGCGCTGCCCGTCTCCCTGCGTCGCACCGCCGGCCGCGTCATCGAGGCTCACGACGGCCGCACCAGCAGCGTCCGCACCAGCAGCAGCGTCCGCACCAGCAGCATCCGTGCCGCCGGCGTGCGCCTCCGCAGCGGCTACCGTCTCGGGGCGCGCCGGGTCCGGCCGCTCGCCGGCCGCGGCGTACGCGGCGGACGCGCCGACGACGACGAGGCCGCCCGCGACGAGTGCCGTGCACAGGGCGCGTCGGATGAATGTGTCCATGGGGGTCTCTCCTTGCCTGTCCTGGAACCGACGGCAGAGCCGCCGTCGGGTGGTACCGCACGCGTCGGCGCGGTCCACCCAGGTCAGGCAGGAGAGACAGGGATGTCCGTGTAGCTGCTGGACAGCTTGGCGCGCGACTCGTCCACCGAGACGCGCCAGGCCCGGGCCCGGAAGACCAGGAGGGCCGCGAGCATCGCCAGGGGCTCGCCGCCCAGCGGCTTGAGCTGCGACGCGCCGCCGCTCGCGAGGCCACCGGAGCCGGCGGCGAGCGCTGCGCCCGCTCCGCCGGCCCCGAGCGGCAGGCCCGCACCCGGGCCGCCCGCGGCGGACCCGGTCAGGACGTCGTGCACGCTCACGGTGTCCGTCGCGGCGGTATCGCCGGCAGCGGTCGCCGCCGTCGGCGCGAGCATCGCGTCCTGGACCCCTGCCGGGGTCCGGACCACGACACCCGCGGCGTCCCCGGAGGCCTGCAGCGACCCCGGGTACGCCGGCTCGGTGGGCTCCACGATCAGCTCGGCAGGAACCACGGTCGCCGGAAGGGTCGGCGCCGCGGGAACGGCCGGAAGCTCCGGCACGAGCACCTCGGGCAGTGGAGCGAGGGGCGCCACGATCGGGTCGAGCGGTTCGACGACCGGCTCGAGAACCTCGCCGACCGGGGCGACGACCTGGACCACGGGCGTCAGCACCGGGGCGAGCGCGTCGGTGATCGGCGCGGTCACGGGATCGAGCGCCCCCAGGACGGGGCCGGTCACGCCGCCCACGACGTCGGTCACCGGGGAGAGCAGCCCGGCCACGGGGGACAGGAGGCCGTCGGTCACGGGTGCCAGCGGCTCGGTCACCGTGCTCAGCACGGGCGCCAGCGGCGAGACGATCTGCCCGACGACGCCCGTCACCGGAGCGAGCTGCTCGCCGAGGGGCTCGGTCACCGGGGTCAGGATCGTGCCGACCTGCTCGGTCACGGGCCGCAGCACCGGGTCGGAGACCTGCTCGACGACGTCGGCGGTGCGGGTGACGGGCTCCTCCACGATCGAGGTGACGATCTCGCCCAGGGGCGCCGTCACCCCGCTGCGCACCGGCTCCGTCGCCGGCGTCAGCACACCCTCGGAGACCGCGGCCACCGCGCCCTCGACGGTCTCCGTGACCGGGTCCGTCGGCTCAGGAGCGGCGGTGCCGGGCGCGTCCGTCTCCGACGGCGCGGGCTTCGTGGTGCCGGACCCCGCGGGCTGCTCGGCGGCGGCACCCGTCCCCGCCGTGCTCTGCCCGGTCGACGACGGGTCGGTGGCCGGCTCCGGTGCAGGCTGCGTCGCCTGCCCGCCGGCCGCGGCCGGCTCACCCGCCGCACCCTCGGGCGCAGCGGCTCCGGCGTCCTCGGCCCCGGCGTCACCGGGCTCGACGGTCCCGGCGTCCTCGGGCGCGGCGTCCGGCGCGGGCGTCAGGCCCAGCAGGCCGGTGGTCGACGTGACGAGCCGGGCGGTCGCGTCCAGCGTGTCGCCGAGGACGGAGCCGCGGACGCCGGCGGCGGGGTCGGTGGCCTCACGGACCACTGAGTCGGCAGGCCCGCCCTCGGCGGCGGCGGACGGTGCCGCGAGCGTGACGCCGAGCGCGAGGCCCGCGGCACCGAGTGCGACCGTCCCGGCGGCGCGCGCGACGAGGCGACGGAGGTGCTCCCCCGTGCCTGTCAGCGCGTCCCTCGACATCGGTCTCCCGCTCTCCGGCCCGGACGGGCCGCCAGCAGATATGTATACGCATCAAATCTTCGCGGCGTCACGCATATCGGCAACTGCATACCTGCGGTTTGCGGATCGAGAATTTTGTGCTTAGGAACTGCGACATGTCGGGAGAGGCGCGTTATCTCGGGCATCTCACGGGATCGACCCCTATGCGGATCACCCGCAGAACCACTATGGGTGAACTTGTCCGGGTCGAGCAAGAGTCAGGCGACGGTGGCCCCGAAGATCAGCCCGAGCACGTAGGTGACACCCGCCGCGCCGAGACCGATGGCGATCTGGCGCAGGGCACGCGTGAGCGGCGACGTCCCCGAGAGCAGCCCGACGACCGCCCCCGTCGCCAGCAGCGCGATCCCCACGAGGGCCGTGGAGACCACCACCGCCGCGAGCCCGCCCAGACCGAACAGGTACGGCAGCACCGGGATCACCGCGCCCGACGCGAAGAAGCAGAAGGACGAGAACGCCGCGCCCCACGCCGTGCCGTGCGTCTCCAGGTCGTCACCGTCGCCGTCGCCGTCGGCGACGGGCTCGGCGTCGGCCGCCTGCGGGTGCAGCAGCGGGCTCCCGTGGTCGCCGGGTGTGACGGCGAGCCGGGCGAGCACGGCGTCGGCGTGCGCGGTCGCGTCGTCGACGGTCATGCCCCGCGCCCGGTACACGAGCGCGAGCTCGTTCGCGTCGACGTCGAGGTGCGGCAGCGCGGCCGCGGCGTCGGGCGACGGCGACGACGCCTCCAGCAGCTCGCGCTGTGAGCGCACCGAGATGAACTCGCCGGCGCCCATCGAGAGCGCACCCGCCAGGAGACCGGCCAGACCCGACAGCAGCACGGTGCTCGTCGCCACCCCGGAGGCGCCGATGCCCAGCACGAGAGCGAGGTTGGACACGAGGCCGTCGTTGGCGCCGAACACCGCCGCGCGGAACGTGCCGGACAGCCGGTTGCGACCGCGGGTGGCCAGGGCGCGCACCACCTCCTCGTGGATCTGCTCGTCGGCCGCCATCGTCACGGTGGCGTCGGCGTCGTGCGCGTAGGACGAGCGGGCCTCGGCCCGCTGGGCGAGCGCCAGCACGAACACGCCGCCGAACCGCCGGGCGAGGAAGCCGAGCGCACGCGTGCGCAGGTCGCCCCGCACCGGCGCGCCGACGTCCGGGCCCAGGAGGTCGAGCCAGTGCGACTCGTGCCGCTTCTCCGCCCGCGCGAGGGCGAGCAGGATCTCCCGCTCCTCACCCGTGCGGCGCCCGGCCAGGTCCCGGTAGACGGCAGCCTCGGCCCGCTCGTCGGCGAGCAGACGGCGCCACCGACGGATGTCCGCGCGGGTGCGGGGCCGGGAGGGGTGCTGCTCCTGCGCGCGCTCGGCGGGCGTCGGCATGCTGCCGGACGGGCGGCGGGGCGGTTGGGGCGAGGCGTGGGGCACGTCGTCATCATGCCCAGGAAACGGCGGCCATGGGTTTCGTGGCTCCGGGGTGACGGGTTCGCCGTCCCGAACTCTCGGACGGGGACACCGACATCCGGTACCCGCGCCGCCACGCCCTGGGCGCCCGCACGGGTTGCGGGCGGAAGGATGCACAATGGACGCCGTGATCATCGTCAGCACGCACGGGTCGGCCGCGCCCGGCGGCGCGATCGGATGGGCATGGATCAACCACGCGGGCGGTCAGTTCGACTCGGGCGGCGCTGCCCGGGGCAACGACCAGGTCGCGGCGCTCTCGGCCCTGCTGCGCGCGATCGAGGCGCACCCCGGCGACGAGCCCCTCCTGGTGGAGTCGAGCTCGCAGTACGCCGTCCGGTCGGTGTCCGAGTGGTCCGAGGGATGGAAGCGCAACGGCTGGCGCTCCCCGTCCGGCGACCCGGTCCCCAACGTGGAGCTGGTGCGTGACGTCGACCGCGCCGTCTCGGAGCGCACCGGACCGGTCCGGTTCCACTGGGTGCGGGGCCACGTCGGCAACCCTTACAACGAGCGGGTCGACCAGCTCGCCGGCTTCGCTGCCGAGGAGTGGGCGGCCGGGCGGGGCGGCGTCGGCGAGATGCTCGTGCCGGACGGCGGGATGATCCCCGACGCCGAGCTGCGCGGCGGGAGCGTTCCCGCGGAGCCGGCCGAGGCGCCGGCGGCACCGGCCCCGACCCCGGTCGGCACGACGGGCCGCACCTGGGAGTCCCTGACCCTGTTCTGACCTACCCGGCCTCGTCGAGTGCCGGGTATGCGCCCTCGTGATCCACCAAGGAGGGCAGATACCCGGCACTCAGCGCTCTAGAGCCCTACGAGCACGCGGTCCTGGCTGGAGGTCGTGGTGTCGGGCTCCGTCTCGCGGACGAAGAGCGGGACGGGCTTGGCCGTGCGGGCGCTGAACTCCAGCCGGTCGGCGACCGCGCGGGCGTGCTGTGCCATCTCGTGGGCGATCGTGACGCTCTCGCCGAGGTAGGCGCGGGGATCGATCAGGCGGCTGATCTCGGCGCGGTCGAAGTAGGCGCTGACCGTCGCGTTGCGCACCAGCAGGTCCAGGAACGGAGCGTCGCCGACGGCGGACTCCTGCGCCACCTCGTACACGACCTCGTGCGCCTTCTGCCGGCCGATGCGCTCCCCCAGCTCCATCATGAGCGACTCCGAGCCGATCAGGCCCTCGCTCAGGGCGAGGTTGGCGCGCATGCGCTGCTCGTCGAGCTCCAGCCCGTCGAGGATGACGTCGAGACGGGTCAGGATGTCGCCGGCCAGGACGGTGGCGCGCGCGACGGTCTCCTCCAGGAGATCTGTCATGCCGCCGTTGGCCTCGTGGTCGTGCTGCATGGACTCCAGTGCGGGCGCGGCAAGGGCGCGGAGCTGGGCACTCATGGACAGCAGGTCGAGGGCGAGCTGCGGGTTGCGCTTGTGCGGCATGGTCGAGCTGCCGACGGTTCCCTCGGGGATGGGCTCGAACGCCTCGCCGAACTCCGGCTGCATCATCGAGTAGATGTCCTTGCCGATCTTGCCGGCCGTGCCCGCGACCTGGGCGAGCGTCAGCACGAGCTCGACGATGCCGTCGTTGATCGCCCGCGACGGCACGGGCATGGTGCCCAGCCCGAGGTGGTTCGCGACCCGGCGCTCGACCTCGCGCCCGGCGGGGCCGAACGACGCGAACGTGCCGACCGCACCGCCCATGAGCACCCGGAACAGCCTGTCCTCCAGGCGCTCCAGGCGGTCGGTGTGCGCGGTGAGCTCGTCGATCCAGACGGCCACCTTGAAGCCGAACGTGACCGGCACCGCGTGCTGGCTGTGCGTGCGGCCCGCCATCGGCACGGCCGCGGACGCCTCCGCCTGCTTCGACATGCCACGCAGCACCTTGGCGAGCAGGTCCTTGATGGCGCGGTGCGCGTCACGCAGGACGAGGACGTCGGCGGTCTGCGTGATGTTCTGCGTGGTGGCACCCCAGTGCACCCAGCCGCCGTGCTGCCGGCCGACCACCCGGGCGAACTCCTCGATGAGCGGCATCAGGGGGTGGCTGGCCGACGCCGTCTCGGCCGCGACGCGATCGAGGTCGAGCTTGTCGATCTGGGCGTGCTGCGCGATCGCCTCCCCCGCCGGCTCCGGGATCAGGCCGGCCTCCGCCTCGGCCAGAGCGAGCGCGGCCTCGACGTCGAGGCGCGCCTGGAATCGGTTCTCGACGCTGAAGAGGTGCGCGATCCCCGCGTCGGGTACGCGTCCGTCCGTGAAGTGTCGAATCGATTCGTTGATCATCCCTGGATTCCCCGCTCAGTTTTCGCCGCACGTGACTGGTCGTGCTCCGGCACACTGCCGTACCGAATTGTGGAAGATGAAGCCGCATACAGCCTAGCGGAAATGTTTCAGCCATGTAACACGAGTGATGCCTGTCACACCCGGGAACCCCGCGTTGTGGGGTCGTACCAGCCCGTTCACCGGGGCCGGCCGGCGCACGGGACCGAGGGGGTGAACTTTGGAACCGTCTCGCCTGGCGGACGATCCGAGAACGACAGCACGCCCACGTCCCGGGTCAGCTGCACGGAGCAGGTGACCGGGGACGCAGGCGTCCGGTCTCGGCGAAGCGGGGAAGGGCGTTACGCGGTCAGCCCGCGGACGTCTCCTCGGAAGCATCGCGTTCCTCGCGTTGCGGCGAGAACGCGTCGAGGACGCTCCGGTGCAGGAGCGTGGTCCGGCGCGGGTTGGCGATGGAGTGGTACTGAGCGTCGTCGGCGTCCGTCATGGTCCTCCTCCGGTGCAGCCAGGCGTAGCGCTGCACGTGGTTCACCGCTGATGTGCGGGTCTACCATTTTCGGCGGTACCGCGTCTCGCCGTCGACCGAAGTGGCTGTGACATCGACCTCACCACCGCGTCAGCACGCGGCGGGCGGGCCCGGCTCACCGCCCCGTGCACGCCGGCCCCGGTCAGCCGCCCGGAGCGAGCACGACGTCGAAGCGCGTGCGTGCCCAGGTGCCGTCGACCGCGCGGCCGTCCGGTGTCGGCGTGCCGGCGGGCTGCTCGTCGAAGTCCATGACGAGCGAGTCCTTGACGCCGAACACCGAGTCCGAGGCGAGCAGCTCGTCGCCGCGCACGAAGATGTGGGTCACCAGCGTGCGCAGCCCGGGCGCCGTCACCATGAAGTGCAGGTGCGCGGCGCGCATCGGGGAGCGGCCGGACGCCGCCAGCAGCGCACCCACCGGACCGTCGTGCGGGATCGGGTACGGCGTGGGCGTGACACCCCAGAAGCGGTAGCCGCCGTCGTCGTCCGTGAAGAGGTGGGCGCGGCCCGCGGTGCGGTCGTCGCCGTACTGGACGTCGTAGAACCCGTCCTCGTCCGCCTCCCACACCTCGATGCGCGCGCCCGGGACCGGCTTGCCCGCGGTGTCGGTGACGGTGCCCTCGACCCAGCAGGGCTGGCCGGTGGCGCCGCCGGCGATGTCGCCGCCGTTCTCGATGCGCGGGGCGTCGTCCACGAAGAACGGGCCGAAGACGGTGGCCTCCGTCGCGTTCTCGTAGGCCGCGTTGTTGATGGCGATGGTCTGCATGGAGGCGCCAAGCACGTCGGACAGCAGGATGAACTCCTGCCGCTTGTCGTCGGTGATGTGACCGGCGGCGGTGAGGAACGCGATGCCCTGGTTCCACTCGTCGTCGGTGAGCCGCACCTCGCGCAGGAAGGCGTGCAGGTGCCGGGTCAGGGACTGCAGGACGGTCGCCAGGCGCTCGTCGTCCGCGCCCGCGAACGACGCCGCGACCCGGTCGACGAGCTCCTGCTCGCGGGCGGCCTGCTCGGCGTCGACGGGCTCGGCCGGGTGCCCGGCGGCCCCTGCGGCGTGCGGCTCAGTCATCGTGCCGCCCCCTGCCGAGGACCGAGCGAAGGGCGTCGCCCAGCGCGCCCGCCGGGTCGTCGGCCAGGGTCTGCGCCCGCCACGCGACGTGCGTGTCGGGCCGGACCAGGACGGCGCCCGACTCCTCGACCCCGCGGATCCGTGCCCAGTCGTAGTAGGTGTCGATCACCTCGCGCCCCGGTCCGATGACCACCGCCGCCAGCGGCACGCCGAGCTCGGCGGCGACCTTCGCCGCGGCGTCGGCCCAGGCCTCGCCCGCGATGCCGGTCACGAGCGTGAACCGCCCGTACGGGACCAGGTCGTGCGTCGAGCGCTTGTGCCCGTCCACGTCGGCCACCCAGACGTGCGGGAACCGCGCGCCGGGCACCGTGGACTGCTGGTAGTAGAGCTCGGGGTCGCGCTCGTCCCCAGGCTGGGGAGAACCGTCGGGGACGATCGCGGCCGACTCGTAGAACTGGCCCATCTCCACGCCGTGCGCGTTGAACTCGTAGTGCTTGAGGTCCATGGCCTCCACGAGCGCCGCCCGCTTGGCCGCACCGGCCGGCGTGTTCGCCTTGCGCTCGTCGATCGCGGCCTGCATGGCCTCCGGCGTCTCCGCGTCCAGGACCCCGAGCACCTCCATGAACCGGAACTCGCCGCCCGACTTGTTGGCGCGCAGCACGATCTGCTCCGCGACCGGGGCACGCTCGGTCGAGTACGTGTCCAGCAGCGACGGCGCGGCATGGCCGTTCAGCACCGCGGCGATCTTCCACGCCAGGTTGTAGGAGTCCTGGACCGACGTGTTGGAGCCCAGCCCGTTGCTCGGCGGGTGCCGGTGCACGGCGTCGCCCGCGCAGAAGACCCGGCCCTTCTGGAGGCGGGTGGCGTACATCTGGTTGTTGCCCCACAGCGAGTAGCCGGTGATCTCGACGTCGAGGTCCTCCACGCCCACGAGCTGACGCACGATCTCGGTGGCCGCCGCGTCGTCGAGCTGCGGCGGGTCGCCCGCGATGTCGTAGCCCCACACGATGAGCCACTCGTTCCACGGCCGCACCATGCGGACCAGACCCGCGCCGATGCCGCCGACGTCGGAGCCCGGCTGGAGCACCCAGTACAGGACCGACGGGCGGTGGCCCACGAGGTGCGTCAGGTCGGCCTTGAAGGTGATGTTCATGGAGCCGGCGATGTCCATCGCGCCCTCCATGGGCAGGTCGATGTCCGCGGCCACCTGGGAACGGGCGCCGTCGCCGCCGATCAGGTACTTCGAGCGGATCGTGTACTCGGTGCCGGTGAGACGGTCGAGCACGCGGGTGCTGACGCCGTCGTCGTCCTGCGTGTGGCCCAGGTACTCCGTGGAGAACCGCGTCTGCGCACCCCGCTGGGCGGCGTTCTTCACCAGGATCGGCTCGAGATAGGTCTGCGGGATGTCGACGGTGAGCGACGGCGACGCGAGGCGTGCGTCCGCCTCGCGGGCCGGGTGCGTCTCCCAGGTGAGGATGCGGCCGATCTCCTCGCCCGCGATCGTCGTGCAGAACACCGTGTCGCCGACGAGCTCGTGCGGCGTGGCGTCCGCGAGCACCTGGTCCTCGATGCCCAGGTCGCGGAAGATCTCCATCGTGCGCTGGTTGGTGATGTGCGCACGGGGCGTGTTCGCCGTCCAGCGGTACTTGGTGATCATGATGGTGCCGACCCCGAGGCTGGACAGGAACAGGGCCGCCGACGCGCCCGCCGGGCCGGAACCCACGACCAGCACGTCGGTCTCGACGACGACGTCGGTGGCGCCCGGTGTCCCGGTCCCGGTGCTGCGTGCGGCGGTGCTGGGCAGTGCGGTCGCGGTCTGACCGTCGTCGAACTCAGGCATGACCCCAGGATGTCGTGCGACCACCTCACAGAAAAGGGCAAACCAGTAATTTGCCTCAGGTATCCGCAGGTGGGACGGCGTGCAGGGGTGCGCGCGCCCGCCGGACGCTGGATGCTCGTCCCATGCCGCACCAGCCGCCGAACCAGCCCCAGCCCCTGACTCCCCCGCGCGATCCCCAGCTCGTGCTGCTCCGGCACGGCGAGACGGAGTGGAGCCGGAGCGGACAGCACACCGGACGCACCGACATCCCGCTCACCGAGGCCGGCGAGGAGCAGGCACGGTCGGCGGGGACCACGCTGGCCCGCTACGAGTTCGCCGCCGTCCGCACCTCGCCGCTGACCCGCGCCCGGCGGACGGCGGAGCTCGCCGGGCACCCGGACGCCGTCGTCGACGAGGACCTCGCCGAGTGGGACTACGGGCCCGTGGACGGCCGCACCTCCCGCGACGTGTCCGAGGAGCTGGGCCGCGAGTTCCAGATCTTCGAGGACGGCGTGCGCGTGCTGCCGCCCTCGCCCGAGCACGGAGACGGACGGCCGGGCGAGACGCTGGAGCAGGTCGCCGCCCGGGTAGCCCGGGTGGTCGCCCGCGCGGAGGAGACGCTCGGGGCCGGGGGCGACGTGCTGCTCGTCGCGCACGGCCATCTGCTGCGGGTGCTCGCCACCGTCTGGCTCGGGGTGGACCCGCGGCTGGGCGCCCGGTTCGAGCTCGGCACGGCCGCCGTGTGCCTCCTCGGATACGGGCACGACCTCCGCACGATCGAGGGATGGAACCTGGCCGCACAGTAGATCCGGTTCGCGCAGTAGGGCAGTATTCGCGGAATGAGGGAAGAGCACCTCGCCGACGGCGAGACCATCGTGATGCAGCTCCGCACCCACCCCAAGAAGATCGTCAAGCCGGTCCTGCTGCTGCTGGTGCTGGTCGTCGTCCTGGTGGCCCTGTGGGTGCTGCCCCTGCCGGTGGACCCGATCGTGCTGTGGTTCGCGACCGCGGTGCTCGTGCTCCTCGGCCTGGTCGCGGCCGCAGGGCCGTTCCTGCGCTGGCGTACCACCCGGTACATCATCACCAACCAGCGCGTCGCGCTGCGCACCGGCATCCTGACGCAGACGGGCCGCGACATCCCGCTCTACCGGATCAACAACGTCACGTTCGAGAAGCAGCTCAGCGACCGGTTCTTCGGCTGCGGCACGCTCGTGATCTCGGACGGCACCGACCAGCCGGGCATGGTGCTGGACGACGTGCCGGACGTCGAGCAGGTGCAGCGCACCCTCCAGGACCTGGTGCGGCAGGGCAAGCTGCTCAGCGACGACTGAGGCCCGCCCGAGTCGCTGACCGGGCGGGGTTCGCCGGGTGTCCGGGGTAGCGCCGTCAGCCTGCCTCGATGACCGCCGCGATGTCGGCGCCGGCGCGGAGCAGGGCGATCGTGCGGGTGGCGATCTGGTCCAGGCGGTGGTCCAGGATCTGCCTGGTCTCGGCGATGCCGGCGTGCCCCCGCAGCGACGCGACGACGTCCCGCACCGCCGGGATGCCGTAGCCACCGGCGCGCAGCGCGGCCACGACGCGCGCCTCGCGGACGGCGGCGGGGCCGTACTGGCGGGCGCGGAGGCTCGTCACCCGCTGCGGGACGGCGAGGCCCTCCTGCTCCCAGAACCGGAGCGTGGACGCGCGCACGCCGAGGGCCGCGGCGAGCTGGGTGATGGTCATGACATCGGCGTCGTCGAGCTCGCCGTGCGCGGGCAGCTCGCCCTCGATGGCGTCGAGCGCCGCCCGCGCACGGAGCACCTCGTCCCGCTCCTGCGCCAGGCGGACGTGGACGGCGCCGACCGCGGCGGCGGCACCGGCGAGGTCCGCCACCTCCGCGAGCAGGCGCCGCGCCTCGACCGGGCCCGCCGCGCTCGCCAGGCCCCGGTACGCACGCAGTGCCCGGACGTGCCTGCCGGTGTAGGCGCGGTACCCGTTGGCCTCGCGGACCGCGGGCGGGATGACGCCCAGGCGTTCCAGGTCCCGGACCTGCTGCGGCGAGTAGCCGGACTCGCGGGCGACGTCGGCGGTGCGCAGCCGGCCACCGGCCGTGGTTCGAGGTGTCACGGACCCAACCCCACAGAAGCACTTGAAGGTGATGCTTGAAGCATGGACCACTCGCAGAGTACCGACCCGACCACCCGACGGATCCTCGAGACGGTGCGTGCCCTCGACGGCGCGCTCGTCGTGGCCCCGACCGCCGGCGACCCCGACGTGCCCGAGCTGGCCTGGGGCGACACCTTCTTCTACTACGCACCCGACGGCCGGATGCCCCGGAACGTCCAGCCCTACGCCACCATCGTCACCAAGGACTACCCGGACGACACGGCCTCCGACCTCGACCCGGCGGGGCGCCTGCGCGTCAACATCCACGTGGGACGCACCGCGCTGCACGAGCTCACGGAGCCTGGTGCCGCGCCGCCCGACACCGCCGACGTGCTGCTGCCCCACCCCGTCTACGGGTCGGCCGGCTGGGTCGCCGTGGTCAATCCCGGACCGAGCACGACGGACACGGTGCTCCGGCTCCTGCGCGAGGCGCACGAGGCCGCCCGGGCCCGGTACGAACGCCGGGCCTGACCGCGCGAACACCTCCCCGGGCGGCTGACGGACGGCAGGGCGTGACGCCCGTCAGTCGACGACGGCCCCGCCCGCCGCCTGCTCGGCGCGGCGCAGCATGTCGACGCTGAGCCGGACGTCGCCCGCCGCCTGCGCGTTCAGGAGCCGCTGCGCGAGCCGCTCCAGCGCGTCGGGGTCGGGCGCGCCCTTCTCGTCCGCACCCGGGGCGCCCGCGACCGGCACGCCGTAGCGGGCGGCGAACCAGTCGGAGATCGTCACGCCGTGCACGGGGCGCTGCACGACGTCGACGGTGTCGCCGGCGCCGAGGTCACCGTTCTCGATCACGCGGAGGTACGCCCCCGTGCGGTTGGCCTGCGCGAACCGGCGCACCCAGCGCTGCTCGCCGAGCCGGCGTCCGAAGGTCTGGCAGGGCACGCGGGGCTGGGTGACCTCCAGCAGCGCCGACCCGACCTGCCACCGTTCGCCGATCACCGCACGGTTCACGTCCAGGCCGCTGGTGCGCAGGTTCTCGCCGAACAGGCCGGGTGTCACCTCACGGCCCAGCTCGGCGGACCAGTGGTCGGCGTCCTCCTGGGCGTAGGCGTAGACCGCCTGGTCGAGACCGCCGTGGTTGGCGCGGTCCGCCTGGAGGTCCGCGTACAGACCGAGGGGCCGCACCTTCACGCGGCCCTCGACGGGACGCTTGTCGATGGCCGTGACTCCGACGGGGCCGGCGTCGGGGTGCAGGACGTGGACGCGGCACACCGCGAGGAGCTCAGCCATGCACCCATTTTCTCATTCCGGACGTGTCTCCCGGCCGCCCCCGCGGGCGGCCGGGAGAACGGCCGGGACTACTTGCCCCGGGGCAGCGGCAGGGGCTCCATCCACTGGTCGTTCGCGGTGAGGTCGATGCCGAACTCCGACGCGAAGCGCATGCGTGTACCGGCCAGCACGCCGTCGACCGACTCGTCGAGGTCGTAGACCCGGGCGCCGCGCAGGCGGTTGCGCTCGGCGCCGCCGAGGCCGTACGTGCCGAACCCGGTGTTGCCCGCGTACCCGAGCAGCACGCCGTAGTAGTCGCCCGAGTAGGTGTTCACGTGGTCGTGCCCGCAGAACACGCCGCGGACGTCGCCGCGGTGCTGGATCGCCGAGAACATGCCGGAGTTGAACGGACCGGGGCACTCGTCCTCGTTCCGCTCCCCCTCGATGCGGTGGCGGACCCGGCCGCGCTCGTGGTCGGCGTCGGTACGCCCGTCCACGGAGCCGAACCACATGAACCGGTACTCCCACAGCGGGATGTGGATGAACATGAGCGACGGGATCACGCGTCCGTACCGGCGCTCGAGCTGGACCGACGTGTCGTAGTACCACTTCACCTGGTCCATGCGCAGCCAGTCCCAGTGAGGGTAGCCGTCGAAGTCCTGGCCCGCGAGGGTGTCGGGGGCGTACCGCCCGGAGTCGAGCAGCCACAGGTTGAACGCCGGGCGGCCGCCGGTGCCCTCGATCAGCACGTTCGAGTTGCCCTGGCCGGTGACGCCGGGCGCCGTCGGGCCGTTCACGTTGTGGCGGTAGGACCGGTAGAAGGCGAGCATGTCCGCCTCGTCCACGCCGCTGTCCGGCGTGGAGTCCTCGTCGTGGTTGCCGAAGGTGACGGCCCACGGGATCGCCCGCTCCTCCATCGGCTGCACCACGTTGTTCATCGCCTGGCGCATCTCCAGCGGGGTGTCGCAGCCGCCGGTGATGTTGTCACCGTTGAGGACGACGAGGTCGGGGCGCTCGTCGTCGAGCACCGCCCGCATCAGCTCCAGCGTGCGGCGGTCGATCTTCTCGTCGTCCTGCGTGTCGTTGAACTGGACGACCTTGAACTTCCCGTCCCGCCCGAACCGCAGTCCGCGCTGCGGGTGCCGGGCGAGCTCGGCGGCGTCGGCCGGTGCGGCGGCGGCAGTGGCCGCCACGGTCGCGACGCCCGCGGCGCCGAGGCTGCTCAGGGACAGGAACGTACGGCGGTCGACGCCGGTGGCGTCGCCGGCCGGGGTGGTCTCGGTCGGCGTGCCGCCGACGGTGTTCTCACTCATGCCGACGACGATCGGGGGCCGCGCTGGCGGCCGCTCGTCCGGCGGATGGACCCCCGGTGACGGTCTGCTGAACGCCTACCGCCGGGCCGGCTCCGCGGAGTCGGGCCGGGAACGGCGCACGGCCTGAGCGATCACGTAGACCACCAGGATCACGGCGACCAGGCCGGTGGTCGCGGCGATCTGCGGGCGGGCGGCGGCGTCGGACAGCATGAGGGCGACCACCGCCACGAGCGCCGCCAGCGTGGCCCAGGAGAGCCACGGGTAGCCCCATGCGCGCAGGCGCAGCGTCTCGCCCCGCTCCGCCGCCGCGGCCTCCAGCCGCGGCCGCAGCCGGAGCTGCGCCACGACCACCAGCAGCCACACCACGAGCAGCGCGGAGCCGACGGCGTTGAGCAGCACGCCGAGCAGCGACTCGGGCAGCAGGTAGTTCAGCAGCACGGCGACGACGCCGAAGAACACCGAGACCAGTACCGCCACCCACGGCACGTCGCGGCGGGAGACCCGGGTCGCGAGCGCCGGTGCGTCACCGCGGCCGCCGAGCGAGAACAGCATGCGGGAGGTCGCGTAGACGTTGGCGTTGAAGGCGCTCAGCAGTGCGAGCACCACGACGACCTCCATGAGCCGCGCCGCGCCGTCGAACCCGGCCATCTCCAGCACGGAGACGAACGGCGACTCCAGGCGGGCGGCGTCGGTCCACGGGATGAGGGCGACCATGATCGCGACCGAGCCCACGTAGAAGAACAGGATGCGCCACAGGATGGTGCGGGTCGCGCTGGCGACCGCCGCCCGCGGGTCGCGGGCCTCCGCGGCCGCGATGGTGACGATCTCGATGCCGCCGAACGCGAAGACCACGGTGAGCAGGCCGGCCGCGATGCCCGCGAGGCCGGCGGGGGCAAAGCCGCCGTGCTCGGCCCAGTGACCCAGGACGCTGCCGGTCACGGGCACCACGCCCGTGACGATGAGCACGCCGAGCACCAGGAAGCCGACGATCGCCGCCACCTTGACGGTCGCGAACCAGAACTCGGCCTCGCCGAACTGCCGCACGCCGATCAGGTTGACGGCACCGAACACCGCGACCACGGCCGCCGCGACCGCCCACTGCGGCACCGCGGGCCACCAGCCGTGCACGATCCCGGCCACACCGGTCACCTCGACGCCGAGCACCATGACGATGGTGAACCAGTACAGCCAGCCCAGCAGGAACCCGGCCCAGCGGCCCAGCGCGGCCTCGGCGTAGACGGAGAAGGACCCGCTCGACGGGAGCGCGGAGGCCATCTCCGCCAGCATCCGCATGACGAGCACCACGATCGCGCCGGCGATCGCGTAGCTGAGCAGCACCGCGGGACCTGCCGCGGCCACGCCCAGGCCGGAGCCCAGGAACAGGCCCGCGCCGATGGCGGACCCCAGGCCCATCATGGTCAGGTGGCGCGTGCGCAGCCCGTGCGCGAGCTGCCGGTCGGTCTCGGCGCTGCCGCTCGTCTCCTCAGTAGTGCTCACGACCGACCACGGTAACCCGACAGCGGCGTCGGCCCCGCAGCGGATGTGAGTGGTTCGGCTCCGGTGAGAGACTCGTGCCTGTGACCGATCCCGCCCTCACCCCCGCTCCCGACGAGGACCTGGACTACGGCCTGGAGACCCCGCTGGCCGGCCACCCGGAGCCGTTGCCGCACGTGGTCGTGGTCGGCGGCGGGTTCGCCGGCATGGCCGTCGTGAAGGCCCTGCGGGACGCGCCGGTCCGGATCACGCTGATCGACCGCCGGGTCTACAACACGTTCCAGCCGCTGCTCTACCAGGTGGCCACGGGCGGCCTGAACCCGGGCGACGTCACCTACTTCCTGCGCGGCCTGCGGCTGAAGCAGAAGAACGTGCACGTGGTGCACGAGCACCTGGTGGAGGCGGACCACCAGGCCAGGAAGATCCGCCTGCTCAACGACCACTGGATCAGCTACGACTACCTCGTGGTGACCGCGGGCGTGACCACCAACTTCTTCGGCACGCCCGGCGCCAAGGAGTTCGCGTTCCCCATGTACTCGCGGTCCCAGGCGATGCGGATCCGCGACAACCTCTTCATCCGCCTGGAGAAGGCGGCGAAGTCCAAGCGGATCGACGACGGCCTCCGCGTCGTCGTCGTGGGCGGCGGCGCCACGGGCGTCGAGGTCGCGGGCGCGCTCGCCGAGCTGCGCACCGCCGGGCTCGCACCGGCCTACCCGGAGATCCACGGCGACGCCTTCGAGGTCAAGGTGGTGCAGCGCGGCGGCGAGATCCTCAAGTCGTTCGCGCCCGCACTGCGGTCCTACGCGGCCCGGGAGCTGCGGCACCGCGGGGTGTCGCTGCACCTGGGAGCCGGTGTCGCCGCCGTGGAACGCGACGCCGTGGTGCTCACCGACGGGACCCGCATCCACGCCGACCTCACCGTCTGGTCCGCCGGTGTACGCCCGCACGACGAGGTCGCCGGCTGGGGCCTGCCGCAGGACGAGGGCGGCCGCATCACCGTGGGCGACGACCTCCAGGTCGAGGGGCTGCCCGGCGTCTTCGCCGCCGGTGACATCGCCGTCTCGCCCGCCGACCTGCCGCAGCTCGCGCAGCCCGCCATCCAGGGCGGCGCGCTCGTCGGCCGCAACATCCGGGCCCTGGTGGAGGGCCGCCCCCTGGAGAACCTGCGCTACGTCGACAAGGGCACGATGGCGGTGATCGGCCGCCGGGCCGCCATCGCGGAGATCAACCTGCCCGGCAAGCGGCAGATCCGGCTCACCAAGGGCATCGCCTGGCTGGTCTGGCTGTTCGTGCACATCATGTCGCTGGTGGGCCCCCGCAACCGGGTCACGACGCTCGCGGGCCTGGTCACGCGCTACGGGTTCCCGTTCCACCGGCGGCCCGTGCCGATCGTCGGCGACGTGCCGACGGTGCGCCCGCCCCGGTCCGGGACGCCGACCGCGTGACGACCCCCTGCGCGCCGCCGGGCACGACGACGCGGTAGCCTCAACTCCTGGCGCTCGGCCACGCCGCCGTCGGCCAAGGAGAACCATGACCCCGGACGAGCTGCGGATCGCGCAGGACCTGACCATGGCGAACCCCGAACGGTTACGCCTGGTGGGCCGCATGCTCACGCACCCCGCCGGCCGCTGCTCCGCGGCCGACCTGGCACCGCACCCCGGTAGCGCCGACGCCGTCGCGGACCTGGGACGCCACCTCGAGGCGCTCGCCGCCGTGGGCCTGGTGGCCGTCGTGGGCTCGGCGGCCGTCGTGGGCTCGGCGGCCGTCGTGGGCTCGGCGGCCGCGGCGTCCGGCCCGCTGTACCGCGTGTCGTCCCGCGGGATCGCCCGGTACGGTGCGGCAGCGCTCGCGACACCCCGGCACCCCGGCGAGACCGCGCTCGACGTGCGCGACCACGAGGCCCTGCTCGCCCGCGTCACCGAGACGCTCTCCGCGGGGTTCACCGCGACCGCCGGTGCGGGCACCGTCGAACGGCTGGTCCGTGAGTGCTACGCGACCCTGGACGGCAGGATCGGGTCGCCCGCGCAGCTCCCCGCGCTGACCGCGTGGCTCGCGGCGGACCGGCTCGCCGCGATGACCGAGGTGACGCACGGCTCGGCGCGCGACGTCCTGTTCGTCTGCGTGCACAACACGGGGCGCTCCCAGATCGCGGCGGCCGTGACGCGCCGCCTCGCGGGCGACCGGGTCCGCGTCCGTACCGCGGGCAGCCGGCCCGCCGCCGAGCCCGACCGCACGACGGAGACCGTGCTGGCCCGACGCGGGCTGGACGGCCTCATCGAGTTCCCGCGGGTGCTGACGGACGACGTCGTGCGCGCGTCCGGCGTCATCGTGACGATGGGCTGCGGGGACGCCTGCCCCGTGTACCCCGGTCGCCGCTACCTCGACTGGCCGCTCGACGACCCCGCGGGCCGGCCGATCGAGGAGGTCGAACGGATCGTCGACGACATCACGGCCCGCGTGCGGGACCTGCTCGCGGAGATCGACGCGGGGGACGGCGACGGTGCCGTCGCTGACGACGCGGCGCCCGGCGCTGCGCCGTCCTCCGACGTGGACGCCGGGGCAGGCGGGCGGTCCGGGTGGCTGCCGCGCCCGGGTCGCCGGCAGTGGTCCGGGGCGACGCCGGACCTCGGCGCCGAGGGCCGGCGGAAGACGCGTTAGCCGGCCGGCTCGACCTCGGGGCCGGACGCGCCGGTCGTGAGCAGCGTATTCACAGGTCTGTGGACAACCCCTGTGGACAATTCAGGCGGTCGCCCACGCCGCACGGCGGCACCGGTGGGGAGTGTCAGTGGCTCGGTGCATGGTGGGGGTACGCAGAGAACGTCGCGCGACCATCCCGAGAGGACAGCACCATGAGCGATTCACCGTCCGCCGAGCCCGCCGGCGGCGTGGGAACCCTGGACTCCGTGGTCCTGGACGTCCGGAACCTGGGCGTCGAGGCGGACTTCTGGAAGGCACTGACGAGCGGCACCGTGTCCTCGGAGTCCGACGACTGGATCACCGTCGTGACGCCCGACCGGTGGGGCATCGCGTTCCAGCTCGCCCCCGACCTGGTGCCGCCGCAGTGGCCCGGCCAGGAGCACCCGCAGCAGGCCCACCTCGACCTCTACGCCTCCGACATGGCGGGCGCGAGCGCCCGCGCGGTGGAGCTGGGCGCGACCGTGCTGCGGGAGAACGAGCAGTGGATCACGCTGGCGGACCCGGCCGGGCACCCGTTCGACATCTGCGCCAAGGAGGGGGTCGACGGCGTCACCGTCATGGGCGCCACGTTCGACTGCCCGGACGCCTCGGCTCTCGCCGCGTTCTGGTCGCAGGTGATGGGCGAGCCGGTCACCTACGACGCCGACGGCGTGGCCATGCTGGGCGGCGACCGGCCCCTGCTGTTCCAGACCGTGGAGGGCTACAACGCGCCCCGGTGGCCGGACCCGGCCTACCCGCAGCAGCTCCACCTCGACGTGGAGGTGCCGGACCTCGACGCCGGGGAGGCCGCTGTCCTGGCTGCGGGCGCCACGCGCCTGCCCGGCGGGAGCAGCGGGTTCCGGGTGTTCGCCGACCCGGCGGGCCACCCGTTCTGCCTGGTGCACTGACGTTCGCCGCTCCTCGGCCCGTCGGTCAGCGGTGCACGAGGGCGGGGTGGTCCGGGTGGTCGACCCGGACCACGAGATCCGCCTCGTGCTCCGCCTGCGCGGCGTGCCGCTCGTACGCGGGCAGCTCCCAGGCGTCCCCGTCCGCGGTACGGCGGCGGAGCGTGCCCGGCTTGAGCGCGAGGTGCACGGCGACGTCGGTGTCGAGCCCGCGGCCGACCGCGAGCGTGCCGTCGAGCACGACCACGGTTCCCGGGACGGTGGGGACGTAACCAGCGCGCGTGACCCGGTCGGTCTCCGGGTCCCGCAGGCTGGGCAGGTACTCACCGTGCTCGACGACGCGCCGCAGCACCTCTCGGTTCAGGGTCTCGACGTCGATCCATCCGTCGAGCAGGCTGTCCGGGTCGTCGCGGCCCCGTTCGAGCCGCAGGGACCGGGGGCGCAGGAAGTCGCGGACCCGGACGCGGGCGACGGGCCGGCCGGCCGTCTCCAGCGGCGCGACGAGCGCGTCGGCCAGCCGCTCGGGGTGGGTCGACGGGTGTCCGTCGACGAGCAGCCGCACCGGTGCGCCGGGCCGGGCGAGGACGAGATCGACGATCCGCTCGACGAGGAGCGCGGCACTGACCGGTTCGACGCGTGTGCTCATCGAGGAACGACTCTATGCCGCCCGGCCCGGGCCGCGAGCCGCCCTACCGGTCCGCCCGGCGCGAGCTGATGACGCCCGTGTCGAACCCGGCCAGGTGCAGCCCGCCGTGGAACCGCGCGTGCTCGATCTTGACGCACCGGTCCATCACGACGTTCAGCCCCGCGGTTTCGGCCGTGCGTGCCACGTCCTCGTGCCAGGAACCGAGCTGCAGCCAGAGGGTCTTCGCCCCGACGGCCAGCGTCTCGTCGAGCACGGTGGGCAGGTCCTCGTGCCGCCGGAAGACGTCCACGAGGTCGGGCACGACGGGCAGGTCGGCCAGGCTCGGGTACACGGGGTGCCCCAGGATCTCGGTGGCCCGCGGGTTCACGAAGTACACCTCGTACGGGGAGGAGGACAGCAGGTAGGTCGCCACGAAGTAGCTCGCGCGCGCCGGGTTGGCCGAGGCACCGACGATCGCGATCGACCTCGTGGAGCGCAGGATCCGCAGGCGCTCGGGCGCGCTGGGGCCCTGCCAGGTCCGGGTGGCCTCGCTCATCGGTTCACTCCCGTCGCCTTGGTGAGCGCCTGGTCGAGGTCCCACAGGATGTCCTCGACGTCCTCCAGGCCCACGGAGATGCGGATGAGGTCCTCGGGAACGCCGGCCGCCTCGAGCTGTTCCGCGGAGAGCTGCTGGTGGGTGGTCGAGGCGGGGTGGATCACCAGGGTCCGCGCGTCGCCGACGTTCGCGAGGTGCGACGCGAGCTGCAGCGACTCGATGAACAGCCGCCCGGCCTCGCGGCCGTCCGGGACGGGCAGGTGCTCGTCCACGGGCACCGCGGCGCCGACCGGCGCGTCCGTGGCGAGGGCCAGGCTCTCGGCGTCGGGCCCGGCGCCTGCCGGAGGAACCTGCAGGCCGAACGCGAAGACCGAACCCGGCCCGAGCGGCAGGTACTTCTGCGCCCGCTCGTGGTGCGGGTGCGAGGGCAGGCCCGCCCAGAGCACGTAGGAGACGCGCGGGTCGGTGTCGAGCCACTCGGCCACGGCGCGGGCGTTCGCCAGGTGCGCGTCGAGGCGGTGCGGCAGGGTCTCGATGCCCTGCAGGAGCTGGAACGCGGACTGCGGGGAGAGCGCCGGGCCGATGTCGCGGAGCTGTTCGGAGCGCAGCTTGGTGAGGAACCCGTACTCGCCGAAGTTGCCCCACCAGCGCACGTCGCCGTAGGACGGGACAGGTTCGGTCATCTGCGGGAACTTGCCGTTGCCCCAGTCGAACCGGCCGGACTCGACCACGACGCCGCCCAGCGTGGTGCCGTGCCCGCCCAGGAACTTGGTCACGGAGTGGAGCACGATGTCCGCGCCGTGCTCGATGGGCCGCACCAGATAGGGCGTCGCGAGCGTCGCGTCCACCACCAGCGGGATGCCGGCGGCGTGGGCCACCTCCGCCAGCCCCTCCAGGTCGGCCACCTCGCCCGACGGGTTGGCCACGACCTCGGTGTAGAGCACCTTGGTCTCGGGCGTGATCGCCGCGGCGTAGTCGGCGGGGTCGGTGCCGGGCACGAAGGTGGTCTCGACGCCGAACCGCCGCAGTGTCACGTCGAGCTGCGTCACCGTGCCGCCGTAGAGCTGGGCCGAGGCGACCACGTGGTCGCCCGCCCCGACGAGCGCGGCGAAGGTGATGAACTCCGCCGACATGCCGGACGCCGTCGCGACGGCGCCGATGCCGCCCTCGAGGGAGGCGATCCGCTCCTCCAGGGCCGCGACCGTCGGGTTGCCGATGCGCGAGTAGATGTTGCCGTACTTCTGCAGCGCGAAGAGGTTCGCGGCGTCGTCGGTGTCCTGGAACACGAACGACGTGGTCTGGTAGATCGGCACCGCCCGTGCCCCGGTCGCCGCGTCGGGGATGCCCCCGGCGTGCAGGGCCCGCGTACGGAACCCGAAGGTGTGCTCGGTCATCGTCGTCCTGCCTTCCGTCCTGAGTTCTCCCGGACCCGTGCCCTCGCGCCCGGCGTGCCGCCCGCCATCATGCCCACTTCCGCAGGAGCCGCCGTTCACCGAGGCCGATCAGCGCGTCCGTCAGCTTGCCCAGCACCGCGAGCAGCACGATCGCGAGCAGGATGCGGTCCACCCGCCCGTTCTGCTGGGAGTCGTTGAGCAGGAACCCGAGCCCCATCGACGACGCGATGAGCTCGGCCGCCACGAGGAACAGCCACGACTGTGCGAGCGCCAGCCGCAGCCCCGCCACCAGCGACGGCACGACGGCGGGGAGCTGGACCACGGACAGGAGCCGCAGGCCGCGCAGCCCGAACGCCCGGCCCGCCTCCACGAGGTGCGGGTCCACGTGCCGCAGGGCCGCGGCGACGGTCGTGTACACGGGGAAGAACGCGCCGATCGCGATGAGGGTGATCTTCGACTCCTCGCCGATCCGGAGCCACAGGATCAGCAGCGGCACCCAGGCGAGCGACGGCACGGCGCGGATCGCGCCGAGCGTCGGCGCGAGCAGGAGGTCGCCGAGCCGGGACAGGCCCACCAGTGCGCCGACGGCGAGACCGGCGGCGGCGCCCAGCGCGAACCCGATCAGGACACGCTGCGTCGAGATGGCCACGTGGTGCCCGAGCTGGCCACGCTCGACGAGGTCGACGGCGGCGTCCCACACGGCCACCGGCCCGGGGAGCTGGTAGGCCGGGACGAGCCCGGCCGCCGTCGTGCCCCACCACAGCCCGAGGAGGGCGACCGGCACCAGGAGGCCGACCGCCACCCGGCCGGCGCGCCCGAGGCCGCCGAGGCCGCGGTGCCCGGGGCCGTCACTCATCCGAGGCCACCGCCTCCTGCGCGAACTCCGGCGCGAACAGCTCGTCCAGCGCGGTGTCGACGTCCTCCTGCGCGGTCACGTCGCCCGACTCCACGAAGATGGGCCCCACGACCTCCAGCACGTCGCGCTGCGCGTCGCCGGGCACGGGGTCGAGGTCCAGCACCGTGCGCTCCTCGATCACGGTGGACGCGACCTCGGGGTCGATCGAGGCGACCTCGGCGAGGAGCGCGGACAGCTCCTCGGGGTGCTCCAGCGCCCAGGCCCGCGCCCGCTCGTAGGCGTCCACCACGGCCTGCGTCACGTCCGGGTGCTCGTCCACGAACTCCTCGCGGGCGTTGAGGAACCCGTAGGTGTTGAAGTCGATGTTCCGGTAGATCAGCGTGTCGCCGGACTCCGCCTCGGCCGCGGCCATGATCGGGTCGAGCCCCGCCCAGGCGTCGACCGAGCCGTTGTCGAGCGCGGCGCGGCCGTCGGCGTGCTGCAGGTTCTGCACCTCGACGTCGTCCAGGGCGATCCCCGCCTCGTCGAGCGTCTGGAGCAGGAAGAAGTACGGGTCGGTGCCCTTGGTCGCCGCGACCGACGCACCCGCCAGGTCCGCCACGTCCGTGATCTCCGAGTCGCCCGCCACCACGATCGCCGACCACTCGGGCTGGCTGTAGACGTCGACGGTCCGGATCGGTGACCCGTTCGCCCGCGCCAGCAGCGCAGCGGACCCCGCCGTCGAGCCAAAGTCGATCGCTGCGGCGCGCAGGTTCTCGTTCGCCGTGTTGGAGCCGTCGGACTGCACCCAGGTCACCTCGACGCCGTCGAGCTCCTCCTCCAGCCAGCCCTGGTCGCGGACGACGAGGCTGAGGGGGTTGTAGGTGGCGAAGTCGATGTTGAGGGTGCCGGTGCTCCAGTCCCCCGCGCCGTCCGCGGCGGCCGAACCCTCGCCCGCCACGCAGCCGGTCGTCGCCATCGCCGAGACCAGGACGAGGCCGGACGCCAGGGCGGTGTACCTACGGTGACGCATGGTTGTTTCCTCTCGCTGCCCGACGGCGGCCGGCGGGCTGGGTGGGTCGATCCGGTGGTGGCGGGCTCAGCGGGCGTGATGGGTGGCCACGCCGAGACCGTCGAGCAGCTCCGCGCGGAGCTCGGCCAGGTCGCGGGCGGCGCGGTCGCGGGGGCGGTCACCCGGCACGTCCACGATCCGGGCGATGCTCCGGGCCGCGGCGTCCGGCCCGCCGTCCGACAGGGTGCGCAGCAGCACCACCCGGTCGGCGAGGTAGAGCGCCTCCTCGACGTCGTGGGTGACCAGGAGGACCGTCGCGGGCCGCGCGGCGTGCACGTCGAGCAGCAGGTCCTGCATCCGCAGGCGGGTCAGCGCGTCCAGCGCGCCGAACGGTTCGTCGAGCAGCAGGACGCCGGGGTTGCGCGCGAGCGCCCGGGCGAGCGAGGCGCGCTGCGCCATGCCGCCCGAGACCTGCCGCGGCCGCAGCCCGGCGGACGCGGCGAGCCCGACCAGGTCGAGCAGGCGCGCGACGCGCTCGCGCCCGACGGCCTGCGCCGTGCCGGGCGGCAGGCCGAGAGCGACGTTCTGCGTGAGCGTCCGCCACGGCAGCAGGCGCGGCTCCTGGAAGGCGACGGCGGTGCGCGGGTCGGCACCCGCGACGGGCGTCCCGTCGATCGTCACGCTGCCCGACGTCGGCGTGTCCAGGCCGCTGACCTGGCGCAGCAGGGTCGACTTGCCGCAGCCGGAGGGGCCGAGCACGGCCACGATCTCGCCCCGTGCCACCTCCAGGTCGACGCCGTCGAGCACGGGACGGCCGCCCGGCCTCCGGTCGCGCGCTGCGGACGAACGGCCCGGCGCGGCGAACACGCGGGCCACGCCGTCGAGGCGGACGGGGAGCGCGGGGCCGGCGTCCGCGCCGCCGACCGGGTCTGCCGGGTCGGCGGGCCGCGCCGTGGACGCCGTGGTGGGCAGAACCATCGTTGTCCATCCCTTGCGCTCGGTCGGTGCGGCGGACGGCTGTCGTCAGCACTGTCGATGGGCCACATAGAACAGGACGATGCATGACGCACACCAGACTGTTCCATGATGTGAGACCACGATGTGGACCACCGGGCGTGCTGCTCAGAGCGATTTCCGATGACGGGTGTCGGACCCCCCGAGTACGTTGACGGAGTGACCCAGGCCTATCTCCGGTATCCCCACGTCCACGGCGACCAGGTCGCCTTCGTAGCCGACGACGACGTCTGGCTCGCCCCGGTCTCCGGCGGGCGGGCATGGCGCCTGACCAGCGATCACGCACCCGCGACGACCCCCCGGTTCGCGCCCGACGGCACGCGGCTCGCGTACGTGTCCCACCGGGACGGCCACCCCGAGGCCTACGTGGTCGAGCTGTCCGACGGCGCCACCCGGCGCCTGACCTGGTTCGGCGGGAACGCCATGACCGTGCTCGGCTGGGACGACGCCGGCCGGGTGCTCGTGTCGTCCAACGCCGGGACGCACGAGCGCTCGCTCACCGTCGTGCGCGCGGTCGGGCTGGACGGCACCGTCGAGACCCCGCGCTACGGCCCGGCCTGGGGCGTGGCGCAGCACGTGGGCCCGGACGGCGCCCGCACGACCGCGCTGGTCTCGGCCGGCTACCGCACGCCCGCCCTCTGGAAGCGGTACCGGGGTGGCACGGCGTCGGTGCTGTGGCTCGACCGCGGCGGGGAGGACTGGCAGCGCCCGCTGCCCGCCGAGGAGGCCGGGGTCTACGACCCGATCTGGATCGGTGACACGCTGGTGTTCACCTCGGACCGGGCCGCCACCTTCCCCGACCACGCCGACGAGCAGGCCAACCTGTGGACGCTCGACGGCCTGGCGAGCGCGACCGGCACCCCGGAACCCCGGCAGCTCACGTTCCAGACCGAGGCCGAGGGCTACGTCCGTGACGCGACGTCGGACGGGTCGCGGATCGTCTGGCACAGCCGCGGCGACCTCTGGCTGCTCGACGAGCTGGACGGCACCCCGCGCCGGCTCGACATCACGCTCACCGGGGCGCTGCCCCAGCCGTACTCGACGGATCCCGGGTCGTCGCCGGTGCCGGTCGACGGCCTCGCCGTCGACCGGACGGGGGACGCGAGCGTCGTGGGCTGGTTCGGTACCGCCTACTGGGTCACCCACCGCGCGGGCCCGGCACGTGCGCTGGTCGCCGACCCGTCGGTGCGCGTCCGCGAGCCCGTCCTGCTCGGCGACACCGGTCGCGCCGTCGTGGTGACGGACGCGCCGCGCACCACCGCGGACGGCGTGAGCAGGGAGGACGCGCTGGAGGTCCACACCCTGCCCGGGGCGTCCGGCGACGTCCCGGACACGGCGCCGCTCCGCCTCGCGGACGGCGAGCTCGGCCGGGTGCTGCACCTCGCGGCCAGCCCGGCCGGCGACCGGGTCGCGGCCGTGTCGCACGACGGCCGGATCAACCTCGTCGCCGTCCCGGACGGCGACTCCGACGTGGCGCCGGGGACCATCACCTCGCTCGGCCGGTCGGCCAACGGCGAGGCCGAGTCTCCGGTGTTCTCGCCGGACGGGCGGTACCTCGCGTGGTCGAGCCCGACGGGCAACGTGGGCGACCACCACCAGATCCTGGTGGCCGACCTGCACGCCGAGCAGCCCGTCGTGACGGCACTGACCTCGGGCCGGTTCCACGACTTCTCCCCGGCGTTCAGCGACGACGGCAAGTACCTGGTGTTCCTCTCGGACCGCACGTTCGACCCGTCCTACGACTCCCACGAGTTCGCGCTGTCGTTCAGCGCCGCCACGCGGCCGTGGCTCATCCCGCTCGCGGCGACCGAGCCGGCGCCCTTCGGCCCGAGCGCCGACGGCTGGCGGCTGGCCAAGCCGGACGAGAACAAGCAGGAAGAGAAGCAGACCGACGGGAACACGGACGGCGAGCAGGACGCCGGCCAGGCGGACGACGGCGTCGTCTCCCCCGACCTCGACGCCGACGGCGCGGAGGAGCGCGTCGTCCCGTTCCCGGTGACGTCGGGCCGCTACCGCGACCTGCTCGCCGCCAAGGGTGGCGTGCTCTGGGTGCACGAGACCGACGACGCAGGCGTGCTCGGCTCCCGGCACGCCGGGACGGACGAGGACCCGGTGCCGAACGTGCTGCAGTTCTGGTCGTTCGAGGCCCGCAAGGCCACCGACGTCGCGGAGAAGGTGCACGCTTACGCGGTGTCCGGTGACGGCGAGCGCATCGTCGTCCGGTCCGGTTCCGACCTCAGCACGCAGTCGGCGACGAGCAAGCCCGGCGACGACGACCCGACCGCGTTCGACATCGACCTGTCCCGCGTGCGCTACGAGGTGGACCCCCGCGCGCAGTGGCACCAGATGTTCGACGAGAACGCCCGGATCATGCGCGACCACTTCTGGCGCGCGGACATGGACGGCGTCGACTGGGCCGGCGTGGTGGCCCGCTGGCGCCCGCTCATGGACCGGGTCGCGACGCACGACGACCTGGAGGACGTGCTCTGGGAGACCGTCGCGGAGCTCAACACCTCGCACTCGTACGTGCGCGGGCCCGGCGAGCGGGGCGACACCTCCCGCAGGCTCGGCCTGCTCGGCGCGGACCTCGCCCGTACCGCCGAGGGCTGGCGCATCGAGCGGGTGCTGCCGAGCGAGTCGTCCGACCCGGGGGCCCGGTCGCCGCTGCGCGCGGCCGGGGTCGACGCGCGGCCGGGCGACCTGATCGTGGCCGTCGACGGGCGGCCGGTGGACCCGGTGGCCGGCCCGGCCGCGGGCCTGCTCGGCGCGGCCGAGACCCCGGTCGAGCTCACGCTGCGTCGCCCGGCGGCCGACGGTTCCGGCGACGGCGCGGCCCCGCACACCGACCGCCGTGTCGTGGTGGTGCCGCTCGCCGACGAGTCCGACCTGCGCTACCAGGACTGGGTACGGTCGCGCCGCCAGTACGTGGCCGAGAAGTCGGGCGGGCGCCTCGGGTACGTGCACGTGCCGGACATGGTGAGCACCGGCTGGGCGCAGCTCCACCGCGACCTGCGGCTGGCCACCGACCGCGAGGGCGTCGTGGTGGACGTGCGGTTCAACGGCGGCGGGCACACCTCACAGCTCGTGATCGCCCGCCTGGCGGCACGCGTCGCGGGCTGGGAGCTGAACCGGTACTACGACCGACCGGAGACCTACCCGAGCCGTGCTCCGCGCGGACCGGTCGTGCTGGTCACCAACGAGTACGCGGGGTCGGACGGCGACATCGTGAACGCCGCCGCGCAGGCGCTCGGCGTCGGCCCCGTGGTCGGGGTCCGCACCTGGGGCGGCGTGATCGGCATCGACGGCCGGTTCGGGCTGGTGGACGGCACGGGGATCACCCAGCCCCGGTACTCGTTCTGGCTGGACGGCAAGGGCTTCGGCGTGGAGAACCACGGCGTGGACCCCGACATCGAGGTGCGGCACACGCCGGCCGACTACTTCTCCGACGTCGACCCGCAGCTCGACGCAGGGATCGCCGAGGCCTTCCGCCGGCTGGAGGAGCGGCCCGCCGCCGTGGCCCCGGCACTGCCGGAGCCACGGGTCCGCCGCGGGTAGCCGGGGCTCCTGGGTGGTCGGTCACCTGGACCGTTCTGGCCGGCGAGTTCGGTCACGTGCACCACTCCGACCGGCGAACTCGGTCACCTGCACCGTTCTGACCGGCGAATTCGGTCACCTGCACCACTCCGGCCGCGGAGTTCGGTCAGATGCCTCGAGATCGGTCGCTCAACGGACCGATCTCAGTGCAGGTGACCGAACACGGCGTCGGCTCTGGGGCAGGTGACCGAACACAACGCTGGGCTGGTGCGGGTGACACCGCTGGGCTGGGGCAAGTGACCGAACACCACGCTGGGCTGGGACGGGCGACACCGCCGGACCGGGACAGGCGACCGAACACGGCGTGGGCTCTGGGGCAGGTGACCGAACACCACGCTGGGCTGGTGCGGGTAAACACCGCTGAGCTGAGGCAAATGACCGAACACTGCGCCGAGCCGGGCAGGCGACCGAGCACGCGGTGCTCCTCGAAGGAACCTCAGGGGCGCGTGGCCTGCACGATCGTCAGCGGGCCGTAGCGGTGGTCGATGTGCGCCACCTCGCGGGCGTCGGTGAACCCGGCATCAGCGAGGAAGCGCACGAGGCCGCCGCCGAGGTTCCGGGCGGTGTGCGGGTTGGCAGCCACGGCCGAGTGCCCGCCGTGGCGCATCCCTCGGCGTCCGCGGACGCGGCCGTACCAGTGGGCGTGCCCACCACCAGCACCGTCACCTCCAAGACCGTCACCACCAAGACCATCACCACCGGAACCGCCACCACCAGAACCACCAGGACCACCAGGACCACCACCAGGCCCCCCGTCCCCCGACATGCCCGCCTCGACCGCGGCATCGCCGGTCGCGCCGCCGCCGCGCCGCGCTCCATCACCGATGCCGGCCGCGCCGCCCGCCCGGTCGACACCATGCCCATGCCCCGGCCCGTGCCCCGGCCCACGCCCGTGTCCCTGCCCCTGCCCCGGACCCGGCTCCGGCCCCGGCCCCGGCCCCGGCCCCTGCCCCTGCCCGTGCCCCGGACCACCGAAGTCCGCGAGGGTCACCGTCCCGCCCACCCGTAGCGCCCGGAAGGCCTCGTGCCCGAACCGGCCGCGGGCGTCGTCCGGCACGTGGTGCAGGGCGAGCGCGGACACGATGTGGTCGAGCGTCCCGTCCTCGGCGGGGAGGCGGTCCGCGAAACCCTGTACCAGGGTGAGCGGGACGCCGCGCCGGGTGGCCTTGCGGGCCGCGATGCGCAGGGCGGCCCCGTCGGGGTCGAGCCCGGTGACCCGCGCGCCGGGCTGGGCGCGGAGCACCGCGAGGGACAGGTTGGCGGTGCCGCAGCCCACGTCGAGCACGGACTCGCCGGGCGCCACGTCGGCGAGCGCCGCCGTGCGGTCGTGCACCGGCCGCACCTGGGAGAAGCGGGAGAACAGGTCGTAGAGCGGCAGCAGCCAGGGCTTGCCCATGCCGGGAAGGAACTCGCGGTCACGCTCCTCCCGGGTGCGTGCGTCGCGGATCCGCCCTGCGGTGTCGTGGTCCATCCGTGCTCCTTCCACCCGTGCCGCGAGGGTGCGGCGTACCTCTCCAGCATCAGACATTCTTCGGGTGGCCGACCGGACGAAAGTCGGTGCGGATCGCACGTTTCTCGGCCTGGTCGCGTGCCCCGCGCAGCCGCCGGGACCGGGCGGGCGAGGCCCGGCGGCGGTAGCGTCGTACGCGCGGCGACGCCGGAACCGCCGCAGGGCAGAGGGGGACGCATGGCACAGGACCGGGGTGGCTCGGGACTCACGGTGGTGATCGCGTTCGCCGCGAACTTCGCGGTGGCGACGGCCAAGACGTTCGCCGCGGTCCTGACGGGTTCGGCGTCGATGGTGGCGGAGGCGGCGCACTCCTGGGCCGACACCGGGAACGAGGTCTTCCTGCTGGTCGCGGAGCGCAAGGCGGCCCGGGCACCGGACCGGGAGCGTCCGCTCGGCTACGGCCGCGAGGCGTACGTCTGGTCCATGCTGGCCGCGCTCGGCCTCTTCGTGGCCGGTGGCGTCGTCTCGGTCTACCACGGTATCCAGGAGTTCGGGGCCGAGGGCGAGGCGACGTCGTACACGGTCGGCTACCTGGTTCTCGGCATCGCGTTCTGCCTCGAGGGCGTCTCGTTCGTGCAGGCGTACCGACGCACCCGCGCGGAGGCCCGGGCGCTCGGGCGCGACCTCCTGGACCACGCGCTGGCGACCTCCGACCCGACGCTGCGCGCCGTGCTCGCGGAGGACTCGGCGGCCCTGGCCGGCCTGGTGATCGCCGCGGCCGGGATGGGGCTGCACCAGGTCACCGGCGACGCGCGCTACGACGCGATCGGCTCGGTCCTGGTCGGGGTGCTGCTGTGCGTCGTGGCGCTCGTGCTCTTCGACCGCAACCGGCGGTTCCTGACGGGCGAGGTGGCCGACGAGCGGATCCACCAGGCGGTGCGCGCCCGGGTCGAGGCGCTGCCCGGCGTGGACCACGTGGGCTACCTGCGGCTGGAGTTCGTGGGACCCCGGCAGATCCTGCTGGTGGCCAGCATCGACCTGCCCGGGGAGGAGTCGGAGTCCCGCGTGGCGGTGCGGCTGCGGGCGCTGGAGCGTGAGCTGGAGCAGACCCCGCAGATCGTCGACGCCGTCCTCACCCCGGCGGTGCCGGAGGATCGGGGTGACACCCGGTGACCTCCTCGCCGTCGGGCAACCGGCTCCGCACCGTCCGCCCGGACGGCACCCCGGTCTACCGGCACCCCGCGGGCCCAGGCACGCCGTCGGTGCGGGTCACCCGCGTCGACGCCGCGGCCGACCATCCCCACCTCCCGCCCGACCACCGGCACGCGCACGACTTCCTCGTGCTGGTCTACGTCGAGCGGGGCGGGGGCACGGTCAGCCTGGGCGGACGGCCCATCCCGCTGTGCGACGGCGACGTGCACGCCGTCCCGCCCGGCCGCGCGATCGGTGCGGAACGCCTCGCGGACCTGGCGCACTGCGTCGCCTGGAGCGTCTCGTTCATGCCCGACGCCGTCCCGTCGCTGGCCTCCGTGTCGCCGCTCGCCTGGGCGCACCACCCGCTCCTGGCACTGTTCGCGGCCGGTGCCGACGGCACCGCGGCGGGCGCGGCCGGCGACAGCGTGGCCGAGGACGGCGCGACCGCCGGACCGAGCGCCAACGTCCCCGCGGCCGACCGGCCTCGCTGGTCGGCCTGGCTGACGGAGCTCGCCGAGGAGCTGGCGGAACCGGGCCGGGTCGGGGCGCGCGAGGCGGCGTCGGCCCTGCTGACCCGGATCCTCGTCGGGGCGGCCCGGCTCGCGCCGTCCGCCCCCGCACCGCCGGACCCGCTGGTCACCCGCGTCTTCGAGGAGATCGAGGCGACGTTCCGCGAGCCGGTCTCGGCGGCCGACGTCGCCCGTGCGCTGGGCTACACCCCCGGCCACCTGACCACGGTGGTCCGGGAGCGCACGGAGCGGACCCTGCTCGACTGGATCACCGAGCGACGCCTGACCGAGGTGCGCCGGCTCCTGCGCGACACCGACCTGCCGCTCGGTGTGGTGGCCGCCCGGACCGGGCTGCGGGACGCCACCTATCTGGTCCGACGCTTCAAGGACCGGTACGGGATCACGCCCGACCGCTGGCGCCGCGGTGAACGTCACGGAGGACGAGCGTGAGTTCACCCCTGCCATCGGCTAGTTTTGGGGCACACATCGGCACGACCGATATGTCACGACCATCGAACGGAGCCTTCATGTCTCGCAACCGCGCCCTCCTCTCGGCCGCCGCAGCCTCGGCTGCCCTCCTGGCCCTGACCGGCTGCGGCAGCTCCGGCGAGTCCGGCGGCGCCGGCGAGGAGCTCGGCCTGTCGGGCGACACCCTGGTCGTCGCGACGGAGGGCACCTACCGCCCGTTCAGCTTCCACGACGAGTCCGGCGAGCTGGTCGGGTACGACGTCGAGATCGCCCAGGCCGTCGCCGAGAACCTGGGCCTGGAGATCGAGTTCCAGGAGACCCAGTGGGACGCGATCTTCGCAGGTCTGGACGCCGGCCGCTTCGACACCATCGCGAACCAGGTGACCATCACCCCGGAGCGTGAGGCCGACTACCTGTTCTCGGCGCCGTACACCGTGTCCACCGGCGTGCTCGTGGTGGCCGCGGACAACAACGACATCCAGGGCTTCGAGGACCTCGACGGCAAGACCAGCGCGCAGTCCCTGACGAGCAACTGGAACGAGCTCGCCGAGGAGAGCGGCGCGACCGTCGAGGCGGTCGAGGGCTGGGCCCAGGCCGTGGCGCTGCTGGAGCAGGGCCGCGTCGACGCGACGATCAACGACAGCCTGACCTACCTCGACTACGCCAACACCGAGGACGCCTCGGGCATCAAGGTCGCCGCCGAGACGGAGGAGGAGTCGCAGTCCGCGTTCGTCGTCACGCCGGAGAACGAGGCCCTCGCCGAGGCGATCGACGGCGCCCTGGCCGACCTCCGCGCCGACGGTACCCTCGCGGAGCTCGGCGAGAAGTACTTCGGCGAGGACGTGTCCGAGTAGTCCATGGACTGGCAGCTCGTCGCCGACTCGTTCTGGCCGCTCCTGAGCGGCGGCCTCACCGGCACCATCCCGCTCGCCGTAGCCTCGTTCGCGATCGGGCTGGTGCTGGCGCTCGTCGTGGCCCTGCTGCGGCTGTCACCGAACCCGGTGGTGTCGTGGATCGGCCGCGCCTACATCTCGCTGATCCGCGGCACGCCGCTCCTGGTGCAGCTCTTCATCATCTTCTACGGTCTGCCGGAGCTCGGTGTCCGGATCGAACCGTGGCCCAGCGCGATCATCGCCTTCTCCATGAACGTGGGCGGCTACGCGGCCGAGGTGGTCCGTGCCGCCATCCTGTCGGTGCCCAAGGGACAGTGGGAGGCCGGCTGGACCGTGGGCATGTCGCCGGCCCGGACCCTCGGCCGGATCATCCTGCCGCAGGCCGCGCGGGTGTCGGTGCCGCCCCTGTCCAACACGTTCATCTCGCTCGTCAAGGACACCTCGCTGGCCACGCTCATCCTGGTCACCGAGATGTTCCGCCGGGCGCAGGAGATCGCGGCGTTCAGCAACGAGTTCATGGTGATCTACACCGAGGCGGCCCTGATCTACTGGATGTTCTGCACCGTGCTCTCCACCGGCCAGAACGCCCTCGAGAAGAGACTGGACCGCTATGTCGCCCACTGACCGCCCCACCGGCAGCCTCCTGACCGCCCGTGGCATCCACAAGTCGTTCGGCACCAACCACGTGCTGCGCGGCGTGGACCTGGACGTGCGGCGGGGCGACGTCGTCGCGCTGATCGGCGCGTCCGGGAGCGGCAAGACCACGGTGCTGCGCTCGCTCAACGGTCTGGAGACCCCCGACGCCGGCGTGCTGGATCTGGACGGCGGCCCGGTGATCGACTTCGGCGCGCAGGCGGCCGCGACGGGGTCGGGCTGGTTCCGGGGCCGCGCCGCACGAGCGACGGCCAGGTCCGACCGGGCCGCGCTGCGCGACCGGTCGGCGATGGTGTTCCAGCACCACAACCTGTTCCCGCACCGCACCGTGCTGGAGAACGTGGTGGAGGGTCCCACCCAGGTCCAGGGCGTCCCCCGCGCGACGGCGGTCGGCCGCGCCGAGGAGCTGCTGGCTCGCGTAGGACTGCTCGAGAAGCGCGACGCGTACCCGCACGAGCTGTCCGGCGGTCAGCAGCAGCGCGTCGGCATCGTCCGCGCGCTCGCCCTCCAGCCGGACCTGCTGCTGTTCGACGAGCCGACGTCGGCCCTCGACCCCGAGCTGGTGGGCGAGGTGCTGACCGCGATGAAGGAGCTCGCCGACGAGGGCTGGACCATGGTGGTGGTGACCCACGAGCTGTCCTTCGCCCGGCAGGTGGCCAGCCAGGTGCTGTTCCTCGACGGTGGCGTGGTGGTCGAGCAGGGCACACCGGAGCAGATCTTCACCGCACCCGCCGAGGAGCGCACGCGCCGGTTCCTCGACCGGATCCTCCACCCGCTCGACTGAGCCAGCCCGGCCGGGCGCACGGAGCCACGCGGTGACCGTGCGCCCGGCCGAGGGCTAGGCGACGACCGGCGCGACGCGGCGTCGCACCACGTAGCCGAGGGCGAAGACCCCGAGCGCCGCGGCAGCCGCCGCGGCACCGAGCAGGTCGAGCCACGCCGCACCGTAGGGCAGCACCGACGCCCCCACGACGGGGGCCAGCGCGATCCCGATGTACATGGCCGTGGAGTACCAGGACAGGGAGACCCCGGCGACGGCGGGATCGACGTCGACCAGCCGGTGCTGGATCGGGACGAGGGCCGCGGCGGTGGCGAGGCCCCACACTCCGAAGAGCACCGCGGTACCCACGTACGAGCCCTCGACCGCGTAGAGCGCGGCGAGGGAGACCGTCACCCCCGCGAGGGCGGCGAGCGCCGTGGGCCGTGCCCCGAAGCGGTCGGTGAGCGACCCGCCCAGCCAGTTGCCGACCACGCCCGCCACGCCGAAGACCAGCAGGAGCGTCGCCAGCGACGTGCCGCTGCCACCGGTCACGCTCTCCGTCACGGCGGAGCTGAAGATGTACACCATGTTGAACGCGGCGGTGAACAGCAGGGTCGTCATCAGGGCGAGGCCGATCCGGACGTCGCGCAGCACCGCGAACCGGGCGGCGAGCCCGGGCACGACGCCGGTCGGTACGTCCCGCGTGAGGACCAGCACCGCCAGGGCCAGCACCGCCGCGAGCGCCGCCAGGATGCCGAGCGCGAGCCGCCAGCTTCCCAGCGCCGCGAGGGCCGTGCCCAGCGGCGAGCCGACGGCTGTCGCCAGGATGAAGCCGAACCCGACGACACCGAGCGCACGCCCGCGCTGCTCGGCGGGCACGAGCGTGGGAGCCGCGGCCATCGCCGCGGGCACGAGCGCGGCGCCGCCCAGTGCGGCGACCACCCGGCCCGCCGTGAAGAGCGTCAGGTCGCCCGCGATCGCCGACAGGGCGATTCCTCCGGCGATGAGCCCCATGCCGGCGCCCATCAGCGCGGCACGTGACGTTCGGGCGCACAGCACGGAGACCACCGGCGCGAGGACGGCGACGATGATGGCGTACCAGGAGATGGAGTAGCTGACGGAGCTGGTGGACGCGCCGAGACCCGTCGCGATCTGCGGGAGCACGCCCGCGATGACGAAGGCGTTGGTGCCGACCACGAACAGAGCTGCGGAGATCAGGGCGATCCGGAGGTAGGCGCCACGCAGCGAGTAAGATCGTTCGATGAGCGTCATACGGTTGAGCGTAGCCAATCGTTCGATGCCTGTCGAACGATTACGACGAGGTGCAGGTGAACGATGAGTGACTTCCCGAGTCCCGACATGGCCGAGGTCGAGCTCGTCGACGTGCTCCGCGCCCTGGCCGACCCGGCACGCCTGCAGATCGTGCGCAGGCTCGGCGACGGCCAGCCCTGCGCCAAGACGCCCGAGGTCTGGGGCGACCTGAACCTCTCGAAGTCGACCATGTCCCACCACTTCCGCACGCTGCGGGAGTCCGGGGTCACGCGCACGGTGGTGCACGGCCGCACCCACACCATCCAGCTCCGCAAGGACGAGCTGGACGAGAAGTTCCCGGGCCTGATCGAAGCGGTTCTGGGCGACGCCTGACGCTGAGATCTGGTGGCACACCGCCAGATCTCGGCGTCCTGGGCGCGCTATTCGCCCGGGTAGGTCAGGCCGATCTGGGAGCGGATCTCGTCCAGGGTGGCCATGATGGCCACCGTCTCCGCGCGCGGGAGCAGCGGGCTGTCCAGCTCGCCGGCCGCGACCAGGCGCTCTGCCTCGGCGGCCTGGAAGTGCATGCCGCGGCCGGTCACCTCGGCGGTGAAGGTCTCGGTCTCGGTGCCCGACGCGTCGTAGACGTGCACCGTGGAGGGGTTGTACCAGGTCGCGTCGATCTCGATGCGCCCCTCGGTGCCCAGGATCGAGGCCCGGTTGGGACCCCGGGTGTCGGACGCCGACACCGTGGTCGCGACCCGGGCGCCGTCGTACCCGAAGATCGTCGCGATCGTGGCGTCCGCGCCGGTCTCCTTGAACGTCGCGTGCGACTGGATCGTGAGCGGCTCGCCGAACAGGTCCCACGCGAACGAGACCGGGTAGATGCCCAGGTCGAGCAGCGAGCCGCCGCCCAGGGCCAGGTCGTTGATGCGGTGGGCCGGGTCGTCGGGCAGGTCCTGGGTGTGGTCCACCAGGAGGGTGCGCACCTCACCGAGCACGCCCGAGGCGATGATCTCGCGCACGCGTGCCATGTGCGGCAGGAACCGGGTCCACATGGCCTCCAGCGCCACCAGGCCCTTGGCCTCGGCGAGCTCCGCGATCTCGCGCGCCTCCGCGGCGTTGAGCGTGAACGGCTTCTCGACCAGCACGTGCTTGCCGGCCTCCAGCACGAGCTTCGCCGCCTCGGCGTGCATCGGGTGCGGCGTGGCCACGTAGACGATGTCGACCTCGGGGTCGTTCACCAGGTTCTCGTAGGAGCCGTGCGCCGTCGGGATGCCGAACCGGTCGGCGAACGCGCGCGCCTTCTCCAAAGATCGGGACCCCACCGCCTGCACGGTGAAGCCGTTGTCGTTCAGGTCGGACGTGAAGCTCGCGGCGATCCCGCCGGCCGCCAGGATGCCCCATCGCAGGTGTGTCATGCCCCGAAGGGTAGTCCCGCACCGGCCCGACGACGCCAGAGCGCCCGCCCGGTCAGGACCGGACGGGCGCTCTCCTGGCGTGTGCTGCTCAGCGACGGGTCAGTTGACCTGGATGGTCATGTGACCCGTCCGGGCGTCCTGGGTCAGCACCTTGATGGTGGTGCCCGTGCCGCCCACCTTCACCGAGTGACGCGGGTTCTCCGCGTCCCAGTAGGCCTCGGGGTCGGTGTCGTCGAAGACCCAGGCCGGGCTCTGCTTGCCCTGCCGCAGGGTCGTGAGCGACGTGGCCGACACCTCGCGGTGCAGCGAGATCGCGTCCGTCTTCTCGCGGCCGAACGTCGCGTCGAAGGACTGGATGCGATTCCGGGCGATCGTGCCGTCCGACCACTTCAGCACCTGCGGGCGCGCGTCGACCGGCAGCGCCTGGCCGCCGCCCTCGTGCTGCGACGTGTTGTTGTCGCCGTACAGGCTGTTCACGTACCAGATCAGCAGGCCGTCCTGGTACGGGTAGTGCTCCACCTTGTTGCTGTTGGTGAAGCTCCAGCCGAAGTTGTACGGACCGGTCTTCAGCGTCTGGTCGTACCCGCCGTACACGCGGTTCTCGGCCACGTAGTAGTGCTGGTAGGTGACCTCGTAGGTGCCGTCGGCACCGACCGTGGTGAAGCCGTCGACGGTCCAGTCGGCGACGTCCGAGAAGTCCTCGGTCAGCGCGTCGCCCACGGCGACGTCGTCGACCAGGATGCCGGTCTCGTTGGTGCCGCCGTCGCTGGAGTAGCGGAACCGGACCTGCGCCGTCTCGCCCGCGTAGTCCGCCAGGTCCGCGGTCAGGTCCACCCAGGCGCCGTCCGAGCTACCGGTGATGCCGGCGCCGGGGTTGGTGCCGTTCGGGTCCTCGTCCGTCGACAGGTTGTTCACCAGCGCGGTCCAGGTGGAACCGCCGTCCGTCGAGACCTCGGCGAACGCGTAGTCGTAGTCCACCTCGATGTCGTACTGCACCTTGGCGGTCAGCGAGGCACCGTCCGGCACGGTGAACGAGGGCGACGTGATCGTGTTGTTCAGGTCGTTGCCGGTACCGGAGTACACGAACTGCCCGTCGAACGGTGCGATGCCGAGGTCGACCTGCTCGACGCCGTCCGGCAGGTTCACGATCGCGGCCTGCGCGCGCGTCGTGGCGTGGAACGACGGGCCGAGCTTGACGCGCTCGGTCTCGCCGGGCTCCACCGTCTCGTAGTCGAGCCAGCCCAGGAACAGCTTCTCCGTGGCACCCATGTGGTTCGGCGTGGTGCCGATGGTGCCGTCGCCGTGGCCCATCCACGAGCCGGAGCTCATGAGGTTCCAGTAGCCCGTGCCGTTCTCGCCGCCCGCGGTGTCGTAGTAGTCGGGCAGGCCGAGGTCGTGCCCGAACTCGTGCGCGAAGACGCCGAGGCCGCCGTTCTCCGGCTCCGTGGTGTAGTCGCGGATCCAGATGTCGGAGTCACCGATCTTGATGCCGCCCACCTTCGGGTAGTCGGCCGGGCCGTCCGTGCCGAAGCCGCCCTGGTTGACCGACCAGCGGTGCGACCAGATGGCCTCCTCGGGCGCACCGGCCTCCTCGCCCTCGCCGGCGTGGATCGCCTGGAAGTGGTCGATGTAGCCGTCGGGCTCGTTGGTGATGCCGTCGCCGTCCAGGTCGTAGCGGTCCCAGACGTCGAACGACTGCAGGTACGCCTCGATCTCCTCGGCACTCTTGCCCGCCGCGACCTGCTGGTCGTACCAGGCGTCCGCGGTGTCCTGGATGAACCGCGTCATGTCCGTGCCGGACTCGGTGGTGCCGTAGGACGCCGTGCTGTAGGGCACGGTCACCCAGTCGGACACGTCGCCCTGCAGGTCGAACCGGCCAGACGACATCTCGTCGTAGATGCCCGCGAACGACTCGCCGTCCTGGTCCTCCAGGCCGGTGAAGAACATCTCCTGGTAGTGCTCGCGCGAGAAGTCGGACTCCCAGTACGTGGAGTTGTCGTCCGCCGCCGGCTCCGGGATCGAGTTGTGCACCGGGCCCGCGGTGGCGTCCGGGTAGCGCTCGTCGACCTCGTCACCGAAGTCCACGAGGATGCTGAAGAGCTGCGCCGTCTCCTCGACCCCGTACTCCACGTACTCGCGCGGGGAGATCTCCACGACCTTGGACCGGTGCTTGCCCGTGCCGCGGGTCTCGACCTTGGCCTCGCCGGTGGCGACCATGTCGACGGCGAGCTGCCGCCGCTCGGTCTGCTTCTCGGCCAGGGCGTCCGGGCGGTTGTCCTCCTTGGCCGGGGCCGCCTGCTGCGGCGGCTCCTCGACGGGCGGTGCCGCGGAAGCGGTGATCGGTACGACGGCGGCCGAGAGCAGCAGTGCTGCTCCCGCGCCGACTGCACAGATACGAGAGTTCATCTTTCCTCCGTGAAGAGAGCCGCGTCCGGGACGAGGAGGTACGTACGGGTCGCCGGACCTGCTGGACACCTTTGTCCACGGAGGAGGAAACCAGGGAAATATTACGACAATGTTGCCTAGGACACACGCCAGGTTCACCCAGTTGTCCGGGTATGCGGGTGCCGAATCGGTTCGATCCCGCGTACCTTGGCGTTGCCGAGTGCCCACCCGTCGCCGGGTCCGGACCGGCCCGCTCTCACAGCGCCGCTCCCACTCCCCGGAGAATGCATGACCTCGAACAGGCCCACCGCCGCCGCGGAGTTCGCCGCTCCCCCGGTGGACCAGCGCCGCGCGATCGTCGCACTGGTCGCGCTCAGCGTCAGCGCCTTCACCTTCGTCACGGCGGAGAACCTCCCCGGCGGCCTGCTCACCCTCATCGCGCCCGACCTGGGCCGCAGCACCTCCGAGATCGGACTGCTCGTCACGGCGTACGCCGTGGTCGTGGTCGTGGCGTCCCTGCCGCTGACCCGCCTCACGCGGCGGTTCCAGCGCCGCTGGGTGCTCGCGGCGACCACCGCGGTCTGCGCCGTCGGCTCGCTGTGGTCGGCCTTCGCGATCGGCTACGCCGACCTCATGGCGGCGCGCATGGTCACGGCGCTGGGCCAGGCGCTCTTCTGGTCCATCGTCACCCCGGCCGCCGCGAGCCTGTTCGCCCCCGCCGTGCGGGGCAAGATGATCGCGCGGCTCGCGGTCGGCAACTCGCTCGCGCCGCTGCTGGGCGTGCCGCTCGGCACCTGGGTGGGCCAGCAGACGAGCTGGCGCACGGCCTTCCTGCTGTTCTCCGCAGTCAGCCTGGTCGCGTGCGTCACCATGGCCGTCTCCATGCCGAACGTCGACGCCGAGCAGAGCGGCACCGCGCGCGGCACCCACCCGGACCTGCGCCGCTTCGTGATGCTCCTGGTCGTCACCGTGCTGCTCGTGACCGGCGGTTTCATGATGATCACGTTCGTCACGCAGTTCCTGCTGGAGACGGCGGGCTTCCCCGACCGCTACCTCAGCGCGCTGCTGCTGGGCCAGGGCGCCGCGGGCCTGGCCGGCACCCTGCTCATCGGTCAGGTGCTCGACAAGCGGCCGTGGCACACCGTGGTCGTGGCGCTCGTCGCGCTGACCGGTGCGCTGCTGCTGCTCCGGACCCTGGGCCACGTCCCGGCCCTCGCGCTGGTCGGGCTGGCCCTGTTCGGGCTGGCGTTCAGCGCCATCCCGCCCGCCCTGTCCTTCCTGTCGCTGCGGGTCGCCCCGGGCGCCACCGAGTCCGCGACCGCGATCTCCAGCTCGGTGTTCAACATCGGGATCGGCGCCGGGTCGGCGCTCGGCGCGCTGGTGGTCGCCACCGCCGGCGTCACGACGGTGCCCCTGGTCGGGGCCGTGTTCGTGCTCGCCGCGCTGGCGGTGCTCGGGGTGGACCTGTGGGCGGCGGCGCGCGCCGCCGCCCGCGGGGCCGCTACTTCGCGGCGCCCTTGAGGGTGCCCGTCACGGGCTCCTCGGAGCTGATGATGCACTGGAGGGTGCGGTCGTCGAGCTGCTCCCAGGTGGCCTGGGTCGGGTAGAAGCCGGTGTAGCCGTACTGCGACTCGTCGTAGGACAGCCCCACGAACTTGCCGAACTCGGCGTAGCACCACTCGTCGAACTTCTTCGACATGCCCTCGTCGCCCGGGTACTCGTCGGTGTCCATGACGAGCTCGGCGAAGACCTCGCCCGTGTGCGGCTCCGCGCACGGGACCACGGGAACCGTCTCGACCTCGTACTCCTCGCCCTCCGCGGCGTCCCCGTACCCGTCGAGCGCCTCCAGGTCGATGCAGTCGCCCTTCAAGATCTGGAACGCGTCCGCCTCGGCGGAGGCGGTGATCTCGCCGCCCGGCTCGTCACGCGGCGCGTCGCCACCCGACGTGATCTGGTCGAGCACACCGCAGCCGGTCAGCAGGGTCAGCGATACGGTGGCGGCGGCCGCGGCCACCAGCAGGCGGGCGGGACGGACAGTACGGTTCATCGACTCTTCCTCAGGATGTGCCCGACGGCGCACGCCAGCGGGGCGGCGGTACGGCCGCCCCGGAAAAGTACCGTCCGCCACTGACACACCGGCGCCGGAACGGCAACGATCCGGTCACGACCCCGCCCCGGCAGCTCCCGGTACCCCGGCACAACGGTGTTCACGCGGTGTTCACCCCGGCGGGACGACGGCGACCTACCGTGGCTCGCGGGCACCCGGGTGGTGCCCGAGCAAGCCCCCGAAGCACGACACCCCGAAGAAGGAGCAGTCATGCGAGCCAGTACCCCCGGGCGCCTGACCGGCGCCGCCGCCGCAGCGGCCCTGCTGGCCGGCGCCGTCCTCGTCCCGGCGGCGACCGCGGCGACCGCGGCCCCGGCGTCGGCGTCGGCGTCGGCGTCGGCGAGCCAGCGCGACGTCCCGGCGGCAGCCGGCGCGACCACGGACCGGGGCCTTGCCGGCCACGGCCACCGGACGCTGCGAGCGGCCACCTACAACCTGTCGCTCAACCGGGCCACGCAGGGCGAGCTCGTCGCCGACCTGTCCACGGGCGACGACGCGCAGGCCGCGACGGTCGCCGAGGTGATCCAGCACGCGGACCCCGACGTCGTGCTGCTCAACGAGTTCGACTACTCCGGCGACGCCGACCCGTACGCCGCCGCGGACCTGTTCCGCGAGAACTACCTGGAGGTGCCGCAGGGCACCGGCGAGCCGGTGGAGTACCCCTACGCGTTCGTGGCGCCGTCGAACACGGGGATCCCCAGCGGGTTCGACCTGAACAACGACGGGACCGTCGGCGGAGGCGACGACGCGCTCGGCTTCGGCCTGTTCCCGGGGCAGTACGGCATGCTCGTGCTGTCGAAGTACCCGATCCGGCACGACCGGGTCCGCACCTTCCAGGACTTCCGGTGGGCAGACATGCCCGGCGCGCTCCTCCCGGACGACCCGGCCACCCCTGCCCCGGCCGACTGGTACTCCGCCGAGGAGCTGGCCGTGCTGCCGCTGTCGAGCAAGTCCCACTGGGACGTCCCCCTGCGCGTGGGCCGCGAGACGGTGCACGTGCTGGCGGCGCACCCGACCCCGCCGTCGTTCGACGGGGCGGAGGACCGCAACGGCCTGCGCAACCACGACGAGATCCGGTTCTGGGCCGACTACGTGCGCGGCGGTCGCAGCGCCCGGTACCAGTACGACGACGAGGGCCGCCGCGGCGGTCTGCGCCCCGGGTCCTCCTTCGTGATCGTGGGCGACTACAACGCCGACCCCGTGGACGGCGACTCCGTGGACGCGGCCATCGACCAGCTCCTGGACCACCCGCGGATCACCGACCCGCAGGCCACGTCGGCGGGCGGGCCGGAGGCCGCGGCGCTCCAGGCGGGCGCCAACCTGACCCACCTCGGCGACCCGGCGCTCGACACCGCCGACTTCGCGGACACGACGCCGGGCAACCTCCGCGTCGACTACGTGCTGCCCTCGCGCGACCTGCGGGTCCGGGGCGCTGGCGTCTTCTGGCCGGCCGCCGCCGACCCCCTGTCCCGCCTCACGGGCGTCTACCCGTTCCCGAGCAGCGACCACCGCCTGACCTGGACGGACGTCACGCTCTGACGCCACCAGGCGCGGGGGTCGCGCCGTCCGGGCCTGCCCGGCAGGCGGGCTCCCGCGCCCGGCGTCAGAGAGCGCGGATAGGCTGACGCGGTGTCTGATGCACTGACATCCTTCGGGACCGAGTCCTCCGCCGACGCGCCGCCCGCCACGCCGCGCCGCCCCCACCAGCGCACCTTCCACGGCGACACCTTCGTCGACGACTACGAGTGGCTCCGTGCCAAGGAGGACCCCGAGGTCGTCGCGCACCTGGAGGCGCAGAACGCCTGGACCCTGGAGCGGCAGGAGCACCTGGCACCCCTGCGGCAGACCCTGTTCGACGAGATCAAGGGCCGCACGCTGGAGACCGACCTCTCCGTGCCGTCGCGCGACGGCGACTGGTGGTACTACGCGCGCACCGTCGAGGGTCAGCAGTACGCGATCCACGCGCGCTACCCCGCCGCCGGGCCGGACGACTGGACGCCGCGCGTGCTCGAGCCGGGGGCGCCCGTGCCGGGCGAGCAGGTGCTGCTCGACCAGAACGCCGAGGCGGAGGGGCACGACTTCTTCGCGCTGGGTTCGCTCGACGTGTCCGAGGACGGGACCCGCCTGCTCTACGCCACCGACACGGCGGGCGACGAGCGCTACACGCTGCGGGTCCGCGACCTCGCCACGGGGCAGGACCTGCCGGACGAGGTGCGGGACACCGCCCCCGGCGCCCTGTTCGCGCCGGACGGCGAGCACGTCTTCTACCTCACCGTCGACGAGGCCTGGCGCCCCTGGCGGGTGTGGCGGCACCGGCTCGGCACCCCCGGGTCCGACGACGTGGTGGTCTTCGAGGAGCCCGACGAGCGGTACTGGGTGGGCGTCGGCCTGTCCCGGTCCCGCACGTACCTGCAGATCGAGCTCGGCTCGAAGGTGACGAGCGAGTCGTGGCTGCTGGAGGCGGACGACCCGACCGGCGAGTTCCGGGTCGTGTGGCCCCGCCGCGAGGGCGTGGAGTACACGGTGGAGCACGCGGTGCTGCCGTCCGCGGACGGGCCGCGCGACACGCTCCTGATCCTGCACAACCACGACGCCCTGAACTTCGAGCTGGTCAGCTCCCCGGTTCCCGCGCCGGGTGCACCGATCGCCCCGGAGGCGGCCACCGTCGTCGTGCCGCACGACCCGGCGGTGCGCCTGGACGGCGTGAGCGCGAGCGAGCGCTACCTGGTGCTCTACTACCGCCGCGAGGCGATCTCCCGGTCGGCCGTACTGCAGCTTCCCGCACAGGAGCCGGTGACCTGGGACTTCCAGGAGATCTCCTTTGGCCAGCCGCTGGAGTCGGTCGGCGCGGGCGTGGGCGTCTGGGAGCAGCCGAACCTCAAGGTCGGCTACACGTCGTTCGTGACGCCGCAGTCCCTCTACCTGTACGACGTCGCGTCCGGCGAGCGCACCCTGCTCAAGCAGCAGCCCGTGCTCGGCGGCTACGACCCGGACGACTACGACCAGCGCCGGGAGTGGGCCGTGGCCGACGACGGCACGCGGGTGCCGGTCTCGCTGGTCTGGCGCAAGGACAAGGTGCGGTTCGCCGACGCCGGCGACGCGCCCGCCGACCCCGCACCCCTGCTCCTGTACGGGTACGGCGCCTACGAGTACTCGATCGACCCGTACTTCTCCGTGCCCCGGCTGAGCCTGCTGGACCGCGGCATCGTGTTCGCCGTCGCGCACGTGCGGGGCGGTGGCGAGATGGGCCGCGCCTGGTACGACGACGGGAAGCTCGGCGCGAAGCGCAACACCTTCACCGACTTCGTGGCCTCCGGGCGGCACCTCGTCGACACCGGCTGGACCACGCCGGACCGCCTCGTGGCGGACGGCGGCAGCGCCGGCGGCCTGCTCGTCGGCGCCGCCGTCAACCTGGCGCCCGAGCTGTTCGCGGGGGTGCTGGCCGGCGTCCCGTTCGTGGACGCCCTGACCTCCATGCTCGACCCGACCCTGCCGCTCACGGTCACCGAGCGGGACGAGTGGGGCGACCCCCTGAACGACCCCGAGGTGTACGCGTACATGCGCTCGTACACCCCGTACGAGAACGTGGCGGACGACGCCACGCACTACCCGCGGATCCTCGCCACGACCAGCTTCAACGACACCCGCGTGCTGTATGTGGAGCCCGCCAAGTGGGTGGCCCGGCTCCAGGCCGCCGGGGCGCCCGCGATGCTGAAGATCGAGATGTCGGCCGGGCACGGCGGCGTCTCGGGGCGCTACTCGGCGTGGGAGCAGATCGCGTTCGAGCACGCGTGGGTGCTGGACGTGCTGGGGCTCGCGGACCGCTGAGAGCGCCGGGGCCGCCGGGACCTGGTCCGGCGGCCCCGGCCGGCCCGTACCGGTCAGAGCCCCGACTTCGCCGCGACCACCCGGGCTGCCGCGGCGTCGACCTTCGCGGCGAACGCGGGGTCGTCCTGCGCCCTCGCCACCAGCGCATCCACCATGGACGCCGCGACCGACGGCTTCGCCGACGCGAGCACCAGGTCCACACCCGCGTCGACGGCGCGCACCGCACGCTCGCCCGCGGGCACCCCGGTGACCTGCACGGCCGCGGACAGGTCGTCGGTGATGATGACGCCGTCGAAGCCGAGCTCCCGGACCAGCCCGACCGCCGCCGGGCTGAACACGGCGGGCGCGTCGGGGTCGATGCGCGTGTAGACGGCCGACGACATCATGACCAGCCCGGACCCCGCCGCGATGCCCGCGTCGAACACGTCCACCGAGGGCGCGTCGGGTCCGGTCACCGTGTCGGTCACGCCGGCCGTGGTGTCCGTGTTGGCGGTGACCCGGCCCAGCCCCGGGAAGTGCTTGATCGAGGTCTGCACGCCCGCGTCCCGCTGCCCCTGCGCGAACGCGTTGCCGTGCACGATCACGGACTCGGCCGTGTACCCGTAGTTGCGGCCGAAGACGCCGATCGGCGGGTTGCTCTGCGCGGAGTCCTGCGGCACGAGGTCCAGGACGGGCGCCAGGTTGAGGTTGACGCCCGCCGCGGCGAGCTCCTGGCCCCAGACCCTGGACCGGGCGCGCAGGTCCGCGGGGTCCAGCGTCGCCTGGTCGACGGCGCTCGGGATGTCGCTGAACCCCGTGCCGCGCAGCACCTGGACGGCGCCGCCCTCCTGGTCGGTCGCCACGAACAGCGGCTCCCGCTCCCCCGCGGCGGCGTCGACGGCGGCGTCCACCAGGTTCTTCACCGGCTGACGCCCCGCCTTGGTGCGGCCGTGCAGGAAGACGCCGCCGATGTGGTCGTCCCGGACCATGTCGAACGTCGGCTGGAACGGTCCCTTGACCGGCAGGCCCACCATGACGACCTGCCCGACCTTCTCCTCCAGGGTCCAGCCGGCCACGAGCGACAGGTCCGGCTCCCCGGGGCCGGTGCCCGGCTGCGTCGTCGGGCCCGGCGTGGGTCCACCGGTCGGGGTGGCAGTCGGGATGGGGCTGGGCGTCCCGGCCGAGGGTGTGGGCGTCGGGGTGCTGGACGGCGACGGCGACGTGCCGCCCGGCCGACCGCTCGGCTGCGCGCTCGACTGAGCGGGCCCGGGCAGGGTCGTCGGATCGGGCTCCGTCGTGGGCCCGGCGCAGCCGCCGGCCAGGGCCGCCACCGTGAGGACCGCTGCGGCGACCAGGCCGAGCGGGCGAAAACGAGTCATGACCCCCAGTGTCGACCCACGGTGCCTCGGATGTTCAATCCGACGCGAGGTCCGTCCCGCCGCCTGCCGGTCGATGCGGCGACGTCAGAGGGCGGCCGCGACGAGGGCGACGAAGGCGTCGACGTCTTCCTCCGTGGTGTCCCAGGCGCACATCCAGCGGACCTCGACGCGGTCGGGGGTCTCGCCCGGGGACCAGTCGTAGAACCGCACCTCGGCCCGGAGCCGGTCCGCCGCGGCGCGCGGCAGGGTCGCGAAGACGACGTTCGCCTCGGTCGGCCGGGAGATCCGGACGCCGCTCCGCCCGGCGGCGCCGCCGTCGTCCGTCAGGCCCGCCGCCTCGAGGCCTGCGCGCAGGCGCGCCGCCATCGCGTTGGAGCGCTCGGCGCTGCGCAGCCAGAGCGGCGCCCCCGCACCGCTGCCCGACGTCGGCGTACCGGGCTCGCCGAGCAGCGCCAGGAGCTGCGCGGACACGAACCGGGTCTTCGACGCGAGCTGCATCGTGGCCTTGCGCAGATAGGGGACGGCGTCGGCCGGCCCGGTCCCGCCGTCGGCCCGGAGGCCGCCCGGCAGCACGACCACCGCCTCGCCGAGCATGCCGCCGTTCTTCGCCGCGCCGAGGGACAGGATGTCGACGCCGACGTCGGTGGTGATCTCCCGCAGGGAGGCGCCCAGCGTGGCCGCGGCGTTCGCAAGGCGTGACCCGTCCATGTGCACCAGCAGGCCGGCGGCGTGGGCGGTGTCCGCCAGGAGCTTGAGGTCGGCCACCGGGTAGACGGTGCCGAGCTCGGTGACCTGCGTGAGGCTGAGCACGGCGGGCTGAGCGCGGTGCACGTCGCCGAGGTCGCCGGTCCAGCGGTCCACGGCCTCGGGCCCGATGCGGCCGTGCGTGGCGGGCACGGTGAGCAGCTTGAGGCCGCCCACCCGCTCGGGGGCGCCGTTCTCGTCGGTATGGACGTGCGCGACGTCGCTCGCGATCACCCCGCCCCACCGTGGGGCGGCGGCCATCAGGCTGACGACGTTGGCCCCCGTGCCGTTCAGCACGGAGAAGATGCGGGTGCCGTCGCCGAACACCTCGGCGGCGCGGTCCCCCAGGCGGGCGGTGACGGGGTCGTCGCCGTACGAGACGGCGAACCCGTGGTTCGCCGCGGCGACGGCGGCCATGACCTCGGGGTGGACGGGGGCGTAGTTGTCGGAGGCGAGCTGCAGCACCCTCCGATTCTCCCTCTCGGCGGAGACGCGCCAGACCCTCGGGTCACCGGGTGGCCCGAGGGTCTGGCAGAGCACAGAGGTCAGGAGGCCTTGTCGACGTCCTCCGCCAGGGTGCCCAGGTACAGGGAGATCACCTTGGGGTCGGCCTGGAGCTCCCGGCCGGTCCCGGTGTGCGCGTCCTTGCCCTGGTCGAGCACGTACCCGCGGTCGCAGATCTGCAGGCAGCGCCGGGCGTTCTGCTCCACCATGACCACCGACACGCCCGCCTTGTTGATCATGCGGGTCCGCAGGAACGTCTCGTCCTGCCGCACGGGTGACAGGCCGGCCGACGGCTCGTCGAGCAGCAGCACCGACGGGTTCATCATGAGCGCACGGGCCATGGCGACCATCTGGCGCTCACCGCCCGACATGGCGCCCGCGCGCTGGGCACGTCGCTCGCCCAGCGTCGGGAACAGGTCGGTGATGAACTCGAACCGCTCGGCGAACATCTGCGGCCGCAGGTACACGCCCATGCGCAGGTTCTCCTCGACGGTGAGCGAGGGGAACACGTTGTTGTTCTGCGGCACGAACCCGACGCCCTGGGACACCAGGGTGTTCGCCTTCTGGTTCGTGATGTCCACGCCACCCAGCGTCACGGTGCCGGAACGCACGGTGACCAGGCCGAACAGCGACTTCAGCAGGGTCGACTTGCCGGCGCCGTTCGGGCCGATGATGCCGACGAGCTCGCCCTTGGCGACCTCGAGGTTGCACCCGTTCAGGATGTTCACGCCGGGCAGGTACCCAGCCACGATGTCGGTCGCCTTGAGCAGGACCTCCCGCTTCTCGGCGGTGGGTGCGGCGGCGGGCGCGGCTGTCTCGGTCATCGCTTCTCCTCCTCGGCCTCGAGCCGGGCCAGCACCGCGGGGTCGAGCAGCGAGTCGTCCCCGAGGTCGGTGTCGTGGTGGGCACCCAGGTAGGCGTCCACCACCGCCTGGTCCTGCATAACGGCGGCGGGCGGACCCTCGGCGACGATGCGACCCTCGGCCATCACCACCACCCAGTCCGAGATGTGCCGCACGGCGTGCATGTCGTGCTCGACGAACAGCACGGTCATCCCGTCGTCGCGCAGCGCCTGGATGTGACCCAGCAGGGACTGCACCAGGGCCGGGTTCACGCCGGCCATCGGCTCGTCGAGCATGATCATGGTCGGGTCCGTCATGAGGGCCCGGGCCATCTCCAGCAGCTTGCGCTGGCCGCCGGACAGCGAGCCCGCGAAGTCGTCCTTCTTGGTGTCGAGCTTGAACCGCGACAGGATCTCGAGCGCCTTCTCGGCGTTCTTCTTCTCCGTGCCGGACCACAGCGGCTTGACCAGCGAGGCGAACAGGTTCTCGCCGGGGTTGTCCATCGCGGCGAGCTGCATGTTCTGCAGCACCGTGAGGCGGGACAGCGCCTTGGTGAGCTGGAACGTGCGGACCATGCCGTTGCGCGCCACCTTGGCCGCGCTGATCCCGGCCAGCGACGTGCCCTCGAAGGACCACGAGCCCTGGTTGGGCTTGTCGAACCCCGTGAGCAGGTTGAAGAACGTCGTCTTGCCCGCACCGTTGGGGCCGATCAGCGCGGTGATGACGCCGCGCTGGACCTCCAGGTGCTCGACGTCGACGGCGGTCATGCCGCCGAACCGGCGCTGCACGCCGTCGGCGACCAGGATCGCGTCCGGCTTGCTCACGCCCACCGTCGGCTCGACGGCGGCCAGCACGTGCTCCGCGGCCTTGGCCGCCGCGGAGTCGCTGCGCTCGACGGCGTCCAGCGCCTCCACGGTGCTCTCGGGCTCGGTCACCTCGGTCACGTCGACCTCCGTCGTCTCAGGGGGCGTCTCGGCCGCCGTCTCGGGCGGTGTCTCTCGGGGCATCTCAACGGACATCGAAGGCGAGCTCCTTCTTGTTCCCCAATATCCCTTGCGGACGGAAGATCACCAGCAGCATCAGGGTGAGGCCCACGACCAGACCACCGATGTTCTCCACCTGGTCCGGGGCGAGCGTCCCGGCCAGCCCCTCACGCATGCCGGCACGCAGCAGCATGAAGACCGCCCAGAAGATCATCGCGCCGAGCACGGGCCCGAACAGGGTGGCCGCACCACCGAGCAGCAGCACGGTCCAGACGAAGAACGTCATCGACCGGGCCATGCCGTCGGGCTGCACGGCGCGGGGCAGCACGTACACGATGCCGCCCAGCGAACCGAGCACACCGCCCAGGATCAGGGCCTGCATCTTGACGGCGTAGACGTTCTTGCCGAGGGCGCGCACGGCGTCCTCGTCCTCGCGGACGCCCTTGAGGAGGCGGCCCCACGGGCTGCGGGTGAGCAGCCAGACGAACAGGAGGGCGAGCGCGACCAGCGACCACCCGACGATCCGCACCCACCAGGAGTCCGACCCGTTGTTGAGGTACTCGAACGGGCCGATGGTGGTGCGCCCGTCGGGGAGGGGCGACAGTGCAGCGAACGTGTCCTTGAACTCGTTGCCCCGCAGACCCGCCTGACCGCCCGTCCACTCGGCGAGGCCGCTGGAGCGACCGAGCATGCGCACGATCTCGGCGGCCGCGATGGTGACGATCGCCAGGTAGTCACCCCGCAGCTTCAGCGTGGGCATACCCAGGATCAGGGCGAACAGGATGCTCGCGACCAGCGCGACGAGGAGGGCCAGCCAGAAGGGCGCCCCCGCGATCGTCGTGATCGCGAAGCCGTAGGCACCGAGCAGCATGAAGCCGGCCTGGCCCATGTTGAGCAGGCCCGTGTACCCGAAGTGCAGGTTGAGGCCGATGGCGGCCAGGACGTAGGCAGCGGTGGTCGGCGCGATCAGCTCGCCGGCCGCTTGCGTGAGGATTCGGCTCAGTTCTTCCATGGTGGTTGTCCTTTCAGCCGATCCGCTCGCGCCGGCCGAGCAGGCCCTGGGGCCGCAGCAGCAGGACGAGGATCAGGATCGCGAGCGCCGTGGCATAGCGGAGGTCGTTCGGCATGCCGGGGATGAGCGGCGACATCTCGACGACGATGCCGATGACCATCGAGCCGGCCAGTGCGCCGTACGCCGTGCCGAGGCCACCCAGGGTCACGGCCGCGAACATCAGCAGCAGCATCTGCATGCCGGTGTTCCAGCCGAAGGTGCCCACGGACAGGCCGTACATCAGTCCGGCCAGGCCGGCGAAGCCGGTGGACATGGTCCAGACGATGCGGATGATCTTGTCCGGGTTGATGCCGGTGGCCGAGGCGAGGGCCGGGTTGTCCGACACGGCGCGCGTGGCCCGGCCGATGCGGGTGCGGGTCAGGAACCAGCCGATGAACAGGATGGCGATGACGGCCACGCCCATCGAGGCCCAGGACCACGTCGAGAGCGTGATGCCGGCGATCGTCATCGACGTCGGGTTGGTGCTGAGGATGCGCTCGGACCCGTTGCCGATCATGAGCTGGATCGTGTACTGGAGGGTCAGCGAGAGACCGATGGTGATGATCATCAGCTGTGTCAGCGGTGTGCCGCGTTGGCGCAGCGGCTTCCACAGGACGACGTCCTGCAGGAACCCGGTGGCGGTGCAGATGACGACCGCGAGGATCGCCGCGGGCCAGAAGGACAGGCCCCACATGTTGATCCCGATGAAGGCGAACACCGCGCCGAGCGTGAACTGCTCGCCGTGCGCGAAGGTCGACAGGCCGGTGGTGCCGTAGATCAGGCTGATGCCCACCGACGCGAGGGCGAGCAGGAGACCGAGGCGGATGCCGAGCCCGAACTTCTGCCAGGCGTTCGCCAGGGAGAAGCCGCCGGAGGTCGCCTCCTCGGATCCCGCCTCGCCCGCGGCAGGCGTCTCGGCGCCGCCGCCCGCGCTCTCGCCCGGCTCGGCCGACGGCGACGCGTCGACGGGCTGGTCGCCGAGCGTGATCGCGCCGCGCGCCGTGGAGCCCGTCTGTGCCGTCACCTCGACCTGGGGCGGGTCGGGGAACAGCCCGTCGGGCAGCGACGCCTCGTCGAGCGCGATCGTGTAGATCCCGACGGTCGGCACCTCCACGGACACGGGGCCGTCCGCGGTCGTGGCGACCTCGGCCTCGAAGTCGTCGCCCGTGATCGTGACGGTGACGTCGGGGACGAAGTTGCGCTCCTCGTCCATCACGACGGCCGCGACGCAGGCGGTGGTGCTGTCGGATGTGCAGTCTGTCGCGACGGGCGCCGTGGCTGCCATGGCGGGCGCCGCGGCGAGCAGGGCCGGGAAGGCCGCTGCCGCGAGCGTGGCCACGACCCTGCGCGCGGCCGTCGCGAGGTTCGGTCGGTCGGCTGTCATCTGCCGGGTCCTCCGTCGGTTCTGGTGGGTGGTGCCCCGAGGTCTCGGTGCCGCACGACGCCACGAAGATTTAGCCCTGCTTAACCAGGCCTGCATCAAACTGATGGCATCAGCGTGCCGAGAGTGTAGCCGCACCGTGTGTCGTGGATTACACGTGCCGTGTGACACACGGTTTCGGCGGCTGTATAGGGGGCGATCGAAACGATCCGCGTCGTTGCGGACCGGCTGCCCCACGGGTGTCCGACGGCTGGCAAGAGGCGCGTTGTCCGGTTCGCACCCGCTCTTGATCGCGGTTCTGCAACGATCAGGCCCGGCCACCCGAAGGGGTGACCGGGCCTGGTCGCGGTGCAGTGGTCAGGAGCCCTGGACGGAGCCCTCGACGACCTTGGTCCAGACGTTCTTGTTGGTGTCGTCGTACTCGTAGACACCGATGAACGCGGACGACGGGTCGTTGTCCTCGTTGAGCGGGCCGATGCCCGCGACGCCCTTGTAGGCGATCTCGTCGCCCGCCTCGAGCGCCTCGACGCCCTCCTCGAACGTGGAGACCTCCGTGGCGCCCTCCTCCGAGCCGGAGACCGCACGGATGTTGTCCGCGAGGGTCTGACCGTCGGTGCCCTCGCCGCGGACGGCGGCCAGTGCGATGAGGATGGCGGCGTCGTACGACTCGGGGGCGTACGCGTAGTCAGCCAGCTCCTCGCCGTTCTCCTCCTGGTACCAGGTGTTCAGGCGCTCCTTGAAGTCCTCCGGGGCGTCGGCGCCGGGGATGGTGCCCTTGACGCCCTCGAGCGTGCCCGGGTCGAAGTCCTTCGAGTAGTCGGCCGTGTTGCCGTCGCACAGGTACGTCTTGCCGGCGAACTCCCACTTCTGAGTGACCAGCTCGGCGATGGCCGCCTTGGTCTCCTCGAAGGCGAAGATCGCGATCGCGTCCGGCTTGGCCGCCAGCGCGTCGGAGACGACGTTGGCGAAGTTGGTCTCCGCCTGCGCGAACTCGGTGCCGTCGCCGGTGCCGCCGTAGACGACCTCGCCGCCGCCTGCCTCGACCGCCTTCTGCACGTTGTCGCGCAGACCGGTGGCGTAGTCGTCCTGCATCGTCAGGAAGGCGACCTTCTGGTGGCCGTCCTCGAGCATGAGCGAACCGAGCGCCTGACCCTGGACGGTGTCCGGCGGGGCGGTGCGCGCGAACAGCGGCGAGTACCCCGACAGGGTGGTCGAGGTGTTGGCGGGCGACACCTGGAGCACGCCGGCCTCGGTGACCGAGTCCACGACGTTCAGGGTCACGGTCGAGGACGCGGCACCGATGATGGCGCTGACGTCCTGACCCAGCAGGTCGGTGACCGAGTTGGTGGAGACGTTGAGGTTGTCGCCGTCGCCGGAGTCCGAGGGGGCGATCTCGACGTCGTTGCCAAGAACGCCACCGGCGGCATTGATGTCGGCCACGGCCTGGCCGACGCCCGCGACCTCGGGCGGACCCAGGTAGGCGAGGTTTCCGGTGAGCGGGAGCAGGGTGCCGATCTTCAGCGGGTCGGCCGAGCCGGAGCCCGAGCCGCCGCCGTCTCCGCCGTCGGACGTGGTGGCGCAGGCCGCGAGGCCCACACTGAGGACTGCCGCGACCGCGAGACCGCGAGCCGCCGTGGAACGTCGAATCATTTCTGCTGGTCCCCTTCGAGCGGGAGTGAACCTGACGTGGCGACTTGCCTCGTCGTGGCGATGAACGTAGCCACCTTGTGTGACGTTGATGTGACTAGTCCGTCACACACCCTCGATCGTTACGAGGATGTTACCCAGCCATGCAGCGACCCTGAATCCGGATGAAATCGGGCACGAACGGGGTAAGGATCGGCACGAATGCAGCCCTCGAGCACGCTCGGGAAACTGTCGGGCGACAGACGCGGGCGATTTGCGCGACGGGCAGGTAGAGTTGTCGGCGTTGCAGTGCCTCGATCGTTCTTCCAAGAGATGACGACGACACCGTGATTACAGCGATCCCGACGGTCGGGGTCGTCGCATCTTGCAAGGAGCAGTACATGGCATTCGGAACCGTCAAGTGGTTCAACGCCGAGAAGGGCTTCGGGTTCATCGCGCCCGAGGACGGTGGGCAGGACGTGTTCGCCCACTTCAGCGCCATCCAGTCGAGCGGCTACCGCTCGCTCGAGGAGAACCAGCGCGTCGAGTTCGACGTGAAGCAGGGCCCCAAGGGCCTGCAGGCGGAGAACATCCGCCCGCTCTGATTCTCACAGAGACTTCGCGGCCCGCGCGCTGAGCTCGTCCTGAGCCCGGTGCCGGTCGCACGACGTCGGCCCGGCCACCTCTTGAGGCGGCCGGGCCTTCGTGTTTCCCGGGTTCTCCCCTGTGACCTGGAACCACGGGCTCGCGCGGGGCGTTCCCCCGTGGACCGTCATCCACGCGCCACCGACGAAGGACAAGATCATGGGCTTCCTCGACCGACTGCTCGGCCGCGAGCCGCGCGACCAGACTCCCGGCATGTACCAGGGCGGCGGCACGCCGCAGCCGCAGTACCGGCAGCAGCCAGCACAGGCTCCCGCCTACGGCACCGCGCCGACCTACGGCTCCGCCGCGAGCACCGGGCGCAGCGAGGACGAGGTGGCGATCGAGCGCTACCGGTACCTGCTGCGCACGGCCCCGCCGGACCGGGTCGAGGAGGCGCACGCCGAGGCGTTCGCGCAGCTCACGCCCGAGCAGCGCAACCAGGTGCTGGCCCAGCTCAGCGAGACGGTCCCGCCGAACGAGCGCGCGACGTCGGACGACCCACGTGACCTGGCCCGCATGGCGACGCGCGCGGAGATGCGCAACCCCGGCACGCTGGAGCGCAACTTCGGCCAGAGCCGCGGCCCGGGCTTCGGCTCGATGCTCGGTGCCAGCATGCTCGGCACCATCGGCGGCATGGTCATCGGCTCGGCGGTGGCCGACATGATGTTCGGCAGCTCGTTCGGCGACCCCTCCCAGGACTTCGCCGGTGGCGAGGAGGGTGAGGCCGGCGGAGCCGAGGAGGCCAGCGGAGCCGAGGAGGCCGGCGCCGAGCCCGTCGAGGCGGCGGGCTCGGACGCGGGTGCCGACGCCGGCGGGGACGCGGGCGGCGGCTTCTTCGGGGACTTCGGCGGGGGTGACTTCGGCGGGGGTGACTTCGGCGGGGGTGACTTCGGCGGCGGCGAGTTCTAATCAGAACGTGACCCGCTGAAAGCGTTCTCAACACCAGGGGATCGGCGACTGGCGAACTAACCACTCGGGGGTTGGTGTCGGCTATCAAAGCAGCCAGGCACCAACCCCCGAGGCCCAAAGAAGCGGCTTAGCCTGGCACCATTAGCCAGAGCCAGCTAGCGCAACTTCTAGCGCAACTTCCTCAGGTCCGGCATGCAAGGGACTTGGTTACGAAGACAGGTAGAGTTTCCGAACCCCAAACGCCGCTGTTCCCCCACGTCGTCGAGGTGCCACTGTTGCAGGTTGTGCTCGCCATGTACAAGGTCCCGCTGACGATGCTGGCACCCAGGGTCGTGCACTCCCCCTTGGGGAACCAGATCCCGATCTTTTCGCCAAGGTCCTGACACACGGTGCGCTTTCCGCAGTCGGCCGACTTCTTGTACGTGATCTTCCCATGCACCTTATTGTTCAGCTTGTAGGGCGGATCAGTCTTGATCGACTGTGTGCAGGAAGCTGACACGCCGGTCGTGATGGTCGTACCTTCGCCGGTGGTGTGCTGCACCTGCTCACCCAGCGCCACGAGTTCCGGTTCTGCTGCACTGCGGTCGGCTACAACTAGATAGGAACCACCTGCCTCATCGAAACCAGCGTCGACAATCTCCTCGTCGACCCCGACCACCACCCCCATCTCGGATGCCAGCGATGCGAAATCCTCGGTGGTGCTGGACGCATACGACGGTGCTGCAGCGAGCGATGCGATCATTACTGCTGCGGACGTGAGTGCAATACGCGCACGCAAGATATTGACCCCTCCATTCACCTCACCAGACGTTCGCTTGAACCACGAACACGCGTAGGTTACATGGTTCATATTTCCGGCACAAGGGAATGTCTCTCCCGCGCTGCTCGAACATCCAGCATGTAGTAGTCGGCCCCTCTCCATCCGAGAGCTCGAATGCGCTGGGTTGTGGAGGTACAGATCCAGATGCGTTGTACTGCACATGAAGTTCTCAGCCGCCGATGAGGCGGAGGAAGCCGCCCAGCTCCAGGAGGCGGCGGACGCCGTCGGCCTCCAGGTCGCCCGGCAGGTAGTCGGTGAGCCGTGGTGACGAGATCACCACGGCTCGCCACTGCGCCCGGGAGACCGCCACGTTGACCCGGTTGCGGGAGAGCAGGAAGCCCATCCCCCGCGAGACGTCCTCGGGCGTCGAGGCGGCCAGCGTCAGGATCGCCACCGGGGCCTCCCGGCCCTGGAACATGTCCACGGTGCCGACGGGCACCACGCCGAGACCGGCGGCGCGCAGCGCCTGGCGCACCAGGTGGACCTGCGCGTTGTAGGCGGCGACCACGACGACGTCGTCCTGGCCGAGCGGGCGGGGTGGGCGGCCGCCACCCGGCTCCCACCTGCGGGCGAGCACGCCCTGGACCTGCCGCACCACCTCGGCGGCCTCCTCCGGGGACGAGGTCGAGTGCCCCTCGTGGGCGACGGGGACGTGTGCCACCCCGGGCGCCACGCCCTCCAGCGACCGGGTGGTGGTGACCGGGTGGGCCGCGAGCCGGCCCGCGTAGGCCAGCTCGGACACCGCGGCGCAGACCTCGGGGTGCATCCGCCAGGACTCGGGCAGCAGGTAGCCGAGTCCGTCGGGCAGCACGGAGCTGCCCGCGGCGAGCCAGGCGAGCGCCGACTCGTCGACCGGCTCGGGGTGCCGCCCCTGGCTCACCTGGGGCAGCTGCTGCGGGTCGCCGAGCAGCAGCAGGCGTTGCGCGGCCCGCCCGACGGCGATGGTGTCGGCCAGCGAGAACTGCCCCGCCTCGTCCACGACCAGGAGGTCCAGGCCCTCGGCCGGCCACCGCCCGTGGGCGAAGTCCCAGGCGGTGCCGCCCACCACACAGCCGCCGGAGCCGTTCGCCGCGAACTCCGCGAGCTTCTCGCCGCTCACCTCCTGCCACGGCTGGGCGGTGTCGCTCTCGGTGCCCCTGGCCCGCTGCTTCTTGGCCACCTGGTCGGCGGGCACCCCCGCCTTGCGCACGACGGCGCTGAGCATGTTCTCGACGGCGGCGTGCGACTGGGCCACGACCCCCACCCGCCACCCGTCGCCCACCAGCCGGGCGACGACGTGCGAGCCGACGTGGGTCTTGCCGGTGCCGGGCGGACCCTGCACCGCGAGGTAGGAGCGATCGAGCCGCTCGACGGCCGCGTGCACCGCGCCCTCGAGGTCGAAGCCGTCGCCCTCCGCCCCGAGCTCCGGCAGGCCGCCGCCGTCGATCATCCGCGGCGGGCGGCGGCGCAGCAGGTCGACGGCGGCGCCGTCGGGCAGCGTGCGGTCGGCGTCCCAGGCCGCGAGCGCCGCGCGGGCGGCGTCCTCGACCGCCTGCTCCTGCGCGTCGTGCGCGGGGCCCGACTGCAGCGCGAGCGCGACGGGCGGCTGGTCGTGCGGCTCCGCGCCGCCGGAGAGCCGCTCGCGCAGGACGACCACGTCGTGGCCCCGGAGCAGGCCGCGCTGCTCGCCTGCCTCGCCGCGGGTCGCCGCGGGCGGTGCGGTGGGCCCGTGCGCCCCGCCCTCCGGCGAGAGGTCCGGCACGCCGCCGCCCGGCACGTCGTCGGGGTCGCGGACCGCCAGGATCGTCCCGCCCGAGTGTTCCCCGCGGACGGCTCGCGCCGTCGGCTCTTCAGCGCCCCGGGGCAGGGCGACGGGTGGTACCGGCGGGTCGTAGAGCACGTGGACGCCGTCGCCCGTGCCGAGGTCGGAGCCGTCCACGCGGGATCCGTCGAGCATGCGCCCCACCAGCTCGAGCTCGCGCGACGGGAGCCGGTCCCGCCCCACGACGTCCCAGTCCCGGAGGACCGTCGACTGTTCCACGTGGAACGTCGACCTGCGGCCGGGCCACTCGTCCAGGGGAAGCTCCAGCCGCGCGTAGTGCTCCTGCCAGAACGGCTTCATCTCGCGCTGGTAGTACCCGACGGCCGCGCCCAGCAGCGCGAGCGCCTGCACCTCGAGCGACCTCACCCCGCGGTTCTCGCCGACCCGCGCGGCGATCTCGGCGCCCAGCGCGAGCCTCCGCTCCCGGGCCTCGCGGCGGGCCGCCGCGCGCGCGTCCGCGGCGTCGCCGTTCCCGGAGACCGTCACACCGACCGGAGCCGGGGCACCGCCGTCACCGACGCCGGCGGAGGCACGGACGTCGTCGGCCGCAGGGGCGCCGTCGCCGACCAGGGCCGGAGCAGCACCGCCAGGGGCGCCGTCGCGGTCGGTGGCCGGTGCACCACCACCGGACGACACCCCGCCGTCCGAGCGCGTAGGACGGGCGTAGGCCCGCGCGGACGGGGTCGCCGCGGACCCGGTGACGGAGTCCCGCGCGGCGCGCAGCCAGTCGAGCAGCCGGAGCGTCGAGCGGCAGTCGTACTCGTTGTAGTCCAGGATCCGCTGCCGCAGCCCTGCCGCCCGCTCGTCGCCGGCGGCCGCGAGCTCCGCGTACTCGGCGTACTCCGTGACCGACGCGGTGGCGCTCGTGACTCCCTCGCGCGCCGGGTCGTCCTGCATGTAGAGGGGCTCGAGCTTCTTGATCGACTTGGACCGGTTCGAGATGCGCAGGCTGGACCGCACCACCGCGTAGAGGTCCACCAGCACGCCGTCGCGCAGCAGCTGGTCCACCTCGTCCTCGTACACCCCGTGCCGGGCCGCGATCGAGAGCAGGTGCGTCTTCTCGTAGGCGGCGTAGTGGTAGACGTGCAGGTCGGGGTACATCTCCCGGCGCCGGGTGAGGTAGTCCACGAAGCGGACGAGGGCGTCGCGCTCCCCCGCCAGGTCGTCGGCCCAGAGCCCGTGGAACGGCGGGGTGCCGTCGCCCGGGCCGGGCCGCTCGACCCAGCCGAAGAGGTAGTCGAGCCCCATGGCCGGCGCCTGGTCGTCGCCCGGCAGCCGCGGGGCCTCCCACAGCGGGTCGCCCTCGAAGTCGAAGAACACGTCCCCCGGGCTCGGCGGGGGCAGGCGGTCGATGGCCTCGGTCGCGACGAGCTGCCAGCGGAGGCGCCCGTCGGGGCCGTCGGGGTCCACGCCGTCGGGCAGGTGGTCGAGCGCCACCGACCCGTCGCCGTCGTCCAGCCCGAGCTGGAGACGAGCCTGCGCGCGCAGGCCCTCGAAACGGGCGGCGGCCATGCCGTCGGGGGGCTCCTCGGCCGTCGCGAGCGCGTCGATCGTCGAGATGCCGGCCGCTGCCAGCCGCACCCGCTGCGCCCCGTACACCCCACCGACGAGCAGCACGTCGCGTTCCTGGGCCACGGCGTCCGCGCAGTCCGGGCAGTCGCGCAGCCGGCCGCAGGCCAGGTACCGGTCGTCGCCCCAGCGCACCGGGGCGTCGTCGGCCACGTGGGCGTCCAGGACGTCGAGCAGCCGGGCGCGCCGCCGCCGGAAGACCGGCAGCAGGTCGGCGAGCCGATGCGACGTCGTCTCCCCCGTGCCGAGCACGAGGTGCACCTGGTCGGTCGGGTCGATCCGCGCCGCCATGAGCTGGTCCGCGTACGCGGCGAGCTGGAGCAGGGCGCGGACCTTCGTGCGGCGCGCGAGCTTGGAGTCGTGCACGGCGTACCGGAGCCGGCCCGCGAGCGGGTCCCGCACCAGGAAGTCGGCCCGGCCGTGGAACCGGCCGTCGAAGAACGAGGCCTGGTAGACGACGTCGGCCTCCTGTTCCAGGGCGGCCAGCGTGCGGGCGTGCGCGTCGGTCAGCTCGTCGCGGGACATGCGCCGCGCCGGGGCGATCTCCAGCACGCCGCCCGGCCGCCCCGCCGTGGCCGGGCCGTGGGCGCGCAGGTGCGTGTCCAGGACGCGTCGCTCGTGCTGCTCGCCGAGGGCCGCGGTGCGGGCGAGCATCGCGTCCTCCTCCCGCGGTCTGCGCGGGCTCCTGCCGAGCAGCTCGTCGAGCCGTCGCAGCAGGCGGAACTCGCACTCGCCGGCGGTCACGAGATCGCTCGCCGAGTGCACCAGGGTGCCCGCGTCGTCACGCTCCAGGAGGAACATGCCCCCAGGTCTACCAGTGACCACTGACACGAGCACGCTACTGTCGGGCGCACAGGCGGTAGATATGTCCGGTTCGACCCCCGTTCTAGCGCCGACCCGCTCGGATGGCCGATAGTGGGGCCGACCGTACAGAAGGAGCAACCATGCCCGTGCGCTTCAACCCGCCTCCGGGTTGGCAGGTGCCCCCGGGATTCCGACCCGACTCCGCCTGGGCTCCGGACCCCTCGTGGCCGCCGGCCCCGCCCGGCTGGAACTACTGGGTGGACACTCCCCGGCCGGACGGTGCCGACCGCGCCGCCACGCCCCCCGCACCCCCGGCACCCCCGGTCCCGGCTCCGAGCGGCGCCGGTCCCGACAGCGGCGCCGACACGAGGACCGTCGCGATCCAGGTGATCGACGCGCCGCCCGCACCCCGCACACCCGGCCCGGCCCCGTCGCCCGGAGCGGCGGGGTCGCCCGCACCGGCCCCCGCGGACGCCCTGGGGTCGACCATCACCATGGCGCCCATCAGCGCACCTCCTGCGCCCGGTCCGCCCGGTCCGCCCCGGCCGGGCTCCGGCCCGCAGCCGGTCTATCCCCCGCAGCCCGGCACGGCACCACCCCCGCCGCCGCCCGGGGCACCGCGCTCGGGTCCCACCACCGGGGTGCTCGCGGCCCTGAAGAACCTCGGCGGCAAGGGGCCGACGCCGCCGGCCCCGCCGCCCTCGTCCGGCCCCGGCCCGCTGAGCATCGACGACGCGAACCACCACGACCCGCGCGGCCCCCTCCCCGTCGCGGCCGTGCCCCCGGGGCCCCGGCCGGGCCGGTCCGGACGGCAGCCGGGGTCGCGCGGCCCGGGTGCCGGTCTCATGGTCGCCGTCGCCGTGGCCGGTCTCGCCCTCGGCGTGATCATCGGCGTGGTGGTCACGGCAGGCCAGCAGGCCGACGCCAACCAGGCCATCGCCGAAGCACAGACCGCGCAGTCGGGGATCGACGAGCAGCAGGCCGAGATCGACATGCAGCGGGCCCAGATCGACAAGCAGCGCGACGACGTCGCGGCCCGCGAGCAGGCCCTCGGTGAGCGCGAGGCGAAGCTCGAGGAGCGGGAGAAGGCGCTCGAGCAGCAGGAGCAGCAACAGCAGCAGGAAGAGCAGGAGCAGCAGGAGGAGGACTGGGGGGACGACGGGAACAACGGGAACGGCAACAACCCCGGCACCGTCTTCTACTGGAACTGCGACGCGGTCCGCGCCGCGGGCGCCGCACCGCTCCCGGCCGGGCAGCCGGGGTATCTGCCGCACCTGGACGGGAACGGCAACGGCATCGCCTGCGAGGACGGCGAGTAGACCGGGCAGACCGCACGCGAAAAGGAGCGGGCCGAGGCAGATCCCCAGACTCTGCCTCGGCCCGCTCGTGTGTTCCCGGCCCACGCCATCTCCCCAGACGAGACGTGGACCGGGAAGTCTTCATCCCCCGAAGAGTCCCTCCAGGAGTGCCCCGAGGCCCAGAGGATCGGAGTCCTCCTCCTCGGGCGTCTCGGACGGTGTCGGGGTGGGGCGCGCCGGGCTCGGCGACACCTCGCCGTCGGGCTGCACCTCGCCGGTCGATGCGAGCTGCAGCGCCTCGCTCAGGTCGATGAGGCACAGCCGCCACACGGCGGCGTCGACACCCTCGGGCGCCCGCCAGAACGACTTGCCGGAGAGCTCCGGCGGCGCCGTCCAGGCCGTGCCCGTGCGCTGCGCGACGCAGGACTCCATCGCGGGGACCTCGTTCGCCTCCGCGTCCTCGACCAGCATCGGGGCGAGCTCCGCGACCATGGGCGCGGGCGCCGCAGCCTTCGGCGTGGTCACCGTGTGCCCGGCGACGTCATGGATCACCGCGCACTCCGGCGACGTGGTCCGGCACCAGGAGGCGCTCCAGGTGCCCTCCTTCGCGTAGACGAAGCCGCGCGGCTCCGCCGTCTCGCGGTCCACCTGCAGCACGCGCATCCACACGCTGCCGTCGCCGAGCACGTCGAACGGCGTGACCGGGAGCGACGAACCCGCCGCCGGGGCGGCAGAGCCGGTCCCGGCATCCGCGGACGTCCCGGCACCCGGTGACGCGGGCGCCCCCTGCGCGCCCGCGGCACCATCGGTCAGCGGGTCGTCGAAGACCAGGTGCTGCGCGCCCTCCGTCGCCGCGGAGGAGAAGCCGAACACGAGCGCCGGACCGCCGCCCGCGGGCAGGACCATCGCGTCGGACGTGACGCCGCGCCACAGCAGCGTGCCGCCGAGGTTGCCCTCGCGGAGGTTCTGCAGGGCGGTCTCCCCGCCCGCGACGAGCTCCAGGTCGGTCGCGCTGTGCCGCCCGTCGATCTTCGCCAGGGTCACCACGGCCAGGTAGCGGTCGCCGCCCCCGGCGGGCAGCCCGAGGTCGAGCACCACGGTGTCGGCGTCGACGCGGTACGTCGCAGGCTCGGCCACCGTGCGCACACCCGGTGCGAGGTAGGCGAGCTCGGCCTCCGGCTGCGGCGAGGGCAGGTCCGTGGGCGACGGCGCCGGCGGCTCGACGTCCACCTCGCCGTCCTCGAGGATCGAGGGCGGTACGGCGCTCGGCGACACCTCGACCGGCGTGCTGCTCCACAGGCCCGGGATCCCCGGCAGCGCCCCGGCCGCCCCGGCCCCGACCGTCGCGAGCGCCAGCGTGGAGGCCACCGTGACGCCGGCACGGCGCGCGGTGTGCTTGCGCCGGCTCGTCCGCAGCACGCTGTCGAGGTCGAGCGTCGACACGGGCACCGCCGCGTGGGCCGAGTCGCGGAGCCGCGCGACGAAGTCGTCGTCGGTGTGGTTCGTGGTCATCGGATCCCGCCCAGGGCGTCGATGTCGAGGATCGCGCGCAGGTGGGCGAGGCCGCGCGAGGCCGTGGACTTGACGGTGCCGAGCGGGATCCCGAGCTCCGTCGAGACCTCGGACTCCGACAGGTCCAGCAGGTGGCGCAGCACGACGACGCGGCGCTGCTTCAGCGGCAGCCGCAGGAGCGCGCGCACGACGGCGTCCCGGTCGTCCACCGTGCGGGTGGGCGTCCGCGTGGCGGCCCGCGGGGCGACGACGTCGTCCTGCGGGAGCTCGTCGGGACCGGTCAGGATCTCGCGCCGGGTGCGGCGCCAGGTGTCGATGCGCAGGTTGGCCAGCACACGCCGGGCGTAGACCAGCGGGTCGCCCTCCCGGGCCTTGTGCCAGTGGCGGTAGCACCGCTCGAACGTCTGCTGGGTGAGCTCCTCGGCGCGGTGCGCGTCACCGCTGAGGAGGAACGCCATCCGGTGGAGGGGATCCTTGGCCTCTCGCATGAACGCGGTGAACTCGTCGTTCTTCGAGACGGCCGCGGTCCTGCGCGCGTGAGTGGCCCGGGGCCGATCTGTCCGCACGGGCAGCGAGGTTACGTCATCATCGGCCTCGCCCGCCCCACCTCGGACCACCGTGAGCGGCCGGGTGGCGGGAGCAGCCCCGGGATCCGCCGTGGCGGACCGGGCACCGGAGAGGACGGGGGGTGTCGTGGTGGATGGGGAGTCTGGGGTGTTCTGCTCGGTGGTCACGGTCTCCAGGTCGTCCGCAGAGCTGGAGTCGGCACGTACGACGCGCAGCACCACGGGCCGCTGGGCCCGGGGTTCTGGCGCGAGGACGCGCGGACTCGTGACTGTCACGAACGGAACACGGCCCGGCTACGGCGAAGGTTCCATCGAGTTTCGACTCTTTTGTCAGCGGCGGAAGTCCAGCGTCCCCAGGAAGGTGTGCAGGTCGCGCCAGCCCTGCTCGCTGCCGTCGAAGTCGGCGACGAGGAACAGGTTCTCCCCGCGGTCGGCCTGGTGCACGTAGATGCTCACCGAGTAGGTCTCGGGCTCCCCTGCCGCGTTGTAGAGCGTCGGCTGCACCTCGGCGTAGTCCGCCCCGGGGACGTCGATCACCTGGGACTCGGGCGCGTCCATGGTCCGGGTCCACCAGTTCCCGCCGGGCTTGCCGCCCTGGACGTAGACGCGTTCGCCGGGGACGCCCTCGCGCGCCGTCGTCGCGGTCCACTCCACGCCCGGCGAGAACTCGCCCTCCGTCGGTTCCGCCGTCCAGCCCTCCGGCACCCCGAACGTCAGGCCGTTGTGCTCGGTCCGCTGCCAGCCTGCGGGGATGCCGTGCTCCAGCGGTTCGAGGGTCGGGTGCTCGTAGGCGGGCGCGTACCAGTCCGGCTCGCCCGCCTCCTCCAGCCAGAGGTTGCCGACGAAGTTGCGCAGCATCGTGTCGCCCTCCGCGCCCGCCGGGAACCGGGTCTCGATGATCCAGCCCTCGGTCCCGCTGCGGATCCGGATGGTCGCGGGTGCCACCGCGCCCTCCCGCGCGTGCCGCTCGATGACGACGAGGTCCGCCCCCTCGATGTCGACGGTGGTGGCCCCGGAGTCCCGCGCCGGCACGGTCCAGCCCGCCACGTCGGTCACGTTCCGTAGCTCGAGGGCCGCGTCGACGTCGTCGATGCTCATGTCGAGCGAACCGTTCGCCCGCGGGTCCTCCGGAGCGAGGAAGCCGGCCACGCCGCCCGCGTTGACGTCGCCCACCGCGTACCAGCCGCCCGCGGGCACCTCGTACCAGAGACCGCCCAGGATGTACGGGGCGGCACCGTCCCCCTCGACGATGCCGCGCTCCACACCCGGCAGCACGGGCAGCTCCCCGCCGCCGGTGCGCAGGTACCGGGTGGGTTCGGGCACCGGTACGGCGCTCGGGCTCGCGGACTGCCCCGACCCGCGCGACGGCGGCGCGCTCGCCGGGGTCGGCCGCGCCGTCGTCCGGTCCGTGCCGGGCACGGGCTCCTGCCGGTCCGCGAGGACGGAACCGGCCACGCCGATCCCCGCGCCCAGCACCGCGAGCGCTGCGGCCCCTGCCGTGACGGCGGTCAGGACGCGCCGGCGGCGCACGTGACGCACCGCGCGCACCGCCATGGTCGTGGGATCCAGCGACCGCGGCGGCTCGATGGTGGTGCTCGCGGCACGCAGCCCGGCGAGCATCGCCGCGTCCCGCTTGGCGTTGATGTCGTGGACGTTCACGGTCGGCTCCCTTCCCCGTCGGTGGCCACCAGCGCGCGCAGGCGCGCCAGGGCGCGTGAGGCCGTGGACTTGACGGTGCCCGCGGAGATCCCGAGCTCGGCGGCGGTGTCGGACTCCGACCGGTCCAGGAGGTAGCGCAGCACCACGACGCGGCGCTGCTTGACCGACAGCGCCATGAGCGCGCGGACCAGGCGGTCCCGCTCGGCCAGCTCGACGTCGGACGCCGGGGTGCTGCGCTCCCCGAGGTTGCTGCCCGGGTCGTCCGTGAGCACCTCACGGCGGGTCCGCCGCCACGTGTCGATGCGGGCCGTCGCCAGCACCCGGCGGGCGTAGGCGAACGGGTCGCCGTCGCCCACCTTGCCCCACGCCTTGAACGTGCGCTCCAGCGCGAGCTGCACCAGGTCCTGTGCGCGGTGCGGGTCCCCGCACAGCAGGTAGGCGATCCGGTACAGGGCCGGTGTGCTGGTCTGGGCGAACGCCGTGAAGTCGGCGACGGGGTCCACCCCGCTCCGGATGACGGCGATCTCGCCGCTCCTCAGCTGCGTCTCCCGCCCCACCGCCACCTCGCTCATCCGCGACACCGCCCGGTGTCCCCCGGCGCTGGTAGGCGGCGCCCCGCGCGCCGCGTCGTCTGCGTCATGCACCATAGACGCAGCCGGGTACCGCCGGGGTTCCGCTTCCCGCCACCGGGTTCTTACGTGCCGCTGACGGTCCCGGCCCACGCCCGCCCGGCCGGCCCGGCGGGCCGTACCCTGAGACGTGGCCCGAGCACTCGTGATCGACGACGACGCCACCGTCGCCCAGGTGGTCGTCGCCTACCTGGAACGTGCCGGGGTGGACGCCGAGCACGCCGCCGACGGCCCCGCGGCGCTGGCGGCGGCCGCGGCACACCCGCCCGACGTCGTGGTGCTCGACCTCATGCTGCCCGGCGTCGACGGCCTGGAGGTCTGCCGCCGGCTGCGGCTCGCCCGCCCGGAGCTGCCGGTGCTGATGCTCACCGCCCGCGGCGAGGAGGAGGACCGCGTGCTCGGCCTGGAGACCGGCGCCGACGACTACGTGGTCAAGCCCTTCAGCCCCCGCGAGCTCGTGCTCCGGGTGCAGTCGCTGCTCCGCCGCGCGGGGACCACCCCGGCGGGCATCCTGCAGGACGGCGACCTCCGGCTCGACCCCGCGGCCCACCGCGTCACCCGGGCGGGCGCCGACGTGCCGCTCACCGCCCGGGAGTTCGACCTGCTGCGCTGGTTCCTCGCGCACCCGGGCGAGGTGTACGACCGCGAGGCCCTGCTGCGCGGCGTCTGGGGCTGGGAGCACGGCGACCGTTCGACCGTCACGGTGCACGTGCGGCGGCTGCGCGAGAAGGTCGAGACCGACCCGTCGCGGCCGAGACGGCTGGTGACGGTGTTCGGCGTCGGCTACCGGTGGGACGCGGCACCGGGTCGCACGGGGGCTGCGGCACCGCCCGGCAGCGGGGCGATCGTCCGGCGCACGGTGGGTGACAGCACGGCCGGGGACGGAGCGTGAACGACCTCGCCGGCATCGTCCTGTCCGGCCTCGTCGCCGCGGTGGTGGGCGCCGCGGGCGCCGTCGCCCTGTTCGCCCTGGCGCGGCGCCGGGTCGCGCTCGCCGCGACCCTCGCCCCGCTCGTGGTGGTCGCGTCCGTGGCGACGGGCGTCTACGTCAGCGCGCGGGCGATGTTCCTGTCGGCCGCCGACTCGACGACCGTCCTCCTGCTGCTGGTCGCCACCGTGCCGGTGGCGCTCGCCGTCGGGCTGGTGGTGATGGCGCGGATCCGCTCCGTGACGACCGCCGTCGCCGCCGAGCGGGCAGCGCGCGAGCGGGACCGGGAGGTCGAGCTGCGCCGCCGCGAGCTGGTCGCGTGGGTGTCGCACGACCTGCGCACGCCGCTGGCCGCGGTGCGCGCGCTGGCGGAGGCGCTGGAGGACGGCGTCGGGCCGGCGGACGAGCACGTGTCCCGGATCCTCGCCGAGAACCGGCGCATGACCACGATGGTCGACGACCTCCTGGCGCTGTCCCGTCTCCAGTCCCCGGCGACGTCGCCGCACCGGGAGCCGGTGGCCGTGGCCGACCTCGCCTCCGACGCGGTGGCCGCCGCCCAGCCGCTCGCCGACGCGGGCGGCGTCGTCCTCGCCTGGGACGTCGCCGAACCCGTGGTCACGGCGCTCGACGCCCGGGACGTCGGGCGTGCGCTGGAGAACCTCCTCGTGAACGCCGTCCGGCACACGGGCTCGGGTGGCACGGTGCGCGTGACGGTGTCCCGGGTGGACGTCCGCGCCGCCGACGGGACACCGGGCGACGCGGTGGCGATCGCCGTCGAGGACGAGTGCGGCGGTATCCCGGAGGCGGACCTCGACCGCGTGTTCGAGGCCGGGTGGCGCGGCACGGGCGCGCGGACGCCCAATCGTGCGGACACGCCCGGGAGCGGGGCGGGCCTCGGCCTGTCCATCGTGCGCGGCGTGGCCGAGGCCCATGCGGGGACCGCGACGGTCGCCAACACCCCGACGGGCTGCCGCTTCACCCTCACCCTCCCCACCTAGCCACCAAGAGGGTCGGAAGACGCGGGTCAGAGGACGTGGGAGAGGAAGTTCTTCGTGCGCGTGTGCTGGGGGTCGTCCAGGACCTCCTGCGGCGGGCCCGACTCCACGATGACGCCGTCGTCCATGAACACGACGTGGTCGGCGACCTCGCGGGCGAACCCGATCTCGTGCGTCACCACGATCATCGTCATGCCGGACCGGGCCAGGTCCTTCATCACGGACAGCACCTCGCCCACGAGCTCCGGGTCGAGGGCCGACGTCGGCTCGTCGAACAGCATGAGCTCGGGGTCCATGGCGAGCGCCCGGGCGATGGCCACGCGCTGCTGCTGCCCCCCGGAGAGCTGGGCCGGGTAGTGGTCCGCCCGGTCCGAGAGCCCCACGCGCTCGATGAGCTCGGTGGCCCGCTGCCGCGCCGCGCGCTTGGACAGCCCGCGCACCTGCACGGGCGCCTCCATGATGTTCTCCAGCGCCGTCATGTGCGGGAACAGGTGGAAGCGCTGGAAGACCATGCCGATCCGGGAGCGCTGCCGCGCGATCGCCTTCGGGTGCAGCCGGTGCAGCACGCCCTTGGCGTCCTTGCGGTACCCCATCAGGTCGCCGTCGACGACGATGGAGCCGCCGGTGATCTCCTCCAGCTCGTTGATGCAGCGCAGGAGCGTGGACTTGCCGGAGCCCGACGGTCCCAGGATCACCGTGACCGAGCCGCGCGCGACGTCGAGGTCCACGCCCTTCAGCACGTGCACGGCGTCGTTCCCGTGGCCGAACACCTTGTGCACGGCACGCACGGACACCATCTCGGTGGCGTCGGCGGGCGGGTGCGCGACGGCGCTCATGGGGTCACCTCCCGGTTGACGTCTTCCTGCACGGTCCCGGCGGCCGCGATCGCCGCCTGCTTGCCGCCGGGGCCCCTGCCGCGGCCCCGGCGGCGGGTGGTGGTGCCGAACCCGCGGCCGTAGTACTGCTCCAGGTAGTGCTGGCCCACCATGAGGATCGAGGTGATGAGCAGGTACCAGAGCGCCGCGATCACCAGGAACGGGATGGGCAGGAACTGCCGGTTGCCCATCGCCGAGGTCGCGTAGGTCAGCTCGAAGGTGAGCGGCACGGCGACCACCAGCGAGGTCGTCTTGAGCATGGAGATCGTCTCGTTGCCGGTCGGCGGCACGATCACGCGCATGGCCTGCGGCAGGATCACGCGGCGCATGATCTTGCCGTCCTTCATGCCGAGCGCCTTGGCCGCCTCGGTCTGGCCCGGGTCCACGGAGGTCAGGCCCGCGCGCACGATCTCGGCGAGGTAGGCCGACTCGTTGAACGCCAGCCCGAACAGCGCGAGCCAGAACGCCGTGAGCACGTCGTCGGTGCGGAACGAGAAGAACTCCGGGCCGAACGGGATGCCCAGCGACAGCCGCGGGTACAGCACCGCGAGGAGACCCCAGAAGATGAGCTGCGTGTAGATCGGGGTGCCACGGAAGAACCAGATCCAGGCCCAGCTCACCCAGCGCATGACCGGGTTGTCCGACCGGCGCATGATCGCGAGCGTCACGGCGAGCACCACGGCGATGGCCATGGACCCGAAGGTGAGGATCAGCGTCCACATGACGCCGCGGACGATCACCACGTCGCGCAGGTAGAGCCAGACCACGTCCCAGCGGAAGTTCTGGTTGGTGACCAGGGCGTTGGCCGCCATGGCGGCCAGCACCAGGACGACGGCGGCCGCGACGAGGCGGCCGGGGCGCGGCACGGGCCGCGCGTGGATGCGGTTGGGCACGGGATCGCTGCCCGACGGCGACGGCTGCGTCGTCACGTCACCCATTCCTTTCCTCGAGGATGCCTGAAAAAGCTGGGTGCACGGTACCCGCAGTCACGCACGGGGCGGACCGCGGGTGCCGTGCACCCGGCGGACGGGGTCACTCGGCCGGGTTGAGCTCCGCCTCGTCCACGACCGGGTCGGCGCTGCCCCAGGCGGCGAAGATGTCCGCGAGCGTGCCGTCGTCGATCAGCTTCTGCACCGCGGCCTGCACGGCCTCGGTCAGCTCCTCGTCGTCCTGCGCGACCACGATGCCGTAGGGCGCCGCGTCCACGATGTCGCCGATGGTCTCGACCTCGCCGCCGGTCTGCTCCACCGCGTAGGCGGTGATCGGCGAGTCGGCGTACATGGCCTGCAGCTTGCCGCCCACGAGGTTGGTCGTGACGTCCGCCTGCGACTCGTAGCGCACGACGTCGATGGCCTCCTCACCGTCGTCCTCGCACGCCGCGGTGGCCTCGGTGAGCTCCTCGTCCTGGATGGTCGAGGTCTGCACGCCGATGGTGGCGCCGCACAGGTTCTCGGGGTCGAAGTCCTCGGGGTTGCCCGCCGCGACGCCGTACTGCGAGCCGGCGACCGCGTAGCTGATCATGTTGGCCTCGGCGGTGCGCTCGTCCGTGATGGTGAACGCGGAGATGCCCAGGTCGTACTTGGAGCCGATGGCGGGGATGATGCCGTCGAACGCGGCGGACTCGATCTCGACGTCCAGGCCGAGCACGGCGGCCACGGCGGTGACCGTGTCGATGTCGAAGCCGACCGGCGTCTTGCCGTCCGCATCGATGAACTCGGCGGGCGCGTACTCGGTGTTGGAACCGACGGTCAGCGTGCCCTTGTCGGCGATCTCCTGCGGGAGCAGCGCCGCGATCTCCTCGTCGGCCTCGACGGCCGACGGGTCGAAGGACGCCTCGGCGCTGGCCTCGTCCGAGGCGCCGTCGGAGCCGGTCGGCTGCTGCGACGCGTCGGTGCAAGCGGTCAGGACGAGGGCGGCAGCGGTGAGCGCCGTCGCAGCGGTGAGGGCGGGAAGCCTGCGCATCAGGGGTCTCCTGGGTCGATTCGATTCCGTGTCACGAGGCCCGGACGACCCGACAGATCTCTGTCGTCAGGGGAGCAGAGGACCCGACGGCGCACCTGGCGCCTCGTATGCGAGTCTCACCTAACCGTGACGCCCCGCTGACGTAAACCCGGCGGTTCGAGACTGATGTCACATTGTGATGTATGACGCGTTACTGACGCGTTTCACCCGTGTGGATAAGGTCTGACCTGCTTAAAGTACCTCGGAAAGCCGGTCAGGAGCTGACTTGCCGAGGCACCTCGTCAGGTGTCGTGCTCGACGGGCTCGTCGGGCCGGTCCTCGGGGCCACCCTCGTGCTGCCAGCCGTGCGGGTAGTCGGTGCGCTCGGGCCGCCGGGCGAGGGCCACGATGCTCACGAGCAGCCCTCCCCACACGACGACGAGCGCGACCACCAGCAGGACGATCGCCGCTCCACTCATGACTTACCTCCGAACGTGGGCCAGGCGACGAAGTCGTCGGGATCGGTGCGCCACCGGGTGAGGGTGAGCACGACCGCCGCGACGACGAACAGGGCGACGGCGCCCCATCCCATGACGGCGAGGTACCACGGGGCGTAGCCCTCGTAGCCCTCCACGAGCAGGGTGACGATCCGCGAGACCAGCATCGCGGTGAGCACCACCGGGCCGAGCACCACGATGCAGAACGACCACCACCGGCCCATCGGGATCGTGGAGACCCCGTTGAGGTGGAACCGCATCTCCTCCGTGCGCCGCAGCACCCAGCCGATGACCACCGTGGTCACGATCGCGGACGCCACGATGCCGATGTTGTTGGCCCACTGGTCCACGGTGTCCAGCGCGATCAGCCCGGTCGTGGTGGAGAACGTCAGCACGGAGACCAGCGCCGCGACGACGCCGATGCGGAGCGAGGCCTGGGTGCGCGTCCAGCCGAACTTCTCCTGGAACGACGCGGACACCACCTGGAGGATGGACAGCAGCGACGTGAACCCGGCCATCACCAGCGAGCCGAAGAACAGCGCTCCGAACAGGCCACCGACCGGCATCTGCGACACCAGCGCGGGGAACGTCACGAACGCGAGGATGGGGCCGCTGATGCCCTCCAGCTCGGCCACGGCGATGCCCTGCTCGTGCGCCAGGAAGCCGAGCGCGGCGAAGACGCCGATGCCTGCGAACAGCTCGAAGCCGGAGTTGCTGAACGCCACCACGAAGCCCGGCGACGTCAGGTTGGCGCGCCGCCGGCGGTAGGAGGCGTACGTGATCATGATGCCGAACGCGATCGACAGCGAGAAGAAGATCTGGCTGTACGCGGCGATCCAGACGTTCGGGTCCGCCATCGCGCCCCAGTCCGGTGTGAACAGCGCGTTCAGGCCGTCGGCCGCACCCGGCAGGAACAGCGCCCGCACCACGAGGGTGCCGAAGGCGAGCAGCAGCAGCGGCATGAACACGAAGTTGACCTTCTCCAGGCCCCTCGCGACGCCGGCGGCCAGCACGACGATGGCCGCCACCCACACGAGCACGAGCGGGATCAGCACCGCGGGCACGAAGTCGAGCGTGAACCACGGGTCCGCGCCGCCGGCGTCGGCGAGCTGGAGGTAGGTGCCGGTGAAGAAGCCGGCCGTGTCGTCGCCCCAGCCCAGGTCGAACGAGTAGACGAAGTAGCTGAGCGCCCACGCGATGATGACCGCGTAGTAGACGGCGATCGCGAAGCAGATCGCCACCTGGAACCAGCCGAGCCCCTCGAGCCACCGCTTGATGCGACGGAAGGCCAGCGGGGCCGACCCGCGGAACCGGTGGCCGATCGCGTAGTCCAGGAAGAGGATCGGGATGCCCGCGGTGAGCAGCGCGATCAGGTAGGGCACCAGGAAGGCGCCACCACCGTTCTCGTAGGCCACTCCGGGGAACCGCCAGATGTTGCCCAGCCCCACGGCGGAGCCCACCGCGGACAGGATGAAGCCCAGCTGTCCGCTGAACTCCTCCCGCTTCGCGGGCTCCGCCGTCGTGCTCTGCGCGTCGCTCATCCCCCGATCCTCCGAGAAAATCACCCGAAACGCGAACTTGACCTCGTGCGGCAGGTCTGGTGGGGCGGCGACCGGTCAGCCGGCCAGCAGCTTCTCCACGTATCCGCCGCGGAAGACACCCTCGGGGTCGAGGCGCGCGGCCAGCGCGGCGAAGTCACCGAACCGGGGGTACAGGCCCGGCAGCTCGGCCACCGGCACCGTGAAGAGCTTGCCCCAGTGCGGCCGGGCGCCGAGCGGCAGCAGTGCCGCCTCCAGCTCGGGCAGCACCTCGCGGACGGCCGGCCAGTCCTGCCGCCACGTGAAGTGCAGCGCCAGGCTGTCCTCCGGCGTGGTGCTCAGCCACTGGTCGTCGCCGGCGACCGTGCGGATCTCCGAGGTGAGCAGCAGCGGGCCGATCCGGTCCCCGAGCCCCCGCACGGCGCGGACGGCGTCGGCACCCGCGGTGCGCGGCAGGAGGTACTCCGACTGGAGCTCCTCGCCCAGGGACGGCATGAAGTCCAGCCGGAAGTGCGGCAGGCGCTCGAACCACGGACCGGGCACCCCGCCCTGCTCGGTACAGGCCACCGCGGCGACGTCGGGCAGGGGGTGCATGGCCCGGGTCGCCGGCGCCGCCCCCAGCTCGGTGAGGAGCGCCGGGGCAGCACCCACGCCGTCGTCCACCCGGGACTTGCACCAGACCATGCGGACGTCCGGCTCGAACCAGCTGGTGAAGACGCTGACCGAGTAGGCGCTGCCCATGACGGCGTCGAGGTTCTCGGTCAGCGCGTCCCAGGACAGGCCGGTGAACACGTCCTGGCGCACGTCGAACGCCGGCACCGTGGCCAGCTCGACCCGGGTGACGACGCCGAGGGCGCCGAGCGCCACCGCGGATCCCGGGAAGTCCTGGTCGCCCCGGCGCAGCGTCCGCACCTCGCCGTCGGCGGTCAGCAGCTCCACGCCGACGACGTCACCCGCCAGCGACCGCGTGCCGTCGCCCGAGCCGTGGGTGCCCGTCGCGACGGCACCGGCCACCGAGATGTGCGGCAGCGACGCCATGGCCGCCAGGGCCCGGCCGCGCGCGTGCAGCTCCGGCGCGAGCTCGCCGTACCGCAGGCCGGCACGGACCGACGCCACACCGGTGGCGGGGTCCACGACGAGGGGTGCGCGCCCGTCGTCGAGCTGGTCCAGCTGGACGTGCACGCCCGTCGTGTCGGCGACGTCGCAGAACGAGTGGCGTGACCCGAGGGCCCGGACGCGGGGCTCACCGGCGACGATGCCGGCGAGCTCCGCGAGGGTCCGGGGGCGCTCGATGCGCGCGGAGGAGTAGGTGAGGTTCGCAGCCCAGTTCTTCACCGGACCAGGGTGCCACTCCTGAGTGGTGCGCCGGACCGGGGGTCCGTCAGGCGCTGGCCGTGGCGTTGCGGACCACGGGGATCCGCTGGCTGATACCGACCATGTCCAGGACCTCCATCACCACGGCGGACGGCTCGCGCAGCAGGACGGGCGAACCCGTCTCCTCCCCGAGCACGAAGACCTGGAGGATGAAGGCGACCCCGGAGGAGTCGATGAAGGTGACGTCCCGGGCGTCGACGATGACGGGGTCGGGATCAGGCCGTGCCGCGAGCGTGGCCATCGCCGAGCTCGCGTTCTCGCGCAGCAGCGCGTCGATGTCGCCCCAGAGGGTCAGCACCGTGCCCTCGTAGGTGTTCCGGCAGGCGATACCGGATCCCGAGCGGCCGGGAACCAGGTCCTGCGCTGAGTCTGACGGGAGAGGGTCCATGGGGTCATTCGCTCCGTCCTGCATTGGTCGGGCCTCGACTTCGGTAGACAGCTTCGCTGGCTCTGACTGGCACACACGTGCTGGGGGGCGCTCACTTGGACACTTCTTGGTGCTCTCCGACCCCTCCGCGGGGAGGAGGGGCAAGAATTGCCTATGGCGAGTGTTCACCCGGCACTGGGCTTCCGTCCACCCCCCAGGCGTTACGGTCACGTTGCACCGCGGAGAACTGGTGCCCTCCGCGCCGCCGCGGACCTGCCCGACAGCCCGCCCGAGACGGCTCAGGCAGGGTCGGTCACGTCCGCGACCGTGGCGTCGAGCGCCGTCGTCAGGTCGACGGCATCGACCGTGGCACCCACGCCGTGGGCACCCCCGCCGATCGACACGGGCCCCGGCTCGCTGAGCCGGGAGTCCGCGACGACGGGCCACTTGTGCAACGACCCGAACGGGGTGATGGTTCCCCGCTCGTAGCCCGTGACCTCGAACGCAACCTCCTTGCTCGGCATGGACAGGCGCGAGACGCCGAGCAGCGCACGCAGCTTGGGCCACGAGATCTGCCGGTCGCCGGGCACCAGCACGAACAGGAAGTCGTCGTCGGCACGGCGCACCACGATCGTCTTGAGCACCCGCGACGGGTCGACGCCGCGCGCCGCGGCTGCCTCCGCGAGGCTGCCGACGCGGCCGTGCCGCGTCATCTCGAACGGGATCCCCGCAGCCTCCAGCGCGGCGACGGCACGTTCTTCGCTCATGTCAGTTCCCTATCCCGAAATTTCGAGTCTTCGATGTCTCAGCATATGGTCAAGACTCGTCGTACTCGGTGCGCTCCGTGCGCCAGTACTCGGCGCCGTCCCGGGTGCGCTGCGCCAGACCCTGGTCCACCATCGCACGGCGCAGGCCGGCCGGGTCGAGGGTCAGCTCGCTCAGGCGGTCCGTGAGCTCCCGCTCGGTGACCGGCTCCAGGAGCACGGGCATCGCCCGGACCGCCAGGTAGCGGGTCACGGCCAGCTTGTCGCGCCACCGCCGCGGCATCGTCTCCAGGCGGCCCGAACGGAGAAAGCGCTGCGGGTCGCCGGGAAGCTGCCGGGCCGGGGTCGGTTCCGTGGTCACGTGCTCGATCAGTCCTCGCTGTCAGGTGGGGTACCGCGGTGCCGTGCGCCGGAGTCCCGCCCGGCGGCGCAGGCGGGGGTCACTCCTCGGCGTCGCCGTCGACGACGCCGAGGTCCTCGTCGGGCAGCTTCGCCGCCGTGGTCGAGGTGGCCGTCGGGGTCGGGCCGGGGGTGGGCTCGTCCGTCCCGTCGTCCGGGCACGGGTCGGTGGTGCCGGGGTCGGTGGTGCCGGGGTCCTCGGAGCCCGGGTCCTCCGTGCTGCCGGGGTCGGTGCCGGTGCTCGTGCCGTCGTCCGTGCCGCCGTCGGTCTCCGTCGTGCTCCCGGCCGGGTCCTCCGTGCCGGTCTCGCACTCGGCGGGGTCGGACGGGTCGTCGGACGGATCGGGGTCCGGCTCGCTCGGCGAAGGACTCGGCGACGGCTGGCTGGGCGTAGGACTGGGCGATGGCTCGCCCGGCTCCGACGGCTCCCCGCTCGGGTCGCCAGGATCGGTCGGGTCACCGGGATCGGTCGGCTCGCCCGGATCGGTCGGGTCACCGGGATCCGTCGGGTCGCCGGGCGACGTCGACGGATCGCCCGGATCGCTCGGCTTCGGCGTCGGCTTGGTCGGCTTCTGCGACGGCGGGTTGCCGCCGGGCCGGTCCGAGGGCTTCTCGTCCGGCTCGTTCGCGGACCCGCCGTCGTTCGGCTTGGGCTTGAGCGGCGGCTTGTAGTGCGGGGTGGCCGAGTCGGACGGGTCGTCGGGCGACCAGGTGCCGACGTCGCCGGGATCGATGGCGCGGTTCGGGATCGAGCCCGCAGCGAAGAACTCGAAGTGCCAGGGCTCCGGCTTGACGCCGTCGAGCCGTGCCCACGAGGGGTTGTCCCACCCGTAGTCCGGTCCGTGCAGACGCATCCAGACGTACTCGGCGGAGTGCCCGCCGGCGATCGGGTTGCCCAGGTCGACGGCCAGGCCCCAGCCGTGGTTCGAGGTACCCGGGATGGCCGCCAGGTGCGGCTTGACGCCCGCCAGCACGACCTGCATCTCGTACGACCGGTAGGAGTCGGTGATCGGGATCGGGTAGCCGAACTCCTGCTCGAACTCGGCGCTCAGCGCGGTCAGGCGCTCGGCCGCGTCGCAGCGGAGCATGTGCCCGGGAGCGAACTCCAGCGGGCACAGCACGTCGGTCGGGATCCGGCCGTTCGCGTAGCCGGTCGTGGTACCGCCGAACAGGTTCACGATGTCGAGCAGGCTCTCGCGCAGCGAGAAGCCCCCGCGCTCGGCGCCCTCCACCTCCACGAGGGCGTTCGGCACGGAGGGGTCCAGCATGTTCGCCAGCCGCACGGCGGCGATCACCACCTGGTCGTACGTGACGTAGCCGGCCGTCGGGTCAGCGTCGTGCGGGTCGGCGACCGACGTGATCTCGTTCGAGACCTCCACCGCGGGCGCGGACTCCTCCGGCTCGGGCCGGTCGTCCCTGGTTTCGTTCCTGGCGTCGTCCTCGGCGCCGCCGGACGTGTCCCGGTCGTCGCCCTGCTCGTCGTCACCGGCCGCGCCCTTGCCGTCCTTGCCCGGGCCGGACTCCTTCGCGGCGTCGTCGTGACCGCCGCCGGACGACGCGTCGTCGTCCGACGGGCCGGACCCGCGCGCGATCGGCGCGTCCTCGACGCGCAGGCCCTCGTTGTTCTCACCGAACGCGAGCTGCTGCATCTGGTAGGTCGTGTAGAGCATGCCGAGCTCGGCGGCGGCCTGTGCCACGGCGGGACTGAACGCCGCCCCCTGCTCCTGCGCCATCTGCTCGGCGCGCTCCAGCACCGCGACGATCTGGCCGAGCGTGACGCCCTCCGGTGCGGTGTCCGTCTCGCCGACGCTCACGCTCTCGACCGACCCGTACAGCCGGATCGGCGGGTCGCCGTCCGGCCCGGACGGCCCCAGGCCGGGCACGCTGGCGGATGCCGTGAACAGCACGGCCGCGGCGATCGCCGTCGCAACCGTCCCCGTACCGAGGGAACGGAGGAAGCCCTTGGCACCGCCGCGCGAGACCACGAGCCGGTAGGCACGCGGAACCGCGTGGGTGAAGGTCCGGAGAAAGCCCGGGACGGGCGTCTTCGCCGTGTCGCTCACGCGTCATCCCCTCGGTCGGTGCGCGGCCTGGAAGGTGCGCGGTACGTGCCGTTCGGATCCTGCTACAGGACTATCACGTCCAGGTGAACTCGGAGGGAGTAATTTCCAGCCCCCGGACGAACCGCTCCCGAGAGGACGCGCGCCGCCGAAGCGGGTGACGCCCGAGCGTCAAGGGTAACGATTCGGGCGTACCGCGCAATGGGGTCTTCACGCACATCACGGGATGCTTCACACTGACCCGGGTCCGTACGGGCGCACCGGCGCCCGCAGTCGAACGGCCGGAAGAGTGGCCGTGAAAGGAAGTCCCTCCATGTCCGAGACTCCGTCCGCCCCCGCCGTCCAGGGCACGGTCCAGGACCCGCAGGCCAACACGCTGGCCATCGTGGGCTTCGTGCTCGCGTTCGTCGCCCCTCCGATCGGGATCATCGTCTCGGCGATCGCCACGTCGAAGGCAGGCAAGGCCGGACTCGACAGCAAGCTCGCGAAGTGGGGCCTCGGCCTCTCGATCGTGTTCACCGTGCTCTACCTGGTATTCGTCGGTCTGGGCGTCTGGGCGGCGCTCTCCGTGCCGACGACCATGTGACCTGCCCCGGCGCAGGACTCACCCGGTAGCAGAGGCTGCCGTCCCTCCCGGGACGGCAGCCTCTGGTGATTCACCGGTCGATACCGGTCTATCCAAGACCTTTCGGATACTCCACAATATGGCCTGACATTTCCACAAGACCTGCAACCAGGGGAGCACGACCACCATGACCACGCCCGACACCACGACACCCGCGGCTCCGACCTCCGAGGCTCCGCTCGACGAGAGCACGACCCCGGTCGCGGCCGAGGCCGTGGCGACCGAGCCCGCCGCGCCGGAGGCGACCGCGGTGACGTCCGAGGCGCAGGCAGACACCCAGGCCCTCGCGGCCGAGACCACCACCGCTCCGGCGCCCGCCGCCGAGCCCGCAGCTCCCGAGGCGGCCGCCGGGTCCGCCGTCGCCACCGCCGTGGTCACCGAGACCGCCGTCGCCGCACCGGTCGCCGAGGAGGCCGAGGAGGACCCGCAGACCACGGTCTTCAGCCTCCTCACCTTCTTCCTGGCCGCACTGCCCGTCATCGGGGTCGTGCTGAACGCGATCGCCGTCGCCCGCGCCGGCAAGGAGGGCTTCGACCTGTGGCTCGCCCGCTGGGGCCTCGCGCTCGCCATCATCGAGACGGTCGGCGCCCTCGCCCTCGTCGGCCTCGGCTACTGGCTGGGCGTCGCCACCTCCTGACCACGCTCCCGGCCGTCCACCGGCCGGCCGCGCACAGGTCCGCCTCGAGAGGACGGTCCGGCATCGCTCCGCCCCGGACGCCGTGCCGCACCCCCTTCGAGGCGGACCTTTTCGCTCGAACAGACCGGGTGAAATTTCGGTTATCGTCACATCATGGTCATTTCGGGGTCATCAGCCCGGACCACCATGAAAAGCGCCCGGTCAGTCTCGAGGAAGGTCTGTCCCATGCCGCAACCCACCGTCCCGCCGCACCCCGTCCGGGCGTCCCGCGCCCGCCACCTCGTCGCCTCGGTCGCGGCGCTCGCCCTCGTCGCGCTCCTGACGGTCCAGGCGCAGCCCGCCGGGGCGTACCCGCCCGACCTCCCCTCCAAGGCGGTGGCCCAGTCCGAGCTGGACGGCCTCACCGTGCAGGCCGAGGGCGCCTCCGCCCCGTACGACCGGGACCTGTTCCCGCACTGGATCACGGTCGACGGGTGCACCACCCGGGAGACCGTCCTGCAGCGGGACGGTGACGGCGTCGAGGTCGGCAGCGACTGCTACCCGACGTCGGGCAGCTGGTACAGCGAGTACGACGGTGAGACCCGCACCGCACCGGCCGACATCTCGATCGACCACGTGGTGGCGCTGGCCGAGGCCTGGTACTCGGGCGCGAGCGGGTGGACGACGGATCGCCGGCAGGACTTCGCCAACGACCTCAGCGGGCCGCAGCTCATCGCGGTCACCGCCGAGGTGAACAGCTCCAAGAGCGACAAGGACCCCGCCGAGTGGGTACCGCCGCTCGCGAGCAAGCGGTGCGCGTACGCGAAGATGTGGATCCACACGAAGGCCCGCTGGGACCTCACCGTGGACGCCGCCGAGAAGTCCGCCCTCCAGCCCCTGCTGGACTCCTGCACGTACTGACGGCGCCCCGGGCCGGCCGGGTGACTCAGACCCGCAGGCCGCCCCAGCGGCCCGAGGAGCGCACCCGCACGTGGGCGAGCGCCGCGTAGAGCGCACGCTCGGCGTCGTGCACCGCCTGGTAACCGTCCTGGCACGCGGCGTACCCCGCGCACGCCAGGTCGAGCACGTCGATCGCGGCCCGGACCGTCGCCTCCACCGCACCGTGGACGGCGTCGTCCCGGGTCGCGTCCCGCCCTGGCGTCGCGGCCGCCGGGTCCGCTCCGGCCCCGCCGTCGGGCCGCGCCGTATCGGGGCTTGTGCCCGGGGACCCGATCGCCGGCAGCCCGGCCGCACCCCGGCGCGCGGAGCGCAGGTGCGCCAGCCCCGACGCGTGCCGGACCTGACCGGCCTCCAGGGCCATCGCGTAGGTCTCCAGCACGTCGGCCACGACGGCGAAGCCCACCACGCCCTCCCGGACGCTCCGCGCGCCGACGCGGAGCGCGACGGGGTCACCCTCGGGCGGGCGGAAGACCACCGCGTCCCACCCGGACGCGGCCTCCCGCAGGTCGTCGACGAGCCGGCCGACCCGCTCGGGCCCCATACCCTGCTCGAACGCCAGGCGGGTGCGACTCAGCCCGTTGATCCGGTTCTCGCACAGGGCGATGAGCGCGCCGTGCGTCATGCGGGCCTGCCGACGCCGGCCGAGCCGACCACGGCACCGCCCGTCGAACTGTCAGCCATACCGCTCCCCTCCGGCACCGCGGTGCACGTCACCGGGCCCCCGAGAGCCTAGGCAGGTCAGGGCCGGTACGACATGGGGAGCGATACCCATGTCGCCACGCACCTTGACGCACCACCGGTTCTGGGTGAATCTGGTCCGGGCCGCCGCACCGTCGCCGTGGCCGACCGCTCCATCGCTCCACCTCTCCACCCCGGAATCCAGGACGAGCACAGGGAGATCGCATGACACCGCTGTCAGAGCGTCGGCCGCGCTCGCGCGGCGTCACGGCCGGCGCAGGGACCAGGCCCGGCACCCGCACCCGCTCCGCGCACCGCACCGCGCGCCCGCGCCGGGCGCTCGTCGTCGGCCCGCCCGTGGCCGCGGCCCTGGCGGCGCTGCTCGCCGCCCTGCCCGTACCGCTGGCACAGGCCGCGTCCCCCGATGCCGCACCGTCCGCGAGCGCCCCCGGCTCACGGGTGCCCGGGGCGCCGGCCGGTGCCCCGGACCGCACCGCGGCACCTGCCGCCGTGATCTGCGACATCTACTGCGACGCCCGCGACCCGGCGACCGCGGCGGGCGACCGGGTGCCGGTGAGCGCGGGCATCCACGGCCGCACGCTCCGGCTGCACGTCTCCGACCCGGACGTCATGGGCTGGGGCTCGATCGACGGCGGGCAGCCGGGTGACGAGGTATGGCTCGACCGGTCCTTCGACGGCGGCAGGACGTGGGCGTCGGGCAGCAGGCTCGGCGCCACCGCGATCCCGGCGGGCTCCACGGGCTGGCGCACCCAGATGTACAACGTGGACGACTGGGGCACCGCGGGCGTCGGTGCACTGCGAGCCTGCGGCAAGGCGGCCGACCGCGCCGAGATAGCGTGCACCGGCTGGGCGCGCAACGACCGCAACGCCTGGAGCCGGTCGACCGAGGCCGCCACGGCGCTGATGATGCTCTGGGACCGGGACACCGGCCTGTTCGAGACCGACGGCTGGTGGACGGGTGCCAACGCCCTGACCGCCGTCGTCGACAACGCGCGGATCAGCGGCATGGGCAGCTACCGGTACGCGATCGGGCAGACCTACGACAAGAACGTGAACGCACGCCAGGGCCAGTTCCGCAACGAGTACCTGGACGACACGGGCTGGTGGGGCCTGGCCTGGATCGCGGCGTACGACCTGACGGGCGAGAGCCGCTACCTGAGCACGGCCCGCGCCGACGCCGACCACATGCGGGCGTACTGGACCGGCACGTGCGGCGGCGGGGTCCAGTGGAACACGGGCATCGCGTACAAGAACGCGATCACCAACGAGCTCTACATCCAGCTCAACGCGGCGCTGCACAACCGCATCCCGGGTGACACGACCTATCTCCAGCGGGCCCGGGAGGGCTGGGACTGGTTCCGGGCGAGCGGCATGATCAACTCCGGCAACCTGGTCAACGACGGCCTCAACGACTCGTGCGTGAACAACGGCGAGCCCACCTGGACCTACAACCAGGGGGTGATCCTGGGCGCGCTGGCCGAGCTGCACCGGGCCACGGGCGACGCGACGCTGCTCGAGACCGCGCGGGACCTGGCCGACGCCTCGACCACGTCCGCCGCCCTCAACCCCGGCGGCATCCTCCGCGAGGTCGACGAGGGCGACGACTGCACCAGCGACGGCGCGTCCTTCAAGGGTGCCTACGTGCGTGGCCTGGGCAAGCTCGACATGGCGCTGCCCGACCGTCCGTACAGCGCCTACCTGGACCGGCAGGCCGACGCCGCCGCCGCGAACGACCGCGACACGCTCGGCATGTACGGCCCCCACTGGGCCGGGCCGCTGGTGCCGGTCACCGCGGGGCACGGCTGTCAGCACGGCGCGCTCGACCTGTTCAACGCGGCGGAAGCCGGCTGACGGCGAGCGCCGCGCCGGGTCCGCGGGCCGTCCACCGGCCCGTGGGCCCGGCACGGTTCGGCAAATGGCCTTGCCGAGCCTGGGAGAATAGGGGGTTGTGAGCAGCGAGCCTTCTTCCACCCCGGTGTCCGACGGCGACCGTGGCCGCCCGGGCGGGGGCCGGAACCGGCGCCGCGGGTCGGGCCGGCGCTCGGGCGACCAGCCGGGCCGGCAGCGTCGCCAGCCGGAGGGACAGCAGCCGGAGGGACAGCAGGATCACCAGGGCGACCGCCGGACCACGGAGCGTCAGGGCCGCAGGCCGCGCCGGACCGGGCCCCAGCGGGTCACCGCCGCACAGCTCGAGGCGGCCGCCGCCCGGCGTGCCGCCGTGGACGTACCGCCCATCACCTACCCCGAGCAGCTGCCCGTCTCGGCGCGCCGGGAGGACATCGCGGCAGCCATCCGGGACCACCAGGTCGTGATCGTCGCGGGCGAGACCGGTTCCGGCAAGACCACGCAGATCCCGAAGATCGCGCTGGAGCTCGGCCGAGGCCGGCAGGGGCAGATCGGGCACACCCAGCCCCGGCGGCTCGCGGCCCGCACGGTGGCCGAGCGCATCGCCGAGGAGCTCGGCACCCCGCTCGGCGACGTGGTGGGCTACCAGGTGCGGTTCACCGACCAGTCGAGCGAGCGGACGCTGGTCAAGGTCATGACCGACGGCATCCTGCTCGCGCAGATCCAGCGGGACCCGCAGCTGCTGGCCTACGACACGATCATCATCGACGAGGCGCACGAGCGGTCCCTCAACATCGACTTCCTGCTCGGCTACCTCTCGCGGCTCCTGCCCCAGCGGCCGGACCTCAAGCTGATCATCACGTCGGCGACCATCGACTCCGAGCGGTTCGCCGCGCACTTCTCCCCCGCCGCGCTCGCGCAGCGCGGCGGCGCGCCCGACTACGTCACCGACGTGCTCCCGGACCTGGCCCCGATCGTCGAGGTGTCCGGGCGCACCTACCCCGTCGAGATCCGGTACCGCCCGCTGTCCCCGGACGAGGGCGAGACCGGCGCCGGGACCGAGCCGACGGCGTCGGGCAAGAAGAAGGGCAAGGCGCGGGGCGCCGAGGAGAAGGACCTCGTCACCGGCATCATCGAGGCCTGCGACGAGCTGATGCGCGAGGGCAGCGGCGACATCCTCGTGTTCCTCTCGGGCGAGCGCGAGATCCACGACGCCGCCGACGGCCTGGCCGGCCACTACAAGGAACGTGCGCGGGACCCGAGGCACCCGCAGCACATCGAGATCCTGCCGCTGTACGCACGGCTCTCCAGCGCGGAGCAGCACCGGGTCTTCCAGTCGCACGCCTCGCGGCGCATCGTGCTGGCCACGAACGTCGCCGAGACGTCGCTCACCGTGCCCGGCATCCACTACGTGGTCGACCCCGGCACGGCACGCATCAGCCGCTACTCCAAGCAGACCAAGGTGCAGCGGCTGCCCATCGAGCCGGTGTCGCAGGCCTCGGCCAACCAGCGCAGCGGCCGCTCGGGCCGTGTCGCGGACGGCATCGCGATCCGCCTGTACTCCCAGGAGGACTTCGAGGGCCGCCCCGAGTTCACCGAGCCCGAGATCCTGCGCACGTCGCTGGCGTCGGTGCTGCTGCAGATGATCTCGGTCGGGGTGGTCAGCACGCCCGACGACGTGGCCCGCTTCCCGTTCGTCGAGGCCCCGGACACGCGGGCGATCCGTGACGGCGTCCAGCTCCTCACCGAGCTCGGCGCCCTGGAGGAGGTCGACGGCGGCACCCGGCTCACCGCGACCGGTCGCACGCTCGCCCAGCTCCCCATGGACCCGCGGCTGGCCCGCATGGTCATCGAGGGGGCGCGGCACGGCGTGGCGCGCGAGGTCGCCGTCGTCGCGGCGGCGCTGTCGATCCAGGACCCCCGCGAGCGCCCCGCCGAGCAGCGGGCGCAGGCCGACCAGCAGCACGCCCGGTTCGCGGACCCGCGCTCCGACTTCCTGACCTACCTCAACCTCTGGGAGTACGTGCGGGAGCAGCAGCGCCTGCTGTCGGGTTCGGCGTTCCGCCGCCTGTGCAAGGCGGAGTACCTGAACTTCCTGCGCGTCCGCGAGTGGCAGGACGTCGTGGCGCAGCTCCGGGACATGGCACGTCCCCTGGACATGGACATGTCCGTGCACCCCACGCCGCCGCTGGTCGTGGGCGCGGTCGGGTCCGCGGCGGGCGGGACGACGCAGGAGACGCAGCAGGTCTCCTACCGGTACGGGTGGGACGAGGACACGATCCACCGCTCGCTGCTGGCCGGCCTGCTGTCGCAGATCGGCATGCAGGACACCGGCGAGGTGAAGGCGTCCGCCGTCGCGCACCTGCGGGGCGAGGCGCGCGAGCGCGCGCTGAAGCGGGCCAAGAAGCAGGCCCGCAACGAGTACGTGGGTGCACGCGGTGCGCGGTTCGCGATCTTCCCGGGGTCGCCGCTGTCCAAGAAGCCACCGGTGTGGATCATGGCGGGCGAGCTCGTGGAGACGAGCCGCCTGTGGGCGCGCGACGTGGCCCGGATCCAGCCGGAGTGGGCGGAGGAGCTGGCCGGCCCGCTCGCCCGGCGCACCTATTCGGAGCCGCACTGGTCCACCAAGCAGGGTGCCGCGATGTGCACGGAGAAGGTGCTGCTGTACGGCGTGCCCATCGTGTCCGACCGGCGCGTGCTGTACGCCAAGGTGGACCCCGAGGCGGCACGCGAGATGTTCGTGCGGCACGCGCTCGTGCAGGGCGAGTGGACCACGCACCACCGGTTCTTCCACGACAACCGCGCCCTGCTGGAGGAGGCCGGCGAGCTGGAGGCCCGCTCCCGGCAGCGCGGCCTGGTCGCGGACGAGGACGACCTGTTCGCGTTCTACGACGAGCGCGTGCCCGAGTCGGTGGTCTCCGCCGCGCACTTCGACCGCTGGTGGTCGCGGGCCCGCCGGGAGACGCCCGACCTGCTCACCTTCACCATGGAGCAGCTCGTCGGCGACGCCACCGTCGACACCGCCGAGTTCCCCGAGGCGTGGCCGCAGGGCGAGCTCTCCCTGCCGCTCACCTACCAGTTCCAGCCCGGGTCGGACGCCGACGGCGTGACCGTGCACGTACCCGTCGCCGTGCTGGCGCGCGTGGTGCCGGACGGGTTCGACTGGATGGTGCCCGGGCTGCTGGAGGAGCTGACGGTGGCCACGATCAAGTCCCTGCCCAAGACGGTGCGCCGCGAGCTGGTGCCGGCGCCGGACGTGGCGCGGGAGGTGGTCGCCTGGATCCGGGAGGAGTGTCCCGCCTGGGCGGACATCGTGCGTGCGGGCGACATGGCGGAGCCCTACACGTCGGCGTTCACCCGAGCGGTGCGCGCGGTGCGCGACGTGGTGGTGCCGCCGGAGGTGTGGGACACCGCGCGGCTCGAACGCATGCCGGCGCACCTGCGGGTCACGTTCCGGGTGGTCGAGGAACGCGGTCAGGGACGGTCCGCGTCGTCGGTGGTGCTGGACGAGTCGAAGGACCTGGTGCTGCTGCAGCGCAAGCTCGCCTCGCGCGCCGAGGCGGCCGTGCGGTCGGCGGTCCGGGGCGCCGTCGGGGCCGCGCTGGCGGAGGCGCGGGCGGCGGCCGGGGCCTCGGGCGGGGACTCCGGGCCGGGCGGGGCGGGAGCGCCGTCCGGGCCCGTGGCGTCGCCCGCCGCGGCGGCCGAACGCCGCACCGGCGGTTCCGAGGCCGCTCCCGGTGTCCCCGCGGGTGCCGCGAGCGTCGTCGGCGAGCGGACCGGGCTGACGTCCTGGCCCTCCGGGCTGCCCGACGGCGGGATGCTGCCGGAGTCGGTGTCCACCGACGTGGGTGCCGGCATGGTGGTGCGGGGCTTCCCCGCGCTCGTCGAGGAGGCGGCGCCGAAGGTCAAGGGCCAGGCCCGCACCCACGGGGTGGCGCTGCGGATCCTCGCCGACGAGCAGGCCCAGGCGGCCGCGCACGCCGCCGGCGTGCGGCGGCTGCTGGTGTCCGAGGCCGCGCTGGGCACGGGGCGGATCACGTCGCGGTGGACGGGCACCCAGTCGCTGACCATGGCGGCGTCGCCGTACCCGAGCACGGAGGCCCTGGTCGCCGACCTGCAGCTCGCCGCCGTCACGGCCCTGACCTCCGGTGCGGACCAGGTCCGCTACGACACGCCGCCGGGTGGCCCGGACGCGGCGGACGTGCGGTCGGCGTCGGCCTATGCGGACGCGCTCGCGTTCGTGCGCCGGCACCTGGAGGACGAGGTGCACCGTGTGGTGGGGCACGTCGTGGCCGCGCTGTCGGCGAGCCGTGCGCTCGAGGGGGAGATCCGCGCGTCGGGCAGCCTCGCCCTGCTGAACACGCTCCAGGACCTGCGCGAGCACCGCGCGGCCCTGGTGCACGACGGGTTCGTGTCCGCGACGCCGCCCCGCCGGCTGCCGCACCTGGCCCGCTACCTGCGCGCCGACTCGCACCGGCTGGTCAAGGCCGCCGAGAACCCTGCGCGCGACGCGGACCTCGCGTGGCGGATCGGTGACGTGACCTCGGCGTACGAGAAGGCGCAGGCGGCATACGCCGCCGGTGCCCCGGACGCGGCGCGTGCGGCCGAGCTCGCCGAGGTGCGCTGGATGCTGGAGGAACTGCGCGTCTCGCTGTTCGCGCAGCAGCTCGGCACCGACGGCCCGGTCAGCGAGAAGCGGATCCGGAAGGTGCTGACACCAGGGGGCTGGTGACGCCCCCTGACGGACATCCCCCTGGGAACCGGCGGGGCGCGATCAGGGGCGAACCCGGGGGTTACCCGATGGTCCCCGGACCGTGCCGCGCCTACCGTCGAAGACATGAGCACACCGACACTCTCCCGCCCTCGTGACGACCGCATGATCGGTGGCGTCTGCGCCGCGATCGCCCGACGTTTCGGCTGGAGCACGACGGTGGTCCGCGTGGCCACCGTCGCCTCCATCCTCATCCCCGGCCCGCAGGTGCTCGCGTACCTGATCGCCTGGGCCGTCATCCCGAACGAACGCCAGACGGCCTGACATGAGCACACAGACCCTCTCCCGCCCGCGCCAGGGGCGCATGATCGCCGGTGTCTGCGCCGGGATCGCGCGTCGGTTCGGCTGGGACCCGACGCTCGTGCGGGTCCTCGCCGTCGTCTCGGTCCTCATCCCGGGGCCGCAGTTCCTCGCGTACATCGCGTTCTGGATCCTCATGCCCACCGAGGACTGATACCTCCGACACGCCAGCCCGGGTTTTTCACCCGGGCCTCTGGCGTGTCGCCGCACGCTTCTGCAACGCTTGCAGCAAGATCCGGAAACGGCCGTGCAACGCCGCACGCGCCTCAGCCGGGACAACGCCGCAAGGAGCCGCCATGACGCGCCGTCCGAACGTGCCCCGACGCCTGTTCGCCACTCTGACGACCTTCGCCACCGCGCTCGCCGTGGGCCTGGTCGCCGCCTCGCCCGCCGTGGAGCAGGCCGACGCCGCCACCCCGCCCCACGGCGACGGCGACGTCATCCTCAACCTGTTCCAGTGGACCTGGGACTCCGTCGCCGCCGAGTGCGAGGACGTGATCGGTCCCGCCGGGTTCGGCTACGTGCAGGTGTCCCCGCCGATGGAACACATCCGGGGCACCCAGTGGTGGACCTCGTACCAGCCGGTCAGCTACCGGATCGAGTCCAAGCTGGGGACGCGTGCCGAGTTCGCGAACATGGTCGCCGCGTGCGACGCCGCCGGGGTGGGCGTGATCGCGGACGCCGTCGTCAACCACATGGCGGGCGCCGGCCAGTCCGGGACCGGCGTCGCCGGCACGCAGTTCTCGGACGACAACTTCGCCGGGACGTACAGCGCCGCTGACTTCAACGACTGCCGCAGCAACATCTCGGACTACGGCGACCGCTACCAGGTGCAGAACTGCCGCCTGGTCTCGCTGCAGGACCTGCGCACCGGCTCCGACTACGTGCGCGGCCGGCTCGCGGCGTACTTCGACGACCTGGTATCCCTCGGCGTCGACGGCTTCCGGATCGACGCCGCGAAGCACATCCCGGCGTCCGACCTCGAGGCGATCAAGGCTCGGATGAGCAACCCGGACGTGTTCTGGGTGCACGAGGTGATCGGGGCGGCGGGCGAGCCGATCCAGCCGTCGGAGTACCTGGGCAGCGGCGACTCGCACGAGTTCGACTACGCCCGTCAGCTCAAGCGCGACTTCGACGGGCAGATCAAGAACCTGCGGTACATCGGGGACGGCAAGCTGCCGTACGACCGGGCGGGCGTGTTCGTGGACAACCACGACACGGAGCGCAACGGCGAGTCGATGAACTACACGTGGGGCGCCAAGTACGTCCTCGCCAACACGTTCCTGCTGTCGTGGCCGTACGGCTCACCGTCGGTGTACTCGGGCTACGAGTTCTCGGACGACGACGCCGGAGCGCCGGGCGCCACCGAGACCACGGTCCCGGACGCGACCTGTGGCACGGGCAGGTGGACGTGCACGCAGCGCTGGACCGAGATCCGCGGCATGGTCGGCTTCCACAACGAGGTGGCCGGCACCGAGGTCACCCACTGGTGGGACGACGGCGGCAACCTGGTCTCCTACGGCCGCGGTGCCAAGGGGTACGTGGTCCTCAACAACACCGCCGCGGCCGTGCAGCGCTCGTTCCAGACCTCGCTCCCGGCGGGCACGTACTGCGACGTCGTCGCCGCCGCGGACTGCTCGGTGAAGCGGACGGTGGACTCGGGCGGCTGGTTCACGGCCTCCGTCCCGGCCTACGGGGCCCTTGCTCTTCACACGGGCGCACGATCCTGACCCTCCCCCCGAACGACGCTCGCTGAGTGCTGGATGTTCGCCCTTTCTCGTGCGCGAGAAGGGCGAACATCCAGCACTCAGCGAGAGCGGGTCAGAACGAGGGTGGGTCAGCGGAAGATCTTGCGGGCGGCGCCCAGGTCCAGGAACACCGTCTCGCCGGTGGCGTCCTGGACGCCGTCGTTGTCGGTGATCGCATAGACGCGGCCGTTCCCGCCGATGGTGAGGCCCTCCAGCTTCTCCTGCGTCCAGCCGTGGGTGGCACGGAGGGCGGGCAGCACGTCGATCGCGAGCTTCTTGCGCAGCACCGGAACGGTCCCGGGGCGCGGGTCGCGCTTCGGGAGGTCCACCGTGTAGACCGCCTTGAGGGCGGCCGCCGGACCGTTCAGCTTGTCCCGCTCGATCACGGCGAGCGTGTCCCGGTCCACGACGGTCACCTCGGACAGGCCGATCCAGTCACCGTCGGCCGTCGGCTCGGACAGCTCGTAACCGAACCAGGTCCACTCCTGCGTCTCGACGTCGTAGCGCCCGATCCGGGCATAGCCGCCAACGCCGTCGTCGCTGGTCAAACCCCGCTGGAGGGCGACGAACAGGTGCTCACCGGCACGGTCCACCATGCCGGTCACACCCTCGATGCCCCACTTGCCCAGGCCCGCGGCGACATCGTCGGGCAGGCTCACGCGCTCCTGCACGCGGCCCGACGCCGACACGCGCACCAGCGCGTTCTCCGCACCGGTCGCCCCCTCGACGCCGAGCCAGAAGCCGCCGGCCCGGCCGTGGACGGTCGGCCGGGCCCAGATGCCCTCGGCGTCGAGCCCCACGGGCCCCCCGTCCTCGGTCACCACGATCTCGCGGTCGATCACGGCGGGGCTCTTCCTGGGGCCGCGTGACCCGGCGGTCTCGATCGCGAGGATCGACGTCGGCGACTTCGCGGCGTCGGTCACGGTCCACAGACGGTCACGGTCCGCCGGGTCGGCGGAGAGCGCACCGAGGGCCGTCCAGCCGATCGGCCGGCGGTCACCGGTCGCCGTCCGCGCGTCGGCGGACACGATCGACGGGAACTCCGCGGCCGAGGAGTGAGCCTGCGAGCCCCGCAGAGCCGCGGCACCGAGCGGAGCCGTCCCGCCCGAGCGGGCGTACCGCTGACCCTTGCCGAACACCGAGACGGAGGCCCGGACGCCGTCCTCGGCCGCGTCCTCCTCGGAGGAGACGACCAGCAGGTTCCGCGCCGGGACCGGCAGGATCCCCTCCGGACCGTTCGTCGTGGCCAGCACCTGCACGAACCGCGGCTCGGCCGGACGCGAGACGTCGTAGACGGCCACGAAGTTGGACCGCTCGGAGCCCACGAACGCGTAGCGGACGCCGTCGAGGGTCGCGACAGCGAGCCCTTCCATCTCCACGCCCTTCTTGCCGGCGCGGTCCTCGTTGTGCAGGCCGACGCGGACAGCGAGCTCCTCGACCGAGGCCCCGGCGTCCCACACGACCTCACCGGTCGCGGCCTCGAACACCGTCCAGCCGCGCGTGCCGCCCTTCCAGTCGCCCTCGTTCGCGGTGGCGACGTGCTCGTCGTCGATCCAGCCGATCGCGTCGGGCTCGCGCGGGGCGGCGTCGACGGCGCCGGTCTGGTCGATGGCCCCGTCGTCCTCGGCGTCCACGCCCTCCAGGGCGACGTCGCCCGCGGAGAACACGTTCTCGAGCGCACCCGACTCGACGTCGAGCACGGCGACGCCGTTGTTCTCCTGCAGCGTGACGGCGACCTTGGTGTCGGACGGGTTGATCGAGACGTACTCGGGCTCCGGGTCCTGCGGCGTGTCCAGACCGGCGGCCGCGAGCGCCGCCTCGTCGAGCGCGACGGGGCGCGCCTGCCAGGCCGCGGGGTCGGTGCCGGGAAGGTCGACGAGCTGCAGGAACCCGGCGGGCGCCTGCGGCAGGTCGCCCTCCTCCCCCGCGCCCGTGTCGGGCAGCGCATCCTCGTCGCGCTGGTTCTCCATCGCGATCACGGCGTGGGTGCCGTCGTGCGTCACGGCGATGGAGTCGGGCTGGCCGCCCAGGTCGATCGAGCGCACCCGGGTGCGGGTGGCCAGGTCCACCACGTCGAGACGGCCGGACGGCGCGGTGAACGACGTCGAGCTGTCGACCACGACGAGCACGTGGTCCCCGACGACGGCGACGGACGTCGGCTCGTCGTGCTCGGAGCCGAGCTCGGCGAGCGAGAGCGTGCCCAGGCCCTGGGGCGCGGCCGGGTCGCTGATGTCGACGAAGCCGATGCGGCGGGCGGCGGCGTCGGTGTGGATCAGGGTTCGGCCGTCCTCGCTGACGGCGGAGATCTCGGCGACCGTCTCGTCGGCGGGGTCGGTGCCGGCCGGGACGTTCTGGAAGACGGGGTAGGTGGCGAGACGGTGGAAGGTCTCGCGCGGGCTGGGCGAGGCGAATGCGCCGGCGCCGGCTGCGCTCGTTCCGCCGAGGGTGGTGGGGCTGCTGGTGGGGCTGCTGGTGGGGCTGGTGGGAACCAGCTGGCCGGCCGCATGGGCCGGGAGGGCACTCAGCCCGAGGGCGAGGACCGCGCCGGAAGCGAGGACGGCCGTGTGGCGGCTGTTGGGAGACACACAGGGCAGGCTGACGCCGACCCATGGCAGCGGGGCTGACCTCAGGTGGCGGACACGTTGCGCTCAGGTGAACTTCTCTGGAGCCCTGGACCGGGGCGGGCCTTGCCGCAGACCTGACCGTATCTCTCCGCTTCCGCAGCGTTCTCCCGGCCGAGGCTGGACAGCGCTCCCCTGCAACCGCGGTGACAACCGCCGTCGTCGCGCAGGCCGAACGGGCGGACGGGCTACTACTGTGAGCGGGTGACCGTCCTCGGCGAGCTACGCGCCCTGTTGCGCCTGCCCGGGTTCCGCAAGCTCTTCGCGGTACGGCTGGTCTCGCAGGCCAGCGACGGCATGTTCCAGGTAGGGCTCGCGAACCTGCTGTTCTTCAGCCCCGAGTCGCAGGGTTCCGCCGGAGCGATCGCCGGCGCGTTCGCCATCATGCTGGCGCCGTTCACGGTGGTGGGCCCCTTCGCGGGCGTGTTCCTGGACCGGTGGCAGAGGCGCCAGGTCCTGGTGGTGGGCAACGCGGTGCGCGTGCTCATCACCGGCACGATGGCGGTGCTCATGCTCACCCAGGGCGTCACGCCCGCGATCTACGTGCTGGGCCTCGCCGCACTGAGCGTCAACCGGTTCCTGCTGGCGGGTCTCTCCGCCGGCCTGCCCCGCGTGGTCCAGGGTGATCTGCTGCTCACCGCCAACGCGCTCACACCGACCCTCGGTGCGGGCGCCGCCTTCCTCGGTGGTGGCGTCGGCTTCGTGCTCGGTCTCCTCATGCCGGCCGGCCGCATCCAGGACGCGACGGCTCTGGCCTGTGCGTGCGTCGTGATGGGTTGCGCCTCGCTGCTCGGGCTGCGGATGTCGCGCACCCTGCTGGGGCCGCTGCGGCCCGCCGACGGTTCCATCCGCAACGAGCTGGTCGCGGTGGCCCGCGGTCTGGCCGACGGCGCCCGGTACCTCGCCGCCCGCCGCACCCCGGGACAGGCACTGCTCGTGATGGCGCTGCACCGCTTCCTGTACGGGGTGGTGTTCATCGCCTCGATCCTCATGTCCCGCAACCTCCTGGCCGAACCGGGTGACCGCACCGCGGGCCTCGCCACCTTCGCGACGGTGATCGGCGCGACCGGAGCGGGCGGGGGCCTCGCGATCCTGCTCACCGCCGTGCTGGCCCGGCGGATGGCACCGCAGACCTGGATCGCCGTGATGCTGCTGGTGGCCGGGGTGTCGCAGCTGATCCTCGTGCCCGAGCCAGGTCTCGTCACCGTGGTGGCCGCCGCCGCGCTCCTCGGGCTCGCGGCCCAGGGCGCGAAGATCGCCGTCGACACGATCGTGCAGCGCGACTCCGAGGACACCTACCGCGGCCGTGCCTTCGCCTTCTACGACGTGCTCTACAACGCGGCGTTCGTGGGTGCCGCGGCCCTCGCGGCCTTCCTGGTGCCCGACGCCGGCTGGTCGCCCGGACTCTTCGTCGCGCTCTCCGTGGGGTACGTCACGGTCGCGATCCTGTTCGGTCTGCGAGGCTCTCGCACAGCAGCCCTGGTGAGGCAACCGGAAAGGGGGTGAATTTATGGATGAGGTCCGGTCCCCGACGCCAAAGATGCCTGTTTTGGCTGCCGAACGGTGCAAGGATTGATGCACTTACCTACAGAGGGACTGGAGGCATCTGTACATGTCCGACGCACCCGCCGTCACCCCCACACCCACCTGGGGTGAGGTGTTCCCATGGTTCCGCGAGGTCATGGCCGAGGACGACGCCTGGTACGTCGGTCAGGTCGACAGCAAGACGGACATCGGCGTCGCCCGTCTGGCGGACGCCGCGGTGACGCGACTCAAGCCCTTGCCCGTCGGCCGGCTCTTCCCCGCAGTGCGGCGGGTCGAGCGGCTCGACGAGCTCACCTGGCCCAAGCACCGGCTGCTCAACGCGCTGCACCGTGGCGGCTGCTTCACCGGTGACGACCTCTCCTACATGGTGATCGCCGAGATGCTCTCCTGGGAGTCCGTCGGCCCGGTCATCGTGAAGCAGATCCTCGAGGTCATCGCGCTGGAGGAGATCCGAGCGAGCTCGGCGAGGTGACGTCCGCCGCTCGCCGGGACGCCGTCACACGGCGAGCGGCGACGACGGCGAACGGCACGACGGCGAGCAGCAGCAGTCCCTGCACGATCTGCACGGCACCGTACGCACCACCGTAGACACCCATCACCCCCACAGCTCCCGCGATCCCGAGCACGCCGACGACGCCGGCCAGGACCGCACCGACCCGACGGGTCACGGGCGAGGCCCAGCCGCACAGCACCGCGGCGGCGACGGCCAGCAGGTTCAGGAACATGATGAGCAGGTACGAACCGATCATTCCCGGCAGCGGTCCGCCGTACGGCATCATCGCGATCACCGGCTGCAGCACGCTCGCCCACAAGATGTAGAGCAGGGCGCCCGCGAGCACGACCCAGAGGCCGGTCCGGCGCGCCGACGTCGGCTCGTGCAGCAGACGCGCGAGCAGCGCGCCGGCCAGCACGAGCACCAGCTCGAGCATCGCGAGCAGGGTGCCGAGCAGGAACTCGGGACGGGCCCCCTGGACCAGCTGCACGGTGGCGGTGCCGACCTGGACCAGCAGGTGCACCCCCACCACGACGATCACGGCCGTCAGGACCCGCCGGGCACGCAGCACCGTGGCGCCGACAGCGAGCACGATCGTCCCCGCCATCGCCGCGTTCTCGATCACGTAGACGGCGTTGGCCGTGGTGAAGCCGAGATCGAGCTCCGTCCCGGGGACGAGCAGGCGCAGCGGGACCGACATCCACACCGCGACGGCGAGGAGCAGGACGCTCAGGGCGGCGGGGCGCCGTCCGGCGTCGGGCAGACTCTTCATGCGGACACTCTCCCAGACCTCACCGACACCGTGGGGTCCGAAGCACGGGTGAAGGCAGGTTCGACGGCGCGCTGCGGTCGGCTGCACGAGGGTGTCAGAGGGGCGTGGAACCATGAAGGGGTGTCCACGCCCGTACCCGTCCCGCGCATCCACCCGGCGGCCATCAAGCTCCTGGTGGGTAGTGGTGCGTTCCTGCGCGGTGAGGACTACCAGAAACAGGGCCGGGTCATCTCGTGGGAATGGCTTCCGGCCGAGCTGCTGCTCGTCTCGTGGGTACGCGGCAGCGGGCGCAGCACCTACTCGTGCTCCGTCGAGTTCGGGACGGCCGGGTCCGGGCCGCCGGTCGTCGTCGGGTCGAGCTGCACGTGCCCCGTGGGTTCGGACTGCAAGCATGTCGCGGCCACCCTGATCGAGGCCAGTTCCGACGGGCTGGCCTCGATGGTCCGGTCCGCGTCGTCCCTGAGGCGCGCACCGCAGGTCCCCGAGTGGAAGGCGGCGATCGAACGGCTGGTGCCCGCGACGCCGGTCGCGAGCGCACCGGCAGGCGACGCCGCGCCGCAGCTCGCGCTCCAGTTCCGGGTCGACGGCAGCACCGCCGGGGACAACCTGTCGCTGTCCGTCCGGCCGGTCGAGCGCAACGGCCGGGGAGCCTGGGTCGGCGGGTCTGCGTCGTGGAACTACATCCGCAACGGCTTCCTCCGCGGCGTCGAGCCCGAGGTCCGGGAGTGGTTCACCACCCTTGACGCCCTGCGCGCCACGAGCCCGCGGGGCTACGGGTACGTGAGCGCGGGCGACTGGCTCGCCCTGGACGACGTGCTGCCACGACCGTTCTGGCGGCACCTCGCCGACGCCGCGAACCTCGGCATCGAGCTCGTCGGCAAGTCCAGGCGGGACTCCGTCCGCGTGGCCCGCGAGGCCACGGTCGCCCTCGACCTCTCCCTGCCCGACGGCGGCGCGCGGCTGGAGCGCACCGTCGCCTTCGACGGTGCGGCGACCGGCGCGACGTCCGTCGGGACGCTCGGCCGGCACGGCCTGTTCGCGATCGAGGAGTCGCCGTCGGGCCGCACGATCGTCCTGGGTCCCACGCCGGCGCCGCTCACCGACCAGGAGCACGCCGCGGTCCACCTGTCGGAGGTCGCGGTGCCGGCCGAGGCCCTCGACGAGTTCCTGGCGGACTACCTGCCGCTGCTGCGCCGCGAGGTACAGGTCCGGGCCGACGACGGCGTCGAGCTGCCCGACCTGCCCCGGCCGCAGCTCGTGGCGTCCGTCGAGGTGGTCTCACCGGCGGAGATCAGCGTGACGTGGCGGTGGGCATATCCGCCGTCGGACAAGGAGTACCCGCTGACCACGGCGCTGGAGCCGGGTTCGGAGCTCCGCGACCTGGAGGCCGAGGCGGCGACCCTGGGACGGGTGGTCACCGCCGTCCGCGAGGTGCCGGGCTTCGACCACTTCCGGGTGGCGCCCGAGGTCTTCCGTGACCTGCGGGCGATGGACTTCGCCACGCTGGTGCTGCCGGCGCTCCGGCGCGTGCCGGACGTCCGTGTCGACAGCGCACGACTGCCCGAGTACTCCGGGCTCGAGGCCACACCCGTGGTCAGCATGCGCGCGTCCGACAGCGGCGACCTGGACTGGTTCGACCTCGGCGTCACGGTCACGGTCGACGGCCGGGAGATCCCGTTCGGTCCGGTGTTCGACGCCCTCGCCCGTGGCAAGAAGCGGTTCATGCTGACCGACGGAACCTGGCTGCGGACCGACCTGCCGGTCTTCGCCCGGCTGAAGGCGCTGATCGAGGAGGCGCAACGACTGTCGGACCGGCCGGGCGCCCTGCGGGTCAGCCGCTTCAACGCCGGCCTGTGGGCGGAGCTGGAGGAGGTCGCCGACGTCGTCGAGCAGTCCGACCGGTGGCGACGCTCGGTGCGTGACCTGATCGCGCTCACCGGCGACGGGGTCGACGGGCCGGAGCCGGTGGCTCCCCCCGTCGGGCTGAAGGCCGAGCTGCGCCCGTACCAGCAGCGTGGCTTCGAGTGGCTGACGTTCCTGTGGCGGCACGGGCTCGGCGGGATCCTGGCCGACGACATGGGTCTGGGCAAGACGGTCCAGACGCTCGCGTTCCTCGCGCAGGCTCGGCAGGAGGCGTCCGACGGCGACGCGGTTCCCCGGGATGAGGGTGGCGACCCGCCGCCGTTCCTGGTGATCGCGCCCGCGTCCGTGGTGAGCAACTGGGCCGCGGAGGCCGCACGGTTCACCCCGGACCTGCGGGTGGTCGCCCTGCCGACGACCGCACGCAAGGCTGGCGTCTCCGTCGCCGAGGTGGCGGCGGGGGCCGACGTCGTCGTCACGTCGTACGCGATCTTCCGGCTGGACTTCGACGCGTTCGCCGACGTCGGCTGGAGCGGGTTGATCCTGGACGAGGCGCAGTTCGCGAAGAACCACCAGACGCGGGCCAACGAGGTCGCCCGTCGGCTGCGGGCGCCCTTCAAGCTCGCGATCACCGGCACGCCCCTCGAGAACAACCTCATGGAGCTGTGGGCGATGCTCGCGATCGTGGCCCCGGGTCTGTACGGGTCAGCCACCAAGTTCCGGGAGGACTACGTCAAGCCGGTCGCCGGCGAGGGCGACTCGGGACCGCTGCTGGCCCGCCTGCGCCGTCGGATCCGGCCGTTGATGCTGCGCCGCACCAAGGAGCAGGTGGCACCCGAGCTGCCCGAACGGCAGGAACAGGTGCTGCGCGTTCCCCTGGACGCCAGGCACCGGCGCATCTACGACACGCACCTGCAGCGCGAACGGTCGCGGCTCCTGGGGCTGCTCGACTCGTTCGACGAGAACCGCGTGGCCGTGTTCCGCGCCCTGACGACGCTGCGGCGCATGGCGCTCGACGCGTCCCTGGTGGACCCGGAGTACGAGGGTGTGCCGTCGGCGAAGCTGGACCTGCTCGCCGAGCAGCTCGCGGAGGTGACCGCCGAGGGCCACCGCGCCCTGGTGTTCTCGCAGTTCACGTCGTTCCTGTCCAAGGCCGCCGAGGTCTGCGACGCCCTGGGGATCCCGTACGAGTACCTCGACGGTTCGACCCGGCGGCGGGCTGAGGTCATCGGGCGGTTCAAGGACGGCCCGGCGCCGGTGTTCCTGATCAGCCTCAAGGCGGGCGGCTTCGGCCTGAACCTCACCGAGGCCGACTACGTCTACCTGCTCGACCCATGGTGGAACCCGGCGACGGAGGCGCAGGCGATCGACCGGACCCACCGGATCGGGCAGACGCGCAACGTGATGGTGTTCCGGATGGTCTCGGAGAACACCATCGAGGACAAGGTGATGGCGCTCAAGGAGCGCAAGGCGCGGCTGTTCGACGCGGTGCTGAGCGATGACGCCGGTGAGTTCGCGGGAGCACTGGGAGCGGAGGACATCCGAGGGTTGTTGTCGGACTGATTTTCTGTAGGTTTGCCCCCGTGTCTCCCATTGCTGACCTGATCGCGGCGGTCGCGAGCCTGCTGTGGCCCCTGCTCGTGATCGTCGTGCTGCTGGTGTTCGGGGGGCAGCTGCTCGCGAAGCTGCGCGGATCGGATGACGTGACGCTGGAGATCGGCGGGCAGAAGCTCAGCATCCGGCAGGCCACGGATCAGCAGGCCGACCTGATCGCCGACCTGCAGCGCGAGGTAGCGGCACTGAAGCGAAAGATCGACGCGAGCGCTGTCGTCGTGCCGGGCGACGAGCTGCCCTGGGGGTCGCAGGAGCAGGAACGGACGATCACCCGTCCAGGAGATGGCAGGCTGCCCGTGCCGGGCGCCGGGACGCCGCACTCGATCCTCTGGGTCGACGACAACCCCGAGAACAACGCCATGCTCGCGGAGTCCTGGCGACGTGACGGCATCGACGTCGAGGTCGCCCGCACGACCGACGAGGCCCTGCGGCTGCTGAACACACGGCCCTACGGTCTGATCATCTCGGACCTCGGCCGTCGCGAGTCCGACGTCGACGTCCCGGACGCCGGGCTCCGGCTGCTCACCCGGGTCCGGGCGAACGACCCCGTGACGCCGTTCGTGCTGTACGGAAACACGGGCCCGTATGCCGACGACGCGCGCGCCGCCGGGGTGACGCTCATGACCGGGTCGACGTTCGATCTGGTGGAGTACGTGACTGGGCTCGGAATGATGGACGAGGTCTGACCGCCGGGGCGACGCGCTATCGGCGCGTCGCAGCCAGAGCCCACGCGACAAGCGCCGGCTGACCCAGCAGCCGCAGCGCGCGCTTCCGATCCGTGTCCAGCCCGAAGGCATCACGATGTTCCGTGAGCTGAGCGATGTTGCCGGGAAAGACCGCGACGAAGAACGCTGCCGCCAGCACCCCCAGGCGGCGACGAGCGGGCTGCCTCCAGGTGGCGACGAGCGCCGCGCCGAGACCGATCTCGACGACGCCGGACCCGACCACGACGGCATCCGGATCGACGGGGACCCACGTGGGCACCTGTGCCTGGAACTCCTTGCGTGCCACGGTCAGGTGCCCGATGCCGGCTGTGAGAAGGGCGGCGCCCAGGGCTGCCTGAGCGAGGCCGCGGACGATGGTCGGTGTGGTCGCCATGAGCACCATCATGTTGTCTCGCCTGCGAGGTTGCGACCGCACGTCCGGCCCATGGGTGTGGAACGAGCCCGGGGATCGTCAGTCGCGTACGAGCGCCTGAAGCTCCCCGATCCGAATCTGCGCACTGTTGGTCGTCGACGTGAAAGGGATCTGACCGGACTCACCGTTGCTGCTCTGCCACTCGACGACCCAGTAGGACGTCCCAGCAAGAGTGAGGTTGCCCGGACTGCTGTTCAGGTCGGCACCGAATCCACAGGTGGGGGACGGTTCCGCGCTGTTCCGGCCGTCATACGGCGTCCCTGCAGCATTGGCACCATCACAGGAGATGGCGCCAACCGTGGTCCCGTTCCCATCGGCCAGTGTCCACTCGACCCGGTCAAGCGTCCCCGTCGCTGTGACCGAGAGACTGCCCCCTTCTGCGCTCCGGACGATCGGACCGGTCGTGTTCTCAGCAGGGTTGGCAATCCACAGCCAGATAGGTAGACCGATGGTGCCGACGGCACCCTGATCGCTGGTGGTCGCCGGCGGAGTCGAACCGATCTGTCCCATGGAGAGCTCCATGGCGGCTACTGCGCTCTGGGCTAGTTCTTCGGCGGTGGGGCCGACTGGTGCGGGCGCGTCCGCAGACCAGTAATACGAGTGCCCCGGGCACGATTCCACATCTGACGATGAAACACAGTCATACGAGGTGCACTCGACAATCAATCCATCGCTATGGCCGTCCCAAACGCTTGCGTCTTTTGGTGGCTGCGGATTTGCTGCCCGCGTATAGCATCTGCCATTCCAGCTTCCGTATTCCCCTGAGCACGGGATCTCCTCTCCGCGAAACTCGCACGTCACAGGAGCCCCACCACCAGGATTCTCACCCTCCCCAGGCCCACCTGGATCATCCGTTCCACCACCGGATTCGCACGGGATTACAACCCCGTCGGGGCCAGTTACGGGAACACATTCCGAGGCGGAGGCAGGAGCTGATACAACTAAGGCAGCGATGAAAGTCGAGCAAAACATCATCCCCAGCCAGGCCAATTTTGAGGACTGGGCGCGCGATTTGATCAACATGCTCGCTCCGTTTCGGGAGTCTCCTCGTGCACAGTCCACGAACCTTCAGCGCCTTGATGACGCATCACATAAGTCAGCAAGTACCGAACTGGAGCTCCGTCGACGCGTCTGATCTCACGACCGTCCGAGTCAAAATTGGTGACATCCGAAAAATCAACACAGGCACTGAGCTTTACGTCCTCGAATCCAGATCGGTCGTCGCGATATCCGATCAGTTCCATCGACTCAACGGTTGCAGCGCCCGTGGTGTATCGACCATCTGTTCGATACCCCTCAAATAGGTCGCTCATCGGCTGCCATATTTGAGGACGACCCCAGAACGGGAGGAGTTCGCTCTCCCAGTCTCTGTACCCGTTATTTGCTACCCGCGCCGTAGTTGAATAGTACTCCACAAGACGCACCTTGGCGTCAGCAATGTTCTTCGCCTTGATTTGTTCCCGCGTACTCGGTGATGGCGACGCCGCTGTAGAAGGTCGAGCCGGCAGGCTCTCGGACGCGCTCGGCGATGCAGACGCCACCACCGATGGAGAGCTTGGTCCCGGGATTGCACCCTGAACCGTCTCCGGCGCGAAAACACCTGACCGCACCACCGCGAACCCGGCGACCGCAAGGACTGCGACTCCGATGAGGACAGCGATGGTGCGCGTGGGCGTGATGGCGGACGAGACCATCCGGGCAACTCCCTCAACTTCGGGCAGAACTCAGCGAACACGGCCGTAAGCAAGGGTGCGGCATATCCGTCTTCCCGGCAAGGCGCTTCCGTGATAATTCACAACATCCTGCCAACGAAGGACAACATCCGGCCAGGAACGCACCATGGATCGATCTCAGCACCCCGCCGGTCGTGGCGATTCGTTGCACATATGCAACTCGGGTCGCGGATGCTGCGATCTCTCTACAGGCTTGCGCCATGACCTTCTTCCAACGGACCGAGGACTTCGAGCCCGAAGGGTTCGAGGACGTCGTCGGCGAGCTCATCGAAGCCATCCGACGCTCGTTCACTGGCATCCTCGTCGACCACCTCGAGGACATGCTTGCCGTGCCCGACCGCCACATGTGCGTGGTCGATCGCCACCTGCACATCACGGAGGACGATCGCGACTACACAGTTGATCTTCTGCTCTTCCACGTGACCCAAATGCGCTATTTCGCCATCCAGGTGCAGGCCGGCCGATTCGATCCAGCCCTGGTTGCCCGTTCTCGCTACACGCTCAGACTCGTCGACGACCTGGTCCGCGTGCCTGACGTACACGGATCCACAGTCGGGGTCCTGTTGTGCACCGATGCCGCGGCCGATCAGGAGCCAGGTCCCGTCGTCGTCACCCTGTACGACGACCTCAGTCCTGCACAACGGTCCGAGCTCCCGTCCGGCCTGGAGTTTGCCGACCTGGTCGGCCGGTGCCTTGACACCAGCGTCGTCAAGGATCAGCCAACGTGACCGCGAGTACATCGGCTCTTCGCCAGTACTCCGTTAGCGGCCATACAAGTCCTCGACCAGCCGTGCCCGGGCCTCCACGATCTCCAAGCTGCCCGACGAAGATGCAGTGGTCGCCTCTCCCGCTACGTCGCGCCATGTTGGATCACCAGCGATCCGGAACTGGCCGCGCCACCTCGTGGTGAGCGAGATTGTTGCAGACCCTTGCTTCGAGTAGGCGTGGGAAATGGTGTGCGCGGGGTACGGGGCGCCCGGGTCAGTCGTTGAGAAAGCTGGGGACCCGTCACCGAAGTTCCACGTATAGCTGCTCGGTACCGCTCGGATATCGACGGGGATTCCGAACAGTTCGGTGCTTGTTGTTCGGGGTTCACCGTCGGTGTACGCGATCGTGTCGACGCTGACCAAGGTCCAGCCGTCCGGCGGTTGCACTATGAGCGACGACGGCTCGATCTGCATCTCCTGGAACGCTCGAGCCGCAGCGGCAGGGATGTCGATCTGCTGTCGGGCCTCTGTCAGACATGCCTCTTCCTCCACAAGTTCTGCTTCAGTCCACTCTCCGGACTCTCGACGCTGCTCGAAGAGGGCGCCGACAGCGTGCTCGTCGTCCTCGCACTCGATGCCTGCGTAGGCGAGCTGATGGCCTTCATCGCATGACTCGGCAAGTACGGTGGCACCGCTGAGATCCCGCAAGAAGCAGAGCGCCGGAGTCGTCCGCCATTGCCGGACTGGTGAAGTTACAGACGGAGGAGTACCCCGGACATCACCGTTGATGCCCTCCCTTGCATGGCCGAGCGGCGTAACCGCCTCAACAGAGATTTGATCATGCTGCGAAGTTCCGCTGAACGTGGGCTGCTCGTCGAACTGACCAACTGCCAGCGCCAGACCGAACAAGATGCTCAATCTTGATGGACTCATTGTTCGGGCCTGGGTGCGACACCAACAATCAACCAATTGCCACTTCTTCGACCGACCTCGACTCGATGTTCCGAAGTTTGCTCCTTTGCGGCCGACGCCACGGAACCATTGGCTTCTAGCGTCCGGGACGCTTCCTGCCTGACTTCAACGTCAAGCGGGTAGATTCCGGTTAATTCGTCCCGGCCGTACTGACTCAATAGGGTCGTAGTCGTAGCCCCGCCTTGATAGGTCTGGCCGAGTTCCTGAATCTGATTGGCGTCCTCCAGGGCCTGCGAGCAAAACCCACAAGCCCGATGCGACAACGCCTCAAATTCCTCGACATCGCCTGTAGCCATCACATACGGATACAACTCAATGAAGTACTCCGCGGCGGCCGCAGCCCCCTCCGCGTCGTCCCGCTCCATCGCCGCCGGCCGCTCCGGCTTCACCGGCACAGGCACCGACGGCGACAGCGACGGCGATGCCGACGGTGAAGGGCCGGCCGAGACAGGCGGCGCAGGCTCCTCCGCTACCCCCGTACACCCACACAACACCAGCCCGGCTGCCACGAGCAGCCCCCGATAAGCACCACGCATCAACATCCCCCGCCCTCGGGCCGCGTCGTTGCGTATCCGCAACGACCGGGAACGACGCTAACCAGGCCCCGCCGATCCCGAAAGTGATCGCCGTGGTTCCTGTGGATAACTCGGCGTCCAACGCACATCTTGGCGCCTCAAGATGACAGATCGTACTTTTGCTCTACAGGCTTGGAGTCATGACCACGTACACCGTGATCGCATACCGCGGCGAGCGCCGCTGGACGTTGCGCGCCCTGGACCTGCCCGGCGCCGTCGCGCAGGGTGTTCTCCTGGACGACGCCGAGACCGCACTGCGCGCGGTGATCGCGCGTCTGACCGGCGAGGACACTGACGGCATCGTCCTCGACCTCGCACCCATCCCCGGCCCTGGCGGCTTCGACTGAGCACGACGTCGACCAGGAGTGTCCTCGAGCGAACGCGGCTCGACCGGACACCGGGAACACACAGCACGGCGGGCAGCAGAACGTGTCTGCTGCCCGCCGTCCTTCAGGACCGGTGTGTCACCGCCCGGCGTCGGCCTCCCGCCGGCGCTCCTGCTCGTCCACCTGAGCCAGCAGCTCCTCGGTGTCGGGCTCGGGATCCATGGCGAGCTGCTCGAGGTGGTCGCGCAGGCGGTCCACGAGCCGGCCCACCGCGTCCCGGCGTCCGGAGGCGAGCTCCGCGCGGATCGCGTTGCGCCACGACCGTTCGTCCACCGGATCCGCGAGCCGCCCCACCTGGGAGGCGTGCCGCGCCGTGGCCACGTCGCCCTCCAGGAGTGCGCGGCGCGCGACCTCGTGCGACACGTCCACGACCCCCGAGGAGATGGTGTGCATGAGCTGCTCCGCCCAGGCGTACTTGCGGAGCGGCACGCCCTCGAACGGCCGGCCACGCACCAGGTCGAGGGCGGCCAGCAGGTCTGCCGTCGGCGTCTGGCTCAGGTCCGGGCCCACGAGGTCGCAGAAGCGGTGCCAGTCGGTCGTGACGCCGCGCAGACGGTAGCCGGCGGACTCGAGGTCGGCCTGCCCGCCGTCGTCCGCGGACCAGTAGCGGGGCAGGTACTCGTAGCCCTCGCCGTCGACGCCCAGCCAGCGGCGCGCGCGGGAGACCGCGGAGCGCCGCGTCGCCAGGTTCGGCTCGCGCGACGGCCACAGGGCCTTCGAGATGTCCGAACCGCGCGACCCCGGGTTGAACGCCAGGAACGCGATCAGCTCGGTGGCCTGCCGCTGGTGCGTTGACGGCAGCTCGACGCCCGTGGTCCCCGCGAGCTCGACACGACCCAGCACACGCACGATCGGCGGACCGGCCTCCTCCGGCAGGTCGGTCACCGGGGCATCAGGCTCGACGGCGGGGCCCGGCCCCGCCACGACCGGTGTACCCAGTGGCGGCGTCGCCACGCTCACGGCCGCGGTGGCCCAGGGCGCGAAGCCGGCCGGCACCGTGCCGGACGCCGTCCCGCCGCCCACGGTCCCCGACGCGTAGCTCGGGGACGGCGCGAGGCCCGCTCCCTGGCCGACGGCGACGTCCGAGTCCGCATCGGCGCGGACAACATCCATGGGGATCTCCTCCAGCGTCGGTTCGGCGCGGTCGATCGAACGGCTCCACGAGGGGCCGGGGGCGGTCTCGGGATCGGCCAGCAGGGCCAGGGCCTGGGCGTAGGTGGCGGCGTCGAGCTGCTGCGGTCGGACGGCGATGTAGGCCGGCATGAGGATGCCGCGCGTCGTGTCGCCGCCCGTGAGGTCACCGGTCAGGTCGAGCGCCCAGTCGCCGACCTCCGCGCTGGACGTCACGGCCGCGATGCCCACTGCGGGTACTCGCTCGACCAGGCGTTCCAGCGTGGCGCGTTCCACGGGTGCGAGTCGCTCGCCGACCAGCAGGATCTCCGGCGTCCACGCGTCGGTCGCGAGGCCCCGACCGCGGGCGTCCGCGACCGACGTGGCACCCACCTGAGCGAGCGTCCGGTCGACGTCGGCGGCGCGCGCCTCCAGCTCGCGGACGACCTCCGCCAGGCTGGGGACGTGCCGCACCCGGCCGGTGTCGACGACGCCGGGCAGCTCCCCGAGCGCACCCACCACGGTCACCTGGAGGTCGTCGGCCCAGAGGCTCGTCGCGAGCTCGATCGCGAGCGCCGCGAGCGTGGCCTGTGCGGCCTCGTCGGTGCCGCGGATGTCGAGGCACGCGAGGTTCTCCAGGTCGACCATGAGGTGGGCGTCCTCGTCGTCGTGGCCGACGGTGACGAGCGCCGGGTACGGCGCCTCCCCCTCCTCGGCCCCAGGTCCGACCTGGGACGCCGCCTCCGCGTCACCCGCCGCGAGCTGCCAGACGAACCGGTCGGTCGTGCTGGCCCAGGGTGCGGGCAGGTCGGCGGCGCCGTCGAGGTAGAGCTCGACGAACTCGCCGCTCTTCAGCCGCGCCATGCGCACGCCCGGCAGCGGCAGGTCACGTTCGCGGTGCCAGCGTGCGAGGCTGCGCAGCGCCTGGTCGACCTGGCTGCGGCCGAACGGGTCCTCGACACCGTGCAGGTCACGTTCGAGCGCGCCGGCCGGGGTCTCGGGCCCCGGCACGACGACGGTCTCGCCCGGGACCCGGCCCTTGCGTGCCCGGCGGCGCTTCACGGCGACGAGCGCGAGCAGCCCGGCGGCGAGCAGGCCGCCGACGCCCGCCGCGGTGCGGACGTCCACGGTCTCGTCGAGGTCGTCGACGGCACCGGAGACGGCGTCGGCCGCGGAGCCGAGCAGGGACGTGGTGGCATCGGGTGCCGTGCCGGCTGCAGCGGTGGCCGCCGTGGTCGCACCCGCGACGTCGACGGGCTCGCGCCCCGGCCGGGCGCCGTCGCCGGACGTCGCCGGTGCCGGACCGCCCGCCGGCGCCGTCGCCGACGGGATGCTGCCCTCGGCGGCGGCTGCGACCGGCGGCGCGGACTCGACAGCGACCTCCGGGACGCCGTCGCCTACCACCGGGTCGTCGCCCGTCACGTCGCCGGGCAGTACCTTCTCGGTCGCCGCGCTCTCGCGCGCCGTCGCCGTGACATCCTCCGGCACCAGGGGCGCCGGCAGCTCGGCCAGGCCCTCCGTACCGTCAGTTTCGACACCGGTCCCGTCGACGTCGCCCTCGACCGCGTCGGTCCCGCTCCCGCCCGGGCCGTCGTTCTCCGGCGCACCGTCGGTGGCGGACTCGCCACCCCACGTCGTGCCGCTGCCGGACGTCGTCTCCCGGGCCGGCTCGTCCGGCTCGCCCTGCGGCAGGAGCTCGTCGGCGATCAGGTCCTCCCAGGGGATCGCCGGCGCTCCGTCCTGGGGCGCGGACCCATCCGGTTCGAGGTCGGGCTCGTTCTCGAGGTCCTCCGGCGTGACCCGCTCGTACCGGGGTTCCTCGGTCTCCTGCGGTGCCGGCGGCGCCTGCGGGGCGAGGTTGCCCTCGGCCGACTTCTCCGGAGCCGGCTCCTCGGTGTCAGGCCGGTCGAGGCCGGCGCTACCCGTGCCGACGTCGGCGGGGTCGGGTGTGCCGTCCCCGGCGTCCTGACCCGGTTCGTCCTGACCCGCGGACGGGTTCTGACCGGCGTTCTGTGCCGCGCGGTTCGGCTGCTCCGCAGGAGCCTCGCCCGCCGGTCGCTCTCCGGCCGGTTGCTCGTCCGACGGCGACTCCGGTTCCGCCACGTCGTTGCCCGCGCCGCCCGGTTCGGCGATGTCGTCGGGCTCGACCTCGACGGCGCCCTCGGGCGTCACCTCCGCGGACGGTGTCGTCGGGGCCGACCCCGCGCCCGCCGACTCCTCCGGCGCCGGCTGCTCCGACTCGCCCGACCCTCCGGCGGCGCCCGCCGCGGACTCGACCCCGGTCGCCTTGTCGGCCTCCGGCCGGCCGGCGAACGTCCGGCCCAGGCCGGTGGCCTGCGCCGTCTCGGCGTCCGCGCCTGCCTCGGAGTCAGCCTCGGGACCTCCGGCCTCGGCCTCCGGACCGGCGTCCGCACTCCCGTCGGCCTCGGCGCCGGCCTCCGATCCCGCACCGTCCTCCGTGGCCGGCTCACCGGCGTCACCCGAACCCGCGGCGTCGCCCGCAACCGCACCGTCACCGGCCGCGTCCGCACCAGGATCCGTCTCGCCGCCGCCGGGCCGCTCCGCCCCGGCACCAGCCCCTTCAGCCCCGGACCCGCCGTCCGCCGCCTCTCCCGCCCCAGGAACCGTCACGGTCCAGCCGGGGTAGATGAGGTCGGGGTCGGTGAGCCGTCCGCCGTCGGGCTGCTCCGTGGAGCGGGATGCCTCGAAGACCTCCGGGTACCGGGTCCCGTCGCCGAGCTCCTCCTCGGCGATGCCCCACAGCGTGTCACCTCGCTCGACGACGACCTGGGCGGACTCCGTACCACCGTTGCTCCGGACGTCGACGGTGCCCGGTTCCGCGACGCCGTCGTCCGCGCTCTTCGAGGGCGCGATGCCCACGGGTTCGTCCTCGTCCGCCGCGGACGCACCCGTCGACGTCGGTGTGACCCCGGCCTCCGCCGGCAGCCGCAGCACCCAGCCGGGTTCGATCCAGTTCCCGGTGTCGAGTGCGCCACCGTCGGCCTGGACCACGCCGTAGTTGAGGTCGGCGATCTGCTTGAACCGCGCGCCGTCGCCCAGGGTCTGCTCGGCGATCCGCCACAGGGAGTCACCCGGCTGCACCGTGTAGGTGGCCGGTTCGGCCTCCTCGGCCGCGGCACGCGGACCCGGCGCGGTCACGGCCCCGGCCTGTCCGACGGCGTCGGACGCCACCGGTGCGGTCGCCACCGTGCCGGTCCGGCCCGCCTCCGCGGGTGCGGGGGCAGCCATCGCGGGCGTCACGGACGGCGCCGCGACCAGCATGGTGATCACGGCCCCGACCAGGACGGCCGCTGCGCGCTGCTGCGCCCCGAGGCCACGGACGTGCGGGGACCGGCGGCCGCGCAACGCCGCGACCACCTCGATCACCACGGCGATCGCGAAGGTCAGCCACGCCACCCAGCCCACGACCTTGACCAGCCCGATGAGCACCGAACCGGTCACGTCGGGGCTGGTGAGCATCGAGACGATCCGGTCGAGGCTGACCTGCCCCGTCCACACCGGGCCGCCGAAGATCCACAGGCCGGCCGGGATGCCCACGACGAGCACGACCAGGAGCAGCGCCGCACCCAGCCCTCTGACCACGCGTGCGCCGGTGCCCTGCCGCGGTCCGCGGGGCTCGCCCGTCACCGCACGACCCTGGACTGTCGAGGTGCTCATCAGGACTCCTCCTGTCCTATCCCGCGGACCGCTCGTGCCTCGGCGTCCGCCGTGACGGTGAGCGAGCTGATCCCGATCAACGTGAGGAACGTGGTCTCGTAGGTGACCTGCGTCCCGACCGAGACGACGGCGCCGTCGACGGCGGTCACGCCGCCCTGGACACCCAGCGCGCCGAGCGTGTCGGACGCGGCCTGTGCCGCCCGCGCCGGGTCCACCTCCGGGGGCAGCCCGAGCTGCGCGCGGTCGAACCGGATCTGCTGTGCCGCGGCGCGCGCCGCCTGGTCGGCGGCGTACTCCGCCTCGTCCTCGGCGTGCAGCCGCCCGCCGCCGTCGACGACCAGGCCGATGGCGATGATGAGCGCAGGCACCATGCCCGCGGCGAGGATGTTGATCTCGCCCCGCTCGCGCCGTGCCCGGACCCGCGCCGACGGTACCGCCCGCCCCTGTCGCACCCTCATCCACCCAGCTCCCCTGGTCATGACCGCCCCCGGTACGCGTCGAGCACCGACGTCCCGGTCGCGCTGATCGTCCGCGAACCGGGCGCACCGGGCAGCCCGAGGTCGCTCAGCGGCACCACGCACTCCACCCGCACGGTGATGGTCCCGACGGTCCCGAGCGGGAGCGCGAACGCGTCGGTCGTCGGCCGCACCGACGTCTGCGCGCAGCGCACGCCGGAGTTCACCAGCGTCGAGGTGGCGGTCGACGTCGCCTGTACCCCGGCCACGTCCGCCGTCCGGCTGATCGACGCCGCCCGCGCCGCCTCGTTCGCCGCCGACTGCACCACGCCCTCGGCCAGCACCAACCGCCCCGCCATCACCAGCAGCAGGGCGATGAGCAGCAGCATCGGAAAGACGACGGCGGTGTTGATCGCGACGTTGCCCCGCTCCCCACCGCTCGGATGCCGGCCGTCACTCATGGCCCCACCGCCGACGTGAAGCGTTCGACGGGCCCCGTGGCCGACTGCTCCACGCGGAACCCGCGGAAGCCGGGCACGATCGACGGCGCCAGCCCCACCACGCGCGCGGTGGCCATCTCCTCGCCACGCGTCACGGCCACGTCCACGGACGCGAACGCGTCACCCCCGCGCGCCAGGCGCGCGGAGGCCTCGGCGTACCCCGACTCCACGGTGCCGCCCTCGACCCGCGTGGCCTGGACGGCGCCGTTGGCCACGGACTGGGCCGTGTTCTGCGCGTGGAACCACAGCACACCCTGCACCATCCCGAAGATGAGCATCAGGACGATCGGGTAGGTGAGGACGGTCTGGATGGAGGAGGCACCGCGCTCGTCCATGTCCTAGCCACCGCCGCCGAGCTGCGCCATGTAACGGTCGACGAGTCCCTTGATCGCGGCGCCGAGCGCGATGGCGATGCCGAGGCCCACCACCGACAGCACGACCACCTCGATGGACTCCAGGCCCGCGTCGTCCTCGCCCGCGCGGTCGGCCTCCAGCCGACGACGGAGCTCGGCCGAGCATTCGGCGAAGCGGCCGTTGAGGGCGTCGAAGCGACCGCGTGCCGCGGCGGCCCGCAGCGATGCCCGCGCGACGGCGCGGGACGCCGCCGACCGGCCCTGGCTCAGGTGCTGGTTCATGGTGACTCCTGGGGGTGTGGTCGACTTCAACAAATGGGTAAGAACCGGCTCGTGTGACACCACGGTGTCCCACGGGGGACCAGACGGTTCAGGGTGCAGTCTGAAACATAGTGACCCCGATTGGGAAGATGAGCATCAAAAAGTACACAAAGACAGTCATGGTCCCGGGCACGGTCATCCGCACCGTCGCGTCGTGCGCGATCTGCTGCTCGACGTCGAGCTGCGCGTCGCGCATCGCCGCCGCCTTCGACTGGAGCTGGTCGTGGATCGCGGAACCCTGCGTGCCCGCGAGCTCCACGATCGAGGCCACCTCGCCGAGGGCGTCCACCTCGACCTCCTCACCCAGCTCACGCAGCGCCACCCACGGCGCCTGCCCCTCCCAGCGGCTCCGTTCGAGCGCTGCTGCGATCCGCCGGAACGGCCACGATCCGGCCACCTGGGCCGCCGCGAACGTGGCCTGCGTGGCGCCCGCGCCCGAGATCCGCTCGATCGCCAGCAGCTCCAGGTACGTGGAGACCGCCCGGGCGAACTCCTGCCGGGCCCGCTTCGCCTTGGACCGGGCGTCGAGGTCCGGCAGGAACCACGCGCCCAGGGCGAGCACCAGGGCCACGCCGAACGGCAGCGCGACCGGCAGGCCGAGGTTGAGCAGCCCCACGCACAGCCCCAGGAAAGGCACCGCCACCAGCACGATCACCGTGCCCAGCGCCTTCTCGCCGTAGTGGTCGGTGGCGGTCTTGCCGATCAGGTCCAGGTCCGCCCGGGTCGGTCCCCAGCGGCCGAGCAGCGTGACCGGCAGCCTGCGCTGCGCCCACGCCCCGAACACCTGCGTGTAGCGCTGCGTCACGGTCAGCTCGCCACCGCCGTCCGACACCGTGACGGGCTCCACCTTGTCGTCACCGCTCAGCCGGTCCAGCGCGGACTGGAGCCGCGGCGTGGACGGCAGCAGCTCGCGCACCACGAGGAACAGGCCGAGCCCGGCCACCAGGCCGGTTCCCACTGCCCAGGGCCACATGTCAGACCTCCCGCTCGTCCGGCAGGAACCGCGGGATCGGCTGTCCCAGGCTGATCTTGCGCATCCACAGCAGGCAGACCACGTAGGCCGAGAACAGCACCACCGCCACGACCTGGCCCAGCGGTGAGTCGTACCCGCTGAGGTAGCCGGACATCGCCGTCGCCACCAGCACCACGAGCGTCACGATCGTCACCCAGCGCACGGTCGCGCGGCCGGTGGATCGCTCGGTCTCTATCTCGCGGCGGGCCTTGGCCTGCGCGGACAGCGACTCCGCGAGCTGGCGGAGCGCGGGCGCCACGGCCCCGGTCCGGTTGTCCGACTCCAGGATCATCGCCGAGGCGATCATGTCCGCCGAGTAGTCGTCCATCTCCTCCGCCCACCGGTACAGGGCGGGCTTGATCGGCTGACGTGCCTCCAGACGTGCCACCAGCCGGGCCAGCGACGGGCGCACGGACGGCGCCGCGCTGTGCAGGGTTGCCGCAATACCTTGCTCCAACCCGACGGCTCCGCCGGACAGCACGCCGATCAGCGACCGCACCCACGCGGTCAGGTCGGTGAGCTTCTCCACCTCGTCGGACTGCGTGGTCGTGCGGAACAGCGCCGGCAGGCCCACGAGCAGCACCGGCACGATGAGCACGAGCGACCACCAGCCGGTGACGATCCCGACCACGACGCCCGCGGCCACCCCGATCGCCAGGAGCTGCCGCTGCGCGTAGAGCGGCCCGCCCTTGGTCAGGCCGAGCAGCCGGAGCAGCCCGTGGAACGGCGGTGTGGTGCGCACGGGCCGCGGCGCCGGCTCGTACTTCTGCGCACCGACGACGACGAACCACACGCCCAGGCCCAGACCGAGCCCGGTCAGCACCGCGACGAGCGTGGTCATGAGTTCCCCCACAGCCCGTCGCGGTAGTTCAGCAGGTTCGCGTCGAAGCCCACGGCCTCCAGGTCCGCGAGGAACGACGGCGTCACGTTGGGCACCGCCCGCCCGTCCGGCCCCGGCGCGAACACGTCGGTGACCGCCACCGGGTTGCCCGCCTCGCCGCGCGTCACCTCGATCACCTCGGCGACGTACCGGTCGCGCCGGCCGTCGGCGCCGGCGTCGACCCGGAGGAAGACGATGAGGTCCACCGACTGCGCCACCTGCCGGTACGCGTACGTCTCCGACAGCGTGGAGTCCTGCACGGCCATGCCGACGAGGCGTTCGACGACGTCGCGGGCGCCGTCGGCGTGCACCGTCGAGAGCGAGCCGTTGCCCATCTGCATCGCCTGGAACATGGACACGATCTCGGGCCCGCGCACCTCGCCCACGATCACGCGGGAGATGTTGTGCCGCAGGGACTCGTAGACGTTGACGTTCGTGTTGATCTCGCCGACGCGGCGTCCTGCGGTGTTCATCTCGCCCGAACCCTCACGCGTGCGTAGGGCGACCACGCGCTTGTGCTTCTCGGGTTCCAGGTGCAGGTAGAGCTCGTAGTCGGTCTCGATGGTCGCGATGGACTCCCACGGATCGAGGGAGGCGCAGAGCGCCCGCAGCAGGGTCGTCTTGCCCGACCCCTGCCCCTGTCCGGACACGACGATCGACTTGCGCGCGCGGACCGCCGCCGACAGGAACTCGGCCAGCACGGTGTCCACCGTACGGTTCTCGCGCAGCAGCTCCAGGTCCACCGACTGCAGCCGCTGCAGACGGATCGTCACGCGCGGCCAGGGCACCACCCAGCCGACGGCGGCCAGTCGCACGCGCCCCGGCAGGTCCAGGTTGAGGAACGGGTTCGCCCGCGTGAAGGACCGCTCGTTCGCGGGATCGCGCGCCGCGAGGAACTGCAGGAAGTCGATCAGCTCCGCGTCGGAGTCCGCGATGGGCTCCGCGTACGTGCGCCGGCCGTCGCCCATCAGCAGGAGCACGGGTGCCGTACCCGTGATCTCGATGTTCTCCACGTCGGGCGTGTCGATGAGCGGCTGCAGCCGGCCGAGGCGGAACAGCGCGTCGAAGAGCGCACGCGTCACCTCGACCTGGTACTCGGTGGTCCAGTTGCGCTGGCCCCCCGAGAGCAGGGCGTCGTTGTGGTCGCGCACCACCTGCTGGATCAGCTCCTGGCCCAGCGCCTCGCGCTGTTCCTCGTCCAGCTCGCGCGTCGAGAGCGCCGTCGTCAGCCGGGAGGAGACCTCGCCGCGCAGGCTGTTGACCTGGCGCCAGAACTCGGCGTCGCGCAGCCGCGGGTTACCGGGCTGTCCGTGGTACTCGCGGCCGGCCCGGGCCACGGCACCCACCCAGGGTGAGGCCCCGTTGCCCGACGACGCCCCGCTGCGTCCGGGTCCACCGGACCCCGCGGGCGAGCCCGCGCCGTTCGGCCCGCCGGGAGAGGCGGTCCCGGTCTGCATGCCGGGGCCGGGAGCCGGGGAGGCACCGCCCGCCTGGTCCACGGTGGCGGTCCAGGTGTTCTGCGGCGCCGCCGGACGTCGGTCCGGTCCGGCCCCGCCGCCGGTCCCCGGCGTCCGGCGCGGAAGCACCGGGGCGGGAGGCTCGTCGTGGAAGATCGGCAGTGAGGACAGGTCGGGGAACTCAGGTGTGCTCACGCGCCGCTCCCCTCGCCGCCACGCCACGGGGCCGCCTGCACGGCCGGGGACGCGGACTCGCCCCAGCGTTCCGGCGGGCGACGTGGCCCGGACGTGTGGCTGCCCTCGCGCGGGCCGGTGGAGAACCGGGCGCGCCGCTTCTCCGTCCGGTCCTGGATCCGCGAGATCACGGGCCCGGCGGATCGCACGAGCGGTGACGTCGAGTACCTGCGGCCCGCGGGCGAGCCCACCGACAGCACCTCTGCGTTGACGGGGTCCCAGGCCAGCGACCCCACGGTGCCGAGGCCGAGCGTGCGGGCGATCTCGGTCGCGTCGTACGGGCGGCCCGGGCCAACGGTCAGCACCGCGAGGTTCGTGAGCTCGCGGGCTGCGGCGTCCACCACGGACGTGCGGGACTTGACGAGCTCCCGGGTGACCGCGATGTCGGGCAGGCGCGATCCGGTGGTGATCAGCACCTGGTCGGCGAGCCGGACGATCGGCTCGCGGTCCTCGCGGACGACGCCGCCGGCGCCGAGCCGGCCGAGGTCGACCAGCACGTCGATGCCGCCGCGCTCGAGCGCGACGAGCTGGTTGGCGAGCGGCCCCCACAGGTTGGCCACCGCGGGCGCGGTGTGCGGGCTGACGATGCCGGGCAGCAGCTTCCTGTCCGGGTCATCACGCACGAGCGGGATGGTCTGATCCCAGAACGCGGCCTCCAGGTCACCGTGCGAGTGCGCGATGGCGAGCGGCTGCAGGCCCCGGTCGTGCGGGAGCTGACCACGGAAGTAGCCGGCCAGGATCGACGACCCGGCCAGGTCGGCCTCGACGAGGAGGACGGGACGCGGCCACTGCAGCGCGAGCACGAGCGCGGCCGTGGTGGTACCGGGTGAGCCCTTCGCGTTGGCGAGGGCGACGAGAGCCATGACTCAGCCCTGCCTGGTGGAGTCGAGCACGAGGGCCACGCGCCCGGTGGCGGCACGGGCGGCGAGCGCGGCGGCGTTGGCCGACTCGACCTGCACGTCGATGACGACCTGGTCGCCGATGGATCCGCCGGGCTGCCCCACGCGGACCACCGTGGCGGGGATGCTGAACGGCGCACCGGCGGGCGGCTCGCCGCCGGTCGCGGGCGTCTCGACCACCCGGACGACGTCGCCGGCACTGAGGGCGGTGTCCGGTCTCTGGTTGGGCGCGAGCGCGACGCCGACGATCGATTGCCCGGCCGGCGGCCGGAGCTCGTCCACCACGCTCGCGGGCGTGAGGAGCTGGCCCTTCTTGAGGTCGGTCGCGGCGATCTTGCCCTCGTACTGGCTGATCTCATCGGCGGAGATCGGGTCGAGCAGCGCCGACCCCGTGCCCAGAGGCAGCTCGACGATCCCGATGTCGGTCGGGGTGACGGCGGTGCCGCGCGGCACGTCGTTCGTGATCGCGAGCACCTCGTACGTCCGGCCGAGCGTGCTGACCAGGTACACGGACGCGAGCACGCTGAGCGCCACGAGCGCGAGGCCGAGCGCGATGAGCGCCGGACGGCGCCGGGCGCGCGTCGGCTTCAGCGGCCCGGGGGGTGCGGGTCGCTGGGGTCTTGTCGCGGACCTGACCTGCTGGTCCTGGCTCGCGACCTTCGTGCCACTGCTCACCGTGCCGTCTCCTCCGACCCCGCCGGCGGAGACCACCTCGGGTACCCCCGGGGCGGGTCCCGTCGCGGTTCCCTTGCGTGCGTCTGTCTCCACCGTGCTCCTGCCCGTGCTGGCCGAGGATCTCCTGCGGTCGTCACGATGTGACGCCGCTGGTAATCCTCGACCACGCGGGCGGACCCGGCAGGTTGAACGCTAATCAGGCTGGGGGACGCCCGCTAGGTCAAGGAGACTTCAAAGTTGTGGAGATGACTTGAATATTGAGTGACCCTTGAACGATCCGACCCTTGCCCGCCGATACCACAGCTGTGGTGTTGACTGCACAGGTCAGCGCGTGGGAGAAGGCTCCCGCACCGCACGTGCCGTCGACAAATCACAGCGCTGACCTGGGTGTTCACCGGGACATGGCATCGCGCGCACCAGTCCGCGGACATGACGAGAGGGCCCCGCTGGCGGTGGGGCCCTCTCGCGATGAGACGGACTTCTGACGACCTCTGGGCTTCACGCACCCCCCAGTGCTCAGCCCTTCGGCCGCCGTCGTCGCTCATCGTCCCGTTCGCCCGGCTGTCCCCCAGACAGACCACCGGACTGAACGGCTTCCGCCAGCCGTCGCACTGCGCGACTCGCCCGCTGGCGCAAGGCTGCGTGCGAGATGCCCAGCTCATGGGCCACCCGCCGCTGGTAGTTCCCGCGACCCGAGCCGAGCTCGGCGTACTCCGGGAGATCGGGGTCCGGCGCGTACAGGCGCGCCAGGAGAGCTGCCTCGTCGCGCGTCAGGGCACCCTGGTCAAGACCCCACGCGATGACGTCGAGCACCTCGCCGGTGGTGCCGAGCGAGAAGCTCGCGAGCGAGTACACGGCGTCGGGCCCGGGGTCGGGCGTCGCCGGCCGCTCGAGCACGGTCAGCGTGCTCGTGTCGGTGGGTATCTCCGCGACGCGGGGGCCGCGGCTGGCACGGCCACCCTGCGCGTGCGGGGCACGGTCGCCGACGACGCGCGTCAGGGTGTGCCCCTGCAGGCGCATCGCGACGCGGCCGCTGCGCTCGAGGTCGTAGTGGGTGATCGCGTCCCACATCGCGGCGGCCGCCTCCTGCTCGAGGTCCTGCACGTCCGGGTAGTGGCGGCGCGACCGGCGCACGATCGTGCGGACGGCGGGGAGCATGCACTGCAGCACCGCGCGGCCGGCGGCGAAGCTGCCGCGGGCGTGCTCGACGATGAGCGCATAGAGCACCTCGTCGGCGTCCGCGGGGGCGAGCCGCACGGAGTCACCGGTGCGCAGGCCCGCAAGCTGCGGGAAGCGCGCGACGAACCGTTCGATCTCCGCGGCGAACGACCGCGTGCGGACCAGGTCGGCCCAGTCGTGGTCAAGCTCTCGCATCAGCGTTCCTGACGCCGGTACTGGCGTGCGTGCAGGCATGGCGGTTCCCCCCTCCGGTCAGCCCGAGTCCAGTCGGGAGGTGTTGCCCGCCACTGTTGCCCGCGGCTCCCGTGGGCATGTGACCTGCGTCACACCCGTTGAAAACCCGGACATCACCGATGTCACACGAACTCGTCACCTGCCATTTGTGATCGGCAGACACAGGAGACGGAGAAACGGGAGAGGCGAGATGAGCAAGGACGAGCTCGACCAGGCGCCCGGCGCCGGACTCGGCAGCACCGACCTCGGCGGCGCGGGCGTCCGCAGTGCGGATCCCACCCCGGACTTCGACCACACGTGGTCGCTGCTCCGGGACACGGCGGAGGTGCACGCGGCACGCGGCGAGCTGGCCCCTCTGGTGGCCGACATCGTCGCCACCCTCACCGCGGACCCGCTCGGCGACGAGGACACGACGACCCGCCTCACCGAGGCGCTCGACAGCCCCCGCGTGCGCAGCGCGCGCGAGGCCCGTGCGCGCATCCAGGCGGACCTGCAGAACGAGGTGCGGACCCGATGAGCTCGCTCCTCGTCCGCCGGCGCGGCAAGAAGGCCGCCGCACCGGCAGAGCTGCCCGCCCCGGCGGACGGCACCGGCGTCGGCGCTCCGCGCGCCGGCGGCTCCGCCCGGCCCGCGACGCCCCCCTCGTCGTCGGGCAACGGTGCGGACGGCGGGGACGCTCCCCCGCAGGTGGTCGAGTGGTCCAACGGGCCCGCTCTCGTGACCAAGGCGTGGGGCGCCCTGCTGTCCCTCGCGCTGCTGGCCGGGCCCGCCGCCCTGGCCTGGACGCTGCTGCGCCCCGAGCCTGCCCCGGTCGCCGCGAGCGCCGGACCGGTGGACACCGCGGCCCAGGCCGCGGCGAACGAGCGGGCCGTCGAGCTGGTGGAGACCTGGCTGCGGGCGGACAGCGACGACCAGCAGCTCCTCGCCTCCCTGACCAGCGCCCCGGTCGGCACTCTCCCCCAGGAGGGCCTGACCATCCGCGACTCGTCGATCGCGCAGAGCGAGGCGGCCGAGGACGACGTGTGGTCGGTGACGGTCGGCGTGGACGTCGCCGAGCCGGCTCCCGGTTCGACGCCCCCGCCCGCAGGGCAGCCCGAGGGTGAGGGGGCCGAGGTCGCACTCGTCTGGGTGCGCCGCTACTTCCAGGTGCCCGTGCTCGTCGAGCGCACCGACACCAGGTACTCGGGTCCCGACCTGGCCGTGGCCGCCCTGGCGCTGCCCGCGCCCGTGCCCGGCCCCGCGGCCGCCGAGCCGCCGGACCTGGACTACCCCGAGACCATCTCCCCGACGTCGGCGGCCGGCCAGTCCGCTGCCGGGTTCCTCGCGGCCATGGTCGCGGGCGAGGGCGAGATCACGCGCTACCTCCAGCCGGGCACCACCATCCCGGCGATCACCCCCGCGCCGTACGCGGCCGCGACCGTCACGGGCATCAAGGGATCGCACGAGATCACCGACGACCCGGCCGACGGCGACGGCACGCACGCCCTGACCACCGTCGAGCTCACCCGGCTCGACGGCCAGAAGACCACCTCCCAGTACGTCCTCACGCTCGTCGCCCGCGACGGGCGCTGGGAGGTTGCCGGCGTTGAGCCGGCCGTCCGTATCGACACGACGCCATCCGGCACGAACGGCTCCGGCACCGCCGGGGAGTAGCGAAGGAGAGAACCATGATCAACGAGATCGTTATGGCCGACGGCTTCCTCGACCTCATCACCGTCAAGTCCGAGGAGGTGAAGAGTGCCATCGAGTCGGTGACCTTCGTGGTCGTCATCCTCATGGTCGTCATCACGGCCGTGAAGACCAAGATGTCGATCGCGGCGATCCTGATGTCCGCGATCGTGGGCGGCATCGTCCTGTGGCTCGTGAACGGTGGCATCAACGTCACCTCGGAGCTGGCCCGGGACGAGTTCGACTCCGCTCCGGCGATCGTGAACACGCAGACGGTTCTCTGACCCGCGGGACGCAGCAGGACACGGGTCAGACACATGGGCATGGCGCTGGGGGCAAGGCACAGGGTTCGGCCGGGCGCTCTCGCGCGCCCGGCGCGTGGTGAGGAGGGTGTCCGGTGACCGAGACCGCGAAGTTCTACACGAAGGCCCGCCGCATTCCCATGCTCGTGGGAAAGCTGCCCAGCGGCGGGCGCATCTGGGGCGGGCCGTACACCATCACCCAGGTGGGAGCGGGCGCCGTGGTGGCGTTCGCGCTGTGGCAGACCGCTCCGCTGTGGGCCCGGCTGGGCGGCTTCATGAACATCGTGGTCGCGGTGGGCCTGGTGGTGGGCACCGTGTGGGCCACCGGGAAGCTGCCGAGCTCCGGTCGCAACCCGGTCGCGTTCGTCATGGACGCGATGAACCTGACGTCGAGCCCCGGACGCCTGGTCGGCGGGCAGGTGGCGCTGCCCAAGCCACGGCTGATGACCCACCGGGTCATGGTCGTCGTGCCCGGGTCCGCGCTCGGTCCGGCGCGGTACGCCGAGGCACCGGGCGGCACCGCACATGCTCGGCCGGCGGTGCCCGACGCCGGGACGCACCCCGCCGTCGTCCGCCCCGTGCCGACGGAGCTGCTCCCCGAGCTGACGGCTCGTGGTCCCGCGGACGCGACCGTCGAGGGGCGCCGGCTGGACCCGCAACCCGACCCGCAGCCCGCCCGGCAACCGAGCAAGCGTTCACCGGCGGACTGGGCCGCAGCGGCCGCCGCGGCAGCAGCCGACCGCAGAAGGTCCGATCTCACCGGCGTCGGCGAGCTGCTCTCCGGCACGCCGCGTACCCCTGACCGCACCGACCAGCCGACCCCGCGAGAGGACTGAGCCCCCATGCTGAGCCACATCTCGGCCCTGACCGACGGCCTCATGTGGACCCGCACCGGGACCGTGTGGGCGGTCTGGCGCGTGTCCCCCGTGCCCTACGCGTTCCAGCCGGACGACAAGAAGCACGCCGCCCGGCGGCACCACACCGCGCTGTACCGCGCGCTGCGGGGCGAGTCGCTGCACCTGGGTCTGACGGCGGCGACGGACCCGGCGTCCGTGGTGCTGTCCATGATCGAGGGCGTCGACCTGACCGAGCGCGAGGCATGGGCCGCGGAGTGCGAGGCCACCCTCGACTTCCTGGAGCAGATCCCGATCGGCCGGCGCGTGCACTGGATCGCCGCCCCGCTGGCCAACCCGGGCGCCAAGGCCTTCCTGGAACCGCTCCGCGCGAGCTGGACCACCCTCCAGGACACGCTGATGATGCCGCGCTCCGTGCCGGGCCGGCACGCGGTCGGCGAACGCGCTGCGCAGGCTGAGGCGCTGCGCAAGGAGATGCCCGGGGCGTTCGACCCGCGGCCGGCGACGGTGGCCGAGATGGCGTGGATGTTCGGGCACGCGATGCAGCGCGGCCTGGGGATCGACACCGCGGTGCCCGTGGACGGTTCGCTGGACGCCGAGATGCACCTGTCGGGACCGTCGGTGCTGCCGTCGGCGCTCGTGGACCCGGCGGGGCAGACCGACTCCGAGAAGCGGCTCGGCCCCCTGCAGATCCTCCGGCGGCCCTACGTCAAGGTGCTCGACCCCACCAACCCGGAGCTCGCCTCCTACCAGACGACGCTCGTGGTGAGCGACACGCCGTCGGGCGGGATCGTGTACCCGGGGTGCGAGTGGATCGGGCGGGTCGACGAGTCGGGCGTGCCCTGCGACTGGGCCATCCGCATGACGGTGCGCTCGCGCGACGAGGTGACCAACCGGAACCGCCGGGCCGTGCGCACGCTGAACGACCAGTTCGACCAGCGTTCCGAGGAGGAGCGCGCCGGCTCGTCCCTGGACACGACGGCGCGCGCCCTGGGCGAGTACCAGGCCGTGATGGACGCCGACGAGCTCGAGGTGGAGGTCGACGCCACCACGATGTTCACGGTCTCGGGCCACACCCCGGAGCAGGCGCTCGATGACGCCCGCGACCTGACCAAGTACTTCGCCGCGATGCAGTTCGCGCTGCGGACCGACCCCACGATCCAGCCCACCCTCTTCGAGGCCACGCTGCCCGGCATGCCGACGCCGCGCGCCGTGCGCGAGTACTCGCAGATCACCACGGCCCGCGCGTTCTCCGCGGCGGTGCCGTTCGCGACCACCGAGCTCGGCGACACCTCCGGCTCGCTGTTCGCGCTGGAGATCTCGAACGGCGCCGCCCGGCCCAACCCGGTGTTCGTGAACCTGGCCGGTGCCACCGACAAGCTGGACGTCGCGCTCGCCATGGGCTTCGTCGGCGAGCTGGGCTCCGGCAAGTCGGTGAGCATGAAGACCGTGGCCATGGACAACGTCGACATGGGCGCCACGCTCATGGCCGTGGACCACACGGAGATGGGCGAGTGGGGCATCGCCGTCTCCGAGATCCCCGGCTCGCAGGTCGTGGAGATCTCGGAGGACGCGACGGTGTCCATGGACCCGCTGCGGATCCTGCCGCCCGCCCAGGCCCCGCGGGTCGCGCGGGCCTTCCTCACGGTGCTGCTGTCGGTGCAGACCAAGTCCGAGCAGAACGTGCTGCTGTCCAAGGTGCTCCAGACCGAGTACATGTGGCGGCACCAGATCACGTCGCTCGGCTCGCTCGCCCGCCACCTGGAGCAGGACTGCGAGTTCCCGGGCGCCCGGATGCTCGCCGACGAGATGCGCATCTTCTCCGAGCTGGACTTCGGCCGCGCCCTCTTCGACGACTCCTTGCCGCCGCTCGACCTGAGCTCGCCGGCGATCGTGCTGCACACGCACAAGATGCAGCTCCCCTCGAAGGCCGACATGGAGCACGGGCACCTGTTCGCCGAGCTCAAGGCCGAGAAGGTGTTCGGCCGCGCCACGTTCGCGCTCATCGCGGCCCTGGCGCGCTACCGCTGCTTCGCGGACCGCTCCCGGCTCGACATCTTCGCCGCCGACGAGGCGTCCAAGACGATGTCGTCGCCCGAGGCGGCCGAGGAGATCGGCACGTTCATCCGCGACGGCCGCAAGCACAAGGCCGCGCTGCTGCTGGGCAGCCACGACGCCGAGGAGGACTTCGGCAACGAGGTGGTGCGCGGGCTCATCCCGTTCCGCGTGCTGCTGCGCCACCGCGACGCGAACCTCGCCCGCCGCGGCCTGCGCTGGCTGCACGGCCTGCCCGTCGACGCGCCGGTCGACGACGGGCTGGTCAAGCTGGTCACCGAGGGCACGGCGCCCGTGGTCGACGCCTCCGGTGTGCCCGAGGAGCGGCGCGGCGAGTGCCTGATCCGGGACTTCCAGGCCCGGTACGGCCGGGCGAAGGTCATGGCGCCCCTGGTCGAGAAGCGCGCCGAGACCGTCAAGACCACGCCGACGAGCTCGACGGGCGCGGTGATCGGGGCATGATCGGGCTGGCGCCCCTCCAGGCCGCCGACCCGCAGGGCGGGCTGAACCTGGAGGACACGCAGGGCGTGGCCGTGGACCGGTTCATGCTCCAGTGGGACACGGGCTCACCGTGGAACCCGCTGAACGTCGACTCCGAGATCTTCTCGACCCTCGCGGGCATGTTCTGGGTCTGGTACCGGGACATGGTCGCGGTGCAGATCTGGGTGCTCGACTGGGTGCTCGGCATGGACTGGCTGGGCTACATCCTGGCGCCGCTGGCCGGGCTGAGCATCATCGTGCAGGGCATGATCGCCCAGATCGGCCTGCTCAACCTGATGCTCATCATCCTGGCGTTCGTCGTGGGGTTCTGGCTGCTGAAGGGGCGGTACGCGGGCGGCTTCATGGAGCTGCTGATCGGTTGCCTCATCGCCGCCCTCGCCACGACGTTCCTCGCCAACCCGATGGCGACCATCGGCGGCGAGCAGGGCGTCATCATGCAGTCGCGCGACGCGGGCATGGACATCGCCACCGGATTCGCGACCGACGGAGCCTCGTTCCAGCAGGACTCGACGGTGATCCGCGACGGCCTCAAGGGGCAGCTCGTGGACACCCTGCTGCGGGTACCCCACCAGATCATCAACTACGGCAGCGTCATCGACGGCACGGGCTGCGCGGACACCTACACCGAGAGCGTCGGCCGGGAGAACGCCGTCGACGCGATCGGGGGCTGCGACGCGGCCTACAAGGAGGCGGCCTCCACGGTCGACGCCGGCACCGTCGTCTCGACGCTCAGCCTGCTCACCACGGGGTTCGTGTTCCTGCTGCTGTCCGTGGTGATCGTCGGCGGCACCATCTTCGCGGTGGTGCTGCTCGGCTGGTCGGCGATCAAGCTGCTCTGGCAGCTCCCGGTCGGCGTCATCTCCAGCGGCACGCGGGCCCAGCTCTTCCGCACGTTCGCGAGCGTGCTCTTCGGCTGCATCCTCGTCGCGATGGCCACGATGTTCCTGGTCGCGTGGATGAAGATCCTGCTCGGCTTCTACGACGCCACCAGCGGCCTGCCGTTCCTCGTGCGGCTGTACCTGTTCAACACGCTGGTGCTCGCGGGCGCCGTCTTCTACGTGCTCATGGGCGCCAGCGTGCGGCAGGCCCTGCGGGGCCTGGCCGACCGGCTCGCGGCCGCCGGCGTGCCCTCCCAGGTGGGCGAGCCCGCGGCGATGCCGTGGGACGGCAGCGCGAAGTGGCGCGAGCGCTACACCAAGGCCAAGGAGTGGGCCGGCGTGGGGCTCGGCCCGGCACCCGTCAAGCCGCAGGAGAGCGTCGTGGACACCGACAAGGTGGACTCGGGCCCGGCGGTCATCGACGGTACGCCGCCCGCCGGCTCGGTCGCCGGCGGCGCCGTCGCCGGGGGTGCGGTGGCCGCCGCCGGCCAGGCCGGTGCGGCGGGCGACGGCCGCACGCAGCCCATCCCGGTCGACGGCGCCGGCGGCCCCGGACCGGACGGCGCCCCGGGCGGCGGCAACGCCTGGACCACCGCGGCCCGTACGGTCCAGGTCGGTTCGACCGCCGGCGGGCAGCCGGGTGGCGACCAGCCCGCCGACGGTGCCAACGCGGGCGAGAAGCCGTCGAACGAACCGGCGCCGCACCTGCCGCCCACCGCCGGTGAGCGTCTGACCGACCGGCTGAGCAGCGCGGGCCGGGCCGGCACCTCGATCGCGCTCCAGGCGGGCGCGATGGTGGCGAGCGGCGGCACGTCCGCGGCTGCGGCCGGCGCCTCCAAGGCGCTGACCGTCGTGCGCAGGACCGGTCAGGCCAAGCAGGTGCTCGCCGCGGTGCGGGGCCTGGGCCGGCGCGGGGAACGGTCGCAGAGCGCGGCGCGGCTGGCCGCGTCGCTCGACGCCGCGCGCCAGGGCGGTACGCCGCAGGCCGGTCCGCAGCCGTCGGCGATCGTGCACAACCCGGGCCGCCGGCAGATGCGAGGGCTGGGCCGCTCATGAGACGTGCAGTCGTCACGGTGGTCGTCGTGGTCGTCCTCGCGATCGGGACGTGGGTGGGCTGGCCGCGCGAGGGCGGCCCGGCCGATCCGGGCGCGCAGGCCGGCGTGGTCACGCCGCGGGACCAGGACGACTTCGGCAACCCGGAGGGAACGTCCGACGACGTCGCGGGCGGCGACCAGGCGGATGTCCCGGCGACCGGTCCGGTCGACGAGCCGGTCGACGACCAGCCTGCCGCCGGGGATCCTGCCCTCGAGGTGACGGCGGAGCCGGAGTTCGACGAGTCCGCACCGAGCGAACCGGTCGAGGCGACCTGGGACGACACGGTCCGGACGGCGGCCCTGGACGCCGCGCGCGCGACCATGACGGCGTTCGCCGCCACCGACCAGACGGCGGCCGCGTGGTGGGACGGCCTCGAACCGCTGCTCACGCCGCAGGCCAGACCGGTCTACCAGGACGTCGACCCGCGGCTGGTGCCGGTCACCCAGGTGACCGGTGACCCGGAGGTCACGGACGAGACCTCCACGCTGCTGGCCGAGGTGGCCGTGCCCACCGACATCGGCCCCTACACGGTCCTCCTGACCCGGGCCGACGGCGCGGCCCCCTGGCTGGCCGAGCAGATCAGGCCGCCGGAGGGGTCGTGAGCGGGCGGGACGCCGTCGGGCTGGCGACCCGGGTCGCCCGGACGGCGGTCCGGTCCAGGGCCCGTCCTGGCTCCGGCCCGGGTCGGAAGAAGGACGATGCGACACGGCGGGCCGTCATCGTCCTGGTCGTGCTGATGGCGGCCGTCCTGGCGGTGCCCGCGGCGGTCGTCGCGATGGTCGTGCTGGTCGGCGGAGCCGTGAGCGAGAGCCAGTCGCAGGACGGCTGCAGCATGTCGGCGTCGGTGGTGCCGGCCGGCGGCCAGGCGACGGCGGCCGGCGGGTTCACCGCCGAGCAGCTCCAGAACGCGTCGGTGATCCTCCAGGTGGGTCAGGAGCGCGGGGTGCCGGGACGGGCCCAGGCGATCGCGGTGATGACCGCGCTCGGCGAGTCGGGCCTGCGCAACCTGACCTACGGCGACGACCGCTTCGGCGTGCGCAACCCGGACGGCACGCTGACGTCCTCGATCGGCATGTTCCAGGAGCAGAAGTGGTACGGCACGGTCGAGGAGCGGCTCGATCCCGTGCAGTCCTCGGGCCGGTACTACGACCGGCTGCTCGCCGTCACGGGCTGGGAGACGATGGAGCCGACCATCGCCGCCCACAAGGCGCAGCGCAACGCCGACCCGTACCACTACCAGAAGTACTGGGACCAGGCGCTGCAGGTCATGCAGCTCGTCAGCGGCGCGGACGAGCAGGACCTCGCGGCGCTGTCCCGGTCCATCCAGGGCGCCGCGGCCGGTGCACCCTGCATGAGCGGGTCGATCGGTCAGGCGGCGGTCGGCGCGGGCGGCTGGGCGAACCCCGCCGTCGGGACGAAGGCGTCCGGTTTCGGGCCGCGCAACACCGGGATCGCGGGGGCCTCGACCTACCACCTGGGCCAGGACATCGCGGCGTCGTGCGGCACGCAGGTGTACGCGGCAGCCGCGGGGCGGGTGGTGATCTCCGGGGCGACCGGCTGGGGCACGGGCAACACGATCCGCATCGAGCACGGGATGGGTCTCGACTCGACGTACGGGCACCTGCTCACCGGCACCAACCTGGTGCGGGTCGGCGACACGGTGCGGGCGGGGCAGCAGATCGCGTCGATGGGGGGCGACTCGCGCATCGACCCGGCGGGCGCGGGGACGTCGTCGGGCTGCCACCTGCACTACGAGGTGCGGATGAACGGGCAGGCGGTGGACCCGGAGCCGTTCATGGCGCAGCAGGGGGTGACGCTCGGCGTGGCCGCACCGGTCACCGAGTCGGTGGCACCCGGCGACGACGCCCAGGACCCGGCGGGCCCGGCGGACGCCGTCGGACGCTGACGCGGGGTCCGCCGAGGGGCGTGCCGATGATTTCTGCTCACCGCAGACGTCTGTGAAAACAGGTCGCGATCGTCGGCGGGAATACCTGACGATGGTCCGGCGTCGTTAGACGTAGGTCGTGTGCAATGTCGCTCTCGATCTCGGCCCGCGCGCACCGTACCGAGAGGGCATACCCATGAGTACCGACACGATCGACACGTCCGACCACCTGAGCGAACCACCGACCACGCCGGTCCGGGGTACCTCTGACCTGCCCGCTGAACAACCCGTCGACGAACCCCGCCAGGACAAGCTCGCACCCGGGGCGTTCCGTGCCATCGCCCTGCTCCTGGCGAGCGGCTTCACCGTGATCCTCAACGAGACGACCATGTCGGTGGCCCTGCCGCCCATCATGGACGAGCTGGGCATCACCGCGACGACGGGCCAGTGGCTCACCACCGCGTTCCTGCTCACGATGGCCGTCGTCATCCCGGCGACCGGGTTCCTCATCAACCGGCTGGGCACCCGAGGTGCCTACCTGACGGCGATGTCCCTGTTCACGGTGGGCACGGCCCTGGCGATGATCGCCCCGGGCTTCGGCCTCCTCGTGACCGGCCGCGTGGTCCAGGCCACGGGTACCGCGATCATGATGCCGCTGCTCATGACGACGATCATGACGATCGTGCCGCCGCACATGCGGGGGCGGGTCATGGGCAACGTCGGTCTGGTCATCGCCGCGGCGCCGGCGCTCGGCCCCACACTGTCGGGCGCGATCCTGGAGCCCCTGGGCTGGCGTGGCGTCTTCGGCGTCGTGCTGCCGATCGCCGTGCTCGCGCTCGTCGCGGGCGTGCTGTGGATCCGCGACGTGTCGGACAAGGACGCGCACCACCTCGACCCGCTGTCCCTGCTGCTCGCGGTCGTCGCCTTCGGCGGCCTCGTGTGGGGGCTCTCGGGCCTCGGCGAGGGCGCGCACGCGGGTGCCGGTGCCATCAACCCGCTGATCCCGCTGATCACCGGCCTGGCGTTCCTCGGCCTGTTCATCTGGCGGCAGATCGTGCGCCAGCGCACCGACTCCGCGCTGCTCGACCTGCGGACCTTCCGCGAGAGCAACTTCCGCGTGGCCATCGGCATCATGGCGGTCTCGATGCTCGCGATGCTCGGCACGCTGATCGTGCTGCCGCTGGTGCTGCAGCAGGCCATGGGCCTCACGCCCCTCCAGTCGGGCCTGGTCGTGCTGCCCGGCGGTCTCGCGATGGGCCTGCTGGGTCCGGTCGTCGGCCGGTGGTACGACAGGGTGGGACCGCGTCCGCTCCTGGTTCCGGGCGCCGTGCTGGTCACGCTCGGCATCGGCATGCTGGCGTTCCTGCACCCGGGCATCTCGGTGTTCTACGTGCTCGGTGCGCACATCACGTTCAGCCTGGGGCTGGCTGCGGTGTTCACGCCGCTGTTCAGCGCGGCGCTCGGTGTGCTCAAGCCGCACCAGTACTCGCACGGCTCGGCGACCATCAACACCGTGCAGCAGGTCGCGGGCGCAGCCGGCACCGCGCTGTTCATCGCGATCATGACGCTCCGGTCCGATGCCCTGACCGCCACGGGCACCTCGGCCGCGGACGCCCTGACCAAGGGTGCGGGCCTCGCCTTCGGGATCGGTGCGGGCGTGATGGCGGTGACCATCGCGCTGGCGACGCTGATCAGGCGTCCGGAGTCCGACGGCGAGGTCCACGGGGGTCACTGACCGCGAACCGGGAACCGCCGTGGCCTCGGTCCCTTGATGGAGGGCACAGCACCACTTCGGTCCGTTGCCTCCAGTTCGGTCGCTCGATTGACCGAACTGGAGGCAACGGACCGAAGTCGTTCCAGGGCCCTATGCCATTGACCGAAGTCACTTCAGGGCTCCGTGGCAGGGACGGGAGCCAGCCCTGGGCTAGCGGCCGAAGAGCCTGCCGAGCAGCCCCTTGCGCTCCGCACGCGCCGGACGCGTCAGACGGACGACCTCGATCGGCGGCAGGCCCCGCAGCGCGAGCAGCCGGTCCGCCACGGCGAGCGCGTCGGTCAGGACCGGCGGGTTCGCGCGGTCAGGCACCAGGCCCGCGGCCTTGAGCGTGTCCGGCACGGTCCCGGCGTCGAACCGCGCCATCCAGTCCGCCGGGTCGAGCGCAAGGAACTCGACTGGCCCGTCGGCGGCACCAGGACCCGCCGGACTCACCCCACCCGCGTCCGTCGTGCTCTCCGGTCGATCAGGCGTCGCCACCCGACCGGCCAGCAGCGCCGCGAGGCTCTCCGCCCGGTACGTCGCACCCGCCCGCACCTCATGGTCCAGCAGCACGACCTGGCCCAGGTGCCCGGCCGGCCCCGGCGCGAGGTCGACGGCGTAGACGTTTCCCGCGCCGTCGGTACCCACCGGGAACCAGAGCGGCGAGCCGATCACCGCCTGCACCCGGTCCGCCGGGTCCCGGGGTGCGACCGTGCCGGCGTCAGCGGTCCAGGTGCCGAACCGGGCGGCCGGCAGGAACGCCTCACGCAGTGCACTCCCGCTCAGCGGCACGATCTCGAACCCACCGAACCGTCCCTCCTCCGGTGCGAGCTTCAGCGCGCCGCTCCCGGCCGCGGCGTACAGGGAGCGCACCTCGGCGGGCAGCCGAGCACCGTCGGGCAGCGCCATCTCCGCGGCGTCGATCTCCTCCGGCGCGGCGCCGACGGCGTCGGGCATCCGCTCGGCGACCACCCGCGCCACGGCGTCGGGGTCGGCCGACGGCGCGGTCGCGGCATCCGGACGCGGCTCGATCGTCTCCCGGTACGACGCCGGGAGCGCCCCCGGTTCCAGCACCACCTCCAGCACCGGCGCCGTCGGACCGGAGACGACGGCGGGCGGGAGCGTGATCAGCTCGACGACGTCGCGCACGGGCGCGTCGCCGCTGGGCGAGGCCCCGCGGTCGCGGGCGTCCCCGCGTTCGCGCGCATCCCCGCCGTCGCGGGCGTCCCTCCGGTCGCGCGCACCGCCGCCGTCACGCGCACCGCCGCCCGAGGGAGCACCGCCGCCCAGCCGGCCCCCGCCGTGCACGGCCACGACCCGCACGAGCTGCTCGCTGTCCGGCAGCAGGGCGGCCACCTCGCGCAACGCCTCGTCGAGCTCCGCCCGCGGACCCGGCCCGCCGGTCCGTGCGGCGGTGAGCGCCAGCTCCCGGTCGCGGTCGCGGCGGGCCGCGGCGTCGCCGTCGTCCAGGTATGTGCCCTGCGCACCCCCACGGCCGACGGTGCCCACGAACTCGCTGGTATGCGTTCCCGGTGGTGCGGAGCGGCGCAGCGCGTCGACGAACGGGGCCCAGGTCTGCCAGTCGGTGACGCTCATGGCGCACATGATGCCCTCTCCAGCCTAGGCGGGCCGCCGCGACGTTCCGTAGACTCCAGCCATGGCCGAGGTGCGGGTCTTCGCTGGTACCGGTGGTCAGCGCTTCGCCCATGCGATGTGCGCTGATCTCGGCGTCGCGTTGAGCCCGGTCAAGATCCAGCGCTTCGCGAACGACTGCCTGCAGGTCCAGCTCCTGGAGAACTGCCGCGAGCGCGACGTCTACCTGGTGCAGTCGGTGGTACGCCCCGCACAGGAGAGCCTCATGGAGCTCCTGCTGATGATCGACGCGGCCAAGGGTGCTTCGGCGGCCCGGATCACCGCCGTCATGCCGCACTTCGCGTACGCGCGGTCCGACAAGAAGGACGCGCCCCGCATCTCGGTGGGCGGGCGTCTCGTCGCGGACCTCCTGGAGACGGCGGGCGTGAACCGCATCCTCACCATGACGTTGCACGCACCGCAGGTGCACGCGTTCTTCCGTGTGCCGACCGACCAGCTCAACGCGCTGCGCGAGCTGGCGGCGTACTTCGCACCGAGTGACCTGGCGAAGGCGACGGTGGTGTCCCCCGACCTCGGCAACGCGAAGAGCGCGTCGGCGTTCGCCAAGATGCTCGGCGTGCCGGTCGCGGCGGCGGCCAAGGAGCGGTTCGACGGCGACCGGGTCGAGATCACGTCGCTGATCGGCGACGTCACGGGCCGCGACATCATCGTGCTGGACGACGAGATCGCCAACGGTTCCACGATCGTCGCCGTCCTCGACCTGCTGCGCGAGCACGGCGCGCGCAGCGTGCGGATCGCCTGCACGCACGGCATCTTCGCCAACGACGCCGTGCACCGGATCGCGGCCGACCCCGACGTCGTCGAGATCGTCACCACCGACACGGTGCCGACCGCGGGTCTGCTGGCGCACGACAAGCTGACCGTGATCAGCGTGGCGCCGGCGTTCGCCGAGGCGGTGCGCCGCATCCACAGCGGCGAGTCGGTCAGCGCGCTGTTCGACCCGACCCACGTCTAGCCCGGCACGCGGTCATCCGCGCTCGGCCCACCACTTCCGCAGCTCCTCGGTCGCGGTCTCCTCGCCCAGCGGGCCGCGCTCCATGCGCAGCGCCAGGAGATGCTTGTACGCGGCGCCCACATCGCGCGACGGCGGGATCCCGAGGATAGCCATGATCTGCGTGCCGTCGAGGTCGGGCCGGATGGCGTCGATCTCCTCCTGCTCGCGCAGTGCGGCGATGCGGTTCTCCAGGTCCGTGTACGCGTCGGAGAGGCGCTTGGCCTTGCGCTTGTTGCGTGTGGTCGAGTCGGCGCGGGTGAGGCGGTGCAGCCGTTCGAGCAGCGGGCCGGCGTCGGTCACGTAGCGGCGCACGGCGGAGTCGGTCCAGGCGCCGTCGCCGTACCCGTGGAAGCGCAGGTGCAGCTCGACGAGCCGGGAGACGTCCTTCACCACCTGCTTCTCGTACTTGAGCGCACGCAGCCGCTTGGCGGCGAGCTTGGCCCCGACCACCTCGTGGTGGTGGAAGCTCACTCCCCCGCCGGGCTCGAAGCGGCGCGTGGCGGGCTTGCCGATGTCGTGCAGCAACGAGGCGAGACGCAGCACCAGGTCGGGCGCCGGCACCGCGCCGTCGGGCCCGGTCTCCTGGGCGATGGCCTGCTCCAGCACCGTGAGCGAGTGCTGGTAGACGTCCTTGTGCCGGTGGTGCTCGTCGATCTCGAGCTGGAGGGCGGGCAGCTCCGGCAGCACGTGCTCGGCAAGTCCCGTGTCCGCGAGCACCTCGAGACCCGCGCGCGGGTCGTCGCTCAGGAGCAGCTTCGTGAGCTCGGCCTGCACCCTCTCGGCCGACACGATCTCGATGCGGTCCGCCATCGCCACGAGCGCGGCCAGCGTCCCTGGTTCCACGTGAAACGAGAGCTGCGCGGCGAACCGCGCGGCACGCATCATGCGCAGCGGGTCGTCGTCGAACGAGCGCTCGGGCGCGATGGGTGTGCGCAGCACCCCGGCCGCCAGGTCGGTCAGCCCCTCGAACGGGTCCACGAAGGTCAGGTCGGGTACGCGCACGGCCATCGCGTTCACCGTGAAGTCGCGGCGCGACAGGTCGCCGTCGAGCGTGTCGCCGAACTCCACCAGCGGCTTGCGCGACGCCGGGTCGTACTTGTCCGTCCGGTACGTCGTCACCTCGACGACGACGTCGCCCCGCCGGGCGCCGATGGTGCCGAACTCCTTGCCGATGTCCCAGTGGGCGTCGCCCCAGCGCGCGAGGATCCGCTGTGTCTGGTCCGGCGTCGCCGACGTCGCGAAGTCGAGGTCGTTGCTCGCGCGGCCCAGGAAGGCGTCGCGTACCGGACCGCCGACGAGCGAGAGCTCGTGACCGGCGGCACGGAACTGCTCGCCCAGCTCGAGCGCGGCGGGCGCCATCTCGGTCAGCACGCCGAGCGCGCGCCGCAACAGGTCCTGCTCAGGGGTAGACACAGCCCAAGATTCTCCCAGACGCGGCGCGCCACCACTCACCGCGCGAAACGACGCCCGCCTGACCTGAGCAACGGTGCTCAGTCGGTAGTGTTGGGGCATGTCCACCCCTGTTCCGGCGAGCGACCGTCCTGATGGTCGCCCGGAGGTGCCCACGCCGCCCGGCGGGGCGCCGCTGCGGGTGAATCCGGCCCGGCGGGCCGCGGCCACCGCCCCGGTGCACCTGCCCATCGTGGACGAGACCTCGGCCGGGGGCCTGGTGCTCCGCGCCGACCCGGACGGCAGCGGCGAGCTGAGCGCGGCCGTGCTGCTGCGCCGCAACCGCACCGGCCGGCTGGAGTGGTGCCTGCCGAAGGGCCACCTCGAGGGTCGCGAGACGCCGCAGGAGGCGGCGATCCGGGAGATCCGCGAGGAGACCGGGATCCGCGGCTCGATCCAGGCGGAGCTCGGCGTGATCGACTACTGGTTCACCGGTGAGGACCGGCGGGTGCACAAGGTCGTGCACCATTACCTCTTGCGCGCGGAGGGCGGTCGCCTGACCGTGGAGGACGATCCGGACGGCGAAGCCGAGGACGCTCTCTGGGTCAGGATCGACGAGCTCGCCGGGCGCCTGTCGTACCCGAACGAGCAGCGACTGGCCACGGCCGCCCTGGACCTCCTCGAGTCGTCGAGGCACCTCCGGGACGTGCTGCGCGCCGACGCCTTCCCCACGGAGCGCCCCGACCTGCCATGACGCAGCACCCCGACATCACCCGCAGTCCCGCCCACCGCCGGGCGGCCCGCCGCGCCGGCACGCTCAGCGCCGCGCTCCTGGCGGTCGTGGCGCTCGTGGGGTCGGCAGTCCTGCCGGCGTCCGCCGCCGGTCCGATGGCCGGGCACCCGCCCGCAGGCGCGTCCTCCGCTCCGGCGGCGGTCACCAGGACTGCGCCGGGCGACGGCGCCGTGCACGTGTCCGTCACGAGCATCTCGCACCCGATAGCCGTCCCCGGCGACACGGTGACCGTCCGGGCGAGCGTCACCAACACCACCGACGCCGTGATCGACGGCGCGGAGGCGCAGTTCACGGTCGACTACCTGGCGCTCACCTCGCGCGCCGAGATCGCCGCGTGGTCCGAGGCGGGCCTGCTCGACCCGGTCTACGGCACCGGGAGCACCACCACGGTCCCGCGGCTGGCGCCGGGCGCCTCCACCACCGTCTCGTTCACCTACGACCCGGGTGTCCAGGCGCTCCAGGGGTTCGGTGCCCGCCGCCTCGCGATCTCCGTCGGTGATGCCTCCGGGCGCCTGGGCATCGCCCGCTCGTTCCTCATGTACGACGCCGACGGCACCGAGCGCGTGCCGATGAAGCTCAGCGTCCTGGCCGCCGTGACCAGCCCGGCGACCGACCCCGCCGACCCGAGCTCCGCCGAGCTGGAGCTGGCCCAGCAGACCGCGGCGGGCCAGCGGCTCGACGGCGTGCTCCAGGTCGCGGAGCACAACACCGTCTCGCTCGCCGTCGACCCGAACCTCATGGGCACGGCCGAGGCCTCGCAGGACCCGGAGCTGCGGGACTGGTACGACCGGATGCTCGCGGCCGCCGGGACGACGGCGACGTTCACGCTCCCGGACCACGACCCGGACCTCGCGGCACTCGCGCACGCGGGCGTGCTCTCCACGGGACCGCGCAGCTTCGTGCGCGGTCCGCGCGCCGGGGTCTGGGAGATCCCGGCCACCTGGCACACGAACTTCGCCTGGCCTGCCGACGGTACGGTGCCCGACGTCGAGACCCTCGGCCTCGCCGTCGCCAGCGGCCGGGACGACGTCGTGGTGGGCGCCGGCGGACTGGCCTACGAGGGTGTCGGCACGGTGACCGGCCGGGCGGAGGTGGCGACACCGGCGGGCACCGCGCACGCCGTCGTGACGGACGAGCCGCTGACCGAGGCGTTCCTGGCCGCCACCGACCTGTCGGGCGCCGATTCGACCGCCTCCGCCCAGGAGTCCGCCGACACGACGGCGGTCACCACGGCGTCCACCGCGACGGAGGGTGCGCAGCGCCTGCTCGCGGAGACGGCTGCCGTCGTCAGCCAGGCGCCCTACGACCCGCCGTCGCTCTCGATCGTGGCGCCCCGGAGCTGGACGCCCGACACCGACGCCGCCAAGGCCGTGCTCGACACGCTCGACGAGGCCGGCTGGATCTCGCCCACGACGCTGGACGCGCTGTTCGTCCAGGACGCACCCGAGGTGGCCCGCACCCCCCTCCCGAAGCACGAGCGGGCCAAGGCGGAGCTCGCGGCGGCCGACGTCAAGGCGCTGGAGCAGGCGCGGGACGCGATCGTCACGTTCTCCTCCGTGGCGGGCGAGGAGCACCCCGTGATCTGGCGGCCCGGCGTACGGCGGCTGATCGCCCCGCTGGCGGTCGCGCGCCGCGCCGACCCCGGCCTCCGGGAACAGGTCGTGCAGCAGGTGCTCCAGGAGAACGACGAGATCACGAAGAACTCCGTGACCGTGGTGCCCCGCCAGGACATCAACTTCATCACCGACGTCGGCAACATCCCCGTGCGCGTGCGCAACGCGCTCACCGTGGACGCGACCGTCACCGTGGTGCTGCGCCCCGACCACCCCCGGCTCACGGTCGACGAGCGCACGACCGAGACCGTGCCCGCGGGTCAGGAGATGGACGTCCAGGTCCCGGTCCGGGCGATCGGGTCCGGCGACGTCGAGGTGACGGCACAGGTGCTCACCCCGACCGGGGCGAAGATCAACGACGACTCGACGTTCCAGGTCCGGGTCCGCGCGGGTTGGGAGGAGGTCGGCACCTGGATCGCCGCAGGCCTCGTGGCCCTGCTCTTCCTGGCCGGCATCTGGCGCACGGTGCGTCGCGGCCGATCGCCCAACCGCGCCACCCGCGAGGACGTCGAGGAGGCGACCGGGACCGCCGCCGAGGCGCCCGAGACCGCACCGGCCACGTCGGGCACCCCGGCACGGCCCTAGCACGCCGTCGGGCGGAGTAGTGTTTCGGCCGCCGCACACGTCGGCCGGGACGGCGCCGGCCAGGGCCCCCAAACCACGGGAGTAGTCGCTTGACCCAGGAGAACACCGTGACCGCAGCAGCCGACCCCGCGTCGGAACCCGACCCCGGCGCGGCCGCGGGCTCGTCCCCCGCGCAGCCGCCGTCGCGCGGTCTGGGCCGCAACTCGATCGTCATGGCCGCCGGCACCGCGGCCTCCCGGCTGGGCGGGCTGGTGCGCAACATGATGCTCGTGGCCGCCATCGGGTCGGTGGGCAGCGTCGCCATCACGTTCGACGTCGCGAACAAGCTGCCCAACGTGCTGTTCGCGATCCTCGCGGGTGGCGCTCTGAACGCCGTGCTGGTGCCGCAGATCGTCAAGGCGTTCCGTGCACGCAACGCACAGGAGCGGATCGACAAGCTGCTCACCGTCTCCGCCGTCGGCATCCTCGCCGTCACGGCCGTGCTCACGGGCGCCTCCGCCTGGGTGGTCCTGCTGTACACGCAGGGCTTGAGCGCCGAGGAGCTCGCGCTGGGCACCGTGTTCGCCTACTGGTGCATCCCGCAGCTGTTCTTCTACGGCCTCTACACGCTGCTCGGTCAGGTGCTCAACGCACGCGAGCAGTTCGGGCCGTTCATGTGGGCGCCGGTGGCCAACAACGTGGTCTCGGTCATCGGGTTCGGCGTCTTCCTGGCTGTCTTCGGCACCGCGCCCGCGCTGGGCATCAACGACCTTGACGAGTGGGACACACCGCGCACCATCCTGCTTGCCGGAACGGCCACCCTGGGCATCGTCGCGCAGGCGCTCGTGCTGCTGGTCCCGCTGCTGCGCTCGGGCTTCCGCTGGCACTTCCGGCTGGGCCTGCGGGGCATCGGCCTGCGCTCGGCCGGAACGGTGGCCACGTGGACGCTCGCCGCAGTGGTGCTCGAGCAGGCCGGCATCCTCTTCCTGACCCGGGTGGCATCGGAGGCGGGCGCCGCAGGCGCCGCGGCCACCCCGCCCGTCGCGGTGGCCGGTAACGGCTCCTACACGCAGGCACTCCTCATCTACCTGCTGCCGCACTCGCTGGTCACGGTGTCGATCGCGACCGCCCTGTTCACCGGCATCAGCAAGGCCGCCCAGGAGGGCGACACCGATCGCGTCCGCGGCGACCTCTCCCTCGGCCTGCGCACCATCGGCGTCTTCACGGTGTTCGCCACGGCAGCCCTCACGGTGCTGGCCGCGCCCGCCACGGCCTTCATCGTGCCGACCGCGGGCGAGGAGGGCACCGCCCTGATCGCCCCGGTGCTGGTGGCGCTCTCGTTCGGTCTGGTGCCGCTGGGCGGCATGGCGCTCATGAAGTGGGTCTACTACGCGTACGAGGACGGTCGCTCGGTCTTCTGGATCACCGTGCCGTCGACGTCGATGCTGGTGATCGGCCTGATCGCCGCCCAGCTCTGGCTGCCGATCGAGATGTGGGTGATCGCGGCGGGCGCCAGCTACGCGCTGTCGAACTGGATCACCGTGCTGCTGCGCACGCGTGGCCTGCGGACGAAGCTGAACGGCCGGCTCGACGGTGGGCGCATCCTCACGCTGCACGCCAAGGCTCTCGTCGCTGCCGTGCTGGCCGGGCTGGCCGGGTGGGGGGTCTACCGGCTGCTGGGCGGGTTCGACGTGCTGTCCTTCGGCAACGGCTGGGTCCTGACGATGCTGAGCGGTCTGTGGGTGTCGGCCCTGTGCGGTGTGGTCATGCTCGCCGTCTACGTGCTGCTGCTGCGTCTGCTGCGCGTCCAGGAGCTCGACGGCCTGCTCCGCCCGGTCCTGGCCCGGTTCCGACGCTGACCTTGCCGACGCACGCGGAAGCGCAGATCGCTGATCTGCGCTTTCGTTGCATTCAGGCGACGTTTCGGCGGTCCGTCAGCGGTTCCGCGTAGCATGGCGACGGCGCGTGATCCCGGACATCACGCACCTGTTACTGTCCCCCGAGCGAGCGAGGAGGTCCGCGTGAGCACCGTCGAGCCAGGGAGTGTGCTGGTCGAGAGGTACAGGCTCGTCCAGCAGGCGACGACCGATCTCGCCGCGGCGACCGCCTGGGAGGCACGTGACCTGATCCTGGAGCGCGAGGTCCGGGTCACGCTCGTGACCGGGCCCTACGCGGGCGATGCCCTCGACTCCGCGCGGCGCGCCGCGCTCGTCACCGACCCTCGCCTGGTCCGGGTGCTCGACGCCGGGACGGACGGCGACGGCCGGCGATACGTGGTGTCCGAGCCGCACACCGGCACCACGCTGACCGAGATCGTGTCGAGCGGGCTCGTGGACGAGCAGCAGGCCCGTGCCATCGTCGGCGAGGCGGCGTCGGCACTCGCCGTGGCCCACGCACGGGGTGTCCACCACACCGCCCTGCGCCCCGAGGCCGTGCGGGTCGACGGCCACCGGGTCCGGGTCACCGGCCTGGGGATCGACGGCGGCCTCGCCTCGGGCGACACGCTGAACGGCCGGCCCGCGCAGCTCGACGCGCAGGGTCTGGTCGCGCTCCTCTACTACGCGATGACGGCACGCTGGCCCGGGCAGGACCTCGAGGCCGGCTGGATCGCGAAGGACACCCTGATCCCGCTGCCCGCGCAGCTCGACCCTTCCGGCGCCGTGGCGCCGCTGTCCACGCTGGTTCCCCACGTGGACGCCGACATCGACGCCCTCGTGAGCCGGACGTTCGACGCGTCCGGCGGCACCGGCGGGCCGATGAACCCCGACGACGTGACCGCGGCCCTGGCGCCGTGGGGAGAGGTTTCCGTAGTGGCATCGCTGCCTGGATTCGTTCAGCCTGAGCCGGAGGGTCCGCGACGCCAGTCCATCGCCGACGCTTTCAACGGCGAGGGTGCTCCGCCCGTGCGACGGCCGGTCTCCGGCCGGATCGCCCGCTCCGACGAGACCGCGGTCGCGGGTGCGGTGCCCGCCGGTTACACCGAGCCGCAGAGCGACTACACCTACGAGCCGCAGGCCTTCGGCCAGCAGCACGCCCCGGTGCCGCCGCCACCCCCGGAGGGCGCGACGCAGGCGTACGACCAGTACGGCCAGCCGGTCGCCCCCGCCCAGCCCGGGTACGAGCAGGCCCAGTACGCGGCAGGCGGGGCGCCGCAGCAGTACCCGCCGCAGTACGCGCCGGCCGGCTACGCCCCTGACGGCGGCGGATACTACGAGCAGCAGGACGGCGGGTTCGCCACCCAGCCGGCGCCCAAGCGGCGCGGCGTGAACCCGACGCCGATCGTGCTGAGCCTGGTGGGCGTGGCCGTCGTCGCCGGACTGATCTGGGCGGTGAACGCGATGATGTCGCCGACGGGCGAGGCCATCGGCGAGGCGTCGCCGTCGGCGTCGGCCTCCGCCTCCGCCGGTGCGGGAGGTACCGACGAGGGCGAGAACAGCGCGGAGCCGTCCGCCCCGACCGAGACCGAGGCACGGCCCGTCATCGACTCGGCGGCCCTCCTGGGCACGCTGGAGTTCGAGGGTGCGACCATCGACCACCCCGAGGCGGTCGAGCGTGCCTACGACGCCGATCCGCAGTCGTTCTACTACACGACCACGTACCAGCGGGCGGAGTTCGGCGGGTTCAAGGACTCCCTGGGCATGGAGCTGAAGCTCCGGGAGCCGGCCTCGGTCTCCAAGATCGAGCTGCTCACCAACACGCCCGGTGGCAAGGTGCAGATCCTCAAGGGCGGCGCCGGCGGTGAGGTGCTCGCCGAGGGCGCGTTCGCGAACACCACCACGTTCGAGCTCACCGAGCCGGTGGTGAGCGACTCGTTCACGATCTGGATCACCGAGCTGCCGCAGGTGTCCGACGGGTTCCGGCTGGAGCTCAACGAGGTCGTCCTGAGCTGACCCCGGCGGCTTCCGGCCGCGCCGAGAACGGCCCCGGGCAGTCCCCTCCCCGTCGGGAGAGACTGTCCGGGGCCGTTCTCCGTCCCCCGGGGCCGTGACCGCGCCTTCTATCCATCGAAATCTGTCGATATTGTGTGGCGAGACTCACGTCCACGACCGAGCCGTGGACGACATCGGCTGGAACACTGGGACCCGCCCGCGTGTTGATGCGTGTGCCCATGGAACTCGAGGAGACCACCTTGACCGAACAGACCACCGCACCGGCTACCGAGACCACCGAGGCACCCGTGCTCGACGTCGTCATCGTGGGGTCCGGCCCCGCGGGGTACACCGCAGCGGTCTACGCGGCGCGTGCCGGCTTCGCGCCTGTCGTCATCGCGGGTTCGGTCACCGCGGGTGGCGCCCTGATGAACACCACCGAGGTCGAGAACTTCCCCGGCTTCCCGGCGGGCATCCAGGGCCCGGACCTGATGGACGCCATGCGGGAGCAGGCGGAGAAGTTCGGCGCCCAGGTCATCTGGGACGACGCCGAGCAGGTCGAGCTCACCGGTGACGTCAAGACCATCGTGACCGGCGGCGGCGACACCTACCGCGCGCGTTCGGTCATCCTGGCGACCGGTTCCGCCTACCGCGAGCTGGGCCTGGCCGACGAGAAGCGGCTCTCCGGCCGAGGCGTCTCCTGGTGCGCGACCTGTGACGGGTTCTTCTTCCGCGACCAGGACATCGCGGTGGTGGGTGGCGGCGACTCCGCCATGGAGGAGGCCACGTTCCTGACCCGGTTCGCGTCCAAGGTGACCGTCGTGCATCGCCGCGACGACCTGCGCGCCTCGAAGATCATGGCCGAGCGCGCCGCCGCCGACCCGAAGATCGAGTTCGCCTGGAACAGCGAGGTCGCGGGGATCAACGGTGAGGACAAGGTCGCGGGGATCAGCCTGCGCGACACGGTCACGGGCGAGGTCCGGGACCTGAACGCCACCGGGCTGTTCGTCGCGATCGGCCACGAGCCGCGGACCGACCTGGTCAAGGGCCAGGTCGACCTGGACGAGAACGGTTACATCCTCGTCGAGGGCCGCAGCACGCGGACGAACCTCCCTGGCGTCTTCGCCTGCGGCGACGCCGTGGACCACACGTACCGCCAGGCGATCACGGCCGCCGGCTCAGGCTGCTCCGCGGCACTCGACGCCCAGGCGTTCCTCGACTCGCTGAACGACTGACAAAGGAGATTACGGATGAGCACCATCAAGGTCACCGACGACACCTTCAAGGCGGAGGTCCTCGACTCCGACATCCCCGTCTTCGTCGACTTCTGGGCCACCTGGTGTGGTCCGTGCCGCATGGTGGCACCGATCCTCGAGGAGCTCTCCGACGAGTACGAGGGCAAGATCAAGATCGTCAAGATCGACACCGACGAGAACCGTCAGACCGCCATGGACTACGGCATCGTCTCGATCCCGACGCTCAACGTCTACAAGGGCGGCGAGGTCGTGAAGTCGATCATCGGCGCTCGCCCGAAGCGCGCGCTGACGCAGGAGATCGACGAGGTCCTCGCGGGCTGACCGCCGTCACCACACCGAGAGCGCGCACCCGCCCGGGTGCGCGCTCTCGGTGTCTCCGGGCACCCTCGAGCCTGTCCGTCCGCGCGGAGTCTCACCGTTTCACCACGAACAGGCACTGGGAGGAGCACGCCACGCGTGCCAGACTGGCTCGCGTGAACGAGCTTCCCGAGACTGCCGGTAACCGCCTCGACCCGTGGTTCGGTTCGTACGCGGCGCGAGCGCACGGCATGCGCGCCTCGGAGATCCGGGCGCTGTTCTCGGTCGCGAACCGCCCCGAGGTCGTGTCGCTCGCCGGTGGCATGCCGTATCTCGAGGGTCTGCCGCTCGACGTCATCGCCGACACCATGCAGCGCCTCATCGTCACCAAGGGCACCACAGCGCTCCAGTACGGCTCCGGTCAGGGCGAGGAGTCCCTCCGGGAGCACATCACCCAGGTAGTCGCCCTGGAGGGCGTCTCCGCCCACCCCGACGACGTGGTCGTCACCACCGGCTCGCAGTCGGCCCTGGACCTGGTGACCCGCATCTTCGTGGACCCGGGCGACGTGATCATCGCCGAGGCGCCGTCGTACGTCGGGGCCCTGGGCGTCTTCCGCTCCTACCAGGCCGACGTGGTCCAGGTCCCGCTCGACGCCGACGGCCTGGTCCCTGCCGAGCTCGACGACGTGCTCACCCGCCTCGCGGCCGAGGGCCGGCGCGTGAAGTTCCTGTACACCGTCCCGACGTTCCAGAACCCCGCGGGCGTCTCTCTGTCCGCCGAGCGGCGCCCCCAGATCCTGGAGATCTGCCGCCGCCACGGCGTCCTGGTCGTCGAGGACAACCCCTACGGCCTGCTCGGCTTCGACGACGAGCCGCTCCCGGCGCTGCGCTCGTACGACACCGACGGCGTGCTGTACCTGGGGTCGTTCTCCAAGACGTTCGCCCCCGGCTACCGCGTCGGCTTCGTGATCGCGCCGCACGCCGTGCGCGACAAGCTCGTGCTCGCGAGCGAGTCGGCGGTGCTGTCGCCGTCGAACGCGTCGCAGCTCGCGGTGGCGACGTACCTCGAGACGTGCGACTGGAAGGCCCAGATCAAGGACTACCGGGAGATGTACCGGGACCGGCGCGACGCCCTCGTGGGCGCGCTGGGCGAGTACCTCCCGAGCGCATCGTGGAACGTGCCGCGCGGTGGGTTCTTCGTCTGGGTCCGGCTGCCGGAGGGGCTGGACTCCCGCGCCATGCTCCCCCGCGCCGTGACGGCGCGCGTCGCGTACGTGCCGGGCACCGCCTTCTACTACGACGGCAGCGGCTCGGACCACATGCGCCTGTCCTTCTGCTTCCCGACGCCGGAACGCATCCGCGAGGGCGTGCGCCGCCTCGCCGGTGTCGTGAACGGTGAGTCCGAGCTGGTGCAGATCTTCGGCACCTCCGCGCAGCCCGACCCCGACGTGGACGACGTCGAGGGCCCCGCACCCGACCTGGCCTGACTCCCCCGTGTCAGACGCACAGGTCACGTGGGTGACCTGTGCGTCTGACACGATGGCAGCCATCCCGTACACCCCGATCGAGTGAGCCGTCGATGACCAGTCCCGCCCCCGCCCCGAACGCGCCGGCACCCGGTACCGCGTCCACCTCGCCCGCACCCGACGACGCGGGACGCAGCCCGCTGGTGGTCGTCCTCGCCGGCGGTCTCTCGCACGAGCGCGACGTGTCGCTCCGGTCCGGTCGCCGGGTCGCCGAGTCGTTGCGCTCGACCGGCCTCGACGTGATCGTGCACGACGTCGACGCGGACCTCCTGGCGTTCCTCCGCAGCACCCGCCCCGACGTCGTCTGGCCGCTGCTGCACGGCGCTTCGGGCGAGGACGGATCGGTGCGGGACGTGCTCGACATGGCAGGCCTGCCCTACGTGGGCTCCGACCCGCGCGCCAGCCGCGTCGTCTGGAACAAGCCCATCGCCAAGGCGGCCCTGCTCGAAGCGGGGCTCACCACCCCCGACTACGTGACGCTCCCCCAGAGCCTCTTCCGGGACCTCGGCGCGCAGCCCGTGCTCGACACGATCGTGGGACACCTTGGCCTCCCCCTCGTCGTCAAGCCCACCGAGGGCGGTTCCGCCCTGGGGGTCACGGTCGTCACGCGTGCGGAGGACCTGCCGCGCGCCATGGTCGAGTGCTTCGCGTACGGCGAGACCGCGCTGATCGAGCACGCGGTCGACGGCATCGAGCTGGCGGTGAGCGTGATCGACGGTCCGGGCGGGCCCCGGGCACTGCCCGCCGTGGAGATCGTCGCGGAGAACGGCTACGACTACGCCGCGCGCTACGTCGCCGGCGAGACCGAGTTCTTCGCACCGGCTCGACTCACCGCGGAGCAGGCGGCATACGTCGCCGACGTCGCCGTGCAGGCCCATGAGGCGCTCCACCTGCGACACCTGTCCCGCACCGATCTGATCCTCGACCGGTCCGGCGTGGCCCACGTCCTGGAGGTCAACGTGGCACCCGGGATGACGGAGATGTCGCTTCTGCCGCAGGCTGCCGCCGCGGGTGGACACTCGCTCCCGGACCTGTACCGACGCATCGTCGACCTGGCGCTGCTGCCGGTGCGCCGACCCTGACCGACGAAGACATCGACGAAGACATCAGGGCCGGCATCCCCGCGGGGATGCCGGCCCTGATGTTCTCCCGGAACGCGTACGTCGCACCGACTCCGCGTACGGGGCGGTCAGTCCCCGGACGGTGGCTTCAGGAGACCTCGCTCGTCCGGGGCCATGACCTGCAGGATGCGGTTGAGGTCCTCGACCGACGCGAACTCCACGGTCATACGGCCCTTGGTCTTGCCGAGGGCTACCTTGACCCGCGTCTCGAACCTGTCCGAGAGCCGCGTGGCCAGCTCGTCCACCGCCTCGCTCCGCGTGCCGGCACGCGGAGCCTTGCGGGTCTTCCCCGAGCCACCCTCGGACTCCGTGAGCATCACGATCTCCTCGGTCGCCCGGACCGACAGACCTTCGGAGACGATGCGCTGCGCGAGCCGCTCGATCTCGGCGCCGTCACTCAGACCCAGGAGCGCGCGAGCGTGACCGGCCGACAGCACGCCGGCGGCGACGCGACGCTGGACCAGTGGTGGCAGACGCAGCAGGCGGAGGGTGTTCGAGATCTGCGGGCGGCTGCGGGCGATGCGAGTGGCAAGCTCCTCGTGCGTGCACCCGAAGTCGTCGAGGAGCTGGCGATACGCAGCGGCTTCTTCGAGCGGGTTCAGGTCCGAGCGGTGCAGGTTCTCCAGGAGCGCGTCCCGGAGCATGTCGCCGTCCTCGGTATCGCGAACGATCGCCGGGATGGTCTCGAGCTCGGCCGCCTGCGTGGCGCGCCAGCGCCGCTCACCCATGATGAGTTCGTACTCGCCGGGGTGCTCCTTGTCGGGGCGCACCACGATGGGCTGGAGCACGCCGATCTCCTTGATCGACTCCACCAGCTCGTCCAGGTCGCCCTCGTCGAAGACCGTACGAGGCTGCCAGGTGTTCGGGCGGATCGCGCTGACCGGGAGCTCCGCGAACCGTGCACCAGGGACCGGCAGCAGGTCGGCCGTTTCACGTGAAACGACGTCCGCCTCACCCTGCTCCCGGCTGAAGAACGTGTTGTCCAGCGCGGAGGCACTCCCGCCTTCCCCCGCCTCGTTCGCGACCGACAGTCGGCCGCTCGCGATCGCCGAGTCCCACTTCACCGTGCTGGGGCGCGGGCCGGAGCTCTTCGCCGGCTTCTTCTCGACCGTGGGTGTGTCGTTCGGCGAGGGCGCCACATCGGTGTCCGCGGCCTCGTCGAGCGCCGACGGGCGTTCCTGCACCACGGTCGCGACCGTGCCGCCGATGCCGATGCCGTCGGACTCACCGGGTCCCACGCCGGGCGCCTGTTCGTCCAGCTCAGGACCCGTCGGGATCAGGGCGCCCAGGCCCCGCCCGAGCCCGCGTCGCTTCGCACTCATCGTGTCTCCTCGTCCGTTCCGGTCCCGCGCCGGGCGCGGACTGGTGTCGTCTCCATCGTCATCGTCACAGCGCGCGGCACGCACCGATCATCACTGCAGACCATCAGTCCTGAGCTCCGACCGCTTCTGCCTTCATCGCGCGCCGGGGGCTCGAACCTCCCTGGCCACGCTCGGCTAGCTCGCGAGACGCCTGCAGGTAAGCGAGCGCTCCCGTCGACGTCGCGTCGTAGGTCATCACGGTCTGCCCGTAGCTCGGGGCCTCCGAGATCCGGACCGAACGCGGGATCGTCGTCTTGAAGGTCTCTGCCGGGAAGTGAGACCGGACCTCGCCCGCCACCTGCTGCGCCAGGTTGGTTCGGCCGTCGTACATCGTGAGTAGGATCGAGGACACGCGCAGCTCGGGGTTGAGGTGCGAGCGGATCAGATCGATCGTCTTCAGGAGCTGGCTCAGACCCTCGAGCGCGTAGTACTCGCACTGGATGGGGATGAAGACCTCACGGCCCGCCACGAAGGCGTTCACGGTCAGAAGACCGAGACTCGGCGGGCAGTCGATGAGGACGTAGTCGATGCGCTCCTCACCTGCCGCGATGCGATCGTCGAGGTACTTCGCGATCGCCTTCCGGAGCCTCGTTTCACGTGAAACGAGAGACACCAGCTCGATCTCGGATCCAGACAGGTCGATGGTGGCCGGAACGCCCCAGAGGTTGGGGATGTCAGGGCACTGCTGCACGGTGCTCGCGAGAGACTCGCCCTCGATGAGAATCTCGTACACGGACGGCGTGCCCGCTCGATGTTCGATGCCGAGTGCCGTCGAGGCGTTGCCCTGCGGGTCGTTGTCGATCACCAGCACGTTCAGGCCGGACTGCGCCAGGCCGGCCGCGATGTTGACCGTGGTGGTCGTCTTGCCGACCCCGCCCTTCTGGTTGGCCACCGTGATGATGCGCGTCTTGGGCGGACGAGGGAATCGCCGCCCCTGAAGTTCGATACGTCGGCGAGCGTCCATGGCGAGCTCGGCGGCGACCGGAGTCGTGTCGTCAACGGCAGGGACGGTTGCGATGAGGGCTGACCGACGCTCGTCATCGCCACCGTGCGGGCCGCCTGTGGGCTGCTGCGTGCCGTGGGCCGTCTGCGCGGGCCCGGACGTTTCACGTGAAACGCCGGGAGCGGAGAGGCTCTGCACAGGAATCGGATCCGTCACGCGGACACTGTAATCGCTGGCCACGTCATCTGGCTTGGCCTCCAGCCCTGTTTCGTCGGCGGAATGTGTGAATTCGGCATCCACGACAGCGACTTCCTCCTCATCGTCGACATCCGCCGGGTGCCCGATCACAGCAGGAGCCGCGTTCACCGCCGCATCGAGGGCTTCACTGGCACGCTTGATCGCATCGGCCGGAATCGGTCGGGTCGAGGGGAGTTCGTCCATCTGGTCCGGATCGTGAAGGGGCTCGGCCTGTGTCTCCGCCTCCCGCTTCGTCGACGGAGCGTCGGCGTGCCCCGCCGGAGAGGTTCCGTCCTGTTCCGGGCTCAGCCCATCATCGTCAGCCGCCGGGAGGGCACTCTGCTCTTCCGGCTGTGACCCCTGGGGTCCTGGGGACACTTCATCCCTGGCGTCGGCCCGGACGTCACTCTCGTGGCTGGTGCCAATCACTCCCTCGGAGTCCCCCGAAAGTTCCGACTCAGACCCCGAGCGAGGGCCAAGCGCCCCGTCAGTCGCGGTCGCGAGCGTTGCGGTAGCCACGACGTCGTTCACCCCTTCGCCCCCACGGGCTTCAGCTTCCTTGAGCTCATCTGCACCGGCGTCGGCTTCGGGATCCGCCGTACCTTCCCCAGCCGTACCCTCCCCGGCCGGATGGGCCACGGATGGCTGCTCTCCGGCTGGGCTCTCGGGCACGCCTCCGGCACCAACGACCGCGTCGAGTGCGCGACTGTCATCCAGCGCACGCTCCTCCACCGGCTCCGCACAGCTGACATCGCCCGCCGAGCCTGCACCGGGACGCTCGCCCGGGAGCAACCCGACCGCCGTGCCCGGCTCGTCCTCGGACGACGCCGCATCACTCGGCGTGGGCATCGTCACCGACTCGATCAACTGGCTCAGCACCGCAGCACTCTTCTCGTCCGCACCGTCCTGACCCCAGACCTCGTCCCGGGGTACACCCGGCATGACAGCCTGCCGAGGAGGCGCCATGTCCACCGAGGACGGCATCACGGCGGTGTCATCGGCGAGTGGCGTCTCGCGTTCCACCGGGGCATCGCCCCCGAGATCGCCGGCGTCCGCGGTCTCAGCCGGCTTCTCCGCGATCAGAACAGTCGTGCTCTGCTCCACCGGAGCCAGCCCGGCCGCCGAACCATCACCGATCGCAGCGGATGCCGCGGTGATCATCTCGTCGCGACTAGGAGGCTCCCCCGCGTCGGCCGGCGGCCCCGATGCGGACGAGTCGGGCACTGCCGCCGGGGCAGCCTGCGCCGCTGCGGCCGCGGCCGCTGCCTTTCGCTTGGACTTTCGTCTGAAGAAGCACACGCGTGCAACGCTACGGTCGCCGACCTGCTCAGGCGTGCCGAAACGCCGCTCTCGGAGCGATCAGTTCACCAGCGATCCGGTCTTCCCGCTCGCCCATGGCCCCTCGGTCGTTGTGCGCATCGGATCGGGCTCGGCCGGTCTTCTCCAGGACTCTCGTTTCACGTGAAACGACCGAGCAGACGCCGTACCCGTAGCTCATCTGGATCAGACAGGGTTCGTCCTCTGGGCGCCCGCCCGGGTTTCACGTGAAACAGCAACCCACCAGCCGTAGCCGCTATGGCACGTCCGGTATGCCGCCCCGCAGACGGGCCGACCCTACCCTCCTGCGTGCCGGCGCTCGCCCGAATCGGTGCTGGACGCTTCTTGCTCAGATCAACGGCTCTCATCACAACGGTCGCCGCCGCGCTGGTCGTTACCCTCGGGACCTCGGCGCGCGCGACCCCGTTCCCGAGCTCAACCCACTCCACGGGTCGTGGGCCATCGGCCATCGGCCGTCGGCCAGAAGCCACGAGCCACGAGCCACAAGCCACGAGCCACGAGCCACGAGCCACGAGCCACGAGCCACCTCAGTGCGGCAGGGATCTCCTGGACGTCAAGCGGAGCCCGCAGCCAACCGCGACCCGGCTATCTCCACGTCGTTCGAACAGGCCAGGCAGATCACCATTGACCACATGTCGACCCTGCGCTCGGAGAGTGCCCCCACCGTTGCCGGCAGAACAAGGACCTCCCACTCCAGCGGAAGCAACAACCACTGGAACGGCTACCAGCTCGGCATCCGCCGGAACACCTGCATCACGACAGTTACTCACCGGCATCTTCGCCTGCGTCGGGTACAGGTCGGGCTGGGGCTACACATACAAGTCCGGCGCTGGAGACACCCACGCCGATGAGGGCGACGACTGGGAACATCATCCTCTACGCACCTGAGGCGGCTGTCGACGCATGCGCCGCGTCCCGGGCACTGCCCGGGAACCGACGACAGGAGCGGTCGCCGTTGTGATGGCGACCGCTCCCGTTCCACGTGAAACAACCTCTGTCGAAAGGTCCTACTTCCCCCGGGGGATGCGCACGATAGTCGTCGACTCGACGCCTGCGACTGTCGATCCCTCAAGGATCTCAGGCTCCCCCGCCCCGTACTTCCGCAGCACCTTCCGTGCAGGATCGACCTCCTGCGCCACGTTACGTCCCTTGAGAATCACCATTTCGCCACCCACGCGAACCAGCGGAAGACTCATCCGTGCCAGCTTGGACAGCGGAGCGACCGCCCGGGAAGTCACTGCGTCCACCTCGAACGCGTCGTGGTACTCCTCGGCTCGCCCGCGCTTCACCTGGACGTTCGTCAGGCCGAGCTCCGTGGCAACCTCGACCAACCAGGTGGTCCGCCGCTCCATCGGCTCGACCAGGAGCACATCAAGCCCCGGTCGCATCGCCGCCACGATGATGCCCGGCAGCCCCGCACCCGATCCGATGTCCGCGACCGCGCCCGCCGTCGGCAGATACTGCACGACCGCAGCCGAGTTCAGGACGTGCCGCTCCCAGATCCGCGGGACCTCGCGCGGCCCGATCAGCCCGCGCAGCTCGCCCTGCTCCCGGAGCAGGTCCGCGTATCGCGCCACCTTGTCGTAAGCCGTGCCGAAGTACTGCTTGACCGGCTCACTCGCACCAAGGGTGTCGCCGTCGAACACCTCCGCAACGATGTCGGGCTCACCCTGTCCCGTCCCGTCCGTACCGCTCACGTCACGCCCTCCACTCGATGTCGAAAGAAGCCAAGCACAGAAAGGGCCGGTGCACGTCCTCGGACGTGCACCGGCCCTCGGCCGAAGCCGAACACTCAGTCCGCGGTGACCGCCGGCGCGGGCTGCACCACGACATAGCGCTCAGGCTCGACACCGCGCGAGTCGCTCACCAGCCCCGCAGCCGCCACGGCGTCGTGCACCACCTTGCGCTCGAACGCATTCAGGGGGGCCAGCTCGACCTCCTCGCCGGAGGCGCGCACCTCCTCGACCGCCTTCTGTGCGATCCGCGTCAGCTCGACCCGACGGGCGGCCCGGAAGCCGCCGATGTCGAGCATCAGGCGGCTCCGCTCGCCCGTCCGAGTCTGCACGGCCAGGCGGGTGAGCTCCTGCATCGCGTCGAGCACCTCACCCTCGCGACCGATCAGGTCCGCAAGCAGCTTCGGATCGTCTGCCACCACCTCGACCGCCGCGCGGTCGTGCTTGATGTCGAGGTCGATGTCGCCGTCCAGGTCAGCGATGTCGAGGAACTCCTCGAGGTAGTCCGCAGCGATCTCGCCCTCTTCCTCGAGGCGCTTGATCCGGTCCTCCGGATCAACCGCGGGAGCCGCGGAGTCCGATGCCGCCGTACCTGTGCTCGCGTTCATCGCGTCCACCTCCTACTTCTTCTGCTTGCTCTTGCCCGACGACGTCGAGGTAGTCCCCGGCGTCGCACCCGACGACTTCGGCTTCGGCTTCGACCCGGGCTGCTTGCCCGACGTCGTGCCGGAGGGCTTGGACTTGGACCCGGTCTGCTTCCCGGACGCCGAGCTCGACGCATCCGGAGCCGCATCTACGGGCTGGTCCTGCGGCGCACCCTGCGGAGCGGACTGCGCGACCGCCGGTCGACCGGCGGTGGGCGTCGCACCCTTCTGGCGGTTCTTCCGCTTGGGCTGCACCCGCTGGCCGGTCTTGGGCTGCTCGACCACCGGCGTCTCGTCCTCGATGACCTCGCCCCGCTTCGCGGCGCGCTTCGCGGCGCGCTTCGCGGCCTTGGCTGCCTGACGCTCCTTGAGCTGCTTCTCGGCGAGAGATCCCGGGGTCGGCATCCGCTTGATCGTGTAGTACTGCTGCCCCATCGACCAGAGGTTCGTGACCGTCCAGTAGATCAGCACACCCACCGGGAAGTTCACGCCGGAGATCGCGAACACGATCGGCAGCATGTAGAGCATCAGCTTCTGCGTCTGGGCCATCGGGCCCTCGAGCGCCGACGGCGGCATGTTCTTCATCGTCAGCTGGCGCTGCGTGGTGAAGGTCGTGACGCTCATCGCGACGATCAGCGCGATCACGACGATGCGCGAGGTCAGCGAGTCGGTCTGCAGGAAGACGTCACTGAGCTGGGCACCGAACAGCGTCGACGACTCGATGTCGCCCGCCACGTCACGGGTGATCGGGCCGATCGGGTCAGCAGTTCCCTCGGAGATCTGCTTGAGGCTGTTCAGCACGCGGAACAGGGCGAAGAAGATCGGCGACTGCAGCAGGATCGGCATGCAGGAGGCGAACGGGTTGGTCCCGTGCTTCCGGTACAGCTCCATGGTCTCGCGCGTCATGTTCTCGCGAGACGCAGGGTCCGTCTTGCCCTTGTACTTCTTCTGGATCGCCTGAAGCTCCGGCTGGATCATCTGCATCCCGCGCGAGGCCTTGATCTGCTTGAAGAAGAGCGGGATCAGCGCGACGCGGATCACGATCACCAGTGCGACGATCGAGAGGACCCAGGCCGTACCCGGGCCGGCGGACATGCCCAGTGTCGTGAACAGCCAGTGCGATCCGTAGATGATCCAGGCGACCACCCATTCGATCGGCCAGAGGAATGCGAAGAAGTCCATCGGTCAAGAAGCTCCAGAGTCGGGACGCGAAGTCTGCGGGGTGCGGTGTCGTGCCGGCGGCGCACGCCAGGGCAGGTCAGCCCTCGGCGTGGGTGTGCGCGCTGCGCACGGGCGGCACGTCGTCGACGCCGCCGAGACTCCACGGGTTGCACCGCAGCAGGCGCCACAGCGCGAGACCCAGCCCACGCAGCGCACCGTGGCGCCGGAGCGCGATCAAGGCGTACTGCGAGCAGGACGGGTAGTACTTACAGCTCGGAGGGCTCATCGGGCTGATGAACGCCTGGTAGAAACGGATCATCCCTACCAGAACGGTCACCGGGAGTCGCCCGATCACCGAAGGTTCGCGCGTCGGTGCCTCACCCTCAGGGGCGGGGATGGCAGTCATCTCGCCCCGTCTCCGGTCGCGCGGGCGACCGCGCGCCGCAGGCACGAGTCGAGATCGCGGTCGAGATCCGCGTAGGTGGCACCGGCCGACGGCGGGAGAGCGCGCACGACGGCGCGAGCGGTGGCCGGCAGCGTCGAGAGGTGTCCCGCTGCGGACGCTCGGAGCCGCCGCTTCACGAGGTTGCGCTGCACGGAGTTACCCACAGCCTTGGAAACGACAAAACCGACCTGTGGAGTTCCCGATCCTGCGTCCGGGACGTTCTCGTCCGGAACCAGGAGGTGAACCACCACGGTCGATCGACCTGCACGCGTGCCGCGGCGCACCGTCCGCTCGAAGTCGACGGAACGGCGCAGACGGTGCGCCGCGGGCAACATGGCTCAGGCTGAGAGCTCGGCGCGACCCTTGCGACGGCGGGCCGCGAGGATGGCGCGGCCGGCGCGGGTGCGCATGCGCAGCCGGAAGCCGTGGGTCTTGGCACGACGCCGGTTGTTCGGCTGGAAGGTCCGCTTGCTCACGAGGTACTCCAAGAACGTCGGGGTAGGCACACCGTCTGTCCTCGACGATGCAGTGAAAGATGGCCGCTCAGTACGACGATCGGCCTCGCCGACCCGGGGCCTGGCCCACGGGTCGCGGCCGACGTCGAAGAACGCGGCTCGCATCCCTGTGTGGGCGCGCAGAAGTACCTGGAACGGCTGTCTGACGTTACGCCGCCGGAGCCCCCCGGGTCAAACCAGAACCGCGGGATCCTGCGTGTCGGGCGCGCCACACCGGACGCGCCGAAGGGGTCCCGACGGGCGCCGGCCAGGGGCCCGTGTACCACTGATTCCGGGGTGATCCGCGCAATCCACAACCTGTGGACAACTGTGTGGACGGTGCTTCATCATGGCAGACTCCAAGACACCCCAGCGCGCGCACCACCCCACGCACGAGACGAAGGAAAGCCAGTGGCCAACCCGGACGAGAACATCGGCGACGTCTGGGCACAGACCCTGACGGCGCTCGAGGCCCGGCCCGACATGAGCCCGCGCCAGCTCGCCTTCATCCGACTGGCCAAGCCGATGGCAGTGCTCGACGACATGGTGTTCATCGCCGTCCCACACGAGCAGACCCGTACCTACCTGGAGACCGCCGTCCGTGACGACCTCGTCTCCGCGATGTCCTCGGTGCTCGGCCGCGACGTGCGTTTCGGCATCACGGTAGACCCTGAGCTCAGCAGCAGCACCCTGGCCGGGCCGTCGCAGATCTCGGGCCCGGCCACGCTGTCCCTGGAGCAGGAGCCGCCGGAGCCCGAGCAGGCGCAGATGCCTATCGCTCCGCAGCCGGCGCCCAAGCCGTCCGCGGAGCCGACCCGGTTGAACCCGAAGTACATCTTCGAGACGTTCGTCATCGGTTCGTCCAACAGGTTCGCGCACGCCGCCGCGGTCGCGGTCGCCGAGGCACCGGCGAAGGCCTACAACCCCCTGTTCATCTACGGGGACTCGGGACTGGGCAAGACCCACCTGCTGCACGCCATCGGGCACTACGTCCACAACCTTTATCCACACATCCGGGTGCGGTACGTGAACTCGGAGGAGTTCACCAACGACTTCATCAACAGCATCGGTGAGGGCAAGGCCGGCGCGTTCCAGCGCAGGTACCGCGACGTCGACGTGCTCCTCATCGACGACATCCAGTTCCTGCAGGGCAAGGAACAGACGATGGAGGAGTTCTTCCACACCTTCAACGCGCTCCACAACGCCAACAAGCAGGTCGTGATCACCTCCGACGTGCCGCCCAAGCAGCTCAACGGTTTCGAGGACCGGCTGCGCTCCCGCTTCGAGTGGGGCCTGATCACCGACGTCCAGCCGCCCGACCTCGAGACCCGCATCGCGATCATGCGCAAGAAGGCCGCGAGCGAGCACCTCGACGTACCGGCCGAGGTGCTCTCCTACATCGGATCGCGGATCTCTACGAACATCCGTGAGCTCGAGGGCGCGCTGATCCGCGTCACCGCGTTCGCGAACCTCAACCGCCAGCAGGTCGACCTGGCTCTCGCCGAGATAGTCCTCAAGGACCTGATCACCGACGACGACGACACGGCCGAGATCACGCCGGCGGTCGTCATCGCGCAGACCGCCGCGTACTTCGGGCTGACGATCGACGACCTGTGTGGCTCGTCACGCTCGCGCGTACTCGTCACGGCCCGGCAGATCGCCATGTACCTGTGCCGGGAGCTCACCGACCTGTCGCTGCCCAAGATCGGGCAGCAGTTCGGCGGCCGGGACCACACCACGGTCATGCACGCCAACAAGAAGATCGCGGGACAGATGGCCGAGCGGCGCTCGACCTACAACCAGGTCACCGAGCTCACGAGCCGGATCAAGCAGCAGCAGCGCGGCTGACAGCGGGTTGGTCGGCCGCTCCTGAAACGGGGCGATACACCCGCTCCCCCACGAATCCACACCCCTGTGCACAGCTGGACCGGTGCACAGGGGTGTTGCACATCTGCACCTCCACAGGCCTGTCCACACAGAGATCCCTCTGTTCAGGCAGATCTCCCGGCCTTGTCCCCAGCACTGTGGACGCGGACTGTGCAGAACTTGGTGTCTCGAGCCGGACCTCCGTCACACGCCTGGGGACGGGGCTGTGGACGGGTGTGGACGACACCCCGATATCTGTGGGCGAACACACCCCGATCGGTGGACGGCCTGTGTGTACAGAATCGGCTTCCACAGGAGCCCCTAGTTCTTGCACAGTCGGACCCACAGCTCCTCCACAGCGAAAAATGGGCCCTGACCTGCGAGAACACCCGATATCCCCAGTTTCCACAACACCGACTACTACTACGACATCTATCTATCAGGGGGAATCCACACGCCTTCATCAGGCGATCCGAGCGCTCGCCGACACTCTTCGAACACTAGTACGACCGGTGCCGTGGAGTCCATCCACAAGCCATCGGTCTCGAGTGCCACCAGGTCATCAACTCGCGTAGGGTTTCCTTCGACAGCCCAGGAACAAGAGGAGATGCAACGGCATGAAGTTCAGGGTCGAGCGCGACGTCCTCGCTGATGCCGTGACATGGACCGCTCGCACGCTCCCCACGCGTCCCCCGGCTCCTGTGCTCGCGGGTGTGCGCATCGAGGCGGACGCGCAGGGTGTGATCAACCTCGCCAGCTTCGACTACGAGACCTCGGCGCGGTCCGAGATCCCTGCGGAGGTCGCGGAGCCCGGCACGGTCCTGGTGTCGGGACGCCTGCTCGCGGAGATCTCACGTGCGCTGCCCAACAAGCCGGTGGACGTGGCACTCGAGGGCAGCAAGGTCATCGTCACCTGCGGTGCCAGCCGCTTCACTCTCCTCACCATGCCTGTGGACGAGTACCCCGCTCTCCCGGGCCTCCCGGAGGTCAGCGGCACGGTTTCCGGCGACGCGTTCACCCACGCCGTCGCGCAGGTGACCGTCGCCGCCAGCCGTGACGACACGCTCCCGCTGCTCACCGGCGTCCGGGTCGAGATCGAGGGCGAGCGCATCACGCTGCTGTCCACCGACCGGTACCGCCTCGCCCTCCGGGAGCTCACCTGGACGCCGGCCACGCCCGGCTTCTCCGCGGTGGCCCTGGTCCGCGCGCGCACGCTCAACGACGTCGCCAAGTCCCTCGGGTCCGGTGGCGGTCTCGTCAACGTCGGTCTGTCCACAGGCCAGGGCCTGGACCTCGTCGGATTCGAGGCAGGCGGCCGCCAGACCACGTCGCAGCTTGTCGAGGGCGACTACCCCGCCGTCCGCCGGTTGTTCCCGGACAGCACACCGATTCACGCCGTCGTCGCGACGGCACCGCTGATCGAGGCGGCGAAGCGCGTGAGCCTGGTCGCGGAGCGCAACACCCCGATCCGCCTGTCGTTCAGCGAGGGGCAGGTGGTGCTCGACGCCGGTCACGGCGACGACGCGCAGGCCTCCGAGGCTCTTGAAGCCGTTCTGGTCGGCGAGGACATCGCGGTGGCGTTCAACCCGCAGTTCCTGCTCGACGGGCTCGGCGCCCTGGGCACGGACTTCGTCAGGCTCTCGTTCACGCACCCCAACAAGCCGGTGGAGTTCACCGGGCAGGGCAGCCTGGACGGTGAGGACGACTCCTCGTACCGGTACCTGCTGGTGCCGATCCGCTTCACGGGCTGATGTCGCGGGCCCGCCGCTGACGAGCCCGATATCCACAGCCTGTGAGTTCCCGGTCCGGGCAGAGGCCCGGACACTCAGCCTGCACCAATGGCGGCCGCCACGAGCGAGCCCGTCGTTCGACCTGGAGGAAGCACGCACATGGTCACCCACATCGGCCTGGTCGGCCTGGGGAAGATGGGCAACAACATGCGGTCCCGCCTGCGCAAGGGCGGGATCGAGGTCACCGGGTTCGACCCCCGGCCGGAGGTGTCCGACGTGCCGACGCTCGCCGAGCTCGCCGCCGCGCTCCCGGCCGAGAAGCGGGTCGTGTGGGTCATGGTGCCCGCCGGCGACGCGACGCGCGGGGTGCTCGACCAGCTCGGTGAGATCCTCACCGAGGGCGACATCGTGATCGAGGGCGGTAACTCGCACTACGTCGAGGACCAGGAGCGCGCCGCGGAGCTCGCGGCGAAGGGCATCGGTTACCTCGATGTCGGTGTGAGCGGTGGTGTCTGGGGCCTGGAGAACGGCTACGGGCTCATGGTCGGTGGCTCGGCTGCCGACGTGGAGAGCGTCATGCCGGTCTTCGACGCGCTGCGTCCCGAGGGCCCCCGCGAGGAGGGCTTCGTGCACGCCGGCGGCGTCGGTGCGGGGCACTACGCCAAGATGGTCCACAACGGCATCGAGTACGGCCTCATGCAGGCCTACGCCGAGGGCTACGAGCTGCTCGCCGCGAAGTCGGACCTGATCGAGGACGTGCACGGCACGGTGCGGGCGTGGAGCCGCGGAACCGTCGTTCGTTCGTGGCTGCTGGACCTCATGGTCAAGGCTCTCGAGGAGGACCCGAAGCTGGCCCTGCTCGATGACTGGGTCGACGACTCGGGCGAGGGTCGCTGGACCGTGGACGAGGGCATCGACCTCGCGGTCCCGCTCCCCGTGATCTCCGCCGCACTGTTCGCGCGGTTCGCCTCCCGCCAGGAGCAGTCGCCGGCGATGAAGGCTGTCGCGGCCCTGCGTCAGCAGTTCGGTGGCCACGCGGTGAAGAAGGCGGACTAGCGGCCGGGACACGTACCATCACCTGTTGATGTACGTCTCCCACCTCTCCCTGCTGGACTTCCGGTCCTACGCGTCGGCCGACCTGGAGCTCGAACCGGGCGTCAACGCGTTCGTCGGGCGGAACGGCCGGGGCAAGACCAACCTCGTCGAGGCGATCGGCTACGTGGCCACGCTCGGATCGCACCGGGTCGCCACCGACGCCCCGCTGATCCGCTCGGGAGCGGAACGTGCGGTGGTCCGGACCCGGATCGTGCGCGGTGACCGCGCCAGCACCGTCGAGCTGGAGATCACGCAGGGCAAGGCGAACCGGGCCCGGATCAACCGCGGCCAGCAGGTCCGGGCGCGGGACGTGCTGGGGATCCTGCGGACCGTGCTCTTCGCCCCGGAGGACCTCGCTCTCGTCAAGGGTGAGCCCGACGGCCGACGGCGGTTCATGGACCAGCTCCTGGTCCTGATGATGCCGCGCCTGTCCGCAGTGCTCTCCGACTACGAGCGTGTCCTCCGCCAGCGGTCGGCGCTGCTGAAGTCGGCGAGGTCCGCGCGTCGGACGGGAGGGCCGGCGCGGACCGAGAGCTCGGCGGCGGCCGAGCTCGCGACGCTCGACGTCTGGGACGCGCGGCTCGCGGAGCTGGGGGCAGAGATCCTGTCTCTGCGCCTCCAGCTTGTCGACGCGCTGCGGCCCGCGGTCGCCGCCGCGTACGAGCAGGTGAGCGATGCCGACGGCGCCGCGGAGATCACCTACCGGTCGTCGCTGCCGGCTCTGGAGACCGGTCGTCCACCGATCTTGTCCACAGGCTCTGGGGATAACTCTGCGCACGTCGGACAGCTTCGTGACCTGCTGATGGAGGCCCTGGCGGCGGCCCGCCCGCAGGAGCTCGACCGCGGTGTGAGTCTCGTCGGACCGCATCGTGACGACCTGGTCCTGACGCTCGGCGGACTACCGGCCAAGGGCTACGCGAGCCACGGCGAGTCGTGGTCGTTCGCGCTCGCGCTGCGACTCGCGTCATACCGGCTCCTTGGCGGAGATCCGCAGAATTCAGCGGATTCACCCGCCTTCTGGGACCCTGATCTCGGAACGGACGCCGATCCGGTGCTGATCCTCGACGACGTGTTCGCCGAGCTGGACGTCCGGCGCCGCGAGCGGCTCGCGGACCTGGTGCTGCCCGCCCGGCAGGTGCTGGTCACGGCAGCCGTTCCCGAGGACGTCCCGGTGGTTCTCGACGGAGTACGGTTTCACGTGGAACCCGGGACGGTGACACGTGACTGACAACTCTCCACAGCCCCCTGTGGATAACTCGGAGCCCGAGCTGACCCCGGCGTCGGAGGTGGCGCGGGCCGCTCTCAACCGAGCCAAGGCGGCCGCCCGAGCACGGGGCCTCCGGCCCGGCTCCCCAGCAAGGCGCTCCCCGCTCGCCGAGCCGAGGACGAGCGGGCCGGGGCCGGGAGCACGTGATCCGCAGCTGCTCGGTGCGGTCGTGGGCCGGTTTCTGCGCGAGAAGGGCTGGACCGAGGACGTCTCGGTCGGCGGGGTCATGGGCCGATGGCGTGAGGTCGTCGGCGCAGAGATCGCCGACCACTGCGCGCCGGAGACGTTCGAGGACAAGGTGCTCGTCGTCCGCGCTGACTCGACGGCGTGGGCCACGCAGCTCCGCCTGCTGGTGCCCGCACTCCTGAGGCGGATGTCGGAGGAGATCGGCGAGGGTGTGGTCGAGGAGGTCACGGTGCTCGGGCCGGCCGGTCCAGGGTTCCGCAGGGGGCCGAGGTCGGTGCGCGGTCCGGGGCCTCGGGACACCTGGGGCTGAACGGCTCGCGACCGGCCGCTGGTCCCGATGCCAACCACGGACCGGGCCGCTCGACGTCCGCACGCGTATCGGCGGGCCTCCCCCTGGTGCGCCCGTACGGAACGACCGATCGCGAGAACGACAAGGGCTCCCCGGCCGAAGCCGGGGAGCCCTTGTCAGCGACGCGAGTGCGTCAGCCGGTCATGCTCAGGCGCCCTGCTGCATCCGCTTGCGGGCCCAGACCAGAGCCACGCCACCCACGGCGAGGAGCGCGGCGAACGCGACGGCACCGCCGACGGTCGCACCGGTCGCGGCGAGCACCGGCGGCTCCTCAGCAGCGGGGCTGGGGGACGCGGAGGGCTCGGCCGGAGCCGGGGGCACGGCCTCTTCCGACGGCGCCTCGGACGGCTCAGGCGTCGGCTCGACGACCGGCTCGCTCGGCTCCTCCGAGGGCTCGGGGGCCGGCTCGCTCGGGGTCGGCTCAGGCGTGGGCGCAGCCTCGACACACGGCTCGATGGCGCCCTCGTAGTCCTTGACACCCTGGCCGTCCGGGGAATCGAACGAGACGGTCCACGTGTGCGCGACTGTCGGGTCCAGGGCGTCGAACGTCTTCTCGTAGCTGTACTCGTACTGGGACTCCTGCTGGCCCGACTTGAAACCGAGGTCGGCGAACGTGCCCGCCTCAACCTCGGCGCCGTCGATCACGACATTGACGGTCGCGTCCGCCGGGTACATCTTCGCCTTGGCGTTCACCCAGGAGAAGTTGGACTCGGCGTTGCAGCCACTGGTCGCCTCGGGAATGTGCGCGGAGGCAGGTGCGGCGCCGGCGAGCATGCCACCGAAAGCCAGGACGGCGAGGGTTCCGCCGGCAAGAAGCTTCTTCACTCTGTTGCCCTTCGAAGAGAGAGGATGCGCCGGAGGGCGCATGTGACCGGTCGGCGCTATTAGAGCAGAAAACGACAAATCAACGAAATGTCTCCTTCTGCGTGCAAATTGCCTGACCTTCGACAGGTCCGGGCATGGCTCTTCGCTGACGAACTGCACCAGCCAGTCGCACACTCCGAACGCGTGTACGACCGGCCGTCCGGACCGGACCGACCGAGCTGCCGACGCCCTTGACGAAGCCCGTGCGCGAGGGTCGTCCGGAGGGGTTCCGAGAGCCCCAGGAACCCCTCCGAGACCCCAGAAATCACCCTGTGGAGAAAGGTTGTGGAGGAGTGGCCACAAACACCCCAGGATCCCGGGTTTTCGCCGCTCAGAAGGTAGTATGAGGGGGTCAACCGCGCCGGGTTCCCAGGATGGTCCTGAGGACCCGGAACGCTGAGCACCGACGAGCCGTCGGACCGTACGTCAGCACCCGAGCACGGCATGGATCCCAGGGGTCCGAGCCGCTCCCGCAACCGCTGGTACGTCCGTCGTCGTGCACATCGTGTGCCTGAAAGACGAGGAGCAACCCCGCCCGTGACAGAGCGAATCGACGGCGGCTACGACGCCGGGAACATCACCGTCCTGGAAGGTCTCGAGGCCGTTCGTAAGCGACCGGGCATGTATATCGGATCGACCGGTGAGCGTGGGCTCCACCACCTTGTGTACGAGATTGTGGATAACGCTGTGGACGAGGCTCTCGCGGGCCACGCCACCGAGATCGACGTGCGCCTCCTGCCCGACGGCGGCGTGCGCGTCACGGACGACGGCCGAGGCATCCCGGTCGCGATGCACCCGACCGAGGGCAAGCCCACCCTCGAGGTCGTCATGACGATCCTGCACGCCGGCGGCAAGTTCGGTGGTGGCGGTTACGCCGTCTCCGGCGGTCTGCACGGCGTCGGCATGTCCGTGGTGAACGCGCTGAGCACGCGCTTCGTCTCGGAGGTGCGCCGCGACGGGTACCACTGGCGCCAGGAGTACACCGAGGGCGGCAACCCGATCACCGAGGTCGAGCGCCTCGAGCCGCTCGCGGCGGACGAGCACACCGGAACCACCCAGACGTTCTGGGCCGACGGCTCGATCTTCGAGACCACGGAGTACGACTTCGAGACGCTCCGCGCCCGGTTCCAGCAGTACGCGTTCCTGAACAAGGGCCTGCAGATCACGCTCACCGACGAGCGCGCCGGCCACTCGTCCGCCACGGACGAGGTCGCCGGTGCCGAGCCGGAGACGCCGGCGGACGGCGTCGAGGGAGCCGAGGACGCGGACGGCCAGCCGGACGGCGCGCGCACCGTCACGTACAAGTACGACGACGGCCTCATGGACTACGTGCACCACATCAACTCGGCGAAGCGGGTGGAGCTCATCCACCCCGACGTCATCTCGTTCGAGAGCGAGGACCCGGAGCGCAAGATCGCCGTCGAGATCGCGCTCCAGTGGACCAGCGCCTACAGCGAGTCGGTGCACACCTTCGCGAACACCATCTCGACCACCGAGGGCGGTACGCACGAGGAGGGCTTCCGTGCGGCGATGACCACGCTGGTCAACAGCTACGCGCGCGACAAGGGCATCATCAAGGAGAAGGACGAGAACCTCACGGGTGACGACATCCGCGAGGGCCTCACCGCCGTCATCTCCGTGAAGCTCGGTGAGCCGCAGTTCGAGGGGCAGACCAAGACGAAGCTGGGCAACACGGAGGCGAAGACCTTCGTGCAGCGCGTCGTGCGCGAGCAGCTCACGGACTGGTTCGACGCGCACCCGAACGAGGCGCGCGACGTCATCCGCAAGGCGATCCAGGCCTCGCAGGCCCGCATCGCCGCCCGCAAGGCGCGCGAGGCGACCCGGCGCAAGGGCGTCCTCAACGGCGCCGCCATGCCGGGCAAGCTCAAGGACTGCCAGTCGCGGTTCCCGGACGAGTGCGAGATCTACGTGGTCGAGGGCGACTCGGCCGGCGGCTCGGCTGTGCGTGGGCGCAACCCGCACAACCAGGCGATCCTGCCGCTGCGCGGCAAGATCCTGAACGTCGAGCGGGCCCGCCTCGACAAGGCGCTCTCGAACGCCGAGGTCCAGGCGCTCATCACCGCCTTCGGCACGGGCATCGGCGAGGACTTCGACATCTCGAAGCTCCGGTACCACAAGATCGTGCTCATGGCCGATGCCGACGTCGACGGCCAGCACATCTGCACCCTGCTGCTCACGCTGCTGTTCCGGTACATGCGACCGCTCATCGAGCACGGGCACGTGTACCTGGCGCAGCCGCCGCTGTACCGGATCAAGTGGAGCAACGCCCCGCACGACTACGTGTACTCCGACCGGGAGCGCGACGCGTTCCTCGAGGCCGGTGCCGCGCAGGGCAAGCGCATCCCGAAGGACAACGGCATCCAGCGGTACAAGGGTCTCGGCGAGATGGACTACTCCGAGCTCTGGGACACCACCATGGACCCGGACCACCGGACGCTGCTGCAGGTCACCATGGACGACGCGGCCGCTGCCGACGAGATCTTCTCCGTCCTCATGGGCGAGGACGTCGAGTCCCGGCGCACCTTCATCCAGCGCAACGCCAAGGACGTGCGGTTCCTCGATATCTGAGGAGCGAGCTTGCGGGCCCGGCAGATATCGACGTGAGACGAAGTGACACGCCCACCGGCGTGGAAAGGAAGTACGAACGGTGACGGACGAGACCCCCGGCGTGGAGAACCCCGACGACGGCATGCCCACCGAGGACGCACGCGTCGCGGTGCACCACGGCCGCGTCGAGCAGGTGGACCTGCAGCTCGAGATGCAGCGGTCGTACCTCGACTACGCGATGAGCGTGATCGTGGGCCGTGCACTGCCCGACGTGCGGGACGGCCTCAAGCCGGTGCACCGCCGCGTCATCTACGCCATGTACGACGGCGGGTACCGGCCGGACCGCGCGTTCTCCAAGTGCTCGCGCGTCGTCGGCGACGTCATGGGCAAGTACCACCCGCACGGTGACACCGCGATCTACGACACCCTGGTGCGGCTGGTGCAGGACTGGGTGCTGCGCTACCCGCTGGTCGCGGGCCAGGGGAACTTCGGCTCGCCGGGCAACGACCCGGCCGCCGCCCCGCGGTACACCGAGTGCAAGATGGCACCGCTCGCCCTGGAGATGGTGCGTGACATCGAGAAGGGCACCGTCGACTTCCGGCCGAACTACGACGGCCGCACGCAGGAGCCGGTGGTGCTCCCCGCGCGCATCCCGAACCTGCTGGTCAACGGCTCGGCCGGCATCGCCGTCGGCATGGCCACGAACATCCCGCCGCACAACCTGCGGGAGGTGGCGGACGGCGTCCGCTGGTACCTCGCCAACCCCGAGGCGTCGCGCGAGGAGCTCCTGGAGGCGCTGCTGCAGCGCATCAAGGGGCCGGACTTCCCGACCGGCGCACAGATCCTGGGTCACAAGGGCATCGAGGACGCCTACCGCACCGGCCGCGGCTCCATCACGATGCGCGCCGTCGTGAACGTCGAGGAGATCCAGAACCGGATCTGCCTGGTCGTCACCGAGCTGCCGTACATGGTCAACCCGGACAACCTGGCCTCCAAGATCGCGGACCTCGTCAACGACAACCGCATCCAGGGCATCGCTGACATCCGCGACGAGACGTCGGGCCGCACCGGTCAGCGCCTGGTGATCGTGCTCAAGCGCGACGCCGTCGCGAAGGTCGTGCTGAACAACCTCTACAAGCACACCCAGCTCCAGGAGAACTTCAGCGCGAACATGCTCGCGCTCGTCGACGAGGTGCCTCGCACCCTCAGCATCGACGCCTTCGTGCGGCACTGGACCACGCACCAGATCGAGGTCGTGCGCCGGCGCACCGAGTACCTCCTCAAGGAGGCGCAGGACCAGATCCACATCTACGAGGGCTACCTCAAGGCCCTCGACGCGCTGGACGAGGTCATCGCCCTGATCCGCCGCTCCCCCGATGCCGACCAGGCACGGGCCGGCCTGATGGACCTGCTGACGATCGACGAGCAGCAGGCCAACGCGATCCTGGCGCTCCAGCTCCGCCGGCTGGCGGCCCTCGAGCGGCAGAGGATCCTGGACGACCACGCGAAGCTCCAGGCCGAGATCGACGACTACCAGGACATCCTCGCTAAGCCCGAGCGTCAGCGCTCCATCGTGGGCGAGGAGCTCGACGAGGTCACCGACCGCTGGGGCGACGAGCGCCGCACCACGATCCTCCCCTACGACGGCGACATGTCCATGGAGGACCTGATCCCCGAGGAGGACGTGGTCGTCACGATCACGCGCGGCGGATACGCCAAGCGGACCCGGACGGACAACTACCGCTCGCAGAAGCGCGGCGGCAAGGGTGTGCGCGGCGCGCAGCTGCGCGAGGACGACATCGTGGACCACTTCTTCACGACGACGACCCACCACTGGATGCTGTTCTTCACCAACCTCGGCCGCGTCTACCGGGCCAAGGGCTATGAGCTCCCCGAGGGCGGCCGGGACGCGAAGGGGCAGCACGTCGCGAACCTGCTGGCCTTCCAGCCCGGCGAGAAGATCGCCCAGGTGCTCGACATCCCCGACTACGAGGCGGCGGACTACCTGGTCCTGGCGACCCGGCGAGGACTCGTGAAGAAGACCCGCCTCGGCGAGTACAACTCGCCCCGCTCGGGCGGTCTCATCGCGATCAACCTGCGCGAGGACGCCGACGGCGCCGCGGACGAGCTGGTCTCGGCCCGCCTGGTGAATGCGGACGACGACCTCATCCTGGTGTCGCGCAAGGGGCAGTCCATCCGCTTCCACGCCGACGACGAGTCGATCCGCCCGCTGGGCCGCGCCACCTCGGGCGTCACCGGCATGAAGTTCCGCGAGGACGACGAGCTGCTCGCCGCCGACGTCGTGGTCGAGGGTGCGGACCTGTTCGTGGTCACGGAGGGCGGCTTCGCCAAGCGCACGCGCATCTCCGAGTACCGGATCCAGGGACGCGGCGGCCTCGGCATCAAGGTGGCCAACCTGGTGGAGGCACGGGGTGATCTTGTGGGGGCTCTCGTCACGCATGCGGACGACGAAGTCCTTGTGATCATGGAGCGCGGCAAGATCGTGCGGTCCGCGGTGGCCGAGGTCAACCTCACCGGGCGGAACACTCAGGGGGTAACCTTCGCGAAGCCGGACAAGGGGGACAGGATCATCGCCGTCGCGCGCAACGCGGAGCGTGAGGACGCGGGCGATGTGCCGAACGCGACGGAGGACATCTCCGACGCCGAGTCCGCCGAGCGGGTTACGGTGGAAGAGATCCCGACCCCCGACGAAGTTCCGAGCACCCCTGAGCAGGACAGCACCGGACGCGAGGACAGCTGATGACGAGTGACAAGAGCGGGCCCGTGCGTACGGCGTCGCCCGAGCTCGACGAGGACCTGGACGACACCAGGGTCCGCAAGGACGTGACCCGGGAGACGGCCTCGGCCGAGACCCCGGAGACGGAGCCGGCAGGGGCCGGCTCGGGCAAGAGCTCCGCGTCGACCTCGTCCGACGGATCCGATGCCGAGACGACCGGTGACGGCGCCCCGAAGAGCGACCTGACGGCAGAGCCGATCACGGTGGCGGCTCCTGCGACCGGGACGCCGGCGCCCGCCGGCAGCACGCCTCCGGCCCCCGGATCGGCGCCGTCCGCGCCGGCCAAGCCCGCGTCGTCGGCCAAGCCAGGGCCCGCGAAGCCCGGGCCCGCCAAGCCCGGTCCGGCAGCCAAGCCCGCGGCCGCCTCGTCCGCGCCCGCAGCGGCGGCCGAGCCGCCCGTGCCGCCCGCTCCCGACGAGCCCGGCACGGCCGTGCCCACCACCGGTGGGATCTGGCGTTCCGCCTACGAGGCCGGGCGTTCCGAGAAGGAGTCCCAGCCCTCGGCCGCGTCGGGTCCGCGCGACGCGAAGGCTCCGGCCGGGCTCGTCTCCGCGATCGGGCGGGCATCGGCGAACGCCGATGCCGCGACCGGGTCGACCTCGGACGCCGCGGGGACCACGTCCGATGCGCCGCGCGAGGCCGCCACCAACCCGAAGTCCTGGAACCGGGTCCCCGCTCCCGACGCCCCGCCCGCTCCCCCGGCACCCGCCGGCGAGGGGACGGACGGCGTCCGGGCAGGCGCGATGAAGGCTGCGCAGGCCGCCCTCGACGCTGCCCGCAGCGCCGCCAAGAAGGTGTCGTCGATCATGCCTGACGAGGACGAGCGGCCGACGGCCGCGCCGAGCACCGCCAACGCCCGGCCCGAGATGCACTACACGGCGGCGGGCGTGCGGGGCACCGCCACGCCGGCCGCCGCGGGTGCGGCCGGCACGCAGCAGCGGCCGGCATCCGTACCCACGCCCGAGGTGCCGCGTCCGGCTCCGGCGGGTCCGCGCCGCGTCCGGCTCGCGATCTCGCGGGTCGACCCGTGGTCGGTCATGAAGCTGGCGTTCCTGCTGGCCGTCGCGATCGCGATCATGACCGTGGTGGCCACGGCGGTGTTCTGGTCCGTGCTGGACGGCTTCGGTGTGTTCACCACGGTGCAGAGCTTCGTCGAGGACGCCGTGGGACCGCAGAGCAACGTGAACCTCACGCAGTTCGTGGAGTTCCCCCGCGTCATCTCGCTCGCGACCCTGGTCAGCATCTGCAACATCGTGCTGCTCACGGCCATCGCGACGATCATGGCGTTCCTGTACAACATCACCGCAGCGCTGGTGGGCGGCGTCCACCTCACGCTGACGGACGACTGACCAGCACTACTCCGAGCGTTCCTGTGCGCCGCAGCGCACGGCTCGACGCACGTCACACCGCAGACCACCATTTCGGTTTGGGACATCGTCCCGACCTGGGGTAATCTCCAGTGTCGCGACAGCGTGCCGAACGCTCGCACGGGGCTATAGCTCAGACGGTTAGAGCGCTTCCCTGATAAGGAAGAGGTCGGAGGTTCAAGTCCTCCTAGCCCCACTCCCCGGACCCGCCGAGGCTCCTCAGGAGGAACTCGTGAAGAAGCTGCTGATCGTGCTGCTCGCCGCTGGCGCCGGTTATGTCCTCTGGCGCAAGCTCAACGAGGACGCGTCCGGTCGCGACCTCTGGTCCGAGGTCACCGACTCGATCGACTGAGTGCCCTCAGCGGGGCCATGGCGCAATTGGTAGCGCACCTGCTTTGCAAGCAGGGGGTTGCGGGTTCGAGTCCCGCTGGCTCCACACCCACAGAAGCCCGGATACGTCCGGGCTTCTGTCGTTTCCGGGGTCGGCTCCTCATCCGTAGGAACACGTAGGCCGGACCTGTGGGATACCCCTATGTTTGCCCGAACCGGGCCTTTTTCACCCCCGATCGGGCGTCGGCTACTGACAAGGCAGGACTCCTTCCATAACCTCGAACGCGAGGGGCACGCACCATCCAACTGACCGGCCCCTCGCAATTCGAGGAGGACCGAGTGACCCTGACCAGGAAACTCATCGGCACTGCCGCCGCACTGACCGCAGCCCTGTCGGCCGCCGTGGTCGCCACCCCGTCCGCCACCGCAGTTCCTGACACCATCCCGCTGACGATCACGAACGACTCGGGTCGCAGCGACGAGGTGTTCGTCTACGTTCTCGGGGAGCAGGGCGGCCAGCTCGGCTACGCCGACGCCGCCGGAACCTTCCACGCGTGGCCGGACGCCGGAAGCGTCCCTGAGCCGGCGCCCGACGCGTCGATCGCGGGCCCGGCCGACGGCCAGGACATCACGATCCAGATGCCCAAGCTCTCGGGCCGGGTCTACTTCTCGTACGGCACCAAGCTGGACTTCAAGATCGTCAACGACGGTCAGCTCGTCCAGCCCGCCGTGCAGAACCCGAGCGACCCCAACCGCAACACGCTGTTCAACTGGACCGAGTACACGCTCAACGACTCCGGCCTGTGGATCAACAGCACGCAGGTCGACTTTTTCTCCGCGCCGTACCAGACGGGCCTGCGGTCCTCGAGCGGAGAGCTCATGCACACGGGGATGCTCAAGCCGGACGGGTGGGACAACGTCGTCTCGGCGCTCTCCCAGCAGGACGGCTGGGACGGGCTCGCCCAGACCGGACCAGACGGCTCGGTCCTGCGTGTCCTGTCCCCCGGGCACGGTGTCGGTACGGGTCAGATCGACGCGAACGTCCTGTCGGACTACGTCGACCGTGTCTGGAGCAAGTACTCCGGCGAGACCCTGACGGTGGTGCCCTACGGCGACCAGCCGGAGAAGAAGTTCCTCGGCACGGTGTCGGGCGACACGATGACCTTCACGGACACGTCGGGCGCGGTGGTCACCACGTTCCCGAAGCCCTCCGGTGAGTCGATCTTCGGTTGCGCCGGGGACCTCGCGGCACCGAACGACGACATCGGTGCCATCGCCCGCACCCTGTGCGCCGGCTTCAACCGGTCCTCGCTGCTCGACAGCACGACGCAGCCCACCCAGGATCCGGCCGGCTTCTACCAGGACTCGGTGACCAACTACTACGCCAAGCACATCCACGAGCAGATGGCGGACGGCAAGGCCTACGCCTTCGCGTTCGACGACGTCGTCAACCAGGAGTCGCTCGTCCATGACGGCGACCCGACCGAAGCGTTCATCCAGCTCGATCCCTTCGCCGGGGCAGCCACCCCCATCGGCGGGTGATCCCTGGGGGCGGAGCTCGCCCCGCACGGCACAAGGGCGCCTGCCCGGCCACGCACGAGATGCGTGGCCGGGCAGGCGCCCTGCTCTGTCCCCCGAGGAGGGTCAGCTCTCCTTCTTGCTGTTCCCCGACTCGGCCGGCGTCTCGACCGGAGGGACCTCGTCCACGAGCGGCTGCTCCGTGGGAGCGCCCGGCTCGGCGGGCAGCCCGGGCTCGGTCGGCTCGGGTGTGGTCTCCGGCGGAGCCGCGGCGGTGTCGCTGCCGTGCCGGCCGCTCTTCTGCGTGGCGTCGGCCACTGCGGCACCCGCCTTCTGCGCGGTCGCCTTGGCGGCGTCGACCACGGGTGCCGCCTTCTCCTTGGCCGCGTCGAGCACCGGTGCCGCCTTCTCCAGCACGGGCCCGGCCTTCTCCTTGGCGGCCTCGAACGCAGGGCTCGCCGCCGAGTAGGCACGCGCACCCAGGTCCTTGGCCGTCTGCGCCGCCTTGGCCCCGGCCTCCCGGCCCTTCGCGACGGCGGAGCCCGCCGCCGCGCCGATCCCGGAGGAGGTCCTTGTGCTGTCGGAGTAGTCGGCTCCCGCCGCCTGCTCCCACGGCTCGGCCCACGGGTCGGTCTGCGGCTGAGCACGCTTCCAGAACACGTACCCCGCGACGGCTGCCCCACCGGCGACCAGCGCGATCACCCAGCCCTTCCGCGAGCCCTTCCTCCCGGCCTTGTCCGCCGCCTCGGTGACGGTCTCGGCCAGCGACGCCTTGCCCTGCGCCGCGGCGGCACTGGACGCCGCGGCGTTGAACGAGGCGACCATCTTGGGCAGCAGGTCGTCCACGAGCTTGTCGTGCGCCGAGTCGATGAGCGGCGCCGCCTTGCTCGCGGCCTTCTCGACCTGGGGCGCGGCTGCCTGGACGCTGTCCTGCCACGCCTTCTCGGCGCGCGGGGTCAACCAGGCGATGAAGTCGTTCACCCGCGGCTGCGCCCAGTCCTTGGCGTGCACGGCGCGGTCCTTGGCCTGTGCCGCGAACGAGCCGGCCTGGACGGCGGCCTTGGAGCTGACGTCGGAGAGCAGGGCGGTGGCTTCCGCGGCCTTCTCCTTGACCTTCTCGGTGTCGATCTTGTTCGTGTCCACGTAGTCGGTCACCTTCTTGCGGGTCATGAAGCTTCCCCCGAACTGTTCAAATACTCCTCAAGGTGCCACTCTGCCATCGTCACGGCCTCCTTGCGAGGGCGAGCGCCGTGGATGCAGCACCAGCGGGCCGCTCCGTGGGAGGATTGATACATGTTCGCAATCCTGCACACCACCTCCGGTGACATCCGCATCGAGCTCTTCCCGAACCACGCGCCCAAGACCGTCGAGAACTTCGTCGGCCTCGCGACGGGCGAGAAGGCCTGGACGGACCCGCGGACGGGTGAGGAGCGCAAGGACCCGTTCTACGACGGCCTCATCTTCCACCGCGTCATCGACGACTTCATGATCCAGGGCGGCTGCCCGCTCGGGACGGGAACCGGCGGACCTGGGTACACGTTCAACGACGAGATCCACCCGGAGCTCCAGTTCACCGAGAAGTACCTCCTCGCGATGGCCAACGCCGGCAAGCGCCGCAACCCGGTCACCGGCGAGATCGAGGGCACCAACGGCTCGCAGTTCTTCCTCACCACGGCCGAGACGCCGTGGCTGAACGGCAAGCACACCATCTTCGGCAAGGTGGCCGACGACGCGTCGCGCGAGGTCGTCGACACGATCGGCAAGACGCGGACGCGTCCTGGCGACCGCCCCGTCGAGGACATCACGATCACGTCGGTCACCATCGAGCCCTGAGCGACGGGGGTGGACGGCGGAGCCCACGCGGCTCCGCCGGACCAGCACGGCCCGGGACACCTGACCACCCGAGCACCTGAGGACCGAGGGGACTGAGGACGTATCGCGATGAACGACCCGGCCGCCGAGGAGCCGGCCGAGGCCGCGGCTCCCGTCTGCCCGCGCCATCCTGACCGCGTCGCCTACGTGCGCTGCCAGCGCTGCGGCCGGCCCGCCTGCCCGGAGTGCCAGCGGCCGGCGGCCGTCGGCGTGCAGTGCGTCGACTGCGTCCGCGAGTCGCGGCGCACCGCGCCTCGTGTGCGGACGATGTTCGGTGGTGCCGCGAGCACGTCGGGTGCGGGCGGTCGGCCGGTCGTGACGTTCACCATCATCGGGCTCTGCGTGGCGAGCTGGCTGCTGCAGCTCGTGACGGGCGGCGAGTGGACCCACCTGCTGTGGTTCTGGCCGTGGGGTGGCGCCGTGGAGCCGTACCGCTTCCTGACGGCCTCGTTCCTGCACTCGACGTCGCCGCTGCACATCCTGTTCAACATGTACGCCCTGTGGATAACCGGTCAGTTCCTCGAGCCTCTGCTCGGCCGGCTGCGCTTCACGGTGCTGTGCCTGCTCTCCGCGGTGGGCGGGTCGGTCGGCGTGCTGCTCCTGGCCGGTGATCCGTTCGCGTCCAGCGCGTGGGTGACGCCCGTGGTGGGTGCGTCCGGCATGGTGTTCGGCCTGTTCGGGGCGATGCTCCCGGTGCTGCGCCGGCTGGGCCGCAGCCTGGGTCAGGTGCTCGTGCTGCTGGCGATCAACGGGGCGATCGGCTTCTTCGTGCCGAACATCTCGTGGCAGGCGCACCTGGGTGGCCTCGTCACCGGAGCGCTCGTCGCGACGGCGTACGCGTACGCGCCGAAGGAGCGTCGCGCCGCCGTCGCATGGCTGGTCGCGGTGGGCGGGATCGTGCTGCTGGCGGGCCTGGCGACGTGGCGCTACGCCTCCGCGGGTGTGCTGGGGATCTAGCGCCGTCCTCTTTTCCCCAGCTTTACCCACAGCTGTGGATAAATGGGGATACAGCTCCGCGGCCGCCTCGACGCGGCCGCGGAGCCGCTACTTCCAGCGGGTCGTGAGCCCGAAACCGACGATGATCAGGCCGAAGCCCACCGCCAGGTTCCACTGCCCGATCTGCGGGATCGGCAGCCGGAGGTCCGCGCTCGTCAGGTAGAACGTCACGATCCAGGCCAGGCCGAGGATCATGAGGCCGAGCATGACCGGGGCCAGCCAGCGCGGGTTGACGGCCTCACCGGGCAGCGCGACCTTGGCCTCGGACTTCTCCGCCTTGGGTGCGGCCTTCTTCTTGTTGCGGGACTTCGACTCGGGCACGAGACGCGCTCCTGTCCTGGGTGATGGCCCCGCCGGGTGTGCCGGGCCGACGTCTGCTTTCTCGTGGACTAGCGTAGTGGTCCACAGGCCTTGAGCGTGACCAGACGTGTCCGCGGGTTTGACGATCGTTGCAGGAGGGGCGCGTGACCGGAGCTGAGCCGACGCCCGCGCCGTCGGCGCGGGGTGCGGGGGGTTTCCTCCGTGCCTCCGCCGGCGCGGGCTGGCGGTCGTGGCTCAGCGTGGGCGGGGTCGCCGTACTGGCCGGCCTCATGTTCAGCGCGAGTGCCCGGCTCGCCGACGGCGGCGGTGCGGACACCCGCGATCCACAGGACCTCGCACAGCTGGTGGACGCCGAGACGGCGCGCGTCGCCGAGCTCACCGACCGGTCTGGCGCGCTGGACCGCGAGATCGAGGCGCTCACCGCGCGGACGGGAGCCACGGTGCCCACGCCGCCCGCCGGGCTGGTGCGGCGCGAGGGCGTCGTGTCCGGGTCGGAGCCGGTGAGCGGTCCGGGTCTGACGGTCACGCTCGACGACGCGCCGTCGACCGCGGTCGGTGCCGGCCCCGGCGGCGTGGAGCCGCAGCCCGACGACCTGGTGGTGCACCAGCAGGACCTCCAGCACGTGATCAACGCGCTGTGGAGCGGTGGTGCCGAGGCGATGACCCTGCAGGGCGAGCGTGTGACGTCGACGTCGGCGTTCCGGTGCTCGGGCAACATCCTGCTGCTGCACGGCAAGGTCTTTTCACCCCCCTACGAGGTGACGGCCGTCGGCGACCCGGAGAAGATGGAGGCGTCGCTCGACCGGTCCGAGGGTGTGCAGACGTACCTGGAGTACGTCCAGTGGGTGCACCTGGGCTGGGACGTGCGGCACAGCGATCACCTGGACCTCCCCGCGTACGACGGCGGCGGTCTGCAGTACGCGACGGTTCCCGAGGGTACGGAGGTCTTTGGATGACCCACGCGCAGGCCGGTCACAACGTACCCCTGCCCCAGGAGGTGTTCCCGATCGCGTACCAGAGAGGCCCGTCCGGGATGGGTCCGCGCAACGCGCGCCGTCCCCAGGGCTCGTCCGGCCAGATGCGGCCGGTGGCCTGGCTGATCGGTGTGCTGGGTGAGCTCCTCGTGACGGCCGGCCTGGTGCTCGGGCTGTTCGTGGTCTGGCAGCTCTGGTGGACCGATGTCGAGGGCGCGCGGGCGCAGAACGAGATCATCGCCCAGATGGACTGGGAGAGTGCCCCGTCCGGGCCGGCGACCGTCACCGAGCGGCGTGACACGCCCCCGGTCATGAAGGAGCCGCCCGCCGAGGGCACGCTCTTCGCGCAGATGTACATCCCGCGGTTCGGCGACGACTACGTCAAGCCCGTCGCGGAGGGCACGGAGAAGGCGACGGTGCTCGACACCATCGGCATCGGGCACTACGTCGGCACGGCCATGCCGGGCGACCTCGGCAACTTCGCCGTCGCCGCGCACCGCACCACGTACGGCAAGCCGTTCAACAAGATCGCGGACCTCAAGACCGGTGACGCCGTCGTGGTCCGCACCGAGAAGACCTGGTACGTCTACAAGGTCACCGAGTCGAAGATCGTCTACCCGCAGAACGTCGAGGTGATCGCCCCGGTGCCCGGCGTGACGGCCGACCAGCCGATGCCCGAGCTGACCAAGCGGTTCATCACACTGACGTCGTGCCACCCGATGTTCTCCGCGACCGAGCGGTACATCGTGCACGGCGAGCTCGACTACTGGGCCCCGGTGGGCGAGGGCATGCCGAAGGAGCTGGTGAGCTGATGTACGGGCTGCTGTGGCGGGCCATCCCGGGCCCGGGATGGTTCAAGTTCCTGGTGTGCCTCGTGCTGGTGTTCGGCGTGGTCGCGGTGTGCTTCACGGAGTTCTTCCCGTGGCTCAGCGAGTACATGCCGTTCAACGACACGACCGTCGGCGCGTAGCATGCCCGCATGACGCGCATCCTCGTCGTCGACAACTACGACTCGTTCGTCTACACGATCGTCGGCTACCTCGACCAGATCGGCGCCCGGACCGTGGTGGTCCGGAACGACGCCGTGCCCGCCCCTGACGCCGACGGCCGCTACTGGTACGACGACGGCGACGGCTCCCCCGCGCCCTACGACGGTGTGCTCGTGTCACCCGGCCCAGGGACCCCGGCGGAGGCCGGAGCCTCCGAGGACGTGATCCGGGCCTGCGCGCGGTCGCGCACCCCGATGCTCGGCGTCTGCCTGGGCCATCAGGCGCTCGCCGAGGTGTACGGCGGCACGGTCACCCATGCGCCGGAGCTCATGCACGGCAAGACCAGCCTCGTCGAGCACCAGGGCCAGGGCGTGCTCGCCGGGCTGCCGACGCCGTTCACCGCCACGCGGTACCACTCGCTGGCCGTGACGCCCGAGAGCGTTCCGGCCGAGCTCACGGTGACGTGCGCGACGGCGTCGGGCGTGGTGATGGGGTTGCAGCACCGCGAGCTGCCGCTGCACGGCGTGCAGTTCCACCCGGAGTCGGTGCTCACGGAGGGTGGTCACCGGCTGCTCGCGAACTGGCTGGAGATGTGCGGCCTGGAGGGCGCGGTCGAGCGGGCACAAGGAATGGCGCCGCTGGTCACCTCGTGACCTGCGACGCCATCCACAGACTTGTCCACAACGCGGGCCGGGCTTCCCGGCCCGCGTTGGTGCTTACGGGAAGATGTCCTCGCCGTCTCCCGTGCCCTCACCTTCACCCTCGCCGGCGCCCTCGGGGCCGGACGAGATGACCAGGTTCACGGTCGCGCCGACCTCGACGGTAGAGCCGGGCGCCGGGTCGGAGTTGATGATCTGCCCGGCAGGGATCGTGTCGGACGGCTCCTGCGAGCCTTCCTGGCAGGTGATCTGCACGCCGGTGCACATGACGTAGGCCTGCTCGAGCGTCTTGCCGTACAGGTCGGCGGGCACCGTGGTCTCCTGCGGAGCCGGCGCCGTCGCGATGTACACGGTGACCGACTGACCCAGCGGAACGTCGCCGGGCTCGGGGTCGGTGCGGACGACCGAGCCCTCCGCGACCTCGTCGCTCTCCTCCGTGTCCCACTGGATGGTGCCGAGCCCGAGGTTGGCGAGCTGCGCCTCGGCCGCTTCACGCGTCTGTCCTGCGACGTTCGGGAGCGTGGTGTTGCCGGTCGCGAGGTAGAGGCTGACGTCCGAGCCCTCCTGGACGATCTGACCGCTCCCGGGCTCGGTCTTGGTGACCATGCCCTGTTGCACGGTCGGGCTGTTCTCCGTCTGGCTCTCGCCCACGGTGAGGTTGAGTCCCTCGAGCGTGGCCCGCGCGGACTCCTCGCTCTGGCCGCTCAGGTCGGGGATGGTGACCTGGCCCGGCGCGCCGGCCACGTACACCGTCACGGTCGAGTTCGGCTCCACCTCCGTGCCGGCGGTCGGATCGGTCGTCCCGGTCGTCTGACCCTCCTCGAGCTCGGACTCCTTGTCGATGGCCTGCTCGAACGTCAGGCCCGCGGCCTCGATCTGCGCGCGCGCCTCCTCGGCGGAGATGCCCTCCGCGATGGTGGGCACGGGCGTCGTCGTCGGCTCGTCGTTGCCGCCGCCGTTCACGATCATGGCGATCACGATCGCCGCGACCGCGGCCAGGGCGATGCCGAGCAGCCACCACATGAGGGCGCGGCTCTTCTTCTCGGGCTCCTGGTTGGCGCGGGTCGGCCCGGGGTAGCCACCGCCGGGCGTGATGGGGCTCTGCTGCGCGGTGGCCGGCCCCCAGTTGCCCTGCCCCGGCGTCATGACCTGCGTGGCGCCGTACGCGGGCGGGCCTGCCACCTGGGTGGCACCCATCATGGCGCCGGCACCGACCATGGGCGCGGTGACCTGGCCGCCGCGCATCGCGGCCTCCAGGTCGCGCCGGAACTCGGCGGCCGTGCTGTAGCGCTGGTCGCGGTCCTTGGTCAGGGCCTTGAGGGTGATGCGGTCCAGCACCTCGGGCACGTCGGTGGCCACCTCGGACGGCCGCTGCGGCTCCTGCCCCACGTGCTGGTAGGCGACGGCGACCGGGGAGTCGCCCTGGAACGGCGGACGTCCCGTGAGCAGCTCGAACAGCATGCAGCCGGTGGAGTACAGGTCGGACCGGGTGTCCACCTGCTCGCCGCGCGCCTGCTCCGGGGACAGGTACTGGGCGGTGCCGATGACGGCGTGCGTCTGCGTCATCGTTGCAGCGGAGTCGGCCATGGCGCGGGCGATGCCGAAGTCCATCACCTTGACCGCGCCGGTGGGCGTGATCATCACGTTCGCGGGCTTGATGTCGCGGTGCACGATGCCGGCGTGGTGCGAGTACTCCAGCGCGCTGAGCACGCCGACGGTGATCTCGACAGCCTCCTCGATCGGCACCGCGGCGCCGTCGGTCAGGATGTCGCGGACCGTGTGACCCTCCACGTACTCCATCACGATGAAGGGCACGTGCACGTCTTCGCCCGCGGCGTTCTGGTGGATGTCCTCCCCCGTGTCGTACACGGCGACCACCGCGGGGTGGTTCAGGGCGGCCGCGGACTGCGCCTCGCGCCGGAACCGGGTCAGGAAGGACGGGTCACGAGCGAGGTCGGAGCGCAGCACCTTGATCGCCACCGTGCGGCCGAGGCGGGTGTCGTGGCCGATGTGAACCTCGGCCATACCGCCGCGGCCGACCAGCTCACCGACCTCGTAGCGGCCGGCGAGTACGCGGGGCGTGTTGTCCACCACTCATACGTCCTTTGATGTCATGGCCGTCTGCCCCGGGGCATACGGCTCGTTGAGGAGCATCATCCCAGAAGCGGCGAGTGCGGCCGCTGCCGGGGAATTCAGTGTTTCGGCATTGATTTCGGAGGAACCCCACGGCTCCTGAAGAGCGCTGTCGTCGCCACCCCCGGTGACCAGCGTGATGATGAGGACCACGAGCAGCAGCGCGACCAGTGCGACGAGCGGCCAGGACACGCGGACCCCGAACCGGTCCTCGAGCCCGCCCACCCACCGTTGGATGTCGGACGACAGATTTCGCCCTTTCCCAGGGTGCCCTCCCGAACGCCCCTGCTGGGGGACCCGCCGTCCGTCCTGGCGTGTCGAGTGCAGGTCGCGGCGCGAGGGATAGGACCGCGCGCCGTTGCCGGCCCCGCCCGCCGACGGCGGCGGTGCGTACCCCGAGCCGTGCGGCTGACCGTATGCGTCGGACCCGTAGGCGCCCGACGTCGTGCCGTAGCCGGCGGAGTCCGACCCGTACCCGGCGGAGTCCGTGCCGTATCCGGCCGAGTCGGTGCCATAGCCGGCCGAGTCCGTGCCGAACGGCCCGGAGACCGGGCTGCCTGCTGGCGTCCCGGGCGGCGGCGAGTACGGCCGCCCGTAGGCATCCGTCCCGTAGGTGCCGGAGGTCGTGCCGTATCCGGCGGAGTCGGTGCCGTAGGCCCCCGATCCGTGCTGTCCCGATCCGTAGCCGCCCGCCGGGGTACCGGGACCGGCCGCCGGTGCACCGGGTCCGTAGGTGCCGGCCGAAGGGCCCTGCTGGGGTGCGGGAGGCGCGGACTGCGCGTTGGCCACCGTGGTGTGCCGTCCGGCGCCGAACGGGCTCTGCCGCCGGGCGTGCGACGGTCCGGGCTGCGGGGCGCCACCGCGGCCGTTGCCCGCGCGCTGGGCGGAGGACTGACCCTCACGGCGCGACCGGCGGGCGTAGCGCGAGCTGCCGAACGGGTCCTCCGCGATCTCCGCGGCGAGCATGTCGAGGTGGCGGGCGAGCTGGTCGGCCGACGAGATGCGCTGTGCCGGGTCCTTCTCCAGCATCTTGGTGATCGTCTCCGCCAGGCCCGGGTGCACCGACGTCGGCAGCAGCGGAACCGGGGCGTTGACGTGCGCGATCGCGATGTCGACCGGCGTCCGGCCAGTGAACGGGCGACGTCCGGCCGTGGCCTCGTAGGCCACCACACCGAGGGCGTAGATGTCGGAGGCACCCGTCGCCGACTGCCCGACCGCCTGCTCGGGTGACAGGTACTGGGCGGTGCCCATGACCATGCCCGTGGCCGTCATGGGCACCTGGTTCTGCGCGACCGAGACGCCGAAGTCCGTGATCTTCACGGTGCCGGAGTGCTCCAGCAGGATGTTGCCCGGCTTCACGTCGCGGTGCACCACGCCGGCGAGGTGAGCGGCGTGCAGGCCCCGGGCCGTCTGGGCGAGGATCGGCAGCAGCCGGGCGGGCTGGAGCACCGGCTCCCGTTCGAGCAGGTCGGCGAGAGGCTCGCCCAGCACCAGCTCCATGACCAGGTACCCGGCGCCGCGCTCCTCGCCGTAGTCGAACATCTGCGCGATGTTGGGGTGGACGAGGGCCGACGAGTTCCGGGCCTCCGTGCGCAGGCGACGGAGGAAGTCCTCGTTGCCCGTGTACTCCTCGCGGAGCACCTTCACGGCGATCTCGCGCGCGAGCTTCTCGTCGCGCGCGACCCAGACCTCGCCCATGCCGCCCATGGCGATGCGCCGCACCAGCGTGTAGCGCCCGCCGAGCGTCAGGCCCTCGACCGGTCTCATTGCTGGATCGCCGCCTGCATGATCTGCGCGGCGATCGGGCTGGCGAGCGCGCCACCGGTCGTCTCGTTCGTGGACTGGCCCTCGTTCTCGAGGACCACGGCGACCGCGACCTGCGGGTCGTCGGCCGGTGCGAACGAGGTGAACCACAGCGTGGGCGACCGCGGGTCGTCCTCGGCGGTACCGGTCTTGCCGGCCACCTGGACGCCCGGGATCTGGGCGCCGGAACCGGTGCCGGTGTCGCCGTTGACGACCTCGAGCATCATGTCGGTGAGTGCCTCGGCCGTGGACGACGAGAACGGGCTCTTGTAGCGGCTCGGCTTCGTCTGGCTGACCAGCTCGAGGTCGCTGTCCCGGACGCTCTGGATCAGGTACGGCTCCATGAGGTCACCGTCGTTCGCGATGGCCGCGGAGATCATGGCCACCTGGAGCGGCGTCATGCGCACGCTGCCCTGCCCCATGCCGGACAGCGCGATGCGCGCGTCGGAGTCGTCGTCGTTCTCGCCGCCGATCAGGCCCGGGTAGGCGCCGACCGACGTCGTCATCGGGATCTCCAGGGACTCGGTGAAGCCGAAGTCCTGGAACATCTGCTGCATCCCGTCCTTGCCGACCTGGTTCGCCAGGTCGAGGAAGGCGGTGTTGCAGGACATGGCCAGGGCCGCCTTGAGCGTCATCTCGCCGGTGCTCGAGCAGCTCTCGCCGCCGAAGTTCTGCACCGGCGTCGACGTCCCCGGGAGCGTGTAGCTGTCGAGGGCCGGGATCGAGGTGTCCGGGGTCACGCCGTCGTACTCGATCGCCGCGGCGGAGGTCAGCAGCTTGAACGTGGACCCCGGCGGGAACGTGGCGTTGATGGTGCGGTTGATGGTCGGCCCGTAGACGCTGCGGCGCTCCTCGCCGTCGACGCTGCCGATCACCGGCTTGTCGTTGATCAGCGCCTCCGAGGCCGCCGTGGCCTCGCCCGCGTCGTGCACTGCGAGCGTGTTGGGGTCGTAGGACGGCTTGGAGACCATCGCCAGGATCGCCCCGGTCTTGGGGTCGAGCGCGACGGCGGCCCCGTTGCGGTCACCGAGAGCGTCCCAGGCCGCCTTCTGCACCTCGGGGTCGATCGTGAGCTCGACGGAGGAACCCTGCGCCTCCTCGCCCGTGATGAGGTTCTGGAGGCGGTCGAGCCACAGGGAGTCGTCCTCGCCCGCGAGGTAGCTGTTGGCGTAGCGCTCCATCCCGGTGACCGTGCCGTTGACCGAGAAGTAGCCGGTCACCGGCGCGTACACGGCGGCGGCGCCTCCGTCGCCCTCCGAGTAGGTGCGCTGGTACTTGTAGTTGTCGTCGACGGGCACGGACGTGACGATCGCCTTGCCGTCGCTCACGACGATGGGCCCGCGGTCCCGCGCGAGCGCGCTGTAGATGCCGCGCACGTTGCGCCCGTCGCTGTTGAGCGACTCCGCGGACACGAACTGGATCCAGGTGGTCGACACCATGAGGGCCAGGAACATGACCATCACGACGCCCGACAGCCGGCGGAGGGTGGCGTTCACCGGTCCACCCCCCGGACGATCTGGGTCGCGTCGTCGGGCGTGCCGCCGTGTCCGGCGCCCGCCTCGGTCTCGGCCTGCACCGGCCTGCCGCCCCCGACCTCGATGGCACCGCCGCCGACGACGGCGGGCGCCGGGTCGGCGAGGGCACCGCGGGTGGGCAGCGCCGACGGGCGCCGTGCGGCGTCGGAGATACGGAGCATGAGGGCGATGACGATCCAGTTCGCGAGCAGTGACGATCCGCCCTGCGCCATGAACGGCAGGGTCAGGCCGGTGAGCGGGATGATGCGGGTGATGCCGCCCACCACGACGAAGAGCTGCAGCGCCATCACGAACGCGAGCCCGCCGGCGAGCAGCTTGCCGAAGCCGTCGCGCACGCCGACCGCGTGGCGCAGGCCGCGCTGCACGATCACCAGGTAGACCAGCAGGATCGCGAGCAGGCCGGTGAGGCCGAGCTCCTCGCCGAGAGCGGCGTAGATGAAGTCGGAGAACGCGAACGGCACGTACTGCGGGTACCCCTCGCCCCAGCCGGCGCCGAACATGCCGCCGTACGCCATCGCGAACAGGCCCTGCACGAGCTGGTAGGACGGACCGTCCGACAGCTCGGGGTTGAGCGCGTCCAGCCAGATGTTCACGCGGAGCTGCACGTGGCTGAAGATCGACCAGGCCACCACGGCGCCGACCGCGAACATGAGCAGGCCGATGGCGATCCAGCCCACACGGTCGGTGGCGAGATAGAGCATGCCGACGAACAGGCCGAAGAACAGCAGCGACGTTCCGAGGTCCTTCTCGCCGATGAGGACGGCCAGCGACACGGCCCAGACGATGAGGATCGGGCCCAGGTCGCGCAGGCGCGGCAGCTGCAGGCCGAGGAACTTCTTGCCGGCCAGGGCCAGGGTGTCGCGGTTGGCGACCAGGTAGCCCGCGAAGAACACGGCGAACGCGATCTTGGCGAACTCGGCCGGCTGCAGCGAGAAGCTGCCGATGTAGATCCAGATGCGCGCGCCGTTGACCTCTCGGCCGAGGCCGGGGATCAGCGGCAGGATCACCAGCACGATGCCGACGATCATCGCCGTGTAGGTCAGGCGGCGCAGACTGCGGTGGTCGCGGATGACGAACAGAGTGACGCAGGCGACCACGATGCCGAGCGCGGTCCACATGAGGTGGCGCGACGCGTTCGCGCCGTCGATGTCGACGAGGTCCTGACGCAGGATGGTCGCCATGCTGATGCTGTTCAGCAGCACCACGGCGGGCAGGATCACCTGATCGGCGTAGGGCGCGCGCAGCCGCAGCACGATGTGCGCGGTGAAGGCGAGTGCGGCCAGCACGATCGTGTAGGTCCAGAACCCCTCGGGCAGGCCGTCCTCGAGCGAGTAACCGACCATCCACATGCCGCCCATGCCGAGCGCCAGTGCGACGACGAGCAGGATCGCCTCGGCGATGCGCGCCGGGGCACCCTCCTCGGGCCGGAGCGCCGTCATCCGTTCTTCCCCTGGCCGGCGTCGTCCGCGGTGTTCTCAGCGGTGTTCTCAGCCGTGTTCTCAGCCGTGTTCTCAGCCGTGTTCTCCGGCTGGGACGACGTGTCGTTGCGCGGTTCGTCGCTCGAGGTCGGCGTGGACGACGGCGTCGGGGTCGACGACGGCGTGGGCGACGGCGAGGGGTCGGTCTCCGCGGCGGCGTCTGCGATGAGGCGGTCCGCCCGCCCGCGGGCGTCCTCCAGCGAGGTGGCCCGGATGGTCTCGTGCACACGGTCGGCGACGAAGTCGGGCAGCTCGTCGACCCGGGTGCCGGTGAGCTCGACGGGGGTCGAGAAGCTCAGGGGTCCCGCCGTGGCGGGGATGCCGCGGAACACCGCGACCTGGCCGTCCGACTCGCCCACGTAGTACTGGGTCTGGGTCCAGCGGTAGCCGGCCCAGCCGGCCACGCCGAGCCCGACGACGAGCAGCAGCGCACCGACCACGGTCAGCCAGGCGCGCTTCTTCGGAGTGGCGGACTCCTCGTCGGTCTCGTCGTCCGTCTCGTCGTCCGGCTGGATGTCGGGCTGGTACTGCTCCTCCTCGGAGCCGCTCGCGATCACGGCGTGCTCGAGGGTGTCGGCGAGCCCGTCCTGCGCCACCGCCCCGGACAGCACGCTCACGGCGGCGGGGGCCGCGGCAGCCTGCTCGCCCCCGGGCGCGGGCGCCCGGACGAACCCGGTCACGGTGTCGCCGTCGATCCCGGAACCGGGACCAGGGCCGGGCAGGCTGGTGGGTGCCTGCTGGTCGCCGCCGGCCGCCGTCACGCCGGCGAGCGCGGCCGAGCCGACGATCTCGGGAACGACGGTCGCGGTGGTGCCGGCCGCGGCGGCCTCGTCGAGGACGTCGGCCACGACGACGGTGATGTTGTCGGTGCTGCCCGCGCGCATGGACATCGAGACGAGCCGCTCGACGGCGTCCTGCGGGGACGCGACCGAGGCGAGGACCTCGGCGATCTCGTGCTCCGGCACAAACCCGGACAGGCCGTCGGAGCAGAGCATCCAGCGGTCGCCGGGCACGGCCTCACGGATCGACAGGTCGGGCGTGAGGTCCAGGTCGAAGTCGCCCAGCACGCGCATGACGACGTTGCGCTGCGGGTGGGTCTCCGCCTCGTCGGGCGTGATGCGGCCGGTGTCGACCAGGTGCTGCACGAAGGTGTGGTCCACCGTGACCTGCGCCAGGACGCCGTCCCGCAGCAGGTACGCGCGCGAGTCGCCCAGGTGGGCCATGGCGAGCGTGTTGCCCGACTTCAGCAGCGCGGTGACGGTGGTGCCCATCCCTGCCAGGTCCGGGTCGGCCGTGGTGGCGTCGACGAGGTCCTGCCGGGCGCGGTCGATGGTCCGTTCCAGCTCGGACATCGACTGGTCGGAGCTGTGGTCGGGCCGGTCGAGGCCCACGAGGGCCGCGATGGTCAGCGCGGATGCGACGTCGCCGCCCGCGTGCCCGCCCATGCCGTCGGCCACGACGAGGAGGTTGGGCCCCGCGTACGCGGAGTCCTGGTTGTTGGAGCGGACGAGGCCGACGTCGGAACGCGCGGCATACCGCAAGGTCACGGTCACGTGGTGGTCATCCCTGGAGCTCGACGACGGACTGTCCGATCTGTACGCCCACACCCGGTGCGAGCGGGACGATGCCCTGGACCCGCTCCTCGCCGATGTAGGTGCCGTTCGTGGAGCCGAGGTCCTCCACGAACCACTGTCCGCCCTGGGGGAAGATCCGTGCGTGACGGGACGACGAGTAGTCGTCGTCCAGCACGAGGGTGCAGCTGGGTGCCCGGCCGATCAGCACGCCGGACGAGGTGAGCGGGATGGTGGTGCCCGTGAGCGGGCCGGCCACCACGACGAGCCGGGACGGGCCACCCCGCTGCGGGGCGCGGGGCGCCCCGCCACCCGGGGCCGGCGACGGGGCCGGGCCCGCGAGCTCGGGCCGGCGCCGCCTGCTGCTCGCGGTGCGTGGCCCGGCCAGGTCGCGCCGCAGCACGGCCACGGCCGAGAGCACGAACACCCACAGCAGCACCAGGTAGCCCAGCCGGAGCAGGGTGAACGTCAGCTCGCTCATGTCGGGTCAGTCACCAGTCCTCGTTGTCCGCACCGGAGGCACTGCCGGTCCAGAACATGATGCGGGTACGGCCGATGGTCATCGTGTTGCCGTCGAGCAGGGTCGCGGCCGGGACCTGGTGGCCCTCCACGTACAGGCCGTTGGTGGAGCCCATGTCGGTCGCGACGACACCGTCGGGTGTCACGCGGATCTCCAGGTGGCGCCGGGAGACACCCGGGTCGTCCACCACGATGTCCGCCTCGGCGTCGCGGCCGATGACGGTGACGGGCCCGGTCAGCAGGTACCGCTGACCGTCGATGTCGATCAGGGGGTGCCGTCCGGTCGGCGCGCCGGACGTCGCCGGGGCGACGCTCCCCTGCACGCTGCGCGACCGCACGGTGAAGCGGCCGGGCACCAGCTCGTACTGCTCGTCGAACGTGACGCTCACGGGGCCGACGAACGCGTAGTGCTGCGTCGCGGCGTACGCCGTGATGTTGGACGCGAGCTCGTCGGCAAGGGTCTGTGCACCCCATGCCTCGATCTGGGCGAAGTCGTCTGGGGCGAGCTCGATGGTGAACTCGTTCGGTGCGACGGTACGGTCACGTCCGACGACCGCGGCACGGTCGTCCAGCTCGCGCCGCAGCCTGCTCGCCAGTTCGACTGGCTTCACCTCGCCACGTCCCACCTTGGCGAACGCGTTGTTCATCATGCGCTCCACGCTCTTCTCGAAGCGGTCCAGGGCGCCCATGCCACCTCCTTCCAGGGTCTGCGCCGGGCAGACTACCTAGATCGTATAGACCGGTAGCTGCCCGCAGACTCCAATACTGTGGATGTCCTGCGGATCTTCTCCGATCTTCCCTCAGGTGGCGCGATGAGGAGAGGCGTGGGCGGATCCGCACGCTACTAGACCTGCGGCGGGACGTGAACCACTTCACCGGATTTGGATTCGGAGGTGGGGTCCGGGACGTGCTAGCGTTCATCCAGCAGCGCGCGAGTGGCGGAATAGGCAGACGCGCACGGTTCAGGTCCGTGTGCCCGAAAGGGCGTGGGGGTTCAACTCCCCCCTCGCGCACGTTGTGACGAAGGCCCCGGCTCTTTGAGTCGGGGCCTTCGTCATGTCCGGGGCCCTTTTCAAAGACGTCATGGGTACTTCTCCCCGGCCGTCCCGTTCCCGGTGGACGGGGTGCCGGTCAGCCACCACGCGCGACCTCCAGTCGTCCCGGCCGCCTCACCCCACTGCTCGCACCGGGCGGAAACCCTCCGCCGGCCCCCGGCGTCACCGACCCCAGCACGCTCGCCCGCCGCGCCCCCGTCGCCCCTGGCAGCACCCCGGGCAGTCCGTGCCAGGTGTGCCAGCCCAGCACCGCGAACGCCAGCGCCTCCTTGGCCTGGCTCGGCACGCCCAGCTCGTCCGAGGTCCGGACCGCCACCCCGGGCAGCTCCTCCCGCAGCGCCGCCATGAGCACGGGGTTCCGCGTGCCGCCGCCCGACGCGACGACCTCGGTGGCACCGTCCCGGATCGCGTCCGCGACCGTGCGGGCGGTCAGCGCCACGAGGGTGGCGAGCAGGTCCTCGGCCGACGGCGGCGTCGGCCCCAGGTGATCGAGCAGGTAGTCGAGGTGGAAGAGCTCCTTGCCGGTCGACTTCGGGGCCGCCCGCGCGTAGTACGGCTCGTCGAGCAGGCGCGCCAGCAGCTCGGGGAGCACGCGGCCGCGGGCGGCGAGCGCGCCGTCGGCGTCGAAGGCGAGCCGGCCGCCGGTGACGTGCCGCGTGGCGGCGTCGAGCAGGGCGCACGCGGGACCGGTGTCGAAGGCGAGCGCTCCCCCGCCCGGCGTCCGTACCGTCACGTTCGCGATCCCGCCGAGGTTGAGCGCCACGGCCGAGCCGGGCCGCCCCGCGAGCCACAGCGCGTCGAACAGGCCGACCAGCGGTGCGCCCTGTCCGCCGGCGGCGACGTCGCGGGTGCGCAAGCCGGAGGCGACGGGCAGCCCTGTCGCCTCGGCGATCCAGGCCGCCTCGCCGATCTGCAGCGTGCCGCGCACGGCGGCGTCCTGCACCCAGTGGAAGACGGTCTGCCCGTGCGAGACCACCAGGTCGGCCCGCCCGCCGCACAGCTCGGCCACGGCACGCACCGCGACGTCCGCGAACGCCTGCCCGATCCCGGTGTCGAGCCGGCACACCGCCTCGAGCGTGGTGGGTGCCGGAGGCAGCGTCGCGACGAGCTCGGACCGGAGCGCCGGAGGATATGGCACGGAGAGATGGCCGAGCGGCGTCAGCACCAGCGTGCCGTCGTCGAGGCGTAGCTCGCACGCTGCGGCGTCGACGGCGTCGTGCGACGTGCCGGACATCAGGCCGACCACCCGGAGAGAATCCGGTCTCTTCGCAGGTGAGAGCCCTGTTCCGGGCAACGGTTCCGCCATCACATCGACTCCTCCGGTCGTGATTGCACCAGTGTTAGCCCGTTGCTCCGAGTTTGCGCCACAATCTCCCCCATGCTTGACGTCTCGATCGCCCCAGCTCCGGCGCCGGACGCGCCGTTCGAGGATCACATCGAATGGGCGCGCAACGCTCCCGCGACCCCGTCGAACCCCGCGGCGCTGTTCACCGGCGGTCTCGACGAGACCCCCGTCGGCGACCGGCTCACGGTCGACACCCCCGGCTGGGACTACCCCACCCTCGCCCGCGACCTCGTGCTCCGTTCCCGGGGTGCCGTGCTGGACATCGGCACGGGTAGCGGGGACTTCTTCGCGGGCCTGGGCCCGCTGCCCAAGGGTTCGGCCGCCACGGAGTCCGGGCCCGCCTTCCTCACGGCCCGGCGCCGCCTGGAGCCGCTCGGCGTGGACGTGCGCCGTGCCGAGCCCTCCTGGACGGGGGACGTGCTGCTGCCGTTCTTCGACGGTCAGTACAGCGCGGTCCTCAGCCGGTTCAGCACCATCGACCCCGCGGAGGTGGGCCGGGTGCTGGAGCCGGGCGGGACCTTCCTCACCGAGCAGGTGGACACGCGCGACGGCATCGCCCTCAACAAGGCCCTCGGTGTGCCGCTGGGTTGGGACCCGGACGCCGTCACCGTCGACGTCGTCTCCGACGGGCTCGTCGCCTCCGGCCTGGAGATCGTCGATGCCCAGGAGTACGCGGGCACGCGCACGTTCACCGACCTGTCGTCCGTGCTCTGGTACCTGCGCACCGCGGCGTGGCAGGTGCCCGGGCTCGCCGAGCTCACCCCGGCGGCCGTCGCCCGGCACGAGGCGGGGCTGCGCGCGCTGCACATGCACTTCGCCACGGGCAACGCGCTCGTCGACGAGGCCCCGCGCATCCTGGTCACGGCACGCCGGCCCTTCTGAGCAGGCTCGACACCGCCTCCGCCAGCGCCGTCGGAGGCACGTCGGCGCCGTGCCCCGGCAGCGTCACCCGGTGTGCCGCCGGCAGCACACCCGCGAGCGAGTCCGCCGCCGTGGTCACCGCGGCGGCGCTCGCGGTGCCGTCCACCACGAGAGCCGGCTGGCCGATCTCACGCCAGCGGCACATCAGCGCCCGGCGGCCGAGCGCGATGCCGGCGAGCACCCGGCCGTCATAGGCGATGGTCGGTGCGATCGCCTCCAGGTCTGCCCACGACGCCGAGGCCCGCATGCGCGGTACGAGCTGACAGGGCATGCCCACGACGTCGAGGAACAGCTCGACGGCGCTGCCGCGGTCCCCCGCCTCGACGCAGGCCTCGACGCCGGCGATCATCCGCGGGTCGACGGGCGCCGCACCGCTCGCGACGTCGTACGGGGGTTCGTGGCAGAGCACCGCGGTGACGCCGGCGCCCAGGTCGGCGGCGGCGCGCAGCGCGAGGAACCCACCCGACGCGATGCCCACGAGCGCCGCCGGGCCCGTGACCTCCAGCAGGGCGGCGATGTCGTCGACCTCCCGGTCCACGCTGTACGGGGGCGTGTCCCCGCTCGCGCCCCGGCCCCTCCGGTCGTACCGCAGTGTGGTGACCCTGTCCTCGAGCTCGGCCGCCACCGCGCGCGTGACGGGCAGGCGGTGCGCGAGCACGCCGTCGACCACCACGACCGCGGGCGCCGCACCGGGCACGGGGCCGGTCAGGTCGTACGCGATCCGGGTGCCGTCGGCCGACGTCGTGAAGGCGTCGACGGTGAGGGTCGTCATGCAGGGCAGACGGTTCGGCCGGCCGAAAGTCGTCGCCGGGGCCGGTGCTCGGGGCTACCGATTTCGCCGCGAGGAAAAAACCTGTGCGAGCGCCTGTGCGGGGCGTAGGTTCGTGGGCACATGAGAAGGGAGGTGATCCGAGCAGTGATTTCACATCGGACCCATGAGGTGGTCGCGCGCTAGTCGCGTGACGCGCAAGCGTTTCGCGCCGACACCGGTCCGGGGGCTCAGCACGGGGCTTTCCTGATCGGTCAGGCGCAACGGGACATGGTGGCGAAACTCTCGCGACCACCGGAGCCCGCGGGTGCCGTGCCCTCGTCCAGCACGGCTGACAGATGTCGCCCCGCGGGCTTTCCCATGCCTCCGCGCCACCGGCCCGGCGCGGCGTGACCGGCACGGCCCTCGTCAGGGAGAATCGCCGGGTGACCGCCTACCGCGTGATGACCGTCTGCACGGGCAACATCTGCCGCTCCCCTATGGCCGAGATCGTGCTCCGCGACCGCTTCGAGGCCGCCGGCCTGGGCGACGCCGTCGAGGTCGACTCCTCGGGCGTGAGCGACGAGGAGCACGGCAACCCGGTCGACCCGCGGGCCCGCGCCGTCCTGGCCGAGCACGGCTACCCGACGGGCGACGGCCATCGTGCCCGGCAGGTGGCCGCGGCCGACGTCGGCTCGCGGGACCTGGTGCTCGCCATGACCACCCGGCACGCGCACGTGCTGCGCGACCTGGAACGGGGGGACGGCGCCGTGGTCCGCATGTACCGGTCGTTCGACCCGGCCGTCGCGGGGCTGCCGGAGAACCGGCTGGACATCGCCGACCCCTGGTACGGCGGTCCCGACGACTTCGAGGAGTGCCTGGCCGAGATCGAGGCGGCGGCGGACGGCGTCGTCGCCTTCGTGCGGGCGGAGCTCGGCGTCCGGTCGGACGCCTGACCGCGACCGGTTCACCCGGCCGACGTGGCGGGGGCCGATTACCGTGAGGGGATGACGCCCGCGTCTCCCGACCGGCTCGTCGTGCTCACCGGGGCCGACGGCCGCCTCGGATCCAGGCTGGCCTTCCGCGTGGCCGCGGCGGGCGGTCAGCAGCGTCTGCTCGTCACGGGCCGGGGCGTCACACCCCGCCTGCCCGACGGCGCGCCGCTGCCGGAGGCGGAGGTCGTGGCACTCCCGGCCGATCTCTCGCCCGGGACCGCCCCCGAGACCGCCTCCAGGATTCTGACCGGCGCGTTCGAGGGTGCGCACGCCGTGTTCCTCGTGCCGAGCCAGGTACGGCACGGGCGGCTCGCCAAGCATCGCGCCGCCATCGACGCCGCGGTGCTGGCGGGTGTGCGGCACGTGGTCTACGTGTCGTCGGTGGGTGCTGCGGCCGACGCCGTGTCGTCCGCCGCGCGCGACGACTGGCTCACCGAGGAGTACCTGCGCGGCACGGACCTGCGCTGGACGCTGCTGCGGACCTCGATGTTCCACCGCACCCTGACGTTCGCCGTCCACGACGAGTCGTACGGTGCGCCGGGCGGCACCGTGCTCCGCGCGCCCGCGGGGGACGGCCGGGTCGCCTCCGTCTCGCACGAGGACGTGGCCGACGTCGCGACCGCCGTGCTGCTCGACGAGGACCCCGGCCGGCACGCCGGGCGTACGTATCACCTGACCGGACCCGAGGCGATGAGCTTCGCCGAGATCGCCGCGACGCTCTCGGCGGCCGTCGGGCGGCCCGTCCGGTACGTGCCGCAGACCGTCGAGCAGGCCCGCTCCTTCTTCTCGCGGTCCACCAGTGCCGAGGTCGAGGACTGGATCACCCAGTGCCAGGCGATCGAGGCGGGTGTGCTGGCGCGGGTCAGCCCCGACGTCGGGCACCTGGCGGGGCGCGGCGCGCGGTCGCTGGCGGACTGGCTCGACGACTACCCGGCGGAGTGGGCGCACCTGCGGTTACCGTCAGTCAGATGACGAGCCTCTCCCCCGGTCCCGACGACGGGACGACGACGCAGCCGGCGTGGGAGCCCGACGTGCTGCCGGGCTTCGAGCGCCGCACGCTGCCGCTGTCGCCCGACGAGGACGAGCCGGAGGTGGTGGCGACCCTGGTCCGCCGCGTGCGGCCGGAGCCCGACCGGGCCGGCGACGCCGGGTCGCGCCGCTCGCGCCATGTGGGCGCCGACAACCCCCAGGTGGCGCGCCTCTGGGAGGAGCTGTCGGAGCTCGGCCGGCGGCTCGGGCTGCGGGGCGGCGGACGGGCGCACCCCGACGGCTCGCCCGAACCGTCGGGCGACGGGGCGCCGCGGGCCGAGGTGCCTGACGCCGGCGTCGACGTGCTGTACGTGCACGGCTGGCTCGACTACTTCTTCCAGGTGCACCTGGCGGACTTCTGGGAGTCGCTCGGTGTGCGGTTCCACGCCCTCGACCTGCGGCGCTACGGACGCAGCATCCGGGAGGGCCAGACCCCGGGCTACATCCGCAGCCTGGCGACGTACGACGAGGACATCGAGGCGGCGCTCGACGTCATGGGCCACGGGCGGGCCGACGAGCCCGAGCGCAAGCTCGTGCTCATGGGGCACTCCACCGGCGGACTGACGGTCAGCCTGTGGACGGCCCGCAACCAGGAGCGGGTCGCGGGCCTGGTGCTGAACTCGCCCTGGCTGGAGTTCCAGCCGCGCGAGACGGTGCGCAAGCTCATGGAGCCCGGCATCCGGGTGCAGTCCGCGCTGGTGCCCCGGAGTCAGCTCGTCAACCTGGATCGCGGGCTGTACGCGCGGTCCATCTCGGCGCGGTTCGACGGCGAGTGGGACTACGACGTGGCCTGGCGCCCCGACGCCGGGTGGGCGCCGACGCCGGCCTGGCTCGCCGCGATCTTCCGTGGGCAGGATCAGGTGGCTCGCGGCCTCGGCATCGAGGTGCCCGTGCTCGTGCTGCTCAGCGCACGGAGCTCGATGCCCACGCGGTGGAGCGAGGACATGCGGAGCACCGACTCCGTGCTGGACGTCATCGGCATCGCGCGGCGGGTGCCCGACGTCGGTTCGCTCGTGACGCTGGTGCGGATCGACGGCGCGCTGCACGACGTGACCCTGTCGGCCGCACCCGTGCGTGAGCAGGTGTGGCGCCAGACGCGACGCTGGTTCGACGGGTACGTGCTCGCCGGGCGCTGACGCCCAGGTTCCCGCGGCCCTGGCGGCCTGACGGCCCCGGTGCGATCCTGGAACGGAGGTGCCCGCACCGAAGCAGGGCACGAGGGGCGATGCGCAATGACAACGCACCAGGAGACGCACCACCGGGCCCGCCGGGGCGGCCCGTTCCTCGCCCGCGGCGAGGTCGTCGTCGGGATCGTCGCGGCCGTCCTCGGGATGCTGATCTCGCAGGGAGCGGCGGAGGGCGTGACGATCGCCGGCTGTCTCGCCATGGCCGCCGGTGCGGTGTCCGGCAGGTTCGGGGCGACGTGGGGCCGGATGGCCGTGGCCGCGGGGCTCGGGTTCGCGCTCGGTTCCGTGCCCTACTGGCTGGCGACCACGGTGGTCATCGTGACCACGTACGGGTTCTGACGGTCCTCACCAGAACTTCCACCACGGCCTGTCGCCCGACGTCGGGTCACGTGGCGGCGCCGCAGTCGCTTCCGTGCGCGCCGCCCGTCGTGCCGCGCGCCGCTCCGCCCACTTCCGGACCTCCTCGTCGACATCGCGGGTGGGCGTGACCACGGGCGGACCGCCCTGGAGCTGGCGGCGGGCGTCGACGACGCGGGCGTTGAAGTCGGCGACGATCTCCCGGACGCGCTGCTCCATCACCTCCAGGTCCAGCCTGTTCTCCAGCTCGGCGCTCTCCGTGCGGAGCTGCGCCGCCGGCAGCACGCCGGTGATGTTCTCCCGCTCGATCAGGCCCTTCACCCACCAGTCCGGGTCGTGGGTCCCGGTCAGGCCCGGGATCGGCTTGCCCTGCAGGGGCAGGTTGTCGAACTCGCCGCGCCGCATCGCCTGGTCGACGACCACGTCGACGTAACGGGCGCGCTCCTCGGATGTCATGCTGCCGGGCCGCTGGGCCTCGTTCTCCGGTGCGTCGTTCTCCGGTGCGTTCTCGGCGGAAGCGTCTGGTTCGGGCGCGGCGCGTTCCGCGGCCGTCTCCCGGTCCACGCGGTACTGCGCGGCCCGGCGGATGGGGTCGTTGTCTGCGTCGTCGCGCGATCCCGGCGCCATGGCATCATGTTACAACTTTCACAAGCGGCTGGGGAGGCTCCGGGTGAAGCGCGCAGCCGTGTCCGAGGGCAAGGCAACCTCGGCGGCGTCTCGCCCGTGGTGGGCGGTATGAACGTGGAGAGCGCCGAGCAGCCCGTCGTCGACCCGGCGCGCGCCCGGGTGCTGGTGGCACCCGACCGCGACGGCGAGTTCGTGGAGTTCGTGACGTCGGCGGGACCGTACCTGTACCGGACTGCATACCTGTTGTCCGGCGACGCCCACCGGGCCGAGGAGCTGGTCCAGGCCACCTTCGAGCGCACCTACCGCGCGTGGTCCAAGGCACGCACCGGAGAACCCCGGGCGTATGCCCGGCGCATCCTGCTGAACCTCCGGGTCGACGGCTGGCGCAAGGACCGGCGCTCCGGCGTCACGGACGACGGCGTCGTGCCGCTCGAGCCCGCACCCGACCACGCGCACGGGGTGGCGGTCCGGGACGAGCTGGCCCGTGCGCTGCGTGCGCTGCCGCCCGGGCAGCGGCGGGTCGTGGTGCTACGGCACCTGCTCGATCTGTCCGAGGCTCAGGTCGCTGACGAGCTCGGCATCTCGGTGGGCTCGGTGAAGTCCGCGAACGCCCGTGGACTGGGGCGTCTGCGCTCGCTGCTCACGGCGTCGGCGCTCGACGCGATCCCCGGGTACCAGGTCGACGCGCACGACGTGCTGTCGACCGCCCGGTCCGCCGTCCGCCGTCGGCGGACGGTGCGCGGCGTCGCCGCCGGGGGGCTCGCGGTGGTGCTCGGGCTGCTGCTCCTGGGACCGGTGCAGATTCCTGGGGTCGGGCCGGTGGCGCTCCCCGGCAGCGAGTGGCTGCGGCACGTGCTCGGGCTCGACCGGGGAGGCCTGTCGGACCTGCCGTTCCCCGAGCCGGTGGACGGCGCGGTCTGCGACGGGCCGCTCGACGAGGCCGCGCGTGCCACACCGGTCGACGAGATGTCGGCGCAGTGGGGATCGATCACGGTGGCCGGGGTGATCCGGGTCGCGGATGCGCACGAGGTCGCTCCGTGCGTCGACGTGGCGGTGGACCACGAGATCGCAGGGGACCGGATGGTCGCGGACGCCGCCACGCTGGGTGACGGCACCGTGGTCGGCTGGTCCGACTCCGCAGCGGTGTTCGACGGCGATCAGCTCACCGGACCGCTGGCGCTGCGTGCGATCGCTCCTGTCGGGGAGGGGTTGCGGACCTCGGACGTCGCCACCACCGGTCCGGTCGACGGCCGCTGGCCCCAGGGGGTCGGCCTCGTCCGGCAGGAGGATCGCGCCGCCTGGTTCGAGACACCGAGCACGCAGATCGCCGGAACCCTCCCGTGGGCGCTGCGGTTGCTCGACGAGGACGGGGACATCGTGACCGTCAGCGACTCGACCGCGCTGGAGGTCGCCGAGGCTGATGCGGTCGCGCTGTCGAGCGAGGCGGTCTGGTGGACCACCGCACGGGCGAACCCGGCCCCGGGCTGCCGCAAGACCCTGCACGGGGCCGCCGTCACCGACCTCTCACACCCGCTGGCAGGCGTCCGCGACCGAGTCTGCGCGGTCGGTTCCGCGCCGGACGGCGCCGTGGTCGCGTATGCCGAGGGCTCGGGTGGCCCGGCTCTCGGCGCGGGGAGCGGCTCCAGCACGGTCTTCGAGCTGATCTCGCGGCCCGGCGAGCCGGGTGCGGCGACGCCGCTCCTCTCGATCGAGAACGGGTTGCTCGACGACGGGTCCGTGTCCGCCGTCGGGTACGACGACGGGCGGCTGGCGTTCGCCTCGGGCGACGTCCTCTACGTCGTCGACGTGGCGGAGCGCACCGGCTACCAGGTGCGCGGTGGCGCATCGGCGGACGCGGTGGACGTGTCGGGCGAGTCCGTCGCATGGTCCTCGGCAGAGGGACCCGCGCACGTCCTCACCGGTACCAGCGGATCGATGAGCCTGTTCGCCGTGCCGGGGGAGCGGGCCTCGGTCGGGGTCGACGGCGACCGCATCGCCTGGGCCACGCTCGACGACGCCGGCGCGTCCATGACGTTCGCCCGCCTGCGCTGGTGAGCCGCGCCTCGCCTGGTTCCGCCGTCGGGCCGCGCAGTGGGCGATGATGGGCGGCATGAAGGTCTCCCGCCGGTCCCACGTGCCCCCGTTCGCCGTCATGGAGGTGCTCGCCGCCGCCAACGCCCGCCGTGCCACCGGCGCGGACGTGCTCAACCTGTGCGCGGGTGAGCCGTCGACCGGGGCGTCCGACGTGGTGCGGGAGCGGGCCATCGCCCTGCTCCGTGACGGCAACCTGGGATACACAGAGGCGATGGGCGTGCCCGCGTTGCGGGCGGAGATCGCGGGCCACTACCGGCGCTGGTACGACGTCGACGTCGACCCCGCGCGGATCGCCGTCACCACGGGATCCAGCGGCGGCTTCGTGCTCGCGTTCCTCGCGGCGTTCGACGTCGGCGACCGGGTAGCGCTCGCCCGTCCCGGCTACCCCGCGTACAAGAACATCCTGTCGGCGCTGGGCTGCGAGGTGGTGGAGCTCGACTGCGGCCCCGAGACGCGCTACCAGCCCACCGTCTCGCAGCTGAACGAGGCGTACTACGGCGGCGGGCTCGACGGCGTCATGGTCGCCTCGCCCGCCAACCCGACCGGCACGATGATCACGCCCGCCGAGCTGGGCGCGGTCGCGGACTGGTGCGCCGACCACGACGTGCGCCTGATCAGCGACGAGATCTACCACGGCATCGCCTACTCGGACGAGGTGGCACAGGCGACGGCGGCCACGTTCACCGGCCAGGGCGCCGTCGTCGTGAACTCGTTCTCCAAGTACTGGGCCATGACCGGCTGGCGGCTCGGCTGGCTCGTGCTGCCCGACGAGCTCGTCGGGCCCGTCGACGCGCTCGCAGGCAACGTGGCGCTCTCCCCGCCCGCGCTGGCGCAGCAGGCCGGTATCGCGGCGTTCACCCCGGAGGGCTACGCTGCGGCGGCCGAGAACGTGGCCCGGTACGCGGCGTCGCGCACGCTGCTGCTCGACCGGCTGGACGAGCTGGGCTGGCGCCCCGTCGCGCCCGCCGACGGTGCCTTCTACCTGTACGGGAACATCTCCGCCTTCGGCCTGGACTCCGTCACGTACTGCGCCCGGCTCCTGGCGGAGGCCGACGTCGCCATCACGCCCGGGACGGACTTCGACGGCGAGCACGGACGGGACTGGGTGCGGCTGTCGTTCGCGTCGTCGCTCGACACCGTGACGCGGGCGGTGGACCGCATCGTGGCCTGGCACAAGACGCTCTGATCACCGGCGCCGCCGCAGCGCCTCCGGGAAGGCCACCCAGAGGATGCCCAGCACGACGAGCACGCTCGCCCCGGCGACGATCCCGGCGGTGCGCCCGACCACGACGTCGAACACGAGCAGGGTGGCCCCGGTCATGACCAGGGCGAGCACGCCGAGGGCCGCGCGGGTGATCCGGTCGGCCAGGGTGACGATGTTCCGCTTCATCTGCTTGCGGAACAGGGACCGGTGCACGCTGACCGGGGCCACGATGAGCGCGGTCGCGACGACCGACGTGATCACCAGGATCAGGTAGACGATGCGCTGGTAGTCGTCGAGATCGGAGAAGCGGGACTGGAACGGCAGCGTCAGCAGGAAGCCCGTCAGGATCTGCACCCCGGTCTGCATGACGCGCAGCTCCTGGAGCAGCTCGTTCCAGTTCCGGTCGGCGCGCTGCGCCGTGGACTCGCCTCGTTCGTCGGCATGCATCGACCCATTGTCGCAACTGTCGCGTAGGTCCGACCGGGCGAAAAATTTCACCCGGTCGCATCACCGCCTCCCGTGGCCGGGCCTGGTCGCCCGGGAGAACATGCCGCTGGGGCGGGACGCGTCCGCGTCCCCCGGACGAGGGGCGTGCGCGTGAAGAGATCAAGGATGCGGGTGTCGCTGGGTGTGGCGCTCGGGGCAGCACTGATGGTGGCCGGCGCCGTGGCGCCGAGCGTGTCCGCGGAGCCGACGGCGACGGTCTCGCCCGGGCCGTCGGGCACCGCGACGATGACCGCGCGGGCGGAGAACGTGGCCGTCACGGCCAAGATCTCGCTGCCGCCGGGGTCGTCCGTGAACGGTTCCATCACCGGGACGCTCACCATCACGCACGACGGGACGTCCGCGGCGATGAAGTCGGGACGGATCACGATGGTCGACCCGGACGGCCGGGAGCTCATCGGTGAGCAGTTCGTCCCGTCCGGGACGGCGAACGCCTGGACCTCCACTGTCCCGCTGCCCGACGACGCCGCACCGGGGATCTACGAGGTGAGCCTGTCCGCCCGGGTCGCGATCACCACGGCCAGCGGCGTCACCGAGGTGCCGATCCAGACGGACACCCCCGTCTCGGTGCCCTTCCGGGCGCAGCGGAACATCCCGCTCATCTGGACCTCGCCGGCGAGCGCACCCGCGGGCTCGACGATCTCGGTCCACGGCGCCGCCAACATCAGGAGCCTCGGTACCGGCGAGTACGAGCCGGCCACCGGCCAGGAGGTCAAGCTGTACTTCGACCCCGAGGGCTCCGCGCCGGAGGCGCTCCGGGCCACGCTCACGACCGACTCGCGCGGCTACTTCACGAGCCGGCACAAGCCCGGTGGGTCCGGCAAGTGGCGGGCCGAGATGGCGCAGACCGACACGGGCGCGCGGGCGGTGTGGACCATCACCTCCGCGGAGCGTGAGCGCAACACGACGCTGCGGCAGGGTCAGGTCCGCGCGACGCAGGGCGACTACACCGCGGGCGACCACCTGATGACGCAGGACGTCGTGGTGGGGCTGGCCCCCGTGAGCCGCCGGGTCGACGTCGGCAGCCTGGGCTTCACCATCGGCGGGACCTCCGGCTGGGTCAGCGCCGAGAGCCAGCGCGGAGAGGGCAGCTACCCCAACGGCTACCGGATGCAGCGCGAGCTGGTGCACTCCGGCATCGGCACGAGCCATGTGACGCTGACCTTCAACCCGACTCTCCCGGCAGGTGTGTACGACATCGGCATCCGGGACGAGATGAAGGCCTGCTCGGCGCCTGACTGGGACGGCCTCGAGGGCGGCACCAGCAACTGCATCCACGACGTGCTGGTCGAGGACCCGACGGTCACCACGATCGTGGTCAAGCGGGCCAGCACCACCACGGTGACCGCGTCCGCGACATCGGTCCCCGGACCGCAGTCCATCAACCTCAGCGGTGGGGTCCGCAAGGTGCAGCTCGTCAGCGGCGGCAGCGCCCAGGACCGCCCGGCGCCGAACACGTCCGTGCAGATCTGGTTCGACCCCGCGGGCACGGCGGAGCCGGTCCTGAAGAAGACGGTGACGACGGGCTCGAACGGCACCTACTCGACGTCGGTCTCCGCGAGTGCGACCGGCAGGTGGATCGCGAAGTACCCGGGCACCAGCCTCCAGGCGCCGTCTCAGGCGTCGGTGAACGTGACGGTCGGCTGACCCCGGCTTTCCCCTGAGCGCCTCCGCCCGGCCGTGTCGTTCGACACGGCCGGGCGGAGGCGCTCTTGTCGTGCGGGGCTCCGGGTGGCGGGTTCGCTCGGTGCCGCAGCGGCTTGTCCCGCGAGGGCGCGTTGCTCTGTGTAGACGATGTCTACCGAGAGTGACTGACTCCCGCGAGGGTGCTTCGTCAGTGGTGGTCGAAGGTTCCACAGCTCGCGCCCCGCTCCGAACCGGCAGGTCACGGGCGCATTGACGGTCTCGGCGCGTGGAGGCTACCGTGCAGGCATGACCAGATGAACGAATCTGGTCATATTTTCAGAGTCGACGGGAGGGGCGACGGCTTGGAGGCCACACAGACCACCAGGCGCCCGGCAGCCGCGCGCCGGCGTGCCGAGCGTGCAGAGCGGATCCTCGCCGCGGCCACGGAGCTGGTTCTCCGCTGGGGCTACGACAAGACCACCATCGATGATGTCGCCCGGCTCGCCGGAGTCGCCAAGGGCACCATCTACCTGCACTGGAGCAGCCGCGAGGAGCTGTTCGCCGCGCTCATGCGGTGGGATCGGGCCCAGATGATCGGCGCGGTGCGCCGGGAGCTGCGGGATCATCCGGAGACCGCGACCCTCCCTGGTCTGTTCGGTCACCTGGCGCGCGAGATCCACCGCCGCCCGCTGCTGCAGGCCGCGCTGGTGCAGGACTCCGCCGTGCTCGGCAAGCTGGTGGCCCGCAAGCGCACGAGCACCACGACGCCCGAGATGGTGGTCCCGTTCGGCGAGTACCTCGCCACGCTCCGGGAGCGCGGCCTGGTGCGTGCCGACCTGGGCGTCGAGGACCACCTCACCCTTGTCGCGGCCGCGCTGCACGGTTCCCTGTTCTCCCTGCGGATGATGCCCGACTCCCTCCGGGTGTCCGACGAGCGTGCCGGCGAGCTCGTCGGCGACATGCTCGCGCGGGCCCTCGCCGGGGACCGTGAGCCGTCCGAGGCGGACCGTGCCGCCTGCGCGGACGCCACCCGCCAGTTCGTCGACCGGGCCTACGCGGTGGCGCGGGCCAAGCTGCGGGAGTCGCTCGGCGACGACCTTCCGCCCGATGAGGAGGAGACCTCGTGAGCACCGACGTCACGCACTCGTTCACGCTGCCGCTGGCGGACCCCGGGGCGGCGGCGCTGACGACCACCGGCGGCAAGGGATCGTCGCTCGCCCGCCTCGCCGCGGCCGGGCTGCCCGTGCCCGGCGGGTTCCACGTCACCACCGACGCCTACCGCGCGGCCGTCGCGGGTGCGCCGCAGCGGGAGATCGTCGCGGCGACCCGCGACGTGGACCCCGAGCGACCCGAGACCCACGCGGTCGCCGCGGCCCGGATCGCCGCCGTGTTCGCGGCCCTGGAGATCCCGGGGGCCGTGGACGAGGCCGTCCGGGCGGCGTACCGGGGCCTGCACGGCGCGGCCGCTCCGGCGCCCGGCACACCCGCCACGGCCGACGGCACACCCGCCATGGCGGACGGCGCACCCACCGCCCCGGCCGCGTCCGCCGGGTCCGCCGCACCCGCCGCACCCGCCGCGGCCGGCGACGCCGGCCCGTTCGTCGCCGTCCGGTCGTCCGCCACGGCCGAGGACCTGCCGGGCATGTCCTTCGCCGGCCAGCAGGACTCGTTCCTGAACATCCGGGGCGAGGACGCGCTGCTCCGCGCGGTACGCGACTGCTGGGCGTCCCTGTGGACGGCGCGCGCGATCGGGTACCGCGCGCGGCACGGCATCCCCGCCGACGAGGTCGCGCTCGCGGTGGTCGTGCAGCTCCTGGTCGACGCTGACGCAGCGGGCATCCTGTTCACCGTCGACCCGATGACGGGGTCACGGGACCGCGTGCTGATCAACGCGGCATGGGGCCTGGGCGAGGCGGTGGTCGGCGGGCACGTCACGCCGGACACGTTCCTCGTGGCCCGGGTCGGTGGAGCGGTGGAGCGCACGGTGAGCACCAAGGACGTCCGCACCGTCCGGACGGCCGGCGGCACACGGGACGAGCCGGTGCCCGCCGCGCTCCGGGACAGCCCGTCGCTCACCGACGAGCAGGCGGCGGGTCTCGCCGCGCTCGGCGTCCGCATCGAGGAGCTCTACGGCGCGCCCATGGACGTGGAGTGGGCGCTGCACGACGGTGTCCCGGCCGTGCTCCAGGCCCGGCCCGTCACCGGAGCGGCCGGTCAGGCGCCCGTGACGGAGGTGTGGAACGACAGCCTGCTCGGCGACTTCCTGTGGACGAACGCGAACCTGGGCGAGGCCCTGCCGAGCGTGATGACGCCGCTGACCTGGTCGCTCGTGCAGATCTTCATGCGGCACGCGATGGCCGAGACGGACATCGGTGTGCCGGCCTACGGGACCATCGGCGGCCGGTTCTACATGAACCTGAGCACCACCGAGACGGTCGCCCGCGCCCTCGGGATGCAGAAGACGATCGACGCCGCGTACCGGGAGGTGTTCGGGCGGCTCCCGGGTCAGCCGGAGATTCCCGTGGCCCCGATCGGCCGCGGGGCGCTGTTCCGCCGGCTGCTGCCGATGGTGTGGCGCAACCTCACGTCGCTGGTGCGCGACGTGCGCGCGCTGCCGAGCTTCCTGGCCACCGCGGAGGAGCGGGGCACCGCCCTGCGCCGGCGCGCGGCCGAGACGGCCGGGCGGCAGGAGCTGGCGGCCTTCTGGCGCAGGGAGCTCGGTCCCTACCTGGTCGAGTCGTCCCGGGCGCTGCGCGGGGCGAGCCGGCAGGACGGCACGGCGCTCCTGACCTTGCGCAGGGACCTGAGGCCGCTGCTCGGTGACGTGGACACCGAGACGCTGACGTCCGGGCTGTCGACCGGTACCCGGGGGCTGGCCAGCATGGACACGCTGCTCGGCCTGCGGCGGGTGGCGCTGGGCGAGCTCGACGCGGAGACCTACGTGTCCCGCTACGGGCACCGGTGCGTCGACGAGTTCGAGGTGTCCGTGCCGCGCCCCGCCGAGTATCCGGACTGGCTCGGCCGGCAGCTCGCCGCGGCGGCGGAGACCGACGTCGACGCGCTGCTCGCCCGGCAGGAGGAGGCTCGTGCTGCCGCATGGGCACGGCTGGAGCAGCGCTCGGCCCGCACGGCGGCGTCCGTGCGGAAGAAGTTCGACCGGTGGGCGCGGAACGCGCGCGACCGCGAGATCGCACGCTCCGAGGTGATCCGCACGTTCTGGGCGCTGCGCGTCTTCGCGGTGCGCGCCGGCGAGCTCACGGGGCTGGGCGACGACGTCTTCTTCCTCGACGTCGGCGAGCTGCTCCAGGTGCTCGACGGCGGCGCCCCGCCCCGTGAGCGCGTCGCCGTCCGCCGGGCCACGTACCAGCAGTACCGCGACCTGCCCGCCTACCCCGCCGTGATCCGCGGCAGCTTCGACCCGGTGCGGTGGGCGGCGGACCCGGCGCGCCGTACCGACGTGTTCGACGAACACGGCGAGGCGGCTCCGGCGAGCGACGTGGTCCGCGGGTTCCCCGGTGCGGCGGGTGTGGTCGAAGGGGTGGTCCGGGTGGTGCCCTCGGTGGACGACGGCGCCGCGCTGCAGCCGGGGGAGATCCTCGTCACGACCGTGACGAACGTGGGCTGGACACCCCTCTTCCCCCGCGCGGGCGCCGTCGTCACCGACGTGGGCGCACCCCTCTCGCACGCCGCGATCGTGGCCCGAGAGCTGGGTATCCCCGCCGTCGTGGGGTGCGGCAACGCGACCATGCTGCTGCACACCGGGGACCGGGTCCGCGTGGACGGCGAGCACGGGACGGTCGAGGTCCTGGCGCCGGCGGCGGGCTAGACACCGGGCTAGAACACCGGGCTAGAACACCGGGCGACCGCCCGTCACACCCAGCACCGTGCCGGAGACGTACGACGCAGTCACCGGCGACGCCAGGAAGACGAACGCGGGCGCCACCTCGGCCGGCTGCCCGGCACGGCCGAGCGGGGTGTCGGCGCCGAACGACGCGACCTTCTCCTCGGGCTGCGTGGCCGGTTGCAGGGGAGTCCAGATGGGACCCGGGGCCACCGCGTTCACGCGGATGCCGCGCGGCCCGAGCTCCGCGGCGAGGTTGACGGTGATGTTGTTGATGGCCGCCTTGGTGGCGGCGTAGTCGAGCAGCGAGGTCGACGGCTGGTAGGCCTGGATCGACGAGTTGTTGATGATCGCGCTGCCCTCGCCGAGGTGCCCGAGCGCGGACTGCGTCAACCAGAACAGCGCGTACAGGTTGGTCTTGAGCACTCGGTCCAGCTCGTCGGTGGTCACGTCCTCGACCGACTCGCGCCGCGCCATCTGGTACCCGGCGTTGTTCACCAGCACGTCCAGGCCGCCCAGCTCCCCGGCGGCGCGATGGGCGACGCCACGCGCCGTGGCCTCGTCCCGCAGGTCGCCCGGCAGCAGGGCGCACTGCCGGCCTGCGCGGTGCACCCATTCCGCCGTCGTCCGTGCGTCCTTCTCCTCCTCCGGGAGGTAGGAGAGGGCGACGTCGGCGCCCTCGCGGGCGAAGGCGATGGCGACCGCCCGCCCGATCCCGGAGTCGCCACCGGTGACCAGCGCCTTGTAGCCGACCAGCTTCTCGCTGCCGACATAGCTCGCCTCGCCGTGGTCCGGCGTGGGCACCATCCGGTCGGTCGTACCGGGCGGGTCCTGCTGCTGCGGGGGAAAGGGCTGGTCCTGGCTCATGGAGTCCTCCGTCGTCCTGCGGGCATATCCAACCGACGCGACGGCCACTTCTCGACCTGCTGTCCACGCTATCCGTGCCGCTCATGGGTCGCACGTCCCGTACTCTTCGATCACCATCCGCGAACCTGCCCCCTGGGAGGAACCTCGTGAGCTCTGGACAGCCACCTGTCGAGCGCGTGTTCGACGGCGCCATCGAGGAAGCACTCGTCGGCGGAAGCCGTCCTCCCGTCGGTCGATACCGGCTCGACCTGGCGACGGGAGAGTGGGCGTGGTCCGACGAGGTGTACGTGATGCACGGGTTCGAGCCTGGGCAGATCGTGCCGACCACGCCGCTCATGCTGTCCCACAAGCACCCGGACGACAGGGCCCGCGTGGACGGGGTCCTGCGGCGTGCTGCCGAGACCGGGCAGCCGTTCAGCTCCGTGCACCGGATCCGGGACGCGCACGGTGCGACGCGGACCCTGGCCGTGACGGGCCAGGGGCGGCGTGACCCTGCGACGGGGCGGGTGGTCGAGCTGTTCGGCTACTTCATCGACGTCACCGAGTCGCACCGCGAGGCCGCGGCACGTGAGGCGACCGCCTCGATCCAGGCGTCGGCCGAGCGCCGGGCGGTGATCGAGCAGGCCAAGGGCGTGCTCATGGTGGTGTACGGGATCGAGGAGGAGGAGGCGTTCGAACGCCTGCGGCAGGCGTCCAACCTGGCGAACATCGCCGTGCGGGACATCGCGCAGACCCTGGTGCGCCTCTTCTCCGGGCCCGGCGTGACCGTCTTCCCGACGCAGGAGGCGATCGACGCGTTCCTGAGCGACCCGGTTCTGCCGGGCGTCGACTGACGTACCGGCCTACGTTGGGGGGACAGGCGTCCCACGTGCGGGGACGCCCACCGGCGACGGCCAGGAGGCGTGATGAGCGACGCGAGGACCGACGAGGCGAGATCTCGTCCGGTGTTCTGGAAGGCCTACTCGTTCGGACTGGTCACCGGGGCGTTCTTCCTGGTGTCCTGGGTCGGACAGTTCGTGTTCCAGGCGATCAGGTTCGGCAACGAGGCGAGCGACCAGGGGCTCCCGTTCTCCTGGGTCGAGTACTGGCCCGACTTCCTCGCCTCGACGTTCGAGAACTGGCAGTCCGAGTTTCTCCAGCTCATCTGGCAGGCGGCGGGGCTCGGACTGTTCTACTTCTGGGGTTCCTCCCAGTCGCGCGAGGGTGACCAGCGTCTCGAGGCCAAGGTCGACGCGCTGCTCCGGGAACGCGGGATGGACCCGGTGGAGATCGACCGGCAGACCCGCAAGATCGCAGAGAGCGAATGACGCAGGTGCGCGTCGCCACCTTCAACGTCCAGCACGGGCTCGGCCCGGACGGCCGCGTCGACAACCACCGCCTGGCGGACGCCGTCGCGGCGCTCGACGCCGACGTCGTCGCGCTGCAGGAGGTGGACCGGCGGCAGGCGCGGTCCGGGGGAGTGGACCAGGCCCGGCTCTGCGCGACGACGGCGGGCGCGGTCGACCACCGGTTCCTGCCGGCGCTCACCGGTCCCTTCCGCTACCCCGGCGTGCGCCGCCGGGCCCGCGCCGCGGAGCCTCCCGAGACCCCGGGCTACGGCGTCGCCCTGCTCTCCCGCTTTCCCGTGCGGCACTGGCGCGTGCTGCTCCTTCCCCCGGCCACGCCGTGGGTCTGGGGCCGGGTGCAGCTCGGCGCCGACGAACCCCGGGTGGCGCTCGCGGCGCAGGTCGACGCGCCGTCGGGCCCGCTCACGGTGGTCTGCACGCACCTGAGCGTGTACCGGTTCCCGACCGTGACCTGGGCGGGCGGCCTGGCGCGGCGTGCAGCCGGGTACCGCCCGGGGAGTCCCGGCGAACGGCACGCGGATCGCCAGCTCGCCCGCCTCCGGCAGTGGCTCACGGCACTGTCCCGGCCGCTGGTCGTGCTCGGGGACTTCAACCTCCGTGCACCGGCACCCGCGGACCTCACCGGGTGGCGGTCCCTCGCCACGGCCGACACGTTTCCCCGCCACGACCCGCGGTTCCAGATCGACCACATCCTGCTGGACGAGGCGCCGGGCGAGAGCCGGGTCCGGCCCGTCGCCGGCCGTGCGGTCGACACGGGCGTCTCGGACCACCGGGCCCTCGTGGCGGACCTCGACGTCCGCTGAGGCGGCCGGCCGAGGTCAGCCGACGAAGACGCAGAACGGATGTCCCATCGGGTCCCCGAGGACGTGGAGCGGCTCGTCCGGGTCGTCCGACCGGTCGTGGAGGAGGGTCGCACCCAGGGCGACGGCGCGGTCCCGTGCCGCCGCGAGGGCGGCGACGTCGGGCACCGTGGTGTCGAGGTGGAGCTGCTGCGGCACGCCGGGTTCGGGCCAGGTGGATCGTGGCAGCTCGTCGACCTGCTGGAACGCGAGGGACACGCCGTCGTCGTTCCGCAGGACGAGCCAGTCGCGGCCCTTCGGGTCCGGCTCGCCCTCGGGCGGCGGCTCGTCACCCGGACGGTAGTGCAGGCCGAAGAGCTCCCGGTAGAACTCGGCGAGAGCGCGGGCGTCGGTGGTGTCCAGCACCACCTGTCGGATGCGCGGGTTCATGGTTCCAGCGCACCACGTCCGGCGCGGGACGCAAGGTCGCTCCGCGCCGGACAGGGAGCCGGGCGACCCCGGACAGGGCCGGGCGACCCCGGACAGGGCCGGGCGACCCCGGACGGGTCAGGCGGCCTCGGCGTAGGCCCGGTGCGTCACGACGGGCCGCTCTGCGGTCTCCGCCGGCTCTCGCTCCGCGGTGTTCTCGACGACGGTGTTCTCGACGACGGACAGCGTGGCCGCCTCGCCCGCCGCGCGCCGCTTGGCGCGGAACACGGTGAAGAGCGCGTTCGCGCCGATCAGGATGGCGGCGATGTTGGACGCCGCGGACGGCCAGATGCCGTTCACCGCCGCCACGGTCAGCAGTGTCCCGGCCGCCAGCACGTTCGTGCACTGGAACGCGAGCGAGTCGGCGCTCCAGCGCCCGCGGCTGACCATGGCGTAGGCCACGAGGCCGGCGAGAGCGCCGACCCAGCCGAGGGCGGTGACGACCAGCATGAGGGACATGGTGATACTCCTGGGGATGTGGTTCGAAACGATTCGAGGATCGGCCGGAGGTCGAGTGCCGGGGATCCGTGCAGGGGTTCGGCGGTCTCGGTCCGGAACTGGTCCGCTCGCCGCCAGGATCAAGCATGAGGCACACCCTGCGTTCAGCACAATCGAATGTTCGTGACTCCGGGATGTAGCATCGCTACATGGCCACCGACCCGCGAAGACTCGCTTTCCTGCTCGCCGTGCACCGCGCCGGAGGGGTGCTCGCAGCAGCGGACCTGCTGCACGTCACCCCCTCCGCCGTCTCGCAGCAGATCGCCCGGCTGGAGGCGGAGGAAGGCATCGACGTGTTGGACCGCGGGCCCCGCGGAGTCACCCTCACGCCGGCCGGCCGGGTGCTCGCGGAGGCCGCCGAGCGGATCGAGGCCGAGCTGGTCCAGGCCCGGCAGGCCGTGGCCGCCCTGGAGGGCGAGCTCACGGGCCGGGTGTCCGTCGGGTCCATCCAGACGGCGATCCGCACGGTGGTCGCGCCGGTGCTCGTGTCGCTCGGGGAGCGCCACCCGCACATCGAGGTCGACGTCCAGGAGTACGACCCCACCGACTCCGTCCGCCGGCTGCGGGCCGGTGACCTGGACGCGGTGGTGCTGGAGCGCGACGTCGAGGTCGACGCGCCTGCCCCGCGCGGTGCCCACGACGTGCCTCTGCTCGACGAGCCGTGGCGCATCGTGGTGCCGACGAGCCTGCCCGAGCCGGAGCGCCTCGATGACCTGGCCGCACTCACGTGGGTGGGCCCGCAGGCCGGGTCGGCGGCCGAGCGCGCCTCCACCCGCCTGGCGGCCCAGCTCGGCACGACGTTCGAGATGCGCCACTCCTACAACGACTTCGACACCGCGATCTCGCTCGTCGCCGCCGGTCAGGGCATTGCGATGCTGCCCGCGCTGGCCCTGCAGCAGGAGGTGCCCGACGGCGTGGCCGTGGTCGCCCTGGCCGGTCTCGGCTCGCGGCGGCTCGTGGTGCGGCACCGGCAGAACCGGCACGAACCCGGTCCCATCGTGCGCGCCGTCGTGGACGAGATGGTCGCCGCGGCCCGCGAGATCGACCTGGGGTAGCCGCTCCGGCCAGAAGGCGGCCCGGCTCACAGTAGGCTTGGCCGTACAACAGAACACGCCGCCATCAACCGCGACGGGAGAGTCCGGTCCGCGCCGCCGTCCCACGACGACGCCGCAGCCGGCGCCGAAGGAGCAAACCCCTCCCCGGGAATCTCTCAGGCCCCAGTACCGCCACGGTGAGGCAACTCTGGAAAGCGAGCCGTCCCGCCGTCGGGCAGGAGGGCTCCACCGACGGTGCAAGCCGGCGCGCCCCGTCCCGCGAGGGAAGGCGGACCGGCAAAACTCTCAGGTCGACGCGCTGCGTCCGATGACAGAGCGGGGAGGGACCGCAGTCGTCCCCACGCCCTCGGACAGCCAGGAGCCCGCCGTGAGCACGCCCCACAACCCCGACGTCTTCGCCGACCGGCACCTCGGCCCGCGCGGCCGTGAGGTCCGCACCATGCTGGACCAGCTCGGCATCGACACGATGGACACCCTCGTGGACCGGGCGGTCCCCAAGGCGATCCGCACCCAGGCCCCCCTGAACCTGCCGGCCGCCTGCACCGAGGCCGAGGTGCTCGCCCACCTCCGTGAGCTCGCGGGCAAGAACCAGGTCAAGACCCAGCTCATCGGTCAGGGCTTCTACGGCACGCACACGCCCGCCGTCATCCGGCGCAACGTGCTGGAGTCGCCCGCCTGGTACACGGCCTACACGCCCTACCAGCCCGAGATCAGCCAGGGCCGGCTCGAGGCGCTCCTCAACTTCCAGACCGCGGTCGAGGACCTCACGGGCCTCGAGATCGCCAACGCCTCCCTGCTCGACGAGGCGAGCGCCGTCGCGGAGGCCGTCGCCCTGATGTGGCGTGCCTCGCGCGCGAAGGAGGGCTACGTCGTCCTGGACGCCGACCTGTTCGGCCAGTCGCTCGCCGTCGCGCGCGGACGCGCCGAGGCGATCGGCCTCCCCGTCGTGGTCGCGGACCTCACGCACGGCCTGCGCGCAGGCCTCGACCAGGCCGTGGCGGACGGCGCGACGCTTCCCGCCGGCCAGCTCGTCGGCGTGGTGGTCCAGCAGGCGGGTGCGTCGGGCCGGGTGCTCGACGCGCGCGGCGTGGTCGCCGAGGCCAAGGAGGCCGGGGCGCTCGTCACCGTCGCGACCGACCTGCTCGCCCTGACGCTGCTGGTCAGCCCGGGGGAGCTCGGCGCCGACATCTCCGTGGGCTCCGCCCAGCGCTTCGGCGTCCCGCTCTTCTACGGCGGCCCGCACGCCGCTTACATGGCGGTGAAGAAGGGCCTGGAGCGGCAGCTCCCCGGCCGGCTGGTCGGCGTCTCGATCGACGTCGACGGCGCCGCCGGGTACCGCCTCGCCCTGGCCACCCGCGAGCAGCACATCCGGCGGGAGAAGGCCACGAGCAACATCTGCACGGCCCAGGCCCTGCTCGCCATCGTGGCCAGCATGTACGCGGTCTACCACGGGCCCGAGGGACTGCGGGCGATCGCCGAGCGCGTCCGGACCCGGGCCGTGACCCTGGCCGCCGCCCTGCGGACCGCCGGCGTCACCATCGAGCACGACACGTTCTTCGACACCGTGCGCGCCGTGGTCCCGGGCAAGGCCCAGGAGATCGCGCGGGCCGCCGCCGACGCGGGCTACAACCTCTTCGTGCCCGACGCCGACCACGTGCAGATCAGCACGGACGAGACCACGACGCCCGCGGACGTCGAGACCGTCGCGGCCACGATCCTGAACGTGCTGGGCCTGGCCCCGGCGCCCACCGTGGAGGCCGGCGGGACCCTGCCCGCCGAGCTGACCCGGACGACGGCGTACCTGACGCACCCGATCTTCCACAGCCACCGCTCCGAGACCAGCATGCTGCGCTACCTGCGCAAGCTCTCGGACAAGGACCTGGCGCTGGACCGCACGATGATCCCGCTGGGCTCCTGCACCATGAAGCTCAACGCGACCGCCGAGATGGAGGCCATCTCCTGGCCCGGCTTCGCGGACATCCACCCGTACGCCCCCGTCGACCAGACGCAGGGCTACACCGAGCTCGTCACCGCGCTGGAGGCCCAGCTCGCCGAGATCACCGGCTACGCCGCCGTCTCGGTGCAGCCCAACGCCGGCAGCCAGGGCGAGTTCGCCGGCCTGCTCGCGATCAAGGGGTACCACGCCTCCCGCGGCGAGGAGCACCGCGACATCGTGCTCATCCCGGCCTCCGCGCACGGCACCAACGCGGCGTCGGCGGCGCTCGCGGGCCTGCGCGTCGTGGTCGTGGCCACGGCCGACGACGGCGAGATCCTGCTCGACGACCTGCGCGCCAAGCTCGACCAGCACGGCGCCCAGGTCGCGGGCATCATGATCACCTACCCCTCCACGCACGGCGTGTACGAGGAGCACGTGCGCGAGGTCTGCGACCTGGTGCACGAGGCCGGCGGCCAGGTGTACATCGACGGCGCCAACCTGAACGCGCTGGTGGGCCTGGCCAGGCCGGGCGAGTTCGGCGGCGACGTCTCGCACCTGAACCTGCACAAGACGTTCTGCATCCCGCACGGCGGCGGCGGCCCGGGCGTCGGCCCGGTCGCGGTGGCCGAGCACCTGGTGCCGTTCCTGCCGGGTGACCCGACGCCGGGCCTGGACGCCGGCTCCGGCTCCGGTGGCACCCCGGTGTCCGCCACGCGCTACGGCTCGGCCGGCATCCTGCCGATCTCGTACGCCTACGTGGCCCTGATGGGGCCGGACGGCCTGACCGAGGCGACCAAGGCCGCCGTCCTGACCGCCAACTACGTGGCGAGCCGCCTCGACCCGCACTTCCCCGTGCTCTACACGGGCCCCAACGGGCTGGTGGCGCACGAGTGCATCCTCGACCTGCGCAAGATCACCGCCGAGACCGGGGTGACCGCCGAGGACGTCTCCAAGCGGCTCATGGACTACGGCTTCCACGCGCCCACGCTCGCGTTCCCCGTGCCGGGCACGCTCATGGTGGAGCCCACCGAGTCGGAGGACCTGGCGGAGCTCGACCGGTTCATCGACGCGATGATCGCCATCCGCGGCGAGATCGACGCCGTCGGCGCGGGTACCTGGCCGCGCGACGACAACCCGCTGCACAACGCGCCGCACACGGCGGCGTCGGTCGTGGCGGACGAGTGGGACAAGCCGTACTCGCGCGAGCTGGCGGCGTTCCCCGTCGCGTCGCTGCGCGCGACCAAGTACTGGCCGCCGGTGCGCCGCATCGACGGCGCCAAGGGCGACCGCAACCTCGTGTGCGCCTGCCCGCCGGTCGAGGCCTTCGCCGAGTGACCTGCCAGACCAAGCCGGGGTTGTCGGACGCCCGGGTCACCCGGGTGGCCCGCGCGTGCGACACGCCGCCGACGAGAGGATTGATCCATGGGTGAGGACCGCACGACCCCGCTCCACGACGAGCACGTGGCGCTCGGCGCCTCGATGACACCCTTCGGCGGCTGGCTCATGCCGCTGCGGTACACGTCCGACCTGGCCGAGCACCGCGCGGTCCGCGAGGCCGCCGGGTTGTTCGACCTGTCGCACATGGGCAACATCGAGGTGACCGGGCCCGACGCCGCGGCGTTCCTCGACCATGCGCTCGTCGGCTGGATCTCCAAGGTGCGCCAGATGGGTGCGCGCTACTCGATGATCTGCGCCGAGGACGGCAGCGTGCTGGACGACCTGATCGTCTACCACAAGGCCCCCGGCGTGTACTCGGTCGTCGCCAACGCCGCCAACGCCGCGCTCGTCCTGGCCGCCTTCCGGGAGCGGACGGCCGGCTTCGACGTGACCCTCGACGACATCCAGCCCGGCCAGGCGCTCGTCGCCGTCCAGGGGCCGCGCGCCGCGGAGATCATGCGCGCCACCGCCGGCCTCGTGGAGGACGCCGAGATCTCCGGCGGCACCGCGTTCGCCGACCTCAAGTACTACGCCTGCATGGGCATGCGGTTCGAGGGCGAGCCGGTGCTCGTCGGCCGGACCGGGTACACGGGTGAGGACGGGTTCGAGATCTGGGTCCCCGCCGGGCACGCCGTCGCCCTCTGGCGTGCGCTGCGCACCGCCGGCGAGCCGTTCGGCCTGGTGCCGGCCGGTCTCTCGGCCCGCGACTCGCTGCGCCTGGAGGCCGGCATGCCGCTGTACGGTCACGAGCTCGACACCACGACCACGCCCTTCGAGGCAGGTCTGGGCCGTGTGGTGCGCCTCGACAAGGAGACGGAGGACGGTACGCCGATCCCCTTCGTCGGCCGGGACGCCCTGGCGGCGCGCAAGGGTTCGGCGCCCGCCCGCGTGCTCGTGGGCCTGCGCGGCGAGGGCCGGCGCCCCGCACGCGCGGAGTACGACGTGGTGCTGCGAGGCGAGGGCACCGAGCCGGGCACGCGCGTGGGCCGGGTCACCTCGGGTGCTCCGTCACCGACGCTCGGCTACCCGATCGCGCTGGCCTACGTGACGCCCGAGGTGTCGGCCGAGGGCACCGAGCTCGCGGTCGACGTGCGCGGGCGGGCCGAACCGTTCGTGGTCGTGCCCGTGCCGTTCTACCGTCGTCCCCAGAACTGAACCCCCTCCCTCCTCAGAACCGCAAGGAGCTGTCATGGCCGACTTCCCCGAGAACCTGAAGTACACCACCGAGCACGAATGGCTGGACGGGTCCACCCCTGCCGTCATCGGCGTGACCGACGTCGCGGCCGAGGCGCTCGGCGACGTCGTCTACTTGGAGCTGCCCGAGGTGGGCGCGACCGTCGAGGCCGGCTCCGTGGTGGGCGAGATCGAGTCCACCAAGTCCGTGTCCGAGCTGTACTCCCCGGTCAGCGGGACCGTCGCCGAGGTCAACACCGAGGCCGTGGACAACCCCGAGATCGTGAACGAGGACCCCTACGGCAAGGGCTGGCTCTTCAAGGTCGAGGTGACCGGGACGGGCGAGCTGCTCACCGCCGCCGAGTACGCCGCGCACACCGGGAACTGATCCCGGAGATTCCCTACCGCCCCCGGACCGCCACGGTGCGTGTCCGGGGGCGGCTTGGTCTCGGAACGGTAACGGTCAGATTTCTCTGTCAGAACCGCGTCATGAACCCCATGCAGAGCGCTTTACCTCTTAGCAGCATCCGTAGGCCGGAACCCCAGAACCGGCCGCTGTGTGGAGGAAAAAGATCATGAGCGCGATGACCCTAGACCACCGTGTGCCCAGTCTCACCCGCCGCGAGCGCGTAATCCTGGCGAACCTCAGCGAGGACGCCACGCTCGAGCAGATCGCTCGGCGCCTGTACGTCACCCGCAACACGGTGAAGACGCAGGTCCGCAGCGTCTACCGGAAGCTCGGCGTGTCGTCGCGCGCCGAGGCGATCGCGAAGGCTCACGAGTTCCAGCTCGCCGACTGAGCCGAGACGGAGCCGCCGGCTCAGGCGGACAGGACTTCGGCGACGGCGCCCTCCCCAGAGGCGCCGTCGCCGTGCTGTGTCCGGCCGGTCTCGTCCCTGCGGTGCGCCGCACGCCGGCCCACCGTGGGTGGGAGACTGCTCGGCATGCAGGAGACCCTCATCGACGTGGTCGCCGCGGCGATCGTGGACGACCTCGACCGGCCCACCCGGTTGCTCGCCGCCCGTCGTTCGGCCCCGGCGGCACTCGCCGGCCGGTGGGAGCTGCCCGGCGGCAAGGTGGAGCCGGGTGAGGACCCGCTCGACGCGCTGCACCGTGAGCTCGGTGAGGAGCTCGGCGTGACGGTGTCCGTGGGTGCGGAGCTTCCGGCGTCCGACGGCGGCGCGTGGCCGATCACCGCCACCCACCGGATGCGGGTCTGGTTCGCGACTCCGGTGCGGGGTACGCCCGCGCCGCTCGAGGACCACGACGAGCTGCGCTGGCTCGGCGCCGGCGAGCTGGGCGACGTGCCCTGGCTGGACGGTGACGTCCAGATCATCGAGGCCCTGAGCCGCCACCTCGCCTGATCAGCGGGCGTTCGCCGACACCCGGTTGCGGGCCGCGGCCGCCCGGTGCCCGAGCGGCACGAACGCACCGTCCATCAGCACCGGCACCACGTCCGTGGCGTCCAGGTCGGTGGCGATGGTGACGTCGTCGGCGAACCCGGAGTCGAGCAGCTCCCGGCCGCTCGCGGAACCGCCCACGAAGTCGACCACGTCCTTGGTGCCCTTCCAGAGGGTCGCGGTCGCCGCGGTCTCGGGGGAGATGCTGATGCCGGGCAGCATCGACGTGAGGCGGGCCGCGATCGCTCCGACCGCGAGGTGGTCCTCCAGCGCGGGACGCAGCGTGTCGTCCGGCCACCGCTCACCCACGGGGACCAGCACGACGTCGTGCCGCTCGGACGCGTCCAGGTGCGCGGCCGCGAGCCCGGCCACGGCCTTCGCGTTGCGCAGGCTGCCCGCGACGATCAGGGCGCCCCGGTTGGCGATGGTGTGGCAGATCTGGGCCGCGCCCGGCGACGGGAGCACGAGGCGCTCGGCGTCGAGGTCCTGCAGCGAGGCGGGGGAGATGCTGATGCCCTCCTCCCACCGGGGTCCGGCGAGCGCGGCGCGCATGGTGCGAGCCAGCCGGGCCGCGCCGGCGGGATCGTGGTACGGGAACGGGTAGACCCCCGCGCCCTGTTCGCAGGCGACGGTGACCGTGGTCGAGAAGGAGAGCACGTCCACGACGACCACGAGCGACGAGCGCGCATCGGTGGCAGTGAGGGCGAGCGCGCCGGAGATGCCCCAGTCCGTGCGCACACGGGCAGGACGCTGGTCGAAGGCGGGGGACGTGTTTGCCACGAACGCATCGTAGTGTCACCCGGACTCGCCCCTGTTTCGCGCTCAGCGAACAACGTTGCGGTTCGGGCGCTATTCACACTCCGGCCGCCGGGTCATAACCTCGCCGCGCCACGCTGCCGCAGGACGCTCCCCCGATGCCCCCAGAAGGAACGAGCATGCGACGAGTCATGCCTGCAGCGCCGTCGGCGCTGCCGCGCAATCCCTTGACCAGCGCGTTGACCTGCACAGTTACTGCCGCACTCCTCCTCGGCCCTACGGCGGGTGCCGCCGCGGCGCCGCTCCCCGGCCCCGAGGACGTGCCCCGGTCGAGCGCCGCGCTGGCCGCCCCGGCGCCGTTCGCGAGCACCCCGCTGCCGGCGGGCGGGCCCGCCGAGAATCCCCCGGAAGTCACCCACCTACCGCTCGACGACGAGGGCGACGCGATCGTCACCCGGCGCCAGGAGCAGCGCATCGCGCCCGGCCTGGAGCTCACCCGGTTCGCACGGATCAGTGCCGACGGCTGGCTGAGCGGCGAGGTGCTCGTGGCCGATCTCGCCGCGGACGCTGGGCAGCGCGGAAAGGTGCAGGTCGGCTACGTCGGGCCGGAGCACATCGCCGGCAACGCCACGGTGTCCCAGATGGCCGCCTCGCGCGGCGCCGTGGCCGCCATCAACGGCGACTACTTCGACATCAACAACTCGGGTGCCGCGCTCGGCGCCGCCGTCGACGACGGGACGCTGCTCAAGTCGGCGTCGCCCGGCCGCGAGCGGTCCGTGGCCATCGGGTCGGACGGCGTGGGGCGGCTCGCGCAGCTCTTCCTGGAGGGGTCGGTGCGCTGGGCCGGTGCCGAGGTGCCCGTGAACGGCCTGAACGTCACCGCGCTCCCCGCCGGGGGCGTGGCCGTGTACGACGCCGCGTGGGGCGACTTCACCCGGACCCGTCCGCTCGCGTCCGGCGAGCAGGGCGTCGAGGTGCAGGTAGGTCCGGACGGCACCGTGACCGCCGTCGGGCAGCCGGGCGCAGGACAGCTTCCCGACGGCACGCGTGCCGTCGTGGCCCGCCCCGGTGCGGCGGCCGACGCACTGGCCGGCCTGCGGGCCGGGGACCGGGTGGACGTGGCGTACGGCCTGCGCGAGGACGCGGGCGAGGTCGCCGTCGCGATCGGGGGCGGGACCGAGGACCCCCTGCTGGAGGACGGCGAGGTCACCTCGGCGACCGGCGACCACGTGGAGCTGCGGCACCCGCGGACCGCGATCGGCTTCGACGAGTCGGGCACCCGCGCCTACCTCGTCGTGATCGACGGCCGGCAGACCCACAGCACCGGCATCGACCTCTACGACCTGGGCGAGCTCATGGCCCAGCTCGGTGCCGACGACGCGATCAACCTCGACGGCGGCGGCTCGACCGAGATGGTCGCGCGGTTCCCCGGCGACACGGGCACCACCATCCTGAACAGCCCGTCCGACGGCTACGAGCGCGCCGACGCGAACGGCCTGGGCCTGTTCGTACCCGCCGGCTCCGGCCGCGTCGCGGCCTACGACGTGCGCACCACCGTCCCGGCCGCCGACGCCGGTCGTGTCTTCCCGGGCCTGCACCGCACCCTCACCGGCAAGGGGTACGACGACGTCATGGCGCCGGTCGCCACCGAGCCGTCGTCGTGGCGTGCCCGAGGGTCGGCGGCGTCGGTGCGCGACGGTGTCGTCACGGCACGTCGGCCCGGTACCGCGGTCGTGACCGCCGCATCCCTGAGCCGCTGGGGCCTCGCCACCGGCAGCACGGAGATCGAGGTGCTCGGCGACCTGGTCCGGACCGGGGTGGACACCCCGGTGATCGGGCTGGAGAACGGCGACGCGACCGTACCCCTGGTGCTCACCGGGTACGACGCGCAGGGCTTCTCCGCGCCGGTCGAGGCCCGCGATGTCAGGGTCACCGCGGTCGAGCCGGGTGAGCCCCGGATCGCCGGAGTGCGCGCGACCCGCGAGCCGGTGGCGGAGCTCGTCCCCGCCGCCGACGGCTCCTTCACCGTGCGGGCGCTCGCGGACGTGGGCGCCACGACCTTCGAGCTGTCCGTCCGCGGGCGTGACGGCGAGACCTTCACGACCGAGGTCGCGGTGACCGTGAGCCTGGAGGAGGACGTGGTCGCGGACTTCGCCGACGCGGCCGCCTGGACGTCGGCGCACGACCGCGCCCCGGGCGGTTCGGTTGCCGCCGCGGCCGGGTACGACGGCGCGGCCGGCCTGCGCCTGACCTACGACTTCACGCGGTCCACGGCCACGCGTGGTCAGTACGCCGTGCTGCCGGAGGCCGCGGCGGGCGGGCGTGAGCTGCCCGGCGCGCCGCGGGCCGTGACCCTGTGGGTGGACGGCGACGGGAACGGCGCCTGGCTGCGGCTCCAGGTGCGGCAGGGCGACGGCGTGGTGACGCAGCTCGACGGCCCTGAGGTCACCTGGACCGGCTGGCGGCAGGTCACCTTCCCCGTGCCCGAGGGCGTCGCCTTCCCGCTGCGGTTGCAGCGGGTCCGTGCCCTGGAGACCACGGCGGGCGAGCAGTACGCGGGCGCGCTGACGCTCTCGACGATCGCGGCCCAGGTGCCGCCCGCCGTGGACGCGCCCGAGGTGCCGCGCGTCGAGGACCCGGTCGTCGTGGCCGACGGTGCGACCGACGACGCGCCGCTGCGGGTGGCGGTCATGTCGGACGCCCAGTTCGTCGCGCGCGACCCGGGATCGGGTGCGGTGGCGGGGGCGCGGGACGCACTGTCCGAGATCGTCGCGGCCGAACCTGACCTCCTGGTCATCAACGGCGACCTGGTGGACGAGGCCTCGCCCGAGGACTTCGGCCTCGCCCGGCGCGTGCTCACCGAGGAGCTCGCGGACGCGGACTTCCCCTGGTACTACCTGCCCGGCAACCACGAGGTGATGGGCGGCTCGATCGCCAACTTCGAGGCGGAGTTCGGCGAGCGGACCCGTGTGCTCGACGTGCCCGCGCCCGGCCGGCGCGGCGGCACGACGCGGCTCGTCATGCTCGACTCGTCCTCGGGGCGGCTGGGCACCGACTTCGCGCAGGTCCGGATGCTGCGCGAGGCCCTCGACGACGCCGCGGCCGACCGCGCCGTCACCGGGGTGCTGGTGTTCGCCCACCACCCGCTCGACGACCCGCTGCCCACGAAGGCGAGCCGGCTCACCGACCGGCTGGAGGCGGACACGCTGCGCGGCTGGTTCGAGGACTTCGAGGCGACGTCCGGCAAGTCGATCGCCTCGGTCGGCTCCCACGTGGGCGTGTTCCACGCGAGCACCGAGGACGGCGTGCAGTACCTGGTGAACGGCAACTCGGGCAAGAGCCCGGCCAGTACGCCGGCCGACGGTGGCTTCACCGGGTGGTCGATGCTGGGCGTCCGCCCGGCGCAGGGCACGGCGTCCGGCTCCCGGGATCCGTGGCTGGAGTGGGAGGTCAGCACACGCGCCGAGAACGTCACCGTCACCGGACCGCGGTCGCTCGGGGTCGGTGAGTCGGGGGCGGTCGGCGCCGTCGTGCTGCAGGACGGGACGCGCGAGGTGCCGGTCGCATGGCCGGTCTCCGCGACCTGGGGCGGCGAGGGTGTGTGCGTCACGGACGAGCGGGGCCGGGCCGCCCTGCGGGAGTGCCCGCGCGGTGCGGTGCTCGCCCTCGACCCCGCCACCCACGAGGTGACGGCGCTGCGCTCCGGCGAGGCCACCGTGCGGGTCACGGTCAACGGGCGCGCGGGCGGGCTGGCCGTCACCGTCCCGCGGGCCGGACGGTAGATTTGCCCTCATGAGCAACTTCGAGGTGGCCCGCAGGCAGAAGCAGGAGCCCACGGCGACGCTGGTGGTGCGGTTCGTGGCGTGCTTCGCCCTGTTCCTGGGTGGGTTCGCGCTGATGGCCGTCGGTTCGATCGGTGACTCGGCGTCGTCGCCGTATCTGTTCGTGGGCGGCATCCTGGCCGTCGGGCTCTCGTTCGGGCTGCCGATGATCGGCGCCACGGAGCGCTGAGCCTCAACGTTCCGGTTCTCCCGTCCGTACCGGGTGGTGAGGCCTGACGGCGAGTGATTGCTCGCCGGGACAGGCTCCCTCGACGGACGGGAGAACCGAGATGTCTCAGTACCACCCCACCACGTGGCGCCAGGGCCTGACGGCGTTGGCCGCCGCGGTCGTGCTGCTCGTCACGGCCCTCGTGGTCGCCCCTGCCGCCCAGGCGGCGCTGCCGCTCGTCGATGCGAGCGAACGCGACGGCACGGTCGTCACGACCCGGATGACCGCCGCCGGAGCAACGATCACCGGCAACGCGGCCACCGACAGGATCGAGCCCGTCACGTTCTGGTACGAGCTCGACCTGCGCTGGACCGGCGGCGAGCTGCGGTCGTTCGACGGCGAGGTGACGCTCCAGGGCGTCGGCGCCACGCACGTGCGCCGCTACCCGGTCACCCTCGACGCCGACGGCGACCGGTTCGCGAAGATCCGTCTGCCCAACCGCGTCACCCCCGGCTTCTACGCCGTCGGAATCGAGTACACGGCGGCCGTCGAGCGGCCCGACGGGAAGCTCGTGCTGCACCACGTCGAGGTCGACCGGGCGAAGAAGATCTCGGTCCGGCGCGACGTGCGCTTCCAGGGTGAGATCACCAACCCCAAGGCCACGGACGGGCGGCCTTCGCGGATCACGGGGCAGTTCCAGTGGCTGCGCATCAGCGGCGACGGGGACCTCTCGTGGAGCCCGGTGCGGAACACCACGGTGCGGCTCTACCGCGACCCGGACGGCGTCTTCGAGGACGAGCGCGAGCCGGTGTTCGTGCGCACGCTCACCGCGGGTCCGGGCGGGAACATCTCGACGGTGGTGCCGGCACGGGAGGGGGCCTGGCAGCTGCGGTACGCGGGCAACGCCTGGACGGTCCCGCGGTACGGCGTGATCCTCCAGGGCCGCAGCGGTGGAGGGTGCGGCTGCTGACCGGATCGGCGTCGTCGTCGTCGGGCGGGCGTCGTCGAAGGGGCCGCAGCCGCGTGCTGCGGCCCTTTTCGCTGCCCGCGGTGCGCCCCGCGACGGCTTGATGACCGGTGTGTCACCCGGAGGTCACAGGTTTGTTAGAACCATTGACAGATTACGCGGCCTAGTGAAAACGTGACCTGCACCACCACGAAGGAGAGGGAAGGTCATGGCCCAGTACAAGAGGCTCGGCGGGATCATGGCGATCACGCTGGCCACGGCAACGGGACTCACAGCCTGTGGATTCGGCGGGTCGTCCGGGGAGGAGAGCGGCGGTGCAACGACGCTCGACCTGCTCGTCCCCAGCTACTCCGACGCCACCCAGGGCCTCTGGAACGACGTGATCGCCGGGTTCGAGGAAGAGAACCCGGACATCAAGGTCAACCTCCAGGTGGAGTCCTGGGACAACCTCGAGTCCGTCATCGCCACCAAGATCCAGGGCGGCGACGCACCCGACATCTACAACGGCGGCCCCTTCGCGGGCTTCGCCGAGGACGAGCTGCTGTACCCGGTCGAGGAGGTCACCTCCGAGGAGACCTACGCCGACTTCCAGCCCACGTTCCTCGAGAACGCACAGGTCGGCGGCACCACGTACGGTCTGCCGTTCATCGCGTCGGCCCGTGCGCTCTTCGTCAACGATGCGCTCCTGGAGGAGGCCGGCGCCGAGGTGCCGACCACCTGGGACGAGCTGCTCGAGTCGGCCAAGAAGGTCTCCGAGCTCGGGGGCGGTGTGGCCGGCTACGGCATGCCGCTCGGTTCCGAGGAGGCCCAGGCCGAGGCGGCCGTCTGGCTGTGGGGCGGCGGCGGCTCGTTCGGCGACGCCGAGCAGATCACGATCGACACGCCCGAGAACCTCCCGGGCGCCGAGTTCGTCAAGACGATGATCGACGAGGGCGCCACGCAGGCCGACGCCGGTGCGACCGACCGCAGCCCGCTGTTCGACATCTTCGTGCAGGGCAAGATCGGCATGCAGGTGGGCCTGCCGCCGAGCGTCGGGCAGATCGAGTCCGACAACCCGGACCTGGAGTACTCGATCCACCCCATCCCCACCGAGGACGGCTCGCCGTTCACGCTGGGCGTGGCGGACCACCTCATGGCGTTCCAGAACGACGGCGACAAGCAGGAGGCCATCACCGCCTTCTTCGACTACTTCTACACCGCCGACGTCTACGTGCCGTGGGTCCAGGCCGAGGGCTTCCTGCCCACCACGGTGTCCGGCTCGGAGGAGCTCGCCGACGAGGAGGCGCTCGCGCCATTCCTCGAGGTGCTGCCCGACGCGCAGTTCTACCCGACCACCAACCCCGACTGGAACGCCGCGGACTCCGCGTTCAAGGCGCTCTTCGGCCAGCTCGACAGCACCAAGTCCGCCAAGGACGTCCTGGCCGAGATCCAGGCGCAGGTCGACGCGGGCTGATCGGAAGACTGTCGTGAAGGACCTCGTGAAGGCCCTGCCGTGGATCGGGCCCGCGGTCGCACTCATCGCGGCCGTGGTCCTGTTCCCGGTGGGCCTGATGTTCTGGAACTCGACCCGTGACATCAGCCAGAGCGGTGTCGACGGCGGCGGAGTGGGCCTCGGCAACTTCGCGACCGTGGTCGGCTTCCAGTACTTCTGGCCGATCCTCGGGCGCACCGTGGTGTGGGTGGTGGTGGTCGTCGCGTTCACCCTGCTCGGGTCGCTGGCGATCGCGGCCCTGCTGAACAAGGCGTTCCCGGGCCGCCGGCTGGTGCGCATGGCCGTCATCGTGCCGTGGGCCTCCAGCGTGGTCATGACCACGCTGGTGGTGCACTACGGGCTCGAGCCGTACTTCGGCATCATCAACTCGTTCCTCGTGGACGTGGGGCTGATCAGCACGCCGGAGGGCTACGGCTGGACCCGGCACCCGGGCACGGCCTTCGCGTGGGCCATGGCGGTGGCGGTGTTCGTGTCGCTGCCGTTCACGACGTACACGATCCTGGCCGGCCTGCAGACGGTGCCCGGCGAGACCGTCGAGGCCGCGCGGATCGACGGCGCCGGCGGGCTGCGCACCTACTTCAGCGTGGTACTGCCGCAGCTGCGGGGCGCGATCTCCGTGGCGGTGCTGATCAACATCATCAACGTGTTCAACTCGCTGCCCATCCTGCGCGTCATGACCGGGTCCATCCCCGGGTACGACGCCGACACCGTGATGACCATGATCTTCAAGTACATGCAGAACCAGCGGCAGATCGACCTGGCGAGCGCGCTGTCCGTCATCGCGTTCCTCGTGGTCATCGGCATCGTGGCCGTCTACGTGCGGGTCGTGCGCCCGCTGGAGGAGGTCTGATGGCGGCGCTCACGGAGACGGCCACGACACGGCGTGCGGCCACCCCGCCGCCGTCCGGAGGGCGGCGGGTGCGCAAGTACACCGCCGACCAGGTGCCGCTCGGGTCGTTGCTGCTGCGGATGCTGGCCGGGCTCGTGGTGCTGACGGTGTTCCTGCTGCCGTACCTCATCATGTTCTTCGGCTCGGTGAAGACCAAGGCGGAGATCCGGTCGGTCGACCCGACCTACTTCCCCACGGAGTGGCACTGGGAGAACTACGCCACGATGTGGTCGACGCCCGAGACGCCGCTGCTGCAGAACCTGATCTCCACCCTGGTGATCTCGTTGTGCGCCACGCTGCTGGTGCTCGCGGTGGCACTGCCCGCGTCCTACTACACGGCGCGGTTCCGCTTCCCCGGGCGGCTCGTGTTCCTGTTCCTCGTGATCGTGACCCAGATGGTGCAGCCCGCGGTGCTGACGTCGGGCCTGTTCCGGCAGTTCATCACGTGGGGGATCCTCGACACCTGGGCCGCCATGATCCTGGTGAACGCGGCGTTCAACCTGTCGTTCGCCGTCTGGATCATGCACAGCTTCTTCGCGGGCATCCCGAAGGAGGTGGACGAGGCGGCGCAGCTCGACGGCGCGGGCACCTTCGCCGTGCTGACCAGGATCAACCTGCCGCTCGTCTGGCCGGGGATCGTGACGGCCGTGGTGTTCACGTTCGTCGCGTCCTGGAACGAGTTCGCGGCCTCGCTCGTGCTGCTCACCACGGCGGGCAACCAGCCGCTGTCCGTGGCGCTGACCAAGTTCGTGGGTCAGTACGAGACGTCGTGGCACTACGTGTTCGGCGTCTCCGTCGTGGCGATCGTGCCCGTGGTGATCCTGTTCATGATCATCGAGAAGCGCCTGGTGGGCGGCCTGGTGGCCGGTTCCGTGAAGTAGCGGGCGGCCCGGTCCACGCGGGGTGGACCGGGCCGTCTCGCCCGTCGGACGAATTCTGTCCCATTGCTGGACGACCGCTTAGCATGGTAGCGAACCCCATCCAGAGCGGTCGAGAGTCCTGGCTCCCTGACACCGCAGCAACCTGCCGACCCGCCGCGGTGCGAGGGAGGCAAGGTGCTCACGCCAGGTTCGATGGAGCAGCCATGGTCGCCGAGGTACCCACGCACCGCCCCACCGTCTCGTTCGAGCTGATGCCGCCGCGCCGGCCGGAAGCGGCCCCGAACTTCTGGGAGACGGCCGAGCGGCTGGTGGGCGCGCGGCCGGACTTCGTGTCCGTCACGTACGGTGCGGGCGGGGGCGACCGGGCGACGTCGCGCGAGGTGCTCGCCACGCTGCTGCGGGGTACGCCTGTGCTGCCGGTGGCCCACCTGACCTGCGTGGGCGCGTCCCGGGAGGACGTCTCCGAGGTGATCGAGGAGTTCCTCGAGGCCGGGGTCCGCTCGTTCCTGGCCCTGCGCGGCGACCCGCCGCGCGACGAGCCCGACTGGGTGCCGCCGTCGGACGGCGTGCGGTCCAGCGTCGACCTGGTCCGGCTGCTGCGCCAGGTCGACGAGCGCCGCTGCGCCGCGGACGCCAGCGCCGCGCTGCGCTCGGCCGCCCGCCCGCTCGCGATCGCCGTGGCGACGTTCCCGGACGGCAACCCGGGTGCGGGCACCACGCGCGAGCAGGAGGTGCGGCGGCTCCTGGAGAAGCAGGAGGCGGGTGCGAGCTTCGCGATCACCCAGTTCTTCTACCGCGCCGACTCCTACACCGGGTTCGTCGACGCGGCCCGCGCGGCCGGCGTCACCATCCCGATCCTGGCCGGTCTGCTGCCCACCACGGAGGCGCGCCGGCTGCGCCGCGTCGAGGAGCTCACGGGCGTGGCCGCGCCGTCGGGCCTGCTGCGGGACCTCGACCGGCTCACGGCACCGGACGGCTCCGTCGATGCCGAGGCCCAGCACGAGCACGGCGTGCGCTACTCGGCGGCGCTCGCGCGCGAGGTGCTCGACGCCGGGGCGCCGGGCCTGCACGTGTACACCTTCAACAAGCACCGCCCGGCCCTGGACCTGCTGGACCGCGTCGGACTGACGGGCCGCGCTGCCGCCTGAGGGCGCCGTGCGACCCGCCGTTCCGGTCGCCGCGACACGACCGGACAGGGCTTGGCACTCTCGGGGTGAGAGTGCCAGAATTGGGCTGTAGCCAGGCGGCGGTCCAGGCCGTCGCCGATCGCGCGGCCCTGGAAGGGCCAGGGCCGCATCGTCGTAGGAGGTGGTGCGCGATGGCTACCTACTGGGACCCGTTCCAGGAGATGGACCGGCTGTTCAGCTCGTTCGCGAGCAACGCCCGACAGTCCGGCGCCATGCCGATGGACCTCTTCCGCACGGGTGACCACTACGTCCTGTCGATGGATCTGCCCGGCGTCGACCCCGGCACCATCGACGTCTCGGTCGAGGACCGCACCCTCACCGTGCGGGCCGAACGCACCCAGCGGTCCGACGCCGACGCGCAGTGGCTGGTGCGCGAGCGGTCCACGGGCACGTTCGCCCGGCAGCTCACGGTCGGCCGCGGTCTCGCGCTCGACAGGATCTCGGCCTCGTACGCCGACGGCGTGCTCTCCCTGACGATCCCCGTGAGCGAGGACGCGAAGCCCCGCAAGATCGAGGTGGCGCACGCGGCGGGCTCGACGCCCATCGGCCAGGGTTCGTCCGAGAGCCACCAGACGATCGAGTCCTGAGAGCCCCGACCCGGGCGCCGGGACACGCCGGTCCCCTCCACACCGGCGTGCTCCCGGCGCCCGGTCGGCGCGCGGCCTATAGCGTGCGCTGATGTACCGGATGTGATGTATCGGGGAGCTGTGCGGTCGGCCGATACTACGGATGAAATCGGCACGTTCCAGCGCGACCGACCCGTGGAGGCAACCCGTGCACGACCACGTCCCCAGCTCCACCGATCACCATGACCACGACCACGCCGCACTCGACCGGCGTGACCTGCTGCGCGGCGCCGTCGTGCTCGGCATCGGCGCCGCGGGCGCGACCGTGGCCGCAGCCGCCCCGGCCGCCGCGGCGCCCCTGTCCGGCGGGGCGGCGGCCGTCCGGTCCGGCGACGCCCCGCCGTCCCTGGCGCCCGACCCCGACGCCCCGGCCGACGCGCCCGCAGGAGCACTGGCGGGTGTCGAGGTCGCCGCGCCGACCATCGCGAGCTGCGCCACCTGGGGCGCGGCGGCGGCCCGGGGCACCATCGACACCGTCTCGACCAACCCGAACAAGATCCTGATCCACCACACCGCATCGGCCAACGTCACCGACTACTCGCAGGCCGCCGGGTACCAGATCGCGCGGGACATCCAGCAGTGGCACTTCGCCAACGGCTGGGTGGACACCGGGCAGCACCTCACGGTGAGCCGCGGCGGGTACGTGATGGAGGGCCGGCACGGCTCGCTGTCCCGGCTGCAGAACGGCAGCGGCATGGTGGTGGGTGCGCACGCCCCCGGCCAGAACAGTCAGGCGATCGGCATCGAGAACCAGGGCACCTACACCAGCGCGACGCCGCCCGCGCAGCTCTGGAGTCGACTGGTGGAGCTGTGCGCGTACATCTGCGACCAGTACGGGATCGCGCCCACCCAGATCTACGGGCACCGGGACTACACGGCCACGGCCTGCCCGGGGGACGTCCTCTACTCGATGCTGCCGCAGCTCCGTTCCGAGGTGGCCGCGGCGCTGTCCGGCACGAGCTGGTCCGTGATCGTCGACAACACGTCCGCGGGCTTCTCCGCGGGCTCCTCGTGGCTCACGTCCTCGTTCTCGGGCGAGCGGTACGGCGCCGACTACCGCTATGCGACGCCGGCCGAGGTGAGCGACCTCGCGACGTTCTCGGCGACCATCCCGTCGAACGGCTCCTACCGGGTCGAGGCCTGGTTCCCCGGTATCGCCGGGTACAACACGTCGACGCCGTTCATCGTCTACACCGGCACCGGGTCCTCGACCGTCCGCGTGGACCAGTCCACGGGCGGCGGCGCCTGGCTCTCGCTCGGCACCTACGCGATGACGGCGGGCACCCGCACGGTCGTCGCCGTCAGCCGCTGGACCCAGGGCACGGCATACGTGGTCGCGGACGCGATCCGGATCACCCGCCTCTGACCCCGCACGTGTCAGGCCCGCGGGTCACCCAGGTGACCCGCGGGCCGGACGCATTCGGGAGCCACGTGGCAGCTCAGTCCGCGCGCTCCTGGCCGCTCATCGCCTGGATCGACTGCATGACCTGTTCCGTCAGCTCGCGCCGGGCCTGCGCGGGCTTGGTGCCGGCTGCGATCTGGCGGGACGGGTCGATCGGCGGCCCGAAGTGCACCTCGACGCGCGCCAGGCGCGGCATCTTGCCGATGGGCTTGACCTTGTCGGTGCCCAGGAGCGCCACGGGGACGACGGGCGCCTTGCCGGTCAGGGCCAGCCAGGCGACGCCCGTGTGCCCCTTGTGCAGCTTGCCGTCACGGGAGCGCGTGCCCTCGGGGTAGATGCCGAAGGCGCCGCCACGCTGGAGCACGGCCAGCGCGTCCTCGAGCGAACGCTGCCCGGCGCGCGGGTCGTCGCGCTGCACGGGGATGTCGCCCATCTTGGTGAAGAACCAGCGGGAGAACCGGCCCTTGATGCCCTTGCCGGTCCAGTACTCGGCCTTGGCCAGGAAGGCCACGTGGCGCGGCGCCATGATCGGGATCAGCAACGAGTCGATGAACGACAGGTGGTTGCTCGCGAGGATCACGGCGCCCTGCTTCGGGATGTTGTGCAGGCCGGTGACGCGCGGGCGCAGAAGCACGAGCACGAGCAGCGAGAGGATCAGCTTGAGGAACCGGTACGTCACCGGCCTATTGTGCACCTCTCAAGCGCCTCTGTGGACGAGGTGATATGTGGTGAAAAAGACTAAAGAGAACTGCAAGGTGCCGTGTCAGACATGCAGGTCACCCGGCTGACCTGCATGTCTGACACGTGGCGGAGGGTTCAGTCCGTCGGCTTCTCGAAGGCCGCCGGACGCACCTGCACGGCGCGCACGCGGTCCACGTCGAGCTTCACGCTGCGGTCGAACCGGTAGATGCCGTTCTCCTCCTGGAACACGTCGGTGAGCTGCGTGTAGCAGTAGCCGAACATGAGCGGGTCGTCCAGCAGCGCGTCCGTCAGGCCCGCGAACCGGGTGTGGAACTCCTCCTCGTCCGCGACGCGCTGGCCGTAGCCCCACGAGTCGGGCGAGCTGCCCGAGGCGCTCGCCGCCGTCTCCGGGTTCCACCAGATGCCGCCGTACTCGCTGACGAAATAGGGCTGGCCGTTGTACGGCTGGGAGATCGGCGTGCCGTTGTCCCGCTCGTTCCCGTAGGGCTTGCCGTCCGCCAGCCCGCCCACCAGCTCCGTGAACTTCGCCGGGTCCTGCTCGTACAGGTGCGAGTCCCAGACGTCGGTCTCCGGCACGCGGTGCGCGTAGCCGCTGGCGTCCAGCACCGGCCGCGACGGGTCGGCGGCCTTGGTCGCGAGCCACATGCTGCGGGTCACGTCGTCGAGCTGCGTGATCCGGTCGTGCAGGTCCTGGTGCGTCTCGTTCAGCGGGCACCAGCCGATGATCGCCGGGTGCGAGTAGTCGCGCTGCAGCGCCTCCAGCCACTCGGCCACGTACGACGTCGTGGGCCGCTGACCGTCCTGCGGCGTGCCGTAGCCGCTGACGCCCCAGTCGCCGAACTCGCCCCACACCAGGTACCCGAGACGGTCGGCGTGGAACAGGTAGCGCTCCTCGAAGACCTTCTGGTGCAGGCGGGCCCCGTTGAACCCGGCCTCCAGACCCAGCTCGATGTCGCGCGCGAGGGCCTCGTCGGACGGCGCCGTCATGAGCGACTCCGGCCAGTAGCCCTGGTCCAGCACCAGGCGCTGGAACACGTGCTCGCCGTTGATCCGGATGGCGTGCCCGTCGATCGAGACGGAGCGCAGTCCGCCGTAGGACCGCACCGAGTCCACGACGGCGCCCGACGCGTCACGCAGCTCGACGTCGATGCCGTACAGGTGCGGGTCCTCCGGACCCCAGGTGCGCACCCGGTCCGCGGGGATCACGACGCGCAGCGCCGGGGCCAGGTCGAGGTCGGCGCGCGCGGTGGCGCTCGCGACCTCGCCGTCGGCATCGGTCACCGTCACGGCCACCGTGTGCCCGCGTCGGTTCGCCGACAGCGGCACGACGACGTCGAACGCCGAGCTCGACAGGTCCGGCGTGATCCGCGGGCGGCGCAGGTGCGTGGCGGGCACCGGCTCCAGCCACACGGTCTGCCAGATGCCCGTGGTGCGCGTGTAGTTGCACTCGAAGTTCGCGTAGCGGTTGCTCTGCTTGCCGCGGGCCTGCGGCCCGTGCCGCGTGTCCCGCGCCCGCACGACGACGGTGACCGTGTCGCCCGGGCTCGCGACGCCGTGCAGGTCGGCCGTGAACGGGGTGAACCCGCCGCGGTGCCGCACCACCTCGGTGCCGTCGACCCAGACGGTCGTGTCGTGGTCGACCGCGCCGAAGTGCAGCAGCACGTGCGGGTCGTCGCCCACGGCGGCCCACTCGGCGGGAACCGTGACCTCGCGGCGGTACCAGACCGCCTCCAGGAAGTCGGTGTTCTCGATGCCGGAGAGCTGCGACTCCGGGGCGAAGGGCACGGTGATCTCGTCCCGCAGCGGCTGCTCGACGAGACCCCGCTCGAGCCCGGAGTCGCCCGGGTCGATCTCGAACTGCCAGGTGCCGTTGAGGTTGAGCCAGCGGTCGCGGGCCATCTGCGGGCGGGGGTACTCGGGACGCGGGACGGCGGTGGGTGTCGCCGCGCCGGCGGGCGAGAAGCGGTCGAGGAAGGTCATCAGCTGCTCCATTGCGTCTACGACAGGTGCGCGGCGATTCAACACGCCTTCGCGAAAGAATGCAACGTTGTATCAACCTGGGATCGTGCCGACGACCCGCTCACCCCACCCCACCACGTCAGACGCGGCTGCTCTCGCGGACCAGCAGGCGGTGCGGCACGAGCGCGTCGACCGGCTCGACGGAGGGCTTCTCGACCTGGGCGAGGATGCGGTCCACGGCGGTCTCCGCGATGGCCCGCAGGTCCGGCGCCACGGTGGTCAGGGACGGGTTCGAGAACCGGCCGTCCTCGGTGTTGTCCCAGCCCGTCACGGCCAGGTCGGCGGGCACGCGGACGCCGTTGAGCCGCAGGACGTGCAGGGCGCCCAGCGCCAGCTCGTCGTTGGCGCAGACCAGCCCGTCGATCTGGTCGATCCGCGGCAGCACCGCCTCCACCGTCGCAGCACCCGAGGGCCGGGAGAACTGGTCGACCTGGAGCACCCAGCGCTCGTCCACGTCGACCCCGGCGGCGGCGTGGGCGTCGACAAAACCCTGGACGCGCTGCGCACCGGTGCGGCCGGCGCCGCGCGGCTCGGCGCCGAGGAACCCCAGCCGGTGCCGCCCGGCCTCCAGCAGGTGCGCCGTGACCTGCGCGGCCGCGGCCACGTTGTCGATGCTCACGTGGTCCGTGCGGCGTTCGCGCGACGGGTCGGGATCGGCGCGCTCACCGAGCAGCACGAGCGGCACCGGGCCCCGGACCTCGTCGATCTCGGCCGGGGTGAGCTCCAGCGGGGAGAAGATGATGCCGTCGATCGCCTGCACGTCGAAGCCGCGCGCCACCTCCAGCTCGGTGTCCCGCGAGGAGCGCGTCTCCTCGATGAGCACCCGGTACCCGCGGGCGCCCGCGACGTCGATCAGCTCGTGCGCCAGCACCGAGAAGTAGGGGGCGTGCACCCACGGCACGGCGAGGGCGAGCGTGTTGGTGCGGCCGCGCCGGAGCTGGCGACCAGCCAGGTTGGGCCGGTAGCCGAGGTCCGCGATCACCGCCTCCACCCGGGCCCTGGTGGCCTCGCCCACCCGGCCCGTGCCGTTGACCACGTTGGACACGGTCTTCCAGGAGACCCCCGCGGCAGCGGCGACCTCCTTGATGCCTACCCGACGGCCTGTTCGTTCCGACAACCCTTCACTTCCTTCCGCCCCTTCGCCCCTTGACGGGACGCGCAGCCTAGTCCATCGTGATCCAACGTTGGAGCGCAACGTTGCACCATGGGAGGTCGATGATGACCGTGTTTCGAGGACGCGGCAGCGCGGGGCAAGGAAGCCCCGCGCCCGGGTCGAGTGCCCGCCTTCGCGCGGGCAGTTCTGCAGGAATGAGCCGGCGCGACCTGCTCAAGGCGGCCCTCGTGGGCGCCGGAGGCGTCGCGCTGGGCGGCACGCTCGCCGGGTGTGCCACACCCAGCGCCGCGGGCGCGGGCAAGACCGCGGTGATGATCTGGGACCTCTTCTCGGGCGGTGACGGCGCGCTCATGCAGGAGATGGTCGGCACCGTCGCGGCGGCCAACCCGGACATCGCCGTCCAGTCGACCACCCTCGCCTGGGGGCCGCCCTACTACACCAAGCTCGCCATGGCCTCGTCCGGCGGACGTCCGCCGGAGGCCGCCGTCATGCACATGTCACGGCTCGCCGGGTATGCGCCCGGCGGGCTGCTCGAACCGTTCGACCTCGACGCGCTGGCGGAGCTCGGGATCACCGAGGCCGACTTCGCGCCGGCGGTGTGGGAGAAGGCGCAGTACGACGGGCAGCTCTACGCCCTGCCGCTCGACACCCACCCGTACATCATGTTCAACAACCCGGCGATCATCGCGGACGCGGGCCTCGCCACGGCGGACGGTCTGCTCGACCTCGATGCCGTGGCGGGCGCGGACAACTTCCTCGACGCAGGCCGCGCGATGGCCGAGGTGACCGGCGAGACCGGCGTCGGCTGGGGCTACCAGCGTGACCCCGCCGGCTGCTGGCGCATGTTCTGGGGCCTCTACTCCCAGAACGGCGGCGAGTACGAGCTGACGCCGGGCCGCCCCGCGGCGCTCGACGAGGAGGCCGCCGCCGAGGTCTTCGAGTTCCTCCAGGCGATGGTGGACGGCGAGGTCGCCGCCAAGAACCAGGACGGCAACGCAGCGTCCGCACGGTTCATGTCGAACCGCACCGGCGCGATGTTCGCCGGCGAGTGGGACCTGCCGATGTTCCGCGACGCGAACCCCGACGTCGGTGCCACGCAGTTCCCGGCGATCTTCGACACCCCCGCCAACTACGCCGACTCCCACTCGTTCGTGCTGCCCAAGCAGGGCACGCCCGACCCCGCCGCCCGGGAGGCCACCTACCGGGTGCTCGCCGGGATCCTGAAGGAGGGGCTGACCTGGGCCTCCGCCGGACACATCCCGGCGTACCAGCCCATCGTCGCCGAGCCCGCCTACCAGGAGCTCACGCCGCAGCGCGACTACGCGCCCGCGGCCGAGGTCGCCGTCTTCGACCCCGACGCCTGGTTCACCGGCGGCGGGAGCGACTTCCAGACCCGCATGGCCGACGCCATGACCGACACCCTGGCCGGCGTGGCCCCGCCGCGCACCGCCGTGACCCGGATGCTGAGCGAGATGGACCGCTTCCTCGCCCTGCCCAACCCCGCCTGATCGAGAGGACGACGACGATGACTGTCTCGAACGCCAGCGTCACCGCTGTCCCCGGCCGGGCGGCGTCCGGCCGGCGGACCTCTGCGGACCGGGCCCGTGCGGCCACCGGTCCGACCAGCAAGTCCCTGCGTGAGCGGGACCGTTCCGGCTACCTGTTCGTCGCGCCGTTCGCCGTGGCGACGGGGCTCTTCCTGGTGCTGCCGACGCTCTACGGCCTGTGGATGAGCTTCACGAACCAGAGCCTCACCGGCACCGGCAGCGAGTTCATCGGGTTCGCCAACTACGCCGAGGCCTTCAGCGACCCGCAGGTCTGGCAGACGCTCTGGCACACCGTGTGGTTCACGATCCTCAGCACCGTGCCGCTCGTGCTGGTGGCGCTCGTCATGGCGCTGCTCGTGCACACCGGCCTGCCGGGGCAGTGGGTGTGGCGCATGTCGTTCTTCGCGCCGTACCTGCTGACCAGCGCCGTCGTGTGGCACCTGAGCAACTGGATGTTCCAGCCCGACATCGGCCTGCTCGACACCTGGGTCGCCGCGATCGGCCTGGAGCCCATCGGCTGGCTCACCGACGAGAACGTCGCGATGTTCTCCATCGCCGGGGTCACCGTGTGGTGGACCGTGGGCTTCAACTTCCTGCTCTACCTGGCCGCCCTGCAGGGCATCCCGCAGCAGCAGTACGAGGCGGCCACCATCGACGGCGCGGGCGGCTGGCGTCGCCTGTTCTCCATCACGCTGCCGCAGCTGCGCACCATCACCGGCGTCATCCTGGTGCTCCAGCTGCTCGCCTCGCTCAAGGTGTTCGACCAGATCTACATGCTGACCGCGGGCGGTCCGAACGGCAGCACGCGGCCGATCCTCGAGTACATCTACGACACGGGATTCACGAACTACCGGCTCGGCTACGCCTCCGCGATCTCGTACGTCTTCTTCGCCCTGATCCTCGTGTTCACGCTGGTGCGGCTCCTGCCGACCCGGAAGGAGGCCTGACATGGCCGTCGCCGACATGGCCGTCGCCCGCCGGGCGAAGGCACAGCAGACCCGTGCCGAGAACCGGGCGCTCACCCGGCTGACGATCGGCCCCTCGCCCTGGGCCCGTGCCGGAGCGATCGCCGCGCTCGTGGTCATCGCCGCGGCGTGGCTCGTCCCGATCGTGTGGGGTGCGATCACGAGCTTCAAGCACGAGGCGGAGGCAGCGCTGCCCGCCTCGCTGCTGCCGACGATGGGCTGGACCGTCGAGGCCTACCAGAAGGTGCTCGGCAACAGCGACCTGCCGCTGTGGATGTGGAACAGCCTGGTCGTCGCCGTGCTCGTCACCGCGCTGACCGTGCTGATCTCGGCGATGGCGGCCTTCGCCTTCTCGCAGACGGTCTTCAAGGGCCGGGCGCTCATGCAGTGGCTCACGCTCGCGGCGATCATGATGCCCGGGCAGATCCTCATCGTGCCGCTGTTCCGGGAGATGCAGGTGCTCGGGCTCGTGGACACGTTCGCGGGCATCGTGCTGCCGCAGGTGGTGGCACCCGTCATGGTCTTCATCCTCAAGCGCTTCTTCGACGCCATACCCCAGGAGCTGCTCGACGCCGCCCGCATCGACGGCGCCAACTCCTGGCGGCTGTTCTGGACCATCGTGCTGCCGCTGTCGCGGTCGATCCTGGTGGCCGTGGCGATCTTCGTGTTCATCGGCGCGTGGAACAACTTCCTGTGGCCGTTCATCGTCACGACCGACCCGCAGTTCATGACCCTGCCGGTGGGTCTGTCCACCGTCAAGGACGCCTACGGCGTGCAGTACGCGCAGAACATGGCGTCCGCGATGATCGCGGCGCTGCCGCTGCTCGTGGTGTTCATGCTGTTCCAGCGGCGCATCGTGCAGGGCGTCGCGACGACGGGCATGGGCGGGCAGTAGTACGCCAGAATCGGGACGTGGCCACCCCGACCCCGCATCCCTCGCAGCGTCCGCACCTCGCCGCGGTGGTGGAGGACCGCCTCTACGCCGCGGCGGGGTGGCTGCTCGGCCACCTCGGCTGGCGGCCCCGGCTGGAGACGTACACCGGGTACGGCACGCCGGACCGGGTGCGGGTGCTCGCGCGCGTGCTGCTCGCACCGCGCGGGCACGCAGGCCCGGAACGGGAGCGGGCCCGCGCCGCCCGGCGCGGGTTCCGCCACTTCCTGACCGTCCCGGCCCCGCACCGGACCGTCGTGCTGCGGCTCGGGGACAACATGTCGGAGATCGTCAGCGACCGGGCCGGCTACGTCGACGTCGAGCTGCCCGTCACCGGGCCGCTGTCCGCCGGTAGCCGCACCGCGGTGCTGGAGTGCCCGGACGGTCCCGGACTCGTGCGGGCCGAGGCCGAGATCCTGGTGCTCGGCGACGACGTCCGGTTCGGCGTGGTGAGCGACATGGACGACACGACCATGGTGACCGCGGTGCCGCGCCCGCTGCTCGCCGCCTGGAACACGTTCGTGCGGCACGCCAGCGCGCGCCGCGCGGTGCCGGGTATGGCCGAGCTGTACCGGACCGTGCGCGAGGCGCACCCGGACGCGACCTTCTTCTACCTCTCCACCGGCGCCTGGAACACCGCCGGCACGCTGCGGGCCTTCCTCGCCCGGCACGGGTACCCGGCCGGGCCGCTGCTGCTCACCGACTGGGGGCCGACCCTGACCGGCTGGTTCCGGAGCGGCCCCGCGCACAAGGAGGCGAGCCTCGACCTGCTGATGTCCTGGTTCCCGCAGGTGCGCTGGCTGCTGGTCGGCGACGACGGGCAGCGTGACCCCGAGATCTACGACCGGGTCGTGCGGCGGTGGCCCGGCCGGGTACGAGCCGTCGCGATCCGGCAGCTCACCGGAGGCGAGCAGGTGCTCGCCGGGAACGCGCCGAGCAGTGGTGAGAGCCCTACCGGCGGCGAGCCGGTCCCGACCGTCGCCGGGCGGGACGGCGTCGAGCTCGCGCGGAGGCTGGGCGAGGTGCCGGGGGTGCTCTGAGCGCCTCCGGCCTCGTTCCTCGGCCCCTACCCTGCGCTGCGCCTCCGGCTCAGGCTCTTCTGGTGGCCGCCTGAGCCTGCGGCTTCGCTCCGGGCGGGTGCCTCGTTCCTCGGCCCCCACCCTGCGCTGCGCCTCCGGCTCAGGCGGTGACCAGGTAGTCGTCGGCGTCGTCGTCCCAGGCCAGCGAGACCGTGCCTGCCGTCTCCGCCGCCTTCGCGAACTGGAGGAACCCGCGGAAGCCGAGCGCCTTCTCGGAGAAGTCGGGGCGCCGCTTGCGCACCGCGTTCTTCAGGCCGGACAGGGCGGCGGAGCCGTTGGCCTCCTGCACGACGTCGCGCAGCAGCGCGAACGCGGCGTCCGTGTCGCCCTGCTCCGGCAGCGACACCTCCGGGTCGCCGGCCGACGGGCCCGCGGCGAGCTCGACGAACCCGCGGTCCGCGAGGAACCGCAGGAACTCGCCGAACGTGCGGAAACCGTAGTCCGACTCGCTGAACGTCGGGTCCTTGCGCAGCAGGGTGCGCTTCAGGGCGGAGGCCGTCACGGCCCCGCTCGTAGAGGACTGCAGGTCGGCCAGGGTCTGCGCGACGCGCACCTCCATGGGCACGTCGTCCTCCGGCTCGGGCACGTCGGCCTCCGCCTCCGGCGCGGCCTCGACCGGCGCCGGTGCGGGCTCCGCCTTCTTGCGCCGCCGGGTGGCGGGCCTGGCCTCGGGCTCGGGCGCCGTCTCCGGGGTGGTGGTCTCGGCGACCGCCTCGGCCACGGCTTCCGCCACGGCCTCGGCCGCCTTGGTGCGCCGCGAGGTCGACGGTGCCTTCTGCGTGCCGGACCGCTCGGTCGTCGCGGGGGCCTTGCGCGCCCGCGAGCCGCGCTTGGGGGCCGGGGCACCCTGGTCCTCGTCGGGCACCTCGACGCCCTCGAGGCGGTCGTAGAAGAGGAACTCGTCGCACGCCGCCGGCAGCAGGCGCGACGTCGACTTCTCGACGCCGACACCGATGACGCGCTTGTTCAGCTCGCGCAGCTTGTGGACGAGCGGGGAGAAGTCGCTGTCGCCCGTGCACATGACGAACGTGGAGATGTAGTCGCGCTCGAAGGCCATCTCGATGGCGTCGACCACCATCTTGATGTCGGCGGCGTTCTTGCGGGAGGCGCCCATCCGCTGCGTCATCTCGATCAGCTCGACCTGGTGTCGCGTCAGCATGCGCCGGTCCTCGTCGAAGTACGACCAGTCCGCGTAGGCCCGCCGTGCCACCACGCGCCCGCGCACGGCGAGGGCGTCGGCGATCGGTCCGAAGTCGAACTGCATCCCGCCCAGGTGTTCCCGGGCGCCCAGCGCCAGGTTCTCGTAGTCGATGAAGACTGCCAGGCGTTCCTCGAGGTCCATGTCCGCCACTCTAGGGGGTTTCGTCCACCGGGAGCTGTCGGCGGGCCGGCCCGCCGCCGCCGGAGGCGCTCCGCATGCAGAAATCGGTGAGCGGGTGAAACGTTGTCGCGGGACCCTGTTTCGCCCGCACCGTGACGTGTCCGTTACCTAGGATCGGTACATGGCCGAGACGACCGTGGTGCGTGAGGACCCGATCTCCAGCCGGAGCCGGATCATCGCGGCTGCGGCACGGCTCACGTGCGCCGACGGCTGGTCGAAGGTGACGATGGGCCGCCTCGCCACCGAGGCCGGGGTGAGCCGGCAGACCGTCTACAACGCGGTGGGCAGCCGGGAGGACCTCGCGGAGGCCATGGTGCTGACGGAGTCGGCCAAGTTCATCGTCCAGATCGCCGAGGGATTCGACGAGCACCCGGACTCCTTGCTGTCGGCCATCCGCGCGGTCCTGGAGAAGACGCTGCTCCTCGCCGAGGGGAACGCTCTGCTGCGTGCCGTGGTCTCCGCGACGCACGGGGCCGACACCGAGCTGCTGCCGCTGCTGACCACTCACGCGGAGTCGCTGCTCGGCACGGTCAAGGTCGTGGTGCAGGACAGGGTGGACCAGTACGAGGTCGACCTGGAGCCGGAGCGGGTCGCGGCGGTCATCGACCTCGTGGTGCGGTCGGCGTTGAGCCATGTCATGCAGCCGTCCGGGACTCCGCGCGAGACCGCCGAGCAGATCACCTGGGTCGTGGCCCAGGTCACGGGGCGCCGGGCCGGCACCGTCGCCTGATGGCCGGTCCCGCTTGACGCCGCCGGGCGGCGGAGGAGGATCGAGGCATGCGAATCGGCACACACTTCATGCGCTTCGACTCCATGGACCCCGCCGGCATGCGCACCGAGCTGGCGGACGCCGCCCGGTACGCCGACGACGGCGGCGTCGCGTGGATCTCCGTGATGGACCACTACTTCCAGATGGAGCACCAGGGCTTCCCGGCGTCGGACCCGATGCTGGAGGCCTACACGACGCTCGGCTACCTGGCCGGTGTGACCGAGAAGGTCCAGCTCGGCGCCCTGGTCACGGGCGTGACCTACCGCTACCCGGGCCTGCTGGCCAAGATCGTGGCGTCGCTCGACGTGGTCTCGGGCGGACGGGCGACCTTCGGCATCGGCGCGGCCTGGTACGACAAGGAGCACGCGGCGCTCGGAGTGCCGTTCCCGCCGGTCCGGGAGCGTTTCGAGATGCTCGAGGAGACGGTCCGGATCGCGCGCCAGATGTACGACCCGGACAACGACGGCCCCTTCGAGGGCAAGCACTACCGGCTCGCCGAGACGCTGTGCTCGCCCCAGCCGCTGTCGAAGCCCGAGATCATGATCGGCGGTTCCGGCGAGAAGAAGACCCTCCGGCTGGTGGCGCAGTACGCGGACGCGTGCAACCTCTTCGCCGAGACGCCGGAGCGGCTGCGCCACCTGCTCGACGTGCTGCACCGGCACTGCGACGACGTCGGCCGCGACCCGGCCGACATCCGCGTGACGATGCTGCACCGCGGTGCCCCGATCGGTCCCGGTGACACCGCGGCGTTCGTCGAGGAGATGCGCGGGTTCTCCGGGAACGGCGTCGACACCGTGATCCTGCGGCCGCCCGCCACGTCGCTCGCCGCCTGGGTCCGCGACGCGGTGCTCCCGGTCGTCGAACCGTGCGCCGAGCTGTGACGACCGGCCGGCCCGCCCCTACCCGGTCGTGGTGACGCGGCCGAGCACCACGGGGCACGTGGCCAGGTGGTCGTCCACCAGGCCGCAGGCCTGCATCGCCGCGTAGGCCGTGGTGGGCCCGATGAACCGGAAGCCCTCCTTCTTCAGGGCCTTGCTCAGGGCCTTCGACTCGTCGGTCGACGCCGGTACCTCGCCGAAGGTGGCGGCCCGGCGGCGGTCCGCCGGTGCGGGAGCGAAGGACCAGAACAGCTCGTCCAGCGTGCGGCCCGAGTCGTGCAGGGCCACGACGGCGCGCGCGTTGTCGATCGTCGCCTCGATCTTCATCCGGTTGCGGATGATGCGGCTGTCGGCGAGCAGCCGTTCGACGTCGTCCGTGCCGAACGCGGCCACCCGTTCCGGGTCGAAGTCCGCGAACACCTCCCGGAACGCGGGTCGCTTGCGCAGCACGGTGATCCACGAGAGCCCGGACTGGAAGCCCTCCAGCGCGATCCGTTCCAGCAGGGCGGACTCCCCGTGCACGGGGACACCCCACTCGGTGTCGTGGTAGGTCTCGTAGAGCGGGTCGCCGTCGCCGAAGCAGCGCACCGCGACGGTGGTCTCCGGCCCGGTGCCGGTCAGCTGGTCACTTGTCACGGCACCACTCTGACGCACACCACTGACACTCCGTGGGCTCAGGGCACCTGCCTGTGCACGACGTCCGAAATCCGCTGCTTGTGGACGCACTGGCCCCGGCCCGTCGCCTCAGGACGGTCTCACTCGTCGGCGGGGAGTGCACCGCGCCGTCGTAGATATGCCTCGATGCCGTCGAGCAGCACGGTGATCCCGAACGAGATGTCGTCGTCGGTCGGCGCACTCGCCCCGGACCTGCTTGCCCCGGATCCACCCGGTGCCGCGAACGCCGCGAGCAGGTGCGGATAGGTCGCAGGGTCGGCGAACCGGACGAGCATCGCGTCGAACCCGGCGTAGGGGTCGGCCGCCTCGATCGCCGCGGGGTCCAGGTCGGACTCCGGCGTGTCGTCGGGCAGGCCGGCGGCATGCCGGGCCTGACGCACGGCGGCCCGGCGGGACTCCACGTGCACTCGTGCCTCGCCCAGGACGTGCTGTGCGAGCAGGCCCACGACGGCGAGCTTCTCGTCCGCCGGCAGGTCGACCGTGCGGAGCACGCCGAACGCCTGGTCCATCCAGCGCAGGCGGTTGGGTCCGGGCAGGACGGCGGACAGCGGCAGCTCCAGCATCCACGGCCGGGCCAGGCTGACGTCGATCTGGGCGCGGGTCCAGGCCTCCAGCCCGGCACGCCAGCCGTCGTCGGTCGGTATGTCCGGCAGGTCGGCGGCCACGGCGTCCGCCATGAGGACCAGCAGCTCGTCCTTGTCGGACACGTGCCGGTACAGCGCCATGGGCGTGTAGCCGACGGCCTCGGCGATGCGCGCCATCGAGACGGCGGCGAGCCCTTCGGCGTCGGCCAGCTCCATCGCGGCGCGCACGATCCGCGCCGTCGACAGGGCGGGCCGGGGCCCGCGCCGCCGTGGCGCCGGTGCGCCCCAGAGCCGGCGCAGGACGGCGGGCGGCTCGTCCGCCGGGCCGGCACCGCGCGGCGGTTCGGTGGGTTCGGGCGTGCTGTCGGTGCTCATCGGTTCCCATCCTGCCTCGATCGGACCGCTGACCCGGGACGAAACTCTCTTGACCGCATACTGTTTACGCCCCACACTAAAACGCGTAGGACATAAACAGTAACTGTCGAGAGGAAGACCATGGCTGCCATCGTCACCGCGGAAGGGCTGCGCAAGTCCTTCGCCCGGCGCGGCTCCGCGAGCCCGCCCGTGCTGGACGGGCTCGACCTGGAGCTCGGCGAGGGCGAGGTCCTCGCGCTGCTCGGGCCCAACGGCGCGGGCAAAACCACCACCGTCCGCATCCTGTCCACGCTGCTGCGCCCGGACGCCGGCCGCGCGACCGTCGGCGGGTACGACGTCGTGCGGGATGCACGGCGGGTCCGCGAGATCATCAGCCTCACCGGTCAGCAGGCCGCCGTCGACGACAAGCTGTCCGGGGCGGAGAACCTCACGATGATGGGGAACCTCGCCCACCTGCCGCGCCGGGTCGTGCGCGGCCGGGTCGACGAGCTGCTCACCGCGTTCGACCTCACCGCCGCCGCCGGTCGACGGGTCGGCACCTGGTCGGGCGGCATGCGACGGCGCCTCGACCTGGCGTCGGGCCTGCTGACCAGGCCCCGGGTCATGTTCCTCGACGAGCCCACCACGGGCCTCGACCCGCGGTCGCGGCTCGCCCTGTGGGAGGTCGTCCGCGGCGTGGTGGCCGACGGCACCAGCGTCTTCCTCACCACGCAGTACCTGGAGGAGGCCGACCGGCTCGCCCGGCGCGTGGCGCTCGTCGACGGCGGCCGTGTGGTCGCCGAGGGCGGTCCCGCCCGGCTCAAGCGCGAGGTCGGCGAGGCCGGCGTCGAGCTCGTCCTCGCCTCCGTGCCCGACGCCGCCCGCGTCGCCGCCGGGCTGGCCTCCGGCACGGTCGACGGCGCCCGGGTGCGCGTGCCCACCGACGGTTCCGTGGGACACGTGCGGTCGGTGCTGGCCGCGGTCGAGGCGACCGGCGTCACGCCCGAGCACTGGGAGGTGCGGGCGCCGAGCCTCGACGACGTCTTCCTGGCGCTGACCGGGCACACCGGTCGGGCGCGCCCGGCGAGCTCCGCGGGGGTGGCGGCATGACGTACCTGCTCAGAGACGTCTCGACGATGACCGTCCGCGGGCTGCGGCTCGTCTCGCGGGACGTGGACGCCATGATCACCGCGGTCGTGCTGCCGGTGGTCATCCTGCTGATGTTCGTGCTCGTCTTCGGCGGCGCGGTGGACATCGGCACCGAGTACATCAACTACGTGACCCCGGGCGTGATCCTGCTGGCGGCCGGGTTCGGTGCCGCCAGCACGGCGATGGCGGTCGAGCGGGACATGTCCGGCGGCATGGTGGAGCGGCTCCGGTCGATGCCGGTCACGGCCTGGACGGTCCTGTCGGGGCACGTGGTCGCGAGCCTGGCGAAGAACCTCGTCACCACCGCGATCGTGTTCGGCGTCTCGATCCTGCTGGGGTTCCGGCCCGAGGCCTCCCCGCTGGGATGGCTCGCCGCCGTCGGCATGATCCTGCTGTTCGTCGGCTGGATCACGTGGCTCGCCGCCCTGGTGGGGGTGCTGGTCCGCTCGCCCGACGCCGCGGGTGGGTTCTCCTTCGCCGTGATGTTCCTGCCGTACGTGTCGAGCGCGTTCGTGCCCGTCGACACGTTGCCCCGCTGGTTGCGCGGGTTCGCCGAGCACCAGCCGGTGACGCCCGTGATCGAGACGGTGCGCGGCCTGCTCGCGGGCGACGCCGCGAGCGTGACCGGACCGGGCGGCGCGGCGGTCCTCGCCGTCGTCTGGTGCGCCGGCCTCGGGCTCCTGTTCGCGGTGGCGGCCGGCCTGGCGTTCCGGGCCCGGCGCTGACCCCCCTCCCTCCGACCCCGACCGGGCGTGCGCCCGGTCCCGGCGAAAGCAGGTACGACATGACAACGACGACGTCCGCACCGCCCGGCCCGGCCCGCGCCGCCCGGCAGGTCCGCTGGTGGCGCCGCCCCTGGATCGCGCCGCTCGCGATCGTCACGGGCCTGTTCCTGGTGACGGCGCTGCCGCGATACGTCGGGCTGGATCCGGCCCGTTCCCTGGTGCCCACCGACCGCGGTCCCGCGTTCTACCCCGCCCTCGTGACGCACATCTTCGCGGGGTCGGTCATGCTCACTGCCGCGGTGCTGCAGCTCTGGCCCTGGCTGCGCGCCCGGCACCCGCGGGTGCACCGCTGGAGCGGCCGCACCTACGTGGTCGCGGCGGTGGTGACCGGGGTGGCGGCGCTGGTCACCGCACAGTTCCCGAGCGCGGGCGCGGGACAGCAGGTGGCGAACACGTTCCTGGCGGTGCTGCTGCTGACGTTCACCCTGCTCGGGTTCCGGGCGGTTCGGCAGCGGCGGTTCGGCGACCACCGCGAGTGGATGGTCCGCAGCACCGCGCTGGCGTTCTCGATCGTGACGAACCGGTTCTGGGGTCCCGCGCTCATCATGATCTACGTCCCGGGGGCCTGGACCGACCCCGAGGTCGGCTTCGGCGCACCGGAGATCGAGGGCGCTGCGGTCGCGTCCGCGTGGGTGTCGTGGGTCGTCAACCTGCTGTTCGCGGAGTGGTGGCTGCACCGCAGGCCGCGGAAGCGGACCCGGGTGCCCCGGACCCGGTGAGAGTGTCAGTGGCCCGGTCCAGACTGTCCCCATGACACAGACGACGGACGACCAGGCCGCTGCGGAGCTCGAGCAGAAGCAGATCCTGAAGAAGTACCTCCAGGAGACGCGTGAGGCCCTCGTGTGGAAGCTCGAGGGCCTCACCGAGAAGCAGGCACGCTGGCCGCTGGTGCCGTCGGGCAACAACCTCCTCGGCATCGTCAAGCACTGCGCCAACATCGAGATCGGCTACCTCGGGTCGTGCTTCGGGCGGGAGTGGCCCGACCCGGCGGAGCTCGTCTCCGAGGCGGTCCTCGAGGAGGACCCCCAGGCGGACTGGTACGCGACGGCCGACGAGTCGGTCGCCTCCGTCGTGGACCTCTACCGGCGCGCCTGGGTGTTCTGCGACGAGACCATCGACACCCTGCCGCTCTCCGCGCCGGGGCACGTGCCGTGGTGGCGGGCCGGGGACGTGACGCTGTTCCGCCTGATCGTGCACGTCACCGACGAGATCGCCCGGCACGCCGGCCACGCCGACATCCTCCGGGAGCTGACCGACGAGTCGGTAGGCCTCTACGCGGACAACACCAACATCCCCGACCTGGGGGCGGGCGGGTCCGCGGGGTACGTCGAGAAGCTCAAGAAGCTCGCCGAGCAGGCGGGCGACTAGCGCTCGCGTCCCGGATTCGCCAAACTTCGGCCATGCCCATCGACCCGGAGTCGCCCGAACCTGCCGCGCCGTCGCACGAACCGTCGGCCGGGGACGCTCCGACGGCCGAACCGGATGTATCTCCGCAGGTGGCGACGCCTGGCGAGCCTGTGCCCGGGACATGGCGCCCGCGGTCGGACGGCGGGTCCATGCGCCCCCTCTTCGTCTTCCTGGTGGCGGCCGCGGTGGCCCTGGTGGGCAGCATCGTCTTCGCGCTCGTCCAGGCGGGCAACGGGCGTGAGGCGGAGCAGCTCGCGGACGCGCGCGCCGACGTCGTGCAGGCGGTGGACGAGGGGCGCGCCGCACAGGAGAGCCTGACCGAGCAGATCGCCACCGCGGAGCAGGCGCTCGCATCCACCGAGGGCAAGGTGCTCGACGACGCCGTCCGCGCCGAGCTGGCCGCGCACGTCGCGGCAGCCAAGGAGCTCGGGACCGTCGAACCGCCCGCCGTACCGGAGGCCGGCACCCCCGGCCTGGCGGAGACGGCGGACGCGGACGCGCTGGAGGCGAAGGCGACGGAGTGGGCGATGACCATGCGCACCACCTCGTCGTCGCTCGTCTCGGCCACCCAGGAGGTGCTGGCGTCCAACGAGGGCTGGCAGAAGGCACGCCAGGACGCCCAGGCCAAGGCCCAGGCGGAGGCCGAGGCGAAGCAGCGGACGGCCGCCGAGCTGAAGGAGGCGACGGCGCGGCTCACGGCGGTCAGCGCGCAGCTCAAGATCTCGGTGCGCGACGCCCGGTACACGCTGGACTGGACCAGGAGCGTGGGTGCCCCCGCCGACGTCCGCGCCGCGCTCACCGCGCAGCGGACCGAGGGGCAGGCGGCGCTCGGCACCGGGGCGAACATGAAGGACCCCGCCTCGGTGACGAAGCTGACCCAGCGGCGCGAGAAGGCGCGTGCCGCCATCGAGGCCGCGGCCTGGGACGCGCGGGCCACCGTGGCCGACGGGTCGAACGGACGCCTCGCGCTGGACACGCTGTGCAAGGTGGGCGTGGGACCCGAGGGGCAGGACCAGTACCTGCGGTGCGACGCTGCACGCGCGTGGAAGAAGCTCGGCGTCGCGTTCGAGGCGAAGTTCGGCAAGCCGTTGCGCGTCGAGTACGGTTACCGCCCGTACGACTGGCAGCTCCAGGCGCTCGACGAGTTCGGCAGCGGCCAGGTCGCCGCGCCCGGCACGTCCAACCACGGGTGGGCGCTCGCGATCGACGTCCCGGTGGACGACGGATTCCGGTTCGGGCACCCCGAGTACGAGTGGCTCGCCGCGCACGGGCCGGCCTCCGGCTGGGAGCATCCCGAGTGGGCGCGGGCCGGCGGTGGTCGCGAGGAGCCGTGGCACTTCGAGTACGTCGGCTGAGCGCCGGCCCGCCGGCCGGTCGAGGGCCCGGCCGCCGCGCTGGATAATGGGTGCGTGCAGTGCCCCCACTACGACGCCGGCCGCTGCCACTCCTGCACCCTCCTGGAGATCGACTACCCCACCCAGGTGCTCGACAAGGAGCGGCACGTCGCCGCACTCCTCGAACCCGTATCCGCGGACCTGACCTGGCTGCCTGCCGTCCGCAGCGCGGAGTCCGGCTTCCGGAACAAGGCGAAGATGGTGGTCAGCGGTTCGGTCGCCGAACCGGTGCTCGGCATCCTCGACGGGGCCGGCCGCGGCGTCGACCTCACCGACTGCGGCCTCTACCCGGCAGCGCTCCAGGCGTCGTTCGGTCCGCTGGCCGCGTTCGTCACACGGGCGAACCTGGAGCCCTACCAGGTCTCCGGCCGGGGCAAGCGCGTGCAGCAGCGCGGCGAGCTCAAGTACGTGCTGGTCACCCTGTCGCCCGACGGCGAGCTCATGGTCCGGTTCGTGCTGCGTTCCCAGGAGGCCGTCGCGCGGATCCGCAAGCACCTGGCCTGGCTCCAGGCAGAGCTCCCGGCACTGGCGGTCGCGACGGCGAACATCCAGCCGGCGCACGCCGCGGTCCTGGAGGGTGACCTGGAGATCCCCCTCACGGAGCGCACCACGCTGCCCATGCGCATCGACGACATCACGCTCGACCTACGGCCGCAGAGCTTCTTCCAGACCAACACGGCGGTGGCCGCCGAGCTGTACCGGCAGGCCCGCGCCTGGGTCGACGAGGTGCGCCCGGCGAGCCTCTGGGACCTGTACTGCGGGGTCGGCGGCTTCGCGCTGCACTGTGCGGCGCCGGGCCGGGCGGTCACGGGCATCGAGATCAGCGCGGAGGCCGTGACGGCGGCGTCGGCCACGGCCGCACGGTTGCGCGACGGCGCCGCGGGCGAGCGGTTCGCGGACGTCGGCTTCGCGGCCGGCGACGCGACCGAGTTCGCCGTCGGGCCCGGCGCGCCCGCGCTGCCGGACATGGTCATCGTCAACCCGCCGCGCCGCGGCATCGGTGCCGACCTGGCCCGGTGGCTGGAGTCCTCCGGGATCGACCACGTCCTGTACTCGAGCTGCAACGCGACGACGCTCGCCAAGGACCTTGCCGAGATGCCGTCGCTGCGACCGGCGCGGGGCCGTCTGCTCGACATGTTCCCGCAGACCTCGCACTACGAGGTGCTCGTCCTCCTGGAGCGTTCCTGACCGCTGCCGGGTTCGTGGCCACGCTCCTGGTCGTGACCGTGTCGCCCGTCGGTGCGCTCGCGGTCACCGGTGCGCTCCCGGCTCCGGGGCTGCTCGTGGCCGCGGGTGCGTTGGCCGTCGCGTTCCAGGCCCCAGCGGTCCCCGTGGTTGCCGCCGTGCCCCCGGTTGCCGCCGTCCTGACCCTTCTTCGCCTGGCCGGGCGGAACACCGGTGTGCCCCGCGGGGCTCGACGGCGCGTCCTCCGCCGGCTCCGACACGCCGGATCCGGCCGCCTTCTCCGACTTCTTCGCCTGGCCCGGGGGGACCTCGCCCTTCTTGCTCTGGCCGGGCGGCGGCTCCTTGCCTGCCTGGCCCGGCGGGACGCCGTCGTTCTTGGCGAGGCCCGGCGGGACGCCGTCCTTCTTGGCCAGCCCGGGCGGCACCCCGTCCTCGTTCCCTGTGCCGGATGCTGTGCCGTCCTTCTTCTGCCGGCCCGGCGGCACGCCGTCGCTCTTCGCGAGCCCTGGCGGGACGCCGTTCTTCGTCGCCAGGCCCGGCGGCACGCCGTCGCTCTTCGCGAGTCCCGGTGGCACATCGTCCGCGCCACCCGCCCCGGGCGCCCGTGACACGGGGAGCCCAGGGGCCGCCGCAGGATCCGCCTTCGCCGGACCCGGTGCGGCCCCCCGCGCCTCCGCCGGGGCGTCTCGCGGAGTGCTGACGGAGACGACGCCTGTCTCCGGGAAGGACGTCGACGCGCCTGCGTTCCCGGCGGTCCCGGTGCCGACGGCCGTCGTGATGATGAGGCTTCCCGCGACCGTCGCCGTCAGGGCGACGGGGTCGGTCAGCAGGCCGCGGACGACCAGGGCCGCGCGGCCGCCGGCCCCGGCGAACCAGCCCCCGACCGCCGTCACGGCCGCGGTGATCGTGCCCGTCCCGGCGGCGACCGCGGTGGACGTCCGCACGGCCGTGGCCGCACCGAGCAGCAGGACGGGCGCAGCGGCACGCAGCATCCAGTACGACTCGCGGACGTCGACGAACGCCCGCGTGCAGCCGGCGCACTCCACCATGTGGTCCTCGACCGCCTGCCGGCGGTGCGGCATGAGGCGGTTGCGCACGAAGTCGTGCATCGCGGCGCGCGCCGTCCGGCACTCGACGTTCTCGGCCGTGCCGGCATGCGTCTCCGCGAAGCCGCTCGCGAGCCGGTTCTCGGCCCGGCGCAGACGCCGCCGGGTGGCGTACGGCAGCATGTCGATCTCCTCGGCGATCGCGGACACCGGTCGCGACCCCACGTGGTGGTCCCAGAGGATCTGCTGCTCGGCGGCCGACAGCCGTTCCATCGCCGAGCTCAGGGCCTCGAAGTCGACGGTCCGGGTCGGCACCGTCGCGACGTCGTCCCGGCCGGCGGGCGTCGCGGGTCCCGCTGCCCCGGGCCCGGGAGACTCCGGCCCCGCGGGCTCCGGCTCCTCGCGTGCCATCTCCGCCGCGACGCCCAGTGCGGCGGCGCTCCAGAACGCCACCGGATCGGTGATGCCCCCGGCCTTGAGGAGCTGGGCGCACAGCATCTCGAGGCCGCGGCTCGTGGCCACCTCGGGGTCGACCCCCGGGACCCGCCGGGACACCGCGGCCACCACGGCACGACGATGCGCCGCCCACTGGGCGAGGTCGGCGCTGGTGACGGTCACCTGACCCCCCTCCACCCCACGGTCGGACACCGTGGGAGCACGCCGTGCACGAAACCTCGGGCGTGCATGCTCGCAGAGAACCTGCGCCGAGGGAAGGCGCCGGCGGGTGAGCCGAGCCCAGGGCCGGGCGGAGCCGCGCGGACGCACGGCAGCGAGCGGGTCCGGTCAGGGGCCCGCCGGACCATCAGTCGCCGGCCGCGGACTCGGCGTCGTCGGCGGCCTGGCCGAACAGACCCGTGAGCAGTGCCCACAGCTCGTCCAGCGTGGTGGTCACCAGGTCGATGCCCGGCAGTTCGGACAGCCCGAGGCTCGCGAGCAGGTCGGACAGGGCCGTGCCGAGGCCAGGGGTCTCCGGCTCGACCGGCGGCACCTCGGGCTCCTCGGGGGTCTCCGGTTCCTCGGGCTCGGGCTCCTGCGTCCCCGGGTCCTCGGGTTCCTCGGGCTCCGGCTCGGCCGGCGGCTGCTCGGTCCCGGGGGCGTCGCTCCCGCCGTCGGGCGGGTCGGACGTCTCACCGGGGCCGGGAGTGCTGGGGGTGTCGTCCTCGGGCTCCGGCTGGGGGTCGGAGGCGGGGGCGGTGTCGGCCGGCTCGGGCTGCGGCTCGGTGACCGGGGCGGGCGCCGGGACGGCGTCCTCCTTCGGGGTGGTCGCCGGGCGCGGCTGGGGGTCGGCCGGCGGGATCGACGGCGGCTTGTCCGCGGGCTGCTGCTCGGTCGGCGTCGAGCCGTCGCCGGCACCGCCGCCCCCGCCGGCACCTGCGCCACCACCGGAACCGGCGCCACCGCCTTCGCCGACGTTCTCGCTGGCCTGGACCGGCGGATCGTCCTCCTGGCTCGCGATCATCCCGACCGCGGTGCCCCCGACGGACAGGACCGCGAGCACGCCTGCGGCGACCGCGAGCTCCTTCTTGCCGGGCGTCCGCGGCTGCGGCTTGCCGGCGACCGCCGCCGTGGCCGCCGCGGCTCCTCCGACGGCGCCGGTCACCCAGCCGCCGGCGATGAGGTGTTGTCCGAGGTCGCGGAGCATCCAGGAGACTTCGCGGACGTCGATGAAGGCGCGGGTGCAGTCGGCGCAGCCGTCCATGTGGACCTCGAGGCGGTGCTGGCGGCGGGGCAGCATGCGGCCTTTGAGGTAGTCGTGCATGCCGGCGCGGGTGGTGCGGCACTCGGGTTCGGTCACGGCCTGGGCGTGGGCGGCGGCGAACGCTCCGGCGAGGCGTTCCTCGGCGCGGCGTAGCCGCATGGTCACCGCGTGCGGGCGGACGCCCAGGCCGGTGGCGATGTCGGTGACGGCTTTGTCGTGCACGTGGCGGTCGAACAGGATCTGGCGGTCGTCGTCGGCCAGGTCGGCCAGGGCGGTGCGGAGCATGCCGGCGTCGGCCTGGCGTTCGGCGTCGAGCTCGGCGCCGTCGGCGGGGGGTGTCAGGCCGTCGAGGGTGTCGTCCTCCACGAGGGTGGTGCGGCCTTGCTCGCGGGTCATGGAGATGGCTTCGTTGACCGCGGCGCGTCGCCAGTAGGGGGCGGGGTCGGTGATGGTGCCGCCGGTGGAGACGATGCGGATCATCTTCTCCAGGGCGCGGCTGGTGGCCTCCTCGGCATCGATCCCGGGTACCCGGGCTGCTACCGAACGCACGACGTTACGACGATGCACGACCCAGTCGTCGATGCGGAGATCACCGGTTGTCGTCACGCGGCCTTGCCCCCCTCTGCGCATAGTGTCCCGTTTTGACTCGTTGGCCAATGATGGCACCGTGGCTCCGGTTTCGCACATGTCGCCGGGATCTTCCGGTGTGGTACTCGATCGTTCCATCGGTGCTCATCTCCGCCTCGTCGAGAACGCCGTCGAGACCGCGTCGAGGCCCTGCGGCCCGGACGTCGCGTGAATCACCGCGAGCGCGACCTCGCAGGTGGCGGCGATGAGGTCGCTCGCTCCCCACGCGTCGGCGAGGCGGTACAGCTTGACGGCATCGCCCTCGGCGTAGGCGCGCAGGTATTGGGCGCCCAGACGAACGAGTTCGGGGTGCTCGGTGTGTTCCATGCAGCCCAGACGCGTGAGCCGCCCGGATGTCACAGCACTTGAGGAAATTTCTTCGATTGATCCTCTGGTGTCCGATTAGCACCCCTCGGTTCGCCTGATCAGGTGCCTCGGGCAGCCGTTCACCGTGCGCCAGGTGCCGTTGTCCGGTAGGCCTGTGAGCCAGGCCACATGAAAATGCATCGAGAAGTGCTGTGACTTCCGGGACGTGCGCGCGTCAGAGCTGTGACGCGGACGAAGTTCGGACCTCGCTGGGGGCGGGCCGAGCTCCGGCGCGTCGGGCGGGAGCCGTGGTTCGGAGTGCGCTGGGGGCACGCCGAGCCACGTGCTCCCGCTCACCGGCGCGAGCGCCGGTTCGGACCTCGCTGGCGGCGGACCGAACCGGCGCTCGTTCCTCGACCGGTTCCTCGGCCGGGCGGACGCTCTTTACCCGCCGCGTCCGGCCCACGTATCGTGCTGTCATGCGCACCGCACGCTCGCTCCTTACCTAGCCGCACCGGACAGCCCTCGATCGGGCACACCCGGTGCGGCCGCCCCTCCTCGTGAGGGGCTTTTTCGTGCCCGGACCCGATCGACGCACCGGAGAGCGAGAACGATGAGCGAGACCCTGGGCTTCGCGGCGGCTGACGACGGCGCCCGCCCCCGCCGCTACCTGCTGACGATGTTCCCGTACCCCTCGGGCGACCTGCACATGGGTCACGCCGAGGTGTTCGCGATCACCGATGTCCTGGCCCGCCACTGGCGCGCCAAGGGCTTCGACGTGCTCAACCCCGTGGGCTGGGACTCGTTCGGCCTGCCGGCCGAGAACGCCGCGATCCGCCGGGGCGAGCACCCGGCCGTCTTCACCGAGGCGAACATCGCCACCCAGGCGGCGTCGATCCGGCGCTACGGCGTCTCGTTCGACTGGACCCGGCGGCTGCACACGCACGAGCCGGCGTACTACCGGTGGACGCAGTGGCTGTTCGCCCGCCTGTACGAGCGTGGCCTGGCCTACCGGGCCGAGGCGGAGGTGAACTGGTGCCCGGGCGACCGCACGGTCCTGGCCAACGAGCAGGTGGTCGACGGGATGTGCGAGCGCTGCGGCGCCGCGGTGGTGGCGCGCAGCCTGACGCAGTGGTTCTTCCGCACCACCGCCTACGCGGACCGGCTGCTGGACGACATGACCCTGCTGGAGGACGGCTGGCCCGCGCACGTGCTGACCATGCAGCGGAACTGGATCGTCCGGAAGCACGGTGCCGACGGGCCGACCTACCGTCTGCACGACTGGCTGGTCTCACGGCAGCGCTACTGGGGTGCGCCCGTCCCGGTGGTGCACTGCCCGGACTGCGGCGAGGTGCTGGTGCCCGACGACCAGCTCCCCGTCGAGCTGCCCCACCTGGAGGGCGGCGAGCTGGTGCCCGGGGACGTCTCGCCCCTGGCCGGCGCGCGGGACTGGGTACGGACCACGTGCCCGCGCTGCGGCGGCCCGGCCGAGCGGGACACCGACACCATGGACACGTTCGTGGACTCGTCCTGGTACTTCCTGCGCTACCTGTCGCCCGGGTACGACGCCGGGCCGTTCCGCCCCGAGGACGCCGCTCGCTGGATGCCCGCCGCGCTGTACGTGGGCGGCGTCGAGCACGCCACCATGCACCTGCTGTACGCGCGGTTCGTCACCAAGGTCCTGTACGACATGGGCCTGGTGCCGTCGCCCGAGCCGTATGCCCGCCTGCTGAACCAGGGGCAGGTGATCAACCACGGCCGGGCGATGAGCAAGTCGCTGGGCAACGGCGTGGACCTGGCGGCCGAGCTGGACCGGTACGGGGTGGACGCCGTCCGGCTGGCGATCCTGTTCGCCGGACCGCCGGAGGACGACGTCGACTGGGCGGACGTGTCGCCCGACGCGATGCGGAGGTTCCTGGCCCGGGTGCAGCGGCTGGCGGACGCCGGCCCGCCCGCAGCGGTCGACGCCCGTGGGGCCGCGCCGTCGCACCTGCGACGGGCCGTGCACCGCGCCGTGCACGACGTCGACGAGCTGGTCGAGGCAGGCCGGCTCAACGTCGCCGTCGCGCGGCTGATGGAGCTGGTGGGCCAGGTGCGCCGGGGGCCGGTCGCCGGGCCGGAGCGCGACGAGGCGGTCGCCGCGGTCGCCGTCCTGCTGAGCCTGTTCGCGCCGCACGCGGCGCAGGAGCTGTGGGAACGACTGGGCCGCACGACGCCGGTCGCGGCGCAGCCGTGGCCGGAGGTCGACCCGGCGCTGCTGGTGGTGTCCGAGGTCGAGGCGGTGGTCCAGGTGGACGGGAGGGTGCGCGACCGGCTGACCGTGGCCGCCGACGTGACGGCCGAGGACCTGGAGCGGGCCGTGCTGGGCCGGCCGGCCGTGGTCCGGGCCCTGGGGGACCGGGTGGTGCGACGGGTCGTGGTGCGACCGCCGCACCTGGTCAACGTGGTGCGGGGGTAGCGGCGTCGCCGTCCTCGTCGAGCCGCGCGCGGACGGCGCGCAGCTCGGCGAGGATCTCGCGGTTCTGTGCCGCGAGGGCGTCCAGGCGCTCGTCCTTCTGCAGGTCGTCCTCGCGCTCCTCCTCCGACATCTCCTCCATGCCGTTGACGATCACGGCGATGAAGAGGTTCAGCACCGCGAAGCTGACCACCAGGATGTAGAGCACGAAGAAGATCCACGCTGACGGGTGGGTCTCCATCACGACGCGTGCGATGTCGGGCCAGGCCTCACCGGTCATGGCCTGGAACAGCGTGAAGAGCGTGGTCCAGAGGTTGCCGAAGTACTCCGGCGCGGCCTCGCCGAACAGCCCGGTCGCGATGACGGCGGACACGTACATCACCAGCACGAGCAGCGCCCCGACGGCGCCCATGCCCGGCACCGCCCGCAGCATGCCGTCGACCACGCGCCGCAGCGCCGGCACGGCCGTGACCACTCGCAGCACCCGCAGCACCCGCAGGGCACGCAGCGCGGACAGCGACTCGGTGGCCGGCAGCAGCGCGACGCCGACCACGACGAGGTCGAACACGTTCCACGGGTCGCGGAAGAACCGCCGTCCCGTGGCGACCAGCCGCAGCGCCAGCTCGACCACGAAGAACGCGAGCATGGCGTGGTCGATCCCGCGCAGCACCTCGAACGCCGTGCCGGTCACCATCGTCTCGGCGCCGAGCACCAGGGCGTTGGCCAGGATCACGCCGAGCACCAGCCGGGTGAACCACCGCTGCTCGAGGAACGCCCTGAGCGCGTCCCGCCAGGTCCGCCGCCCGGCCGACGCGCTGATCTCCCGGTTCATCCGTCGTCATCTCCTCGTGTGCCCGGAGCCCCCTGCCCCGGCCTTGCCCGCCGCGTGCCCGGCCGAACTATAGCCGCTGACGTATCGCGACCTGGTGCGCGTAATGTCCCGATATAGACCTGATTCGGCGGGTCCGGTGGCAAGTCGGCGGGATCAGTGCTGAGGTAGTCGCACGTAAGCCATACCACTCTGGAGGAAAACGCCATGGGCTTCTGGGCCTTTCTCATCCTCGGCCTGATCGCGGGCGTCATCGCCCGAATCATCCTCCCGGGCAAGCAGCCGGGCGGTTTCTGGGTCACGCTGCTGCTCGGCGTGCTCGGCGCCATGCTGGGCGGCTGGCTCGGTGGGCTCATCTTCAACATCAGCTTCGACGCGTTCTGGTCGTGGCAGAGCTGGCTGTTCTCGGTGATCGGCGCGATCATCGTGATCCTGATCGTCCAGGCGATCTTCGGTCGGCGTCAGAACGCTTGATCGCAGGACTTCGCACCGCGACGCACCGCGGCCGCGCCGGCACCGTCGTCCTCCTGGCGACGCTGATCGGCGCGGCCGCCGTCGCATGCACGTCCGGCGGCCCCGGGCCGTCGTCCACCCGGGGCCCTGTACCCGACGACGTGGTCGGGCACCTCGGCGTCGCGGTGGCGCAGGGGCGTGAGCAGTACGCGACGCGGGAGATCCGGCTCGAGGTCACCAACGACTCCGACGAGACCCTGACGCTGCTGTCCGGGGCGTTGCGTGCCGACGGCTTCGGGCCGTCCCACCCCACGAAGGAGGGGCGCACGCTGGTGCTGCGTCCCGGGACGACGCGCGCCGTCTACGTCGGGCTGGGCGAGGCGCGCTGCACGGATCCGGCGAGCACGCCCGCGCCGGCCGGCTCACCGCGGCCGGAGCCGTCCCCCACGGCAAGCAGGACGCCGTCCGCCACGATCACGCTCGCCCTCGGCGAGGGGGACGACGCGGGACCGCCCACCGAGGTCGTCGTCGACGACGTGGGCGACCCCGTGGGCCACCTGGCGCGCAACCACGAGGCGGACTGCGCGGTGGCCGCCGTGGCGGCGGGCGTGCGCCTCGCCGTCGACGACGAGGTGCGCGTCGAGACCCGTGACGGGGAGCTGACCGCCCTGGTCACCCTCCGGATCGAGCCGGTCGACGGCGGTCCCGCGGTCACCGTCGACCGGATCGCGGGCACCACCCTGATGAGCAACCCCGACCCGGCGGACGGCGCCTCCGGCTGGGTGGGACGCGACCTGGCGGGGCAGCGGTCGGGCGCCGTCGTGCTCGCCGTCGTCCCCGCGCGCTGCGACGTGCACGCCGTGGCCGAGGACAAGCGCGGCACGTTCCTTCCCGTGTCGGCCAGCGTCGACGGCGTCCCGCAGCGCACGGTCTACGTGCCGATGCCGGACGCCGCGCGCTCCGCCTTCTACGACTTCGTCGGGGAGCACTGCGCCTGGCCCGGATGAGCCGGCCCGCCGGTGTGGCGGTGCGGGAACGCGTGAGGCGCCGCCTCCGGCACCGGGCGGGGACCCGGTACGGAGGCGGCGCCTCACGAGCGGTGCGTCAGACGACGCGGATGAAGGTCGGGCTGTTCTGCCACATCTCGGTGTAGCGGACCGGCATGCCGGCGGCCCAGGCCTCGATGATCATGCCGTCGCCCGCGTAGAGGGCCACGTGTCCGGGCGTCCAGACGATGTCGCCGGGCTCCGGGTAGGTGACCTGGTAGCCGGAGCCGAGCAGCGCGCCGGACTGGTGCGGCAGCGAGACGCCGAGCTGCGCGTACACGTACTGGATGAGGCCCGAGCAGTCGAAGCCCGCGGACGGCGAGGCGCCGCCCAGGACGTACGTGATGCCCAGGTAGTTGAAGGCGATGTTGACGGCCTGCGTGCCGACCGGGACCGGGTCCGGCGCGTCGACGGAGACGACGGCGGGGCCCTCGCCCTTCTCGCCGTCGGCACCCAGGGCTTCCATCTCGATCGGCATCTTCGCGTCGGCCGGGACGGTCACGGTGGGGGCTGCGGCCACGGCCTGCTTGGCCACGGCGGTGAGGGACTGCAGGTCGGTCGAGTTCAGCTTGGCCGTCTTGACGTCCGTCTTCAGGTCCATCGCGGGCGCCGCGTGCGCGGTGGTGGCGATGGTCGAGATGAGGACGCCGCCGGCGGCGGCGGCGATGGCGCCACGGCGGGCAACGGTGCCGGCATTCTCGGTGGCGGTACGAGCGAGGATGGTCAGCGGTGTCTGAGCGGGCCGGCTGTCACGATGCCGGCCGCGGGTGGAGTTCGTCACCTAAGGTCTCCTGTACCGCCTGCGAGGTCAGCTGTCGGATTCGGGTGAGGAGTGCACACCCGGCCGCACGGCTACTGGGGGGTTTCCGTCCGGCTTCACCCCGAGGGCGACGATGGTGCTGTCGCCCGGAAGTGGGTCCCCCGCTCCTGTCTCGACGTCTGGTCATGAGCCGGTGACAGGATTCGGCGCCCGGCTCACGGCTCCACCGATGCGGTGGAGCAGAAGTCAAAGTACACACGTTCACCGAAAAAGTCACGATCGGGTTACGCATTACGGTCTGACCCAACGAAGGCGCAGATTTACGCCGTTTCGGTCTTCCTGCGTTATGACCGACATCACATAGATCCGCTACGGTTCGGCGGCATGGGCGACAGCGAGCATCGGATCTCCGCCTGGTGGGTCGTTCCCCTCAGCGCACTCGCCTGGTGGGCCGGAGGTTTCCTGCCGTGGATCGTGCAGGTCTCCTACCAGGTCACAGGCCTGGCCGAGGGTGTGGCGCCCGGGCCGGCCGGCTTTCTGCCGCTTCCGTTCGAGGGCGACGACGGCGTGGTCGGCCTGGTCGTCATGGCCCTGATGGGCGGGCTCCTCGCGGGTGTCACCGCGCGTGTCCCGGCGTCCGCCGGCGCGGGTGCGGGCGCCGCGATCACCGGCACCCTGCTCGCCATGGGGGCCGCGGGCAGCGCCTCCTGGTGGCTCGTCACCCGCGAGGGCCTGCCCGACGACGACGCACCGCTCGGGATGCTCGTCGTCACCGGCGTGGCCGGTGTCGTGGGCCTCGGTGCGGGGCTGCCGGCAGGGCTCGGTCCCGGCCCCCTGCGCGGCCTCGCCCTGGCGCTGCCGGTGGTGCTCCTCGACGCGTGGGTGTGGGGCTTCGTCCCGGGCCATCCGGTGTCGCCGGTGGGCACGTGGTGGATCCTGGCCGTGGCGCTGGGAGTCGCGTTCGGTCTCGCCGTGGACAGCCGTCCCATCGAGCTGCTGGGGTGGCTGCCCACCGCCGGTGCCGTCTGGGTGCTGCAGGCGGCCGGGCCGGCCCTCCTGGCCGTGCAGGAGAACATCTGGCCGGGCTCGCCGCTGACCGAGGACCCGCTGCTGGCCGTGCGCATCGTCTGGCGTGAGATCGCACCGGCGGCGATCGACTCCGAGGGGCACCAGCTCGGCGCCTGGGTGGTCGCCCTGCTGCTGGGGGCGGCCGTCGCGGCACTGAGGCTGTCCCGGGAGGCGTCGGACGAGGCCGAGCTCACGGAGGCCTGGGCCTGACGTCGACGCCGCGGCGGTCCCGGCCGCTACTGATTGCGATTGGGTAAATTTCACCCGCGGTGCCCGAACTGCCCTGTTCTATCCCGGTCTGCTGGCCCTAGGTTTGCCCCAGTTCAGGGGCAAACCAGTCCCTGTGCGAACAATGGGGGCATACATGAACAGGAAGTCACTCGTCGGCGCCGCCACCTCCGCGGCACTGGCCGTGGCGGCGCTGGTCGCCATGGCGCCGGGTGCGCAGGCCGCCACCAACGACCCGTTGCGGGACAAGCAGTGGGGCCTGGACCAGATCAACGCGGAGGCCGCCTGGCCCGTCTCCACCGGCAAGGGCGCGGTGGTGGCGGTGGTCGACACCGGGGTCGACCTCAGGCAGCCCGACCTTGCCGGGCAGCTCCTGCCCGGCGCCACCTTCACCGGCTGCGCCGACGTCCGCCCCTGCGGGAACGGGGACTACCGGGGACCGGACGGGAAGAACGACGGGGACGAGCACGGGACGCACGTGGCGGGCATCGTCGCCGCCGCGGCGAACAACGGGATCGGCGTCGCCGGCGTGGCGCCGGGCGCCAAGGTCCTCCCGGTCAAGGTGCTCGAGGCGGGTTCCGGCTCGTCCCAGGACATCGCGGACGGCATCCGCTGGGCCGCGGACCACGGCGCCGACGTCATCAACCTCTCGCTGGGCACCGCGCCGGGCGGGCAGCTGCTGACGATCCTGGGCGTCGACACCCTGATGCGCGACGCCATCGCGTACGCGCGCCAGCAGGGTGCGCTCACGGTGGCGGCGGCCGGCAACTCGTCGACCCCGCTCTGCAGCGACCCCGCGTTCACCAGCGTCGCACTCTGCGTCGGGGCCACGGACTCGGCCCGTGTGCACTCCTACTACTCGGAGCTCCCGATCAAGCTCGACCTGAAGAGCGTCTCGGCCCCGGGTGGCTCGGGCGGTCTCACGGGATGCGACGGCGACGTGTGGTCGACGGTGCCGGTGGGCACGGGGTCGAGCACGTGCGGTGCGGGCAGCTACGACTCGTACGCGGGCACGTCGATGGCGACGCCGCACGTGGCGGGTGTCGCGGCGCTGCTGTACGGCCAGGGCCGGAGCATGCACGAGGTCGAGAGCGCCATCCTGTACACCTCGCGCGACCCGCTCCTGGGGCTGGTCGGTGTGTGGACGCCGCTGTACGGCTACGGCATCGTCGATGCGGCGGCCGCCGTCGCGTACTGACGCGCACCGGTCGTGTCAGACGCCCAGGTCCCGCGCGGGACCTGGGCGTCTGACATCACCGGGGGGTCGGTCAGTAGGGGCGGATGTAGACCGCGTAGTCCTGCCACTGGGCGGTGTGGCGCACGGGGGTGCCGTAGTTGGCGGCCTCGACCACCATGCCGTCGCCCGCGTAGAGCGAGACGTGGCCCTGGGTCCACACGATGTCGCCGGGGATGGGTGAGGCGACCTGGTAGCCCGCCGAGACCATCGAGGACGAGGAGTGCGGCAGCTCGACGCCGAGCTGCGCGTACACGTACTTGATCAGGCCGGAGCAGTCGAACCCGGAGGAGGGCGACTCGCCGCCGTACGTGTAGGCGATGCCGATGTACTGCAGGGCGATCGCGACGGCCTGGGCGCCGATGGAGCCGTCGGACGCGTAGTCCGGCGTGGCCGGCTCGGCCTCCTGGGCCACGGCCTCCGCCTCCGGCTCGGAGTACGCGGCGGTCTCCACGACGGGCTCGGGCTCGGGCTCCGGGGCGGGCGTGACCTTGACGGCCTTGCTCTCGATCCGCAGCTTCGCGTCGGTCGCGACCTGCACCGCGGGTGCCGTCGCGATCTCCGTCTTGTCGACGCTCGCGAGGCGGTGGGAACCGTCTCCCACGACGGCGTGTGCGCTGGGTGCGAGGGCCGTCGCGAGAAGTCCGGACGATGCCGCGATCAGCGCGCCCGAGCGGGCGGCCGTACGGGTCACGGTCATCAGGGGAGTGCTAGGAGCGTGAACGGCGCGGTGTCGACCGCGTCGGACGGTGGTACTCACCGAAGTTCTCCAAGTCGCCGGTTTCGCGGACCCGTACCGGTCTGGGGAATGGGGACCGCGGCTGCGCCTCCGGTGGCGCAACGGATCCGACGCTACATACGGGTCCCCACCTTGTCTCGATCAGATAACGGTTGTTGTGAAGTATCGAGCTGTCCGAAACGCGCGTAACTTTTCGCCTCAATGCCTTTTCGCAGTTCAAGGGTCATTCTTGGTGGCGAAATGGCGTTCTGGGAGGCGTACGGAAACACCGGAGGAAATGATGTGACACGCCGGTAGCGCGCGGTGTGTCAGTCCTTTTCGCGGACTATGCGCTCCGACTCGGCCACCAGGCCGGCCAGCTCCGTGTCCACCAGCTCGCGCATCCGGGAGCCGAGGGCGAGGTTGGTCAGCCCGGCGAGCATCCCGCTCTGGGCGACCACGAGCGTCACCTCGCACGTCTCGCAGTCCTCGCCCGGCACCGGGGCGATCAGGTGGGCCGCGCCCGTGCGCACCCCGGGCGTGCTGCTCGACCAGGAGAAGCCGCGGCCCTCGGTGAGGCCGTCCACCTCCCACGTCGCGCGGGGCAGGCCGGGCTGCTCGATCTCGACCCGGGAGCCCACGGCCAGCCGGGTCCCGTCGAGGATCGACACGCGCGTCATGGACCGCGTCCAGGCGGGCATGCGCTCGACGTCGGACAGGACCTGCCAGACGACGGCGGCGGGCGCGTCGACAGGGGCGCTGGTGCGGTAGGCATGGGCCACGGGCCCAGGCTACGCGGAGACGAGGAGCGTCCCGCGCGGCCCGGGCCCGTGGCGGGCCTCCGCGTGGTCGGCCGGTCAGGGGCCGGTGGAGAGCACGATCGTGACGGGGGCGCCCCAGGTGACGAGCGCGCCCTGCGCCGGGTCGGAGGAGAGGACCGTCCCGTCGGGCACGGTGTCCGACCGCTGTTCCTCGAAGGAACAGGCGAGATGCTTCTGCAGGCAGACGACCTCGACGTCCTCGCGAGTCATCGCCGTGAGGTCGGGGATCTCGATGGCGCTGTCGGCGACGGCGTCGGGCAGGCGGGTGAGCTCGGTCGTCAGGTAGATGTCCGTGCCGTGCTTCGTGTCCCGTGTCTCGAGCGGCAGGTTGCGCGTCTCGTCGTAGATCACGGTCCGCATCCTGTCGTCGTCGCCGTACTGGTACGTGGCGGCTGTGCCCCGGCGGTCCTCCGAGTCCCGGACGCCCTGCTCGACCTCGACGCCGTCGAGGTCGGTGAGCAGCTCCCACGCCGCGGCCCGCAGCTCCGGGGCGGCCGGCGCCTGGGTGGCCAGCCGGGCCGCGACGTCTCGCAGCTGCTCCATGCCGTGGCTCGACGGCGCGTCGACGTCGTCGTAGTGGGCGAGCAGGGCGTCGTGCAGGGCGTCCGGCTCGGTCGGGAGCGCCGCCATCGCCGCCCAGGAGTAGCTGCGGGCGTGCCCCTCGATGTTGATGTGGTCACCGAGGTGCATGAGTGCCGGGCCCTGCGCGGTGAGCTCGAAGCTGACGCCGTCGCCGTACCAGCTCTCGCTGCCGAGCTCGCTGCCCAGTGGCGCCTCGGCCTCGGACCCCGCGCCGGCCTGACCGGGTGCCCCTCGGGTCACGACGTGGAAGTAGGTCGCCTCACGCCAGCCGTGCGGCGGGACCACCGGTTCCAGGGCCGGGTAGGTGGGCAGCTCGGGCAGCGGGTCCCCCTCGCTCGACGTACGGGGCGGCCCGGTCGGCGACGGCGAGGGCTCGACCGGCATCGTCGTCGAGCCGCCGGGCAGGACGGTCCCCGGCTCCAGCGTGGTGGCCGCCCAGGCCCCGCCGCCGAGGGTCAGCGCCAGGGCCAGCCCGACGCCGCCCGCCCGGACGGCCCGGTGCCGCCGGGCGGCGGGGACGACGCGCGCGACGTCGACGTCGATCCGCGGCGCGACCCGCGCGACCTGCGCCCGCAGGTTCTCGGCGAACTGCTCCTCGTCGTTCATGACCCGCTCCTCTCGTGGTTCGTGTGCTCTGGGGCCGCGTCGCCCGTGCCGTCGGCCCGCAGGATCTCGCGCAGGCGGACGATGCCACGGGACGCCGTGGACTTGACCGTGCCGACCGAGACGCCGAGCGCGTCGGCGACCTCGCGCTCCGCCAGGCCCTCGAGGTGCCGGAGCACCACGATCCGGCGCTGCTTGGTGGGAAGCAGCCGGAGTGCGCGGACCAGCCGGTCGCGTTCGGCGTGCACGTCGGCGGGGCTCCGGCCGTCCTGTGCCCGCTCCGGCAGGGTGTCCGCGGCCATGAGGACCTCTCGACGCCGTCTGCGCCAGCCGTCGACCCGCAGGTTCGCCAGGACGCGCCGGGCGTAGGCGAGCGGTTCGCCGCTGCGGGCCTTGGGCCAGGCCAGGTACGTCTTCATCAGGGCCTGCTGCACCAGTTCCTCGGCCTGGTGCGTGTCGCCGCACAGCAACCAGGCGGTGCGCGCCAGCGCCGGGGCGGACCGGGACATGAAGGCGGCGAACTCCGCCTCCTTGTCGCCGGCGACCACGACGTCGAACGGGCCGGCCACGTGGGCCGCCTCGCGACCGTGGACCGGGTCGGGGCTCGAGCGCCCCGCGACCATTGGCATGCTCATGCCTCCTTCACGGTCGGGGGGCGGCGAAAGGTTGAGCGGGTCACCCGGCGCGGTGTGTCGGTGTGCTTCCGTATCCTCACCGCATGGCCACGCACCGGCTCACCGTCCAGCAGGCACGCCGCATCGTGCTGCGCGCCCAGCTGCTCGACGCGCACCGTCCGGTCGACCTGGTGCACCTGGTGGAGGACCTCACCTTTCTCGCCGTGGACCCGACGTCGGCCGTGGCGCCGGCGGTGGACCTCGTCGCCTGGTCGCGGCTCGGCGGGGAGTACTGGGTGGGCGCCGTCGACGACGCGATCACCGACCGCATGCTGTTCCAGCTCCGGGGCACGGTGCGGTCCATGGGCGACCTGCCGCTGTACCTGGAGCAGATGGCCCGGTGGCCGCAGAACGAGACCATGCGGCAGTGGCTCGCGGACAACGCCGGGTTCGAGCGGGAGGTGCTGGCGCTCGTCGAGGCGGAGGGCCCGGTGCTCGCCAAGGACGTGCCGGACACGGCACGCGTGCCGTACACGTGGGGCGCCGAGGGCTGGAGCAGCCGGCGCAGCGTGGCCGAGATGCTCGAGGCGCTGAACATGCAGGGCAAGCTCGCGATGGTGGGTCGCAAGGGCCGGCAGCGGTTGTGGGACCTGGCCGAGCGCGTGTACCCGCAGGTCGATCCGGTTCCGTTCGAGCAGGCGCTCACGGAGCGGGTGGAGCGGCGGCTCGCGGCCGAGGGGATCGCGCGCAAGCGCGTGCAGGGACGTTCGGGGGACGGTGCCTGGTGGGTGGACCTGCCCGGCGAGGTGGTCGAGGTGGAGGGTGTCGACGGGCAGTGGCGGGTCGACCCGGAGCTGCTGGACCGCGCGGACGACGAGATCGAGCCGCGCACCGCGCTGCTGTCCCCGTTCGACGCGATGATCGCCGACCGGACCCGGCTCCTGGACCTGTTCGACTTCGAGTACACGCTGGAGATGTACAAGCCGAAGGCAGCGCGGCGCTGGGGCTACTTCGCGCTGCCGATCCTGCACGGGGAGCGGTTCGTCGGAAAGCTCGACGCCAAGGCCGACCGCAGGAGGGGAGTGCTCGACGTGTTCGCGGTGCACGAGGACCTGCCGTTCGACGGGGCCGCCATGGACGCCGTGCACGCCGAGATCGAGAGCCTCGCGTCCTGGCTGGGCCTGGGCCAGGTCGACTACGCCCGGGACTCCTGACTCCCGGTCAGGTGGTTGAAAGTTTCACAAACCACGGATGTCACGTCATGCGGCTATCATCCGCGAGGTGACGTCGCAGATGATGGTCGACCTCCTCCCCGTGGGTGAGGACGTGCTCGAGGACCTGCTCGCCGTGGCCGTGACCGAGGCGCAGCCCGGTGAGGTGATGCCGCCCGCCGCGGGCGAGTCGGCGACCGAGGCCCGCACCGCCTGGACCGAGCCGCGCAAGGGCGCCTTCCGGGAGTACCACCGGCGGTGCCGGGTGAGCCTGGACGCCCCCGTGCCCGAGGTGACGTGGGCCGTCACGGCCGGCGGCAGGGTCGTGGGCGCCGCCCGGCTCGCCCTGGTCGACGGCGATCCCGGGGCGCGCGAGGTGGGTCTGTGGCTGGGCCGCTCCTCTCGCGGGCAGGGCATCGCGGGCGAGGTGGCCTACTGGGCGCTCGCCGCGGCGCGGACCATGGCCGCGGAGCGCCTGGTTGCCCGGTCGGTGCCGGGCAACGTCACGGCTCGCCGTTCGCTGCAGCGCATCGGCTTCGAGCTGGTGGAGCAGGACGGCGTGCTGATCGGGACCATCGCCGTGCCCTGATCTCGCCGGACGATTCGACCGGGCATCATGGACAAAGCGGGCATCTCAGAAAAGACTGTGCCTGACCGGTCGTTCGTCGTGAGGAGAGCTCGTGGAAACCCTGGTGCTGGACGCTGCCGGCAGGGCGCCGCTGGAGGAGGTGGCGCGGCTGCGTGCCAAGGGCCCCGTCACCCGGGTGGGGCTGCCGGGCGGCGTGGCCGCCTGGGCTGTGACCGACCTGGCCCTGCTGCGCCCGATGCTGGTCGACCCGCGGATCTCCAAGGACTCCCACCAGCACTGGACCGCCCTCGTCAACGGCGAGATCACGCGCGAGTGGCCCCTGTTCACCTGGGTCACCAGCAGGTCGATGTTCAACTCGTACGGGGCCGAGCACCGGCGCCTGCGCAAGGTCGCGGCGCGGGCCTTCACCGCACGGCGCACCCGTGCCATGCGACCCAGGATCGAGGCGGCGACCACCGGCGCCCTCGACCGGCTCGCCGCCGCGGGCGCCGACGGCGTCGTCGACCTGCGCGAGCAGTTCGCCTACCCCATCCCGATCGAGGTGATCTGCGACCTGCTCGGCGTGCCCGACGGCCAGCGCGGCGACATGCGGCGGTACGCCGACGTCCTGATGGACACCAGCGCGACGGCGGAGCAGGCGCTCTCGACCCAGGTGGCGCTGCGCGCGCTGATCACCCAGCTCGTCGAGGCCAAGCGCGAGCAGCCGGACGAGGACCTGACCAGCGTGCTCGCCGCCGAGCTCCCCGCTGCCGAGGCCGCCGGCACGGCACAGCTCGCGCTGATCGCCGGCCACGAGACCACCGTGAACCTCCTGGCCTCGGCCGTACGGCTCCTGCTCACCCACCCCCACGTCCTGGCCGCGGCCCGCGCGGGCGAGGTGGCGTGGGCGGACGTGGTCGACGAGACCCTGCGCGTGGCCCCGCCGGTCGTCTACATCCCGCTGCGGTTCGCGGTCGAGGACCTGGAGCTCGGCGGCGTCCCCATCACCAAGGGCGACCCCATCATCGCGGCGTTCGGAGCCCCGGGCCGCGACCCCGGTCTGCACGACGAGCCCGCCCTCTTCGACCCGGCGCGCCGGGACCGTACCCACCTCGCGTTCGGCGCGGGCGCCCACCACTGCCCGGGGGAACCGCTCGCCCGGCTGGAGGCCGAGATCGCCCTGCCCGCCCTGTTCGACCGGTTCCCCGGCCTCCGGCTCGCCGACCCGGACGCCGACCTCGGCCAGGTCCCCGGCTTCGTCGCCAACGGCCCCGTGCGGCTGCCGGCCGTCCTGGGCTGACGGGTGTCGCCGTCCGGCCACCACGCCGGGCTCACCGGCAGGCGCTCACCCGTCGACGTCGCCGTACGCCGTGGCCCGCCGGTACGTGACCGGCATCCGCGCCGGGTGCCGCACCCACGGCGACGGCGCCCACGGCAGGCCCTCGTCGGGCACGTGCAGCGTCACGTCCATGTTCCGCAGGAGCTCGTCCACGGCGACGCCCGCGATCAGCCGGGCCTGCCGCGGCGCCGGGCACCGGTGCAGCCCGGTGCCCCAGGACAGGTGGGCCCGGTTGTCCACCTGGTCCCACGGGTCGTCGCTGTGCACGGCGGGGTCGGCGTTCGCCGCGGCGATCGACAGCACCAGGGCGTCGCCCTTCCTGATCAGGCGCCCACCCAGCTCGACGTCGTTCCGTGCGAACCGCAGCGCCGGAGACTGCGCGATCGGCGACTCCCGCCACAGCACCTCGTCCAGGGCACCGTCCAGCGTCAGCCGTCCGCCCGCGACGCGCGCGGCGAGCGTGCGGTCGGACAGGACCAGGTGCACCGTCTGCGTGATCCACGCCGTCAGGAAGATCGCCGCGGCGTGCATCGGCACCACGGCGCTCGCCGCGATCTCCCCGTCGTCCGCGAAGTTGCGGTGCACCGCGAGGTGCGCGATCAGGTCCCGGCCGCCGTGGGCGCGGCGCTCGCGGATGTGCTGGAGGATCGTCCCGGCCACCCGTGCCTGCGCGGCGGCGACCTCCTCCCCGTCGCCGACGACGACCTTCGCCGAGTCGGTCATGAGTCGGCCGCCCGTCTCCAGGTCGAAACCGAGCAGCGTGGTCATCGCGAGGAACCCGGCGGGCTGGCAGTACGTGCGCACCAGGTCCACGGTCCCGGACTCGCCCATCCGGTCGATGATCCGCTCGCACATGTCCTTGGTCTGGTCGCGCACACGGCGTTCGTCGAGCGCCTCCAGCGCGTCGTCCAGCGGTGTGCGCAGCCGGCGGCGCTCCTCGCCGTCGTGATGGAACGACGCCGGACGCGGTTGCGCGGGAGCGAAGGTGGCGATGGCGGTACCCGCGGGCAGCAGGTCCTCGGAGTTCCAGCGCCAGGTGCGCGGGTCCTTGGCGAACTGCGCCTCGGAGCGCATCACGTGGCAGTTCTCCTGGTGGCCCATGACCAGCCACCCCGGTACCACCTGGTCGCCGGCGCTCTCGATCTCGACCGGGGCGACGGGTCCCCACCGCGCCTGCAGGGCGGCGTAGGCCCCCGCCTGGTCCGGGCTGCTGGTGAGCTCTGTGAGGGAGACGAGTCCCGACAGCTCCTCCAACACGACCGTCTCGTCCTGAATTGTCCGGTGAGCCATGGCTGCATCCGACCACAGCCGCCCCGGATCCGGAAGGGCCGCGGGGCCCATCGGGAGACGGACACTTCCGCGACGTGAAAACTCGGTCCCCGAAGTGCTGTGACATCCGCGCGACCGCCGCGTCTGCAGGGCATGACGCAGACAACGAGCAGGACCTACGGCCTCGCCTCGAACCCCGCGGAGTGGGCGGCGCACCGTCGCGCGGTCGTCTTCTCGGTGCACCGCATGTTCCCCGGTGTCGACGCCGAGCGGGCGGCGACCGAGGGCCTGGGCGAGCTCTGCCGGCAGATCGTGGTGCACGGCGCCGTCGACCGTCCGGCCGTCGTGTGGTGCGAGGCAGCCATCGCCGCGGCCGCGCGGCTGCGCACCGCATGAACCGGCGGTGGTGCGTCCCGGCCCCGGCTCTGCGGCCGCACGTGCGCCTGTCGGACGCACAGGCCACGGGGACCTGTGCGCCCGACGCGAAGGTCAGCGCGTGCTGCCGACCTCTGCCACGAACCGCGCGGCGCGTTCGCGCAGACCGGCGATGCGGCGGTCGGTGATCAGCTCACGCACGGCCGGGTCGTTGCCCGCCTCCGTGAACGTGGGCGTGCGCCGCACGTTGCGCGAGCACACGAACTCGGTGCAGATCAGCGTGCCGATCGTGTTGCCGTTGCGGCCGGACGCGCCACCGCGGCGGGCGACGTACATCGAGACCTCGTCGGTCACGACCACGTCCTCGCACCACGCGCACACGCCCTTGGCGCGGGCGCGACCCGTCTTGGCGTCGGTGGAGCGCAGCAGCACCCCGGTCGGGGTGCCGTCGAGCTCGAGCACCACGTACGAGGACAGCGGCGCCTTGCGGTCGTGCCAGCCCAGGTAGTCCAGGTGCTCCCAGTCGAGGGTGTCGAGGTCGGGCAGGGTGGCCTGTGCGGCCTCCCGCTTGCTCGCGTTCAGGAAGGACGCGCGGATCTGCTTCTCGGTCAGGGGGTTCATCAGGTATCGGCTTCCGGTCGTTCGGAGCCGCCGCCGGCATCAAGCCGTCGGCACGGACGTGCACGACGACGCCGCGGTCACCTCGACACGGAGGCCACCGGGCCGGCGGGCGGCAGGGCAGGGGACGACGCCGCGCCCGCCCTCCGACGTCCCGCCCAGGCGCACACGACCGTTGAACGGTCGGTGAGTGCGCGGCAGGGAAGCTCAGAGAGTCGTGACGCGGGTACGGGTGCTGCCCGAGCAGGCCTGGACGGCCGCCCCGCATCCCGCGGTGAGTTCCCGCATCTCTCGCTCCTGTGTCCGGTGGAGCCGGCCGGGCGAGACGCCACGGGGCCGACCGTTCGATGCTACGACACACGCCCCGCGAGGGACACGTGCTTTTGCCCACAGGCCAGTCCGGGTGCCGGTCCCAGCTCCACCCCTGGCTCCACCCCTAGGTCCACGTAGCAGTCTCCGGGTCGACGCCGTGCGCCCGGGCGTTGGCGTCCACCGCGTCCCGGAGCCACCCGGCCAGGCCCGGTGCGATGCCGTCGTAGAACGAGCGGTAGCCGGGATCGGTGACGTACGTGCGGCCGAGGCAGACGTGCATCGAGTGGGTGCAGTCGAAGTAGGCGCCGATCGACGCCCGGTGCCGCTCCGCGAGCGCGCGGGCCCGCGCGCTGTCCGGTGGCACGCCCTCCCGGACGGCGGCGCCGAGGTCGGCGTGCAGCACCTCCAGGTCGGCCACGATCCGGCGGTAGTCCTCCGGGCCACGGTCGGCCGCGCGCTCGGCGTACTGCGCCCACTGCGCGGTGTCGCCCCAGCGCTCGCGGGCCTCGGCGGTCCAGGCGGGCTGCCAGTCCGCGCCGAAGATCTTCGCCTGATCCTCGGGCGTGAGCAGCACGCCGGACCGGCGGGCCTCGATGAGCCGGTCCAGGGCCTCGGCGGACCGCTCCAGGTGGCGGATGCGGTCCCGTACCTGGTCGCGCTGCCGCAGCAGCGACTCCTCCGCGTGCTCGGCCGGCGCGTCGAGCAGGGCCGCCACGTCGGAAAGCGGTACGCCGAGCTCGCGGTAGAGCCGGATCCGGTGCAGCCGGGTCACGTCCGCGGCGTCGTACAGGCGGTGGCCGCCCGTGGTGCGGCGGGACGGGCTGGCCAGGCCCAGCTCGTCCCAGTGGTGCAGGGTGCGGACGGTGACGCCGACGGCGGACGCGGCGCCGCCGACGGTCAGGCCGTCCGGCGGCACCGCGCCGGCAGCGCGCACGTGGGTCATCCGACCCAGTCTCGCAGCCGGGACCGCGGCCCGCGGTGTCACTCCGCGGGCGCGTCGATGCCCACGTCGCGCAGGTTCCGGGCCGCGGCGCTGTCCGGGTCCCAGGGCTGGGCCGCGGTCATGGTCACGCGGACGTTCTCGGGGGTGACCACGTCCACGTCGACGGTGCCCCACGGCATGGTGCGGGGGCCGGTGGTGCAGCCGGGCACGAGCTCCTCGCAGGCCGTGGCGATCTCGCCGGCCTGGCCGAGCACGCACGAGAAGCTCACGCTCAGGGCCGGCCCGGAGCCCGGAGCGGGTGCACCCGCCGCCGGGTCCGCGGGCACCAGCAGCACGTCCTGGAACATCCAGCGGCGCAGGTGCACGACCTGGCCCGGCGCCGAGTAGAACTCGAAGAAGCCGAGCCCGCGGACCCAGAAGTCCGTGGACGCGGCCAGGTCGGTGGTGGGCACGGTCACGAACATCGGCATGCCGTAGATGCCGCGGAAGAGCTCCGGAGCACGGACGTCCGGTCCGGGCACGGGGACGGGGCTGACGTCGAAAGCGGGGTAGATGTCGGTCATGCCGTCAGGCTGCCCCCTCACGTCGCGTGAGGTTCAAGCCGGCCCCGGGTCTTTTTCGCGGGGCCGGGGCCTGGGGCCGGCGTCGAGCTAGCGCGTGAGCTGCGGTTCTGCGGGCTCCTGCGTGGCCGCCGCACGGTCCGCAGGTTCGGCGAGGTGCCCCGTGCGCTTCAGCCACCACTCGGCGAGCAGCGTGGTCAGCGGGGGCACCGACGACGCCAGCGCCACCAGCGTGCGGAACCAGCCCCAGCGCAGCCGCACGGCGACGACCAGCGTGACCACGACGAACAGCACGAACGCCCCGCCGTGCAGCCGCCCGAACAGCCACACCCCCGCCTCGGTGGTCTCGGTGACGTACTTGAGGAACATCCCGACCAGCAGCCCGGCCCAGGTGAACGCCTCGATCCAGGCGACGACGGCGAACAGGCGGCCCAGACGGGACATCGGGGGCATGCGGGGTTCCTTCCGGAGGCGGGACGGGACGTGCGCCCCAGTCTGCCCGACGCCCGGCGGTGCGCCTCAGCCGGGCTGCCGCAGCCGGGACCGCACGGCGACGCCCGCGCAGACGATGACCGCCGCCCCGCCGAGCACCGTGGGCCAGCCCACCTGCTCGTGCAGCAGCAGCGCCGCCCAGCCGATACCCAGCACGGGCTGGACCAGCTGCACCTGGCTGACCTGCGCCATCGGCCCGATCGCGAGCCCGCGGTACCAGGCCACGAAGCCCAGGAACATGCTCACGGTGCCCAGGTAGCCGAACAGCGCCCAGTCGAGCGGGCTGCCCGACGGCGGCTGCCGCACCACCGAGACCGCTGTGAGCAGCGCCATCGGCACGGCGGCGAGCACGAGCGCCCAGGAGATCGTCTGCCAGGAGCCGAGCTCACGGGAGAGCAGCCCGCCCTCCGCGTAGCCGAACCCGCACGCGAGGACGGCGGCGAGGAGCAGCAGGTCGGACCCGTGCAGCCCGCCGAGCCCGCCACCCTGGACCGAGGCGAAGGTGATCGCCGCGACCGCGCCCAGCGCCGCCATGACCCAGAACGAGGTGCGGGGCCGCTCGTGCCCGCGCAGCACCACCAGCACCGCGGTCACCGCGGGCAGCAGCGCGACCACCACCGCGGCATGGCCGGCCGGTGCCGTGGTGAGCGCGAACGACGTCAGCACCGGGAAGCCGACCACCACCCCGCCCGCGATGACCGCGAGCCGGGCCCACTGCGTGCCACGCGGCCGGCGCTGCCGGGTGATCGCGAGGGCGGCCGAGGCCAGCACCGCCGCGACCACGGCCCGCCCGCAGGACACGAACAGCGGCGACATGGCGCCGCCGCCGACCACCACGCGCGTGAAGGGGAGGGTGAACGAGAACGCCAGGACCCCGAGGAGCCCCCACCAGAGCCCGGCACGAGAGGTCGATAGCGGCCTGCGCACCGCGAGGGTAGCGCTACTGTTGGCTGTCATGTATGACGATAGCAGCGGTCGCATCGTCGCCGGGCTGCGCGAGTGGATAGCGGACGCCGCACCTGGCGCGCGGCTGCCCTCCAGCCGGGAGCTGGTGACGCGGTACGGCGCGAGCCCGGTCACCGTGCAGAAGGCGCTGCGCACCCTCGTGGCGCAGGGAGTCGTGGAGACCCGGCCCGGCGTCGGGGCGTTCGTGCGAGCCGTGCGGGTGGCCCGCCCTCACGACTTCGGCTGGCAGACGGCGGCGCTCGGGCCCCGGCCGAAGCCCGCCCAGCAGCTCTCCCGCGCGCAGCACACCGTGCCGAACGACGTCGTCGCGCTGCACTCCGGCTATCCGGACCGCGAGCTCCTGCCCGAGCGCCTGGTCCGCGCCGCCTTCATCCGGGCGGCGCGCACCGACGCCGCGGTGACCCGGTCGCCCGCGGCGGGCGAGCCCGCGCTCCAGGCCTGGTTCGCGGCCGAGGTGGGTGGTGCCGCACCCGTCGGCGTCGCACCGCCCGCGCCGAGCGACGTCGTCGTCTTTCCCGGTAGCCAGAGCAGCCTGAGCATCACGTTCCGGGCCCTGGTGGGCGAGGGTCGCCCGCTGCTGGTGGAGTCGCCCACCTACTGGGGCGCCCTGCTGGCCGCCGAGCAGGTGGGCGTGCAGGTGGTGCCGGTGCCCAGCGGCCCCGGCGGCCCCGACGCGGAGGCACTCGCGCGTGCGTTCGAGCAGACCGGGGCACGGGCCCTGTACGCGCAGCCGCACTTCGCCAACCCGAGCGGGGCGCGCTGGACGGCGGCGCTGTCCGACGAGGTGCTGCGCCTGGCCCGGCAGCACGGCGCGTACGTGATCGAGGACGACTGGGCGCACGACTTCGGCCTGACCGAGGACGTGGTGCCGCTCGCCGCCCGCGACGACGCCGGGCACGTGGTCTATGTGCGCTCGCTGGCCAAGAGCGTGTCGCCGGCGGTGCGGGTGGCCGGGCTCGTCGCGCGCGGGCCCGCGCGCGACCGCATCCTCGCCGGCGCGCAGGCCGAGTCGATGTACGTGAGCGGCATGCTCCAGGCCGTGGCGCTCGACGTCGTGACCCAGCCTGCCTGGCGCACCCACCTGCGTGGTCTGCGTCAGCAGCTCGCGGGACGCCGTGACCTGCTGCTCGCGGCGCTGCGCGAGCACGTGCCGGAGGCGCAGGTCGAGGCGGTGCCGCAGGGCGGCCTCAATCTGTGGGTACGGCTCCCCGACACGACGGACCTCGCCCGGCTGGTCCGGGACTGCGAGGCGGCGGGCGTGGTGGTCGCGGCCGGTGACGAGTGGTTCCCGGCCGAGCCGACGGGGGCCTTCCTGCGGCTCAACTACTCCGGCCCGAACCCGGGGGCGTTCCCCGAGGGGGCGCGCGTGATCGGGGAGATGCTGGCGCGGCAGCGGAGCTGACCGGCGTCGGGCACTGCCGGCAGCACTACGTGGCCGGCAGCGTCCGGGCCCAGGCCACCCCGCGACCCACCCACGCGGTCACCTCCGGCTCGGAGCCGAGCGCGTCCGCCGGGACGTCCAGCCAGCCCGCCATCGTCCGGGCGCCCATCACGGCGCGGCGGGCGGCCGTGGTGCGGGCCAGCTCCTCGGCGGCGTCCGTGCCCACCCGGACCAGCAGCCCGTCGCCGCGCACCGCCACGGCGAGGGTGCCGTCCACCAGGAACGACAGCCCGCCGAACATGCGCTTCTCGGAGAGCCCGGGCTCGCCGGCCAGGGCGTGCCGCACCTCGTCGGCGAGGGTCTGGTCGTAGGCCATACCCCCGAGGTTACGTCCGGGGCAGCCGTTCCAGGCGGAACAGGCGCACCACCCGCCCGGACGTCCGCTCGTACTGCCGGTACCCCGGCCACTGCCGCTCGATCTGCGCCCACACGGCGTCGCGCTCGCCGTCCTCGACGGGCGTGGCCCGCACCGGGATGCGACGGCCGTGCACGCTGATGCTCGCGTCCGGGTGGGCCAGCAGGTTGTAGGTCCAGGCGGGGTGCCGATCCTGGGCGAACGCCGAGCCCGCGACGATCGCGCGCCCCGGTCCGTCGGGGGTGTACATGAGGTACGTGTCCCGCTGTCGGCCCGACCGCGCCCCGGTCGAGTGCAGCACGAGGGAGGGCACGAGCAGCGCGCTGACCTGCAGGCGCCCGCCGGAGCACCAGGCGACCGCCCGTTCGAGGGGCGGCAGCAGCACCGGGCCGACGGCACGGAAGGCCCGTGTGCGCGTCAGCGGCGCGATCAGGGAGCGAACGGTGTCCAGCAGGCCGGCCATCTGCTCATGGTGGGTCCGGACGGCCTCGGTCGCCTGCGGAGCCGGTGTCCCGCGAGCGGGCGACGGCCGGTGATCACGGCCTGCAACGTTGAACACCCGCGGGTGTAGCGTCTCGACCGGCGCTCCCGCTCGTGCGCTTCCCCGACCGACGTCGCCTGGAGGAGTCATGACCATCACCCACGAGACCGTTGCCGTGCCGGACGGCGTGGTCGCGCCGCGGTTCCGCCCGCCGGCCGGAGCGTCGAGCGCCGTGACGGTATCCCTCGACGGGGAGTGGCGGTTCCGGCTGTTCCCGCACCCCGACACGGGCGTGGACCGCGCGGACCCGGGGGACGGCTGGGACCGTCTGGCCGTGCCCGGCCACTGGCAGCTCGCGCAGGCCCCGCACGCCTGGCCGTACGGCGTGCCCGAGTACAACAACGTGACCTTCCCGTTCCCGATCGAGCCGCCCCACGTGCCCGACGACAACCCGACCGGCGAGTACCGCACCACGCTGCGGCTCCCGGCGGACTGGCCCGAGGGCGGCCGCACCCTGCTGCGCTTCGAGGGGGTGGACTCGTGGTTCCAGGTGGCGCTCGACGGCGAGCTGCTCGCGACGTCGCACGGCTCCCGGCTGCCCACCGAGGTGGACCTGACCGGCCGGCTGCGGCCCGGCACCGACCACCTGCTCGCGGTGCGGGTCACCAGGTGGTCGGCGATGTCGTACGTCGAGGACCAGGACCAGTGGTGGCTCTCGGGCATCTTCCGCAGCGTGTCGCTGGAGCACCGTCCCGACGGCGCGCTCGACGACGTGCGCGTGCAGGCCGCCTACGACCACACGACCGGCACGGGCACGCTGCGCGTGGACGCCTTCACCGTGGACGCCATCCCCCAGGACGGCCGCACCGCGGGCGACGGCCGGGACGCCGTGGCCGCCCGGGTCGCCGTGCCGGAGCTCGGCGTCGAGGCGGCGTCGGGCGAGGAGGTCCAGGTGGCCGTCGAGCCCTGGAGCGCCGAGCGCCCGCGGCTCTACGACGTCGTGGTCACGACCGAGACCGAGACGGTGACGCTCGCCGTCGGCTTCCGCACCGTCTCGATCGAGGACGGCGTGTTCCTGGTCAACGGCCGGGCGGTCACGTTGCGCGGCGTGAACCGGCACGAGTTCGACCCGCTGCGCGGTCGCTCGGTGACCCCCGAGCGGATGCTCGAGGACGTGCTGCTCATGAAGCGGCACCACATCAACGCCGTCCGCACGAGCCACTACCCGCCCCACCCGCACTTCCTGGACCTGTGCGACCGGTACGGCCTCTACGTCATCGACGAGAACGACCTGGAGACGCACGGCTTCACGGACGACCGTGGCTGGGAGGGCAACCCGGTCGACGCCCCGGACTGGACCGAGGTGCTCGTGGACCGTGTCACCCGGATGGTGCGCCGCGACGGCCACCACGCGAGCATCGTCCTGTGGTCGCTCGGCAACGAGGCGGGCAGCGGCATCAACGTGCCCGCCATGGCCGCCGCCGTGCGCGCGCTCGACCCGAGCCGCCCGATCCACTACGAGGGCGACTGGTCCAGCGAGCACGTGGACGTCTACTCGCGGATGTACGCCGAGACCGAGTACGTGAACCTCGTCGGGCAGGGCATCGAGCCCGAGCTGGAGCGCGCCGACGCCGACGCCCGCCGCAGGGGCATGCCGTTCCTGCAGTGCGAGTACGCGCACGCCATGGGCAACGGCCCGGGCGGCCTGTCCGACTACGACGCGCTGTTCGACCGGTACCCCCGCCTGATGGGCGGGTTCATCTGGGAGTGGATCGACCACGGCCTGACCCGCACGGACGCCGACGGCAACCTGTTCTCGGCGTACGGCGGCGACTTCGGCGAGCGGTTCCACGACGGCACGTTCATCGCCGACGGCCTGCTCCTGCCCGACCGGACCCCTTCCCCGGGTCTGCTGGAGACGGCGGCGGTGTTCTCGCCGGTCCGGATCGACCCGCAGCCGGACGGCACCCTGCTGGTGCGCAACCGGTACGTGTTCCGGGACACGAGCCACGCGGAGCTGCGCTGGACGCTGCACCGCGGCGACGAGGAGCTGGCCACGGGCACCCTCGACCTGGTGCTGGACGCCGGGGCGGAGGCCGTCGTCCGCCCGCCGGCCGACCTGACCCTGCCGGAGCCCGGCGCCGCGCCCGTCTGGTGGACGCTGCGGGCCGTGCAGGAGAAGGCCGACGCGCTGGAGGAGGCGTGGCTGGAGCCCGGGTTCGTGCTCGGGTCGGGGCAGCTCCTGCTCGTGGAGCCGGCGCCGCTGCCCGCGCCGTCCGGCCGGGTGGCCGTCGAGGCCGACGGCGGGTACTCGGCGGGCCCGGCGCGCTTCGACCGCCGCGGCGACCTGCGGTCGCTCGCGGGCCGCGAGGTGCACGCCTTCCGGGTGGACGCCTGGCGCGCACCCACCGACAACGACCGCCGCGCCGGCATGTGGCGCGGCCTGTCCGACGCCGACGTGTGGCGCAGCGCCGGCCTGCACCTGCTGTCCGAGCGCAAGGCCGGGGTCGTGGTGCGGGAGGACGGCGCGCTGGAGATCGACGCGCGCGTCGCGGGCCCGGCGACGCGCGCGGGCTTCGCCACGCGCTCCACGTGGCAGCCGGTCACGGACGCGCCGGACGCCGTCGACCTGCTCCTGGACGTGCGCCCGGAGGGGCGCTGGCCGCAGAGCGTCGCGCGCCTCGGTCTGCTGCTCGCGCTCGACGAGCCGCGGGCCGCCGACGCCGGGGTGCGCTGGACCGGACTCGGCCCGGACGAGTCGTACGCGGACTCCAGGAAGGCGGCGCTCGGCGGGGCGTGGCAGCACACGGTCGCCGACTGGCAGACCCGGTACACGCACCCGCAGGAGAACGGCGCACGACGGGGCGTGACCAGCGCCGTCCTGTCCTTCGCGGACGGCTCGGGCCTGCGGGTCGACTCGGGCGGGACGAGCGTCGGGGGTCGTCCGCAGGTCGGCTTCGAGCTGTCCCTGCGCCCGTGGTCCGACGAGGCGCTCGACCGGGCGGCGCACCCGCACGAGCTCGTGCCGGACGGCCGGCTGTGGCTGCACCTCGACGTCGCGCAGCACGGCGTCGGCAGCGCGGCGTGCGGTCCGGGCGTGCTGCCGAACGCTCAGCTCCACGCGGCACCCTTCCGGATGCGCCTGCGCCTCACCGCGCTCTGAGCCGCGCCCGGCCAACCACTCCGTGGGCACCGTGCCCGCCCCGCTCGCCGGGGCGGGCATGATGTATACAAGAGCGGCTGGACAACGACGACGAGGAGAACCGCTGTGAAGATGGGCTTCCGCTGGTACGGCGAGGGCAACGACACCGTGACGCTGGATCACGTGCGCCAGATCCCTGGCGTGGAGACCATCGTGTGGAGCCTGCACCACAAGCAGGCCGGCGAGGTGTGGGAGCAGGCCGAGATCGACGCCGAGATCGCCAAGATCCAGGGCCTGTCCGACGCGGCGCGGGCCCAGGGCATCACGAAGACGTTCGATGCTGAGGTGGTCGAGTCGGTCAACGTGCACGAGTCGATCAAGCTCGGCCGCACCGTGCTCGGCCTGAGCCGGGACGAGGCGATCGAGAACTACGTGACCACGATCCGCCGGCTCGGCCGGGCGGGTGTGAAGGTGGTCTGCTACAACTTCATGCCCGTCTTCGACTGGCTGCGCACCGACCTGTGGCACCCGCTGCCCGACGGTTCGACCGCCCTGTACTACGAGAAGGCAGTGGTCGACCAGATGTCGCCCGAGAGCCTGATCGCCGACATGGAGGCCAACACCCACGGCCTCACCCTGCCGGGCTGGGAGCCCGAGCGGCTCGCGAGCTTCCATGAGCTCAACGCCGCCTACGAGGGCGTCACGCACGACGACATGTACGTCAACTACAAGTACTTCCTGGACGCGGTGATCCCCGTGTGCGAGGAGGTCGACGTGAAGCTCGGCGTGCACCCGGACGACCCGCCCTTCGACGTGTTCGGCTGGCCGCGCGTGGTCTCCACCACGGAGGGCATCGCCCGCGTGCTCGACCTGAACCCCAGCCCGTACAACGGCCTGACGCTCTGCCTGGGCAGCTTCTCCGCCAACCCGGAGCACGACGCCGTCGACGCGGTGCGGACGTTCATGGACCGCATCCACTTCAGCCACGTGCGCAACATCAAGCACTTCGACAACGGCGACTTCACCGAGGTGGCGCACCGCGCGTGCGAGGGCAGCGTCGACACCACCGGGATCATGAAGGCGTACGCCGAGGCGGACTACCAGGGGTACATCCGGCCCGACCACGGCCGGCACCTGTGGGACGAGAACACCACCAACAAGCCCCGCCCCGGCTACGGCCTCTACGACCGGGCGCTGGGCATCGAGTACCTGCTCGGCGTGTGGGACGCGTACCGCTACCAGGCGTGACCGGCAGCCCTCGCCCGCTCGCGGCGGGCGAGGGCGGCCGAATTCCCGTGGCGGCCGGTCCTGCCGCGGGGCCACTCTGGTGGCATGGAGCCACAGGAACGGGCCGAGGAGCCCGAGACGACCCGCTGGACCGACGCCACGGTCTTCCCTGACATGTGGACCGACCCCGACGACGACCCGCGCGAGACCGACACCCCGCTCACCGACGAGCGCGGCATGCTGCTCGAATACCTCCGCTACTACCGGCTCACCCTCGAGATGAAGTGCGCAGGGCTCGACGCCGAGCAGCTCGCCCGCCGCTCCGCGCCGCCGTCCACCATGTCCCTGCTCGGGCTGCTGCGGCACCTCACCGACGGCGAACGCCACATCCGGCGTGTCCTGGCCGGCGAGGACGCGCCGGCGATCTACCGGACCGACGAGGACCGCGACGGCGATTGGAACGGCGCCGTGGCCGAGCAGTCTGTGGTCGACGACGCCTGGCGCCGCTGGCGTGCCGAGACGGCGGCCACCGACCGGTACCTCGACGGCGTCACCGACCTCTCGGCGTGGAACGCCGGAGCCTCCGACCTCGGCCCGGAGGGCGCCGACCTCCAGCTCCGGGACGGCATCATGTCGCACGTCGTGGAGTACGCGCGACACTGCGGCCACGCGGACATCCTTCGCGAGCGCGTCGACGGCCGCGTGGGCCAGTGATCACCGTCCGGCCCGCCAACGAGGTGTCCTGGGACGACCTTCAGGTGGTGCTGGGCGACCGCGGGGCCCCGGAATGGTGCCAGTGCCAGTGGTTCAAGGCACCCAGCGCTGAGTTCGACGCCCTGGACGGACCGGAACGCCGGCGGCGGTTCGCGGAGCAGACGGCCTGCGGACGCCCGGCCGCGTCGTCGACCAGCGGGCTGGTCGCCTACCTGGACGACGAGCCCGCCGGATGGTGCGCGGTCGAGCCGCGCACCGCGTACCCACGGCTGCGTACGTCGCGGCTGGTCTGGGCCGGCCGGGACGAGGACCCGGAGGACCCGTCCGTGTGGTCGGTGACGTGCTTCGTCACGCGGAAGGGCTACCGGCGCCAGGGCATCGGTACCGCGCTCGCCCGCGCCGCCGTCGACCACGCCCGCGGGCACGGCGCGACGGCGGTCGAGGGCTACCCGCTGCTGCCGCGGGCCGACCGGAAACCCGGCAGCGATGAACTGTTCGTCGGCACGGTAGGCATGTTCGGGTCCGCTGGTTTCGTGGAGGTGAGCCGGCCCACGGACCGCCGGGCGGTGATGCGCGCCGAGACCTGGGGGTGAAGTCCCGGCCGACGGCTCCCGGCCCCTTGCGCCCGAGCCGGGCGGTGCCAACCTGGAAGTGTCCGGCGCGCAGGGGGCCACCTCGCCGGCGGTCACGAAGGAGTGAGACGACATGGTCACCACACGGCGCGGGTTCTCCAGCTTCTCGGCGGACGACCTCGACGCGGCACGCACTTTCTACGCGGACACCCTCGGGCTCCCCGTCACGGTGGTCGGCGACGGCGGCGGCCTCGTGCTGCACCTGCCCCACGACATCCCGGTGTTCGTCTACCCCAAGGAGAACCACCGGCCGGCGACGTTCACGGTCATGCACCTGCTGGTCGACGACGTCGACCCGGTCGTGGACGAGCTCGCCGCCCGCGGCGTGACCTTCGAACGGTACGAGGGGTTCGACCAGGACGAGAAGGGCATCGCCCGCGGCTTCATGGAGGGCGGTGACGGTGCCTGGTTCACCGACCCGGCGGGCAACATCATCGGCCTCGCGGACGGGACCAGCATGGACCGGCTCGTCAGGGGGACGAGCGACTGACCGTCCCCGGCCTCGGCTAGCATCGGGCCCCATGTCTCCGACCTTCGTGCTGGTCCACGGCGCGTTCGCCAACTCGTTCTCGTTCGCGCCCCTCCAGGCGGAGCTCGCGCTGCTCGGCCACCGTTCGGCCGCCGTCGACCTGCCGGGCCACGGGTTCGAGGCGACCTACCCCGCCGCCTACCAGGCCCCGCAGGACGGCGCGGCTCTCGCGACCACGCCCGGCAGCATCAAGGGGGTGACTCTGGCGGACAATGCGGCACGCGTGATCGAGGTGCTCGAACGCGCTCGGCGCAACGGGCCCGTCGTGCTGGTGGGCCACAGCCGGGGCGGGATCACGCTGACCGCCGTCGGCAACGCCCGCCCCGACCTGGTCGACCGGATCGTGTACGTCTCCGCCTGGGCCCCGGTGGACCTGCCCGTGGGCGACTACTACGCCGAACCGGAGATGGCCTCGGTCGACGCCGCGGCGCTCGCGGGCGCGCTGGCCGCAGACCCGGCCGCCGTCGGCCTGCTGCGGTCCAACTTCCGCACGGCCGACCCGGCCGTGCTCGCCGGTCTCAAGGAGGCGTTCCTCGCCGACGGCACCGACGACGAGTTCCGGGTGTTCCTCAACTCCTTCCAGCCGGACGAGAACCTGGACGTGGGCTCGTCGGCGGACCGGGCTCGGGCGGACACCTGGGGCACGATCCCGCGGACCTACGTGCGTCTGAGCGCGGACACGAGCATCCCGCCCGCGATGCAGGACCGGATGATCCGCGAGGGGGACGTGCTCACGCCGGGCAACCCGTACGACGTGCACACCCTGGAGTCGAGCCACCTGATGTGGCTGGTGCGGCCCCGCGCAGCGGCGGAGCTGCTGGCAGGGCTGACGGTCGGCGAGCCGGCCGCAGCGGACTGAGCCGGCGTCCCGCCCTCACCGGCGCGGGCGTCGCGTGCGAATTCAGCCGAAATGCGCGACTGTTGATCGCGTCGCGACCCATGCGGCCCACGGAGGTGTCGACGTGTCCCAGAGTTCCTTCGCCGACGGCGCGGACGCCGTGCGACGGGCCCGGGCGAGCGGTACCGTCCGTGCCCTGGCCCGCGCGGGTTACGTGGCCTCGGGTGTGCTGCACCTGCTGGTCGCGTGGCTCGCCGCGCAGATCGCGCTCGGTCGTCCGGCCGGTGAGGCGGACGAGTCGGGTGCCTTCCGGACGCTCGCCCGGGCGCCCGGCGGCGACGTGCTGCTCTGGGCCGTCGCCGTGGGCTTCGCCGCGCTCGCCCTGTGGCAGCTCGCCACCGCTCTCCTCGGTGCGCCCACCGTGCGGAACCAGGTGGGCGCCCGCACCAAGAGCGTGGCGAAGGCCGTGCTCTACGGCGCGCTGGCGACGAGCGGGGCCCGGATCGCGCAAGGTGCCGGCGGATCCGGCAGCAGCGAGGAGAGCCTGACGGCCCGGGTGCTGGCGGTGCCGGGCGGGGTGCTGCTGGTGGGCGCCGTGGGCCTGGCGATCGTCGGCGTCGGTGCGTACCACGTCGTCAAGGGGGCCCGGAAGACGTTCCTGCGCGACCTCGTCGGGACGGGCGGGAGCGCGGTGGCCCCGGTCGTGGTGCGGCTCGGACAGACGGGGTACGTCGCCAAGGGCATCGCACTCGGCGTGGTCGGCGCCCTGGTGGTGGCCGCCGCCGTCACGACCGACCCGGAGCAGGCCGGTGGCCTGGACGAGGCCCTGCGCACCCTGCGCGACCAGCCGTTCGGCCCGGTGCTGCTGCTGGTGACCGCCGTGGGGATCGCTGCGTACGGCGGGTACTCGTTCGCACGGGCGCGCCTCGCACGCCTCTAGCGCGGAGGGAGCTCCTCGCCGTGGCCTGGGCCTGGCCCGGTCGATCTGCCAGGATTCGGGCATGAACAGCCCGGACACGTCCCCGAGCCGGACGGGCGGCCACGTAGTGTCCGACGTCGTGCCGGACACCGCTCTCCTGCCGACGGGCCACCCGCGGCCGACCTACGCGGCGTGGTGGCAACGTGTCCTGGCCGCAATGCTCGACGACGCCGTCCTGGCCGGCGTCACGTGGTTGGCGCTCGGCACGGGTGTCGCTCAGCCGACGCTCACGCCGTACCTCGGGCCGGACGGCGACGGCTGGCCGAGCAGCCCGCTGGTCCTGGTTCCCGTGGGTGCCGTCGCGCTCCTCCTGGTGCTGCAGGGCACCACCGGGTGGACGCCGGGCAAGCTCGTCGTCGGTATCCGTGTCGTCGACGAACGGTTGGCCGGCCCGGCCGGCGTGTGGACGACCCTGGCGCGGTGGGCGCTCCACCTGCTCGACGCGCTGCTGCTCATCGGATACCTGCGCCCTCTCTGGCACCGGAAGCGGCAGACGTTCGCCGACGCGATCGTCGGCACCGTGGTGGTACCCGCGCTTCCCGACCTGCCGCACAGGCCCCGGGTCCTCGTGCACGCGGCGGCGCTCGTCGTCGTCGTGCTGGGGCTGGGGTACGGGTGCGTGCCGCTGAGCAGCGCCAGCGTGTCGACCGTCGTGGAGCCTGCCGCGTGCGACGCGGACGGCGCCGGGCCCGCGTTGACGACGGGCGAGATCCGGCTGGGCGGGTCCGTCGCGGTGGACCAGGAGCGCCGGCTGTGGACCGTGCGGGAGCACCGCACGGCCCTCCCTGGTGCGATGCTCACCTGGGTGAGTGCTCCGTCGGCACGCGACGTCAGGTACCGCGTCGAGCTCGACGCCCGCCCCGCCTCGGGCGACGGTCCCCGGGTGTCACGCTCCTGGAACCTCGGCACCGGTGAGAGGGCCGACCTGTCGGAGTCCGGTCAGATCACGCACAGCCGCCGGCTCGCGCCGGACGGCGACCTCCACGAGGCACAGGTCGAGGTCGCCGAGGCCGCCGGTCTGCCCGGCCCCCGCAGCACGGAGCTGTGGATCCGGGTGCGCCTGCTCGCCGACGGCGCGGTGGTGGCGGACTGCGAGCGCCCGGTCGGCTACGCGCACTGAGCTGAGCCCCCCGGCGCGTCGGGGCAGGCGCCGTCAGACCGTCTCGGCCCTCTTCTGCCGGGCGAACTTCGCCGGCAGGTCGGGCCCGTCCCACACCTGGATCGCGCGCCAGAGCGACGCGGCGATCGGCACCGCGAGCACCGCACCGGTGATGCCTGCGAGCACCGTGCCCGCCGTCAGGGCGAACAGGATGACGAGCGGGTGCAGGCGCAGGGTGCGGCCCATGACGATCGGCTGGAGGAAGTCGCCCTCGAGCTGGTTGACGGCGACGACGATCGCGACCACGATCAGCGCCTCGATCGGCCCGACCGCCACCAGCGTGACCAGGGCCGCGAGGATGCCGGCCACGGTGGCGCCGACCAGCGGGATGAAGGCGAGCAGGAAGACCAGCACGGACAGCGGGATGACGAGCGGCACGCCCACGATCGCCAGGCCGATCCCGATGCCGACGGCGTCGACCAGCGCCACGATCGCCGTCCCGCGCACGTAGCCGCCCAGGGTGCTGACGGTGGCCGCGCCGACACGCTGCCCGCGCTCGTACCGGTGGCCCTCGAACGGCCGCAGCAGGAACTCCCACATCGCCGGGCCGTCCTTCAGGAAGAAGAACAGGACGACGATCATGATGAAGAACCCCGCGACGAAGTCGGCGGTCTGGGAGACGCCCGCGATGGCGCCGGACCCCACGGCGTCGGACTGCAGGAAGCTCACGGCGGTCTCGCGCAGCGACGCGATCTGCTCGTCGCCGATGTCGAAGGGCAGGTCCTGGACGTAGGTCTGCAGCGAGTCGAAGCCGTCGAGAGCCTGCGTCTGCAGCTCGTCCCACTGGTCGACGACGGCGCGCACCACGAGCCAGACGATCGCCGACAGCAGTGCGACCAGCGCCAGGAGCGAGACCCACGTCGCGAGCAGCGACGGCCAGCCGTGCCGGCGGAGGAACGAGACCAGCGGGAAGATCGCGGCCGCCAGCACCAGCGCGATGAGCACGGGGATCACCACGAGGGTCAGCCGGGTGCCGACGAACACGACCACAGCGACGACCGCGAGGACGGCGAGGATCTGCAGCGACCGGGTGCCGACCCGGCCGAAGCCGTCCGACCACAACCGGGACGACCTGCTCTCGGCGGGGGCGGCGGGCACGACAGGTCCCGTCGTCGGTGCGTTCTCGGCGCTCGGTCGGGGGCCGCGCGTGCCTCGGCGGAAGAGACCCATCGTCCGTCCTCCTCGTGCAGGTCCAGCGGGTGCCTGACGTGCCGACGTTAGTGTGCCGCGGCCTCGGTCGCGCGGCGGCCGGGCCGGCCCGGGCCTGTGCCCGGACCGGCCCCGCAGTGTCACACCGGCGGTCCCCCGGTCATCCCTGGGCGGTGAGCTGGGCCTGCAGTGCGACCCCGTCCATCAGGTACCACATGTGCTTGAAGCGGCCGTCGACGACCTCGTAGAACGCGGTCTCGGCGAAGGTGACGGTCGCTCCGGTGGGTGCGAGGCCGTTCCACTCGGCGACCGGTGTGCCGGTGTCGACGAGGCGGGCCGCCACGTGGGTGCCGTCGACCAGCAGCTCCTGGACCTCCCAGGAGAGGTCCGGGACGGCATCCGTGTGCCGGCGGAACTCCGCCACCATGTCGTCCCGGGAGACCGGGGTGCCGTTCATGATGACCTCGTCGTGCGCGAACTCGGCCATGCGGTCGAAGTCGCGGTTGTTCGCCAGCTCGATGTACCGGCGGTAGAAGTCGCGCAGCTCGTCGGGGGTCATCCCTGCGGTCTGCGGAGCCGTTCCTGTCGTGTCAGTGCTCATGCCGACGAGTCTTGTTGCGTGCCCGCCGCGGCAAAAGGGACCGCACGAGGGGCGTACCGACAGGGCTACCCTGCGTGGCACCGCCGCGTGGTACGACTGGTGCTGTGGTCGTGAACTCCCGGGAGCTTGCCGGCAGCCTGCGTGTGTGGCGCGACAGGGTGTCGCCGGCCGAGGCCGGCCTGACCGCGGGGCCGCGCCGCCGCGTACCGGGCCTGCGCCGTCAGGAGGTCGCGGAGCTCGCGGGTCTCTCGGTCGAGTACCTGGCACGCCTGGAGCAGGGGCGCGCCGGGCAGCCGTCGGGCTCGGTGCTGATGTCGCTGGCCCGCGTGCTCCGGCTGTCCGACCAGGAGCGTGCGCACCTGTTCCGGCTGGCGGACCAGGCCGAACCGCTGCCGGGGCAGATCAAGCGGCACATCACGCCGAGCGTGCAGCGCATCCTGGACCGGCTGACCGACACGCCCGTCACCGTGGTCGACGCGTCGTGGCAGTGCGTGGTCTCGAACGCCATGGGCTACGCCCTGACCGGTGACACGACGATGCTGCCGCTGCGGGAGCAGAACCTCGCGTGGACGACGTTCATGAACACGCCCACCCGGTACGTGCGGACCGACGAGGAGGAACGGCTCCTGCGGCTGGAGGTCGTCGCCGACCTGCGTGAGGCGTGGGTGCGCTACCCGCAGGACACCCTGCTGCGCGGCCTCATCGCGGAGCTGCAGGAGGTGAGCCCCGACTTCGCGCAGCTGTGGGAGCAGCGGGTGCCGCCGCAGCCCGCGCCGGTCAGCCGGACCTTTCTGCACCCCGACATCGGGCCGATCACCCTGGAGTGCGACATCCTCACCGTCCGCGACAGCGACCTGCGCCTGCTCGTCTACACGGCCGCGCCCGGCAGCGAGGCCGCCGGACAGGTCGAGCTCCTGGCGGCGATCGGTCTCCAGCAGTTCAGCTGACGCCGCAGGTCACACCTGCATGTCGACGAACCGCTGGTAGTGGCCCTGGAACGCCACGGTGATCACGTCGGTGGGGCCGTTACGGTGCTTGGCCACGATCAGGTCGGCCTCGCCGGCGCGCGGCGACTCCTTCTCGTAGGCGTCCTCGCGGTGCAGCAGGATCACCACGTCGGCGTCCTGCTCGATGGAGCCCGACTCACGGAGGTCGGACATCTGCGGCTTCTTGTCGCTGCGCTGCTCGGCGCCGCGGTTCAGCTGCGAGATGGCGATCACGGGCACCTCGAGCTCCTTCGCGAGCAGCTTGAGCGACCGCGAGAACTCGGAGACCTCCTGCTGGCGGGACTCGACGCGCTTGCCGGACGACATGAGCTGCAGGTAGTCGATGACCACCAGCTTGAGGTCGTGCTTCTGCTTGAGCCGCCGGCACTTGGCGCGGATCTCCATCAGCGACATGTTCGGCGAGTCGTCGATGAACAGGGGGGCGTCCGACACCTTGCCCATGGTGGCGGCGAGCTTCTGCCAGTCGCCGTCGTCCATGTTGCCGCTGCGCATCTTGGTGAGCGGCACGCGGGCCTCGGCCGCGAGCATACGCATGACGATCTCGTTGCGGCTCATCTCCAGGGAGAAGATGACCGAGGCCATGTTCTGGTGGATCGCCGCGTGCGAGGCGACGTTGATCCCCAGCACCGACTTGCCCACGGCAGGCCGGGCCGCCACCACGATCATCTGGCCCGAGTGCAGGCCGTTCGTCAGCCGGTCGAAGTCGGAGTACCCGGTGGGCACGCCGGTCAGGCCCTCGCCGCGGCCCTGTGCCGCGTCGATCTCGTCGAACGTGGGGCCGATGATGTCCGCGAGCGGCAGGTAGTCCTCCGCCGCGCGGCGCTCGGTCACGGCGTAGACCTCGGCCTGGGCGTTGTTCACGACGTCGTCCACGTCGCCGCCGTCGGTGGCGTAGCCCATCTGCACGATGCGGGTGCCGGCCTCGACGAGGCGCCGCATGATCGCGCGCTCCCGCACGATCTTGGCGTAGTACCCGGCGTTGGCCGCCGTCGGCACACCCGCCATGAGGTCGTGGATGTACGGGGCGCCGCCGACCCGGCCGAGCTCGCCGCGGCGCTGGAGCTCCGCCACCACGGTGATGGCGTCCGCCGGCTCGCCGCGGCCGTAGAGGTCGATGATCGCGTCGTAGACGGCCTCGTGGGCCGGGCGGTAGAAGTCGTTGCCGCGGATCTGCTCGATCACGTCGGCGATCGCGTCCTTGGACAGCAGCATGCCGCCCAGCACGCTCATCTCGGCGGCGACGTCCTGCGGCGGTGTGCGGTCGAAGCCGGGGCCGCCCCCGGAATAGCTCGACTCGAGCTCTTCGATCGACATCCGGCCCTCCAGCTTTCGTCAGTTCATGACACCGTCGCGCACGCCGCGCGTACGCACCGCCGTCCTACACCTGTTCTACCCTCGACCACTGACACCCTGCGGGACGTCGGCTCCGACACGCCCTCGTGCCGCACGCCACAGCCCCGCCGGGCACCCGGCCGGTCGGCAGGCTCCGCTGACGCTAGGCCCCTGCGCTACCGAGCGCAACGAGACCTGTGGACGGGCCTGTGTACAGCCATGTGGAAAGGTGGCCCAGGGCTGTGCACAGCGGGTGGACAACCCTGTCCCCAGATGTGGATAACCCCTGTGTAAAACATCGACATGCCTCTTGACCTGCATCGACGCTAATCCCAGCCTGTGGAGGAAAGAAAGTTGGGCGAGCCTCGCCACACCCCGGTCCAGCGCCGGTCCATCGACCGGGAGATCCTCGCGCTGGCGGTCCCGGCGCTTGGTGCGCTCGTCGCCGAACCCGTCTTCGTGCTCGTCGACAGCGCCGTGGTGGGCCACCTCGGCACCGCCGAGCTCGCCGGCCTCTCGCTGGCGAGCAACGTGCTGCTCACGCTCGTCGGGCTCTGCATCTTCCTCGCCTACACGACGACGGCGTCCGTGGCCCGGCTGACCGGCGCCGGCAAGGAACGCGCGGCGCTGCAGTCAGGGATCGACGGGATGTGGCTCGCGCTCGGCATCGGAATCGTCCTGGTCGTCGCCCTCCTGCTCGCCGCCCCGCTGACCGTGACCGCCCTGGGGGCGCAGGGCGAGGTCGCGCGGCAGGCCGTGACGTACCTGCGGTGGTCGGCGCCGGGCCTCGCCGGGATGCTCGTGGTGCAGGCCGCGACGGGTGTGCTGCGCGGCCTGCGCGACACCCGCACGCCCCTGGTCGTCGCGGCGGCGGGCGCGCTGCTCAACACGGTGCTGAACATCGCGCTCGTGTACGGCGCGGGTCTGGGGATCGCGGGCTCGGGTCTGGGGACGGCCGTCACGCAGCTCCTGATGGCCGTCGTGCTCGGGGTGATCGTCGTGCGCGGTGCCCGGGCCCGCGGCGCGAGCCTGCGCCCGCACCGGGCGGGCATCCTGTCGGGAGCGCGGGCCGGCCTCCCGCTGGTGATCCGGACCCTGAGCCTGCGCGCCGCGATCCTCGTCACCGTGGTCGTGGCCACCGACCTGGGCGCGGTCGCGCTCGCGGGACACCAGGTCGTCAGCTCGCTGTGGGGTCTCGCGGCGTTCGCGCTCGACGCCCTGGCCATCGCGGCGCAGGCGCTGGTGGGTCACGGGCTCGGCGCGGGCGACGTCGGGCACGTGCGCTCGGTGCTGGGCCGCTGCCTGCGGTGGGGCGTCGGGGCGGGCGCGGCGATCGGCGTGGTGCTCGCGGCCGCCGGGTGGTGGATCGCGCCGCTGTTCTCGCCCGACCCGCAGGTGCGCGTGGCCATCGCGCTCGGCATCGCCGTGTGCGGCGTGCTGATGCCGATGGCCGGCTGGGTCTTCGTGCTCGACGGGGTGCTCATCGGGGCCGGCGACGGGCGCTACCTCGCCTGGGCCGGCATGGCCACGCTGGTGGTGTACCTCCCGTTCGCGGCGGCCGTGTCCGCCTGGGCGCCCGACGGCGCGCACGGTCTGGCCTGGCTCTGGCTCGCGTTCGCGGGCGTGTTCATGGCGGCCCGCGCCGTCACGACGGGCTGGCGGGCCCGGGGCGACCACTGGCTGGTGACCGGCGCCTGACGCCGGTCGGCGTCACCCCTGCACCGTCAGCCGGTAGCCGACGCCGCGTACCGACGCGACCTCCACGTCCCGGACCGGCGCTAGCCGCTTGCGCAGGCGCTTCACCGCGGAGGTCACGGGGTCGGAGTCGCCGAGGTAGGGCAGCTGCCAGACCTGCGCCGTGAGCTCGGCGAACGACCACACGCGCCCGGCCTCCAGCGCGAGCGTCGCGAGCAGGTCGAACTCCCGCGCGGACAGGTACACGCGCCGGCCGCGTGCCGTGACCTCGCGGCCCGCGAGGTCCACGAGCAGCGGTCCGGCGACCAGCGGTTCCGGGGTGGGCGGGGCGACCATGGGGATCGCACCCGTGACGACGGGCACGGCGCCGCTCGTCGGGACGACGCCGGAAGACGCCGCAGGGCGGCCGGCCCGGCGACCGCCCGCCGCCCACCGGGTCGCGGGGGCGACCTGCGCCAGGACGCCGGTCGTCGGCCGGAAGCGTCGGCCAGGAGTGGTGGCCGCGGCGTCGGGTGCCGTCGAGAGCGCGACCGGTACCAGGTCCAGCGGCGGGCGGGACGGGAGGCCCTCGTTCCCGGGCTCACCGGGACGGTCGGGCATGTGACGGCCGTAGCCGGGCTCGTCCGGCGGGCCGGGGTTGGTGAACCGGCCCGGCGTCTCGCCGCGCCCGCGCCCGGCCGTTCCTGGCAGCGGGCCCGGGTGCTGGGCCGGGGCGGGGTTCGGGTTCGCGAGGACGGCGCGGGCGCCCTCGGCGTCGGGGGTGGCGAGCACCGTGGCGCGACCGCGCAGGAGGTGCGCTATCTCGATGATCTGGTCGGACGGGAGGCCTACGCACACGACGAGGCCGGAGGCGGAACCTGGTGCGGGGTCGAGCGTCACGTGCGTCACCCTCCATGGGTCGGCCGTTCGAGTGCCTACCGGGTTAAACCTGGACAGCGGCGACAGTTTGCTCCCGGGGCGTACCGGTTGGGTCAATTTTTCGTTACCTGCCCGTTGCGTGCGTGAAATGACACATTCCCGCCGAGTTGACGCTTTTATGCCAGGCAAGGACCCCATAGGGTGAATTTCAGGAGGGTTGGGGTGAAATGTAATCGAACCCATTGACACAGGCAAGGCCCGACCTCCGGCCGCGTTTTGACCGGGAAATGACCGAGTCCTGACCGTGAACCGACCTTGTTCCGCCGACCCGCGCACCCGACGGTTGGAGGCGGTCCACAGCAAGTGGATCGCCGTCGCGCGCTCCCGTGCCATCGCTACGGGGACGCCCGAGCATGGAGGCCCCATGTACCGTCGCAGGAAAATTGCAGGGAGGGCGACGACTGCCGTCACAACGGCGCTCGCGCTCCTGGCAACCTCAGCGGTGACCGTTGCGCCAGCAGCGTTCGCAGCAACATCCCCGACAACAGCGCTCCCTTCCACCACGACGAAGAGCGTCGCGTCCGACCCCGACGACAAGTTCACGAGCTTCGCCCGGGAGATGCTGACCGAGCGCAAGACCGCGGACTTCTGGGTCGTGCTCGCGGAAGAGGCCGACCTGACGGCCGCCAAGAAGATCGCCGACTGGGACGAGCGCGGCCAGTACGTCTACGACGCGCTCACCACCACGGCCAAGACCTCGCAGGCCAGCCTGGTCAAGGAGCTCAAGGCCGCCGACGTCGACTACGAGAGCTACTGGATCAGCAACCGCATCCTCGTCGAGGACGGCACGCTGGAGCTCGCCAACGAGCTCGCGGCGAGTACCAAGGTCGAGGCCATCCGTGAGACCGTGAAGCTTGACCTGGTCGACCCGGTCAAGCGCGCACCGGTCAGCGACAAGGCGCCGCAGGCCGTCGAGTGGGGCCTGGACTTCATCAACGCGCCCGAGGCGTGGGAGCAGGGCTACACGGGTCAGGGCATCGTCGTGTCGAACATCGACACCGGCGTGCAGTACGACCACCCGGCGCTCGCCGAGCAGTACCGCGGCCTGCAGTCCGACGGCACGGTCGTGCACGACTACAACTGGCAGGACACCAGCGGCTCGGCCCCCGCGCCGTTCGACAACAACGGCCACGGCACGCACACCATGGGCACCATGGTGGGCGACGACGGCGCCGGCAACCAGATCGGCGTCGCCCCCGACGCCGAGTGGATCGCCACGAACGGCTGTGACAGCTGCTCTGACTCCGCACTGCTCGAGTCCGGCCAGTGGATCGTCGCTCCGACGAAGGTCGACGGCAGCGACCCCGACCCGTCGAAGCGGCCGAACATCGTCAACAACTCGTGGGGCTACACCGCCGCGGGCTTCATCGACGACTGGTACGAGGAGACCACCGCTGCGTGGGCCGCCGCCGGCGTGTTCGGCGCCTGGGCCTCCGGCAACGCCGGCTCCAGCTGCCAGACGACCTCGTCGCCGGGTGCCAACACCAGCTCGTACTCGGTGGGCGCATTCGACTCCTCGGGCAACATCGCATCCTTCTCGTCGCGTGGTGCCGGCGAAGACGGTCTGATCAAGCCCAACATCGCCGCTCCCGGCGTGAACGTCCGCTCGTCGGTCCCCGGCGACGGCTACGCCGCCTTCAACGGCACGTCCATGGCCACCCCGCACCTCGCGGGCGCCGTCGCCGTGCTGTGGAGCGCCGCTCCCGCGCTCGTCGGTGACATCGAGGGCACGCAGGCGCTGCTCAACGAGGCCGCCGTCGACACCGACGACACCACCTGCGGTGGTACCGCCGAGAACAACAACGTGTGGGGCGAGGGCAAGCTCGACCTCGCCGCGCTCATCGACGCCGCGCCGATCGGCGCCACCGGCTACGTCACGGGCACCGTGACCGACGCTGCCGGCGACCCGATCGCCTCGGCCGATGTCACCATCGACGGCGAGCGGGACCGCACCGTCTCCACGGACGCCGACGGCACCTTCTCCGCCCGCGTCGCCACCGGCGACTACACGGTGTCGGCGTCGGCCTTCGGTTACCTCCCTTCGGCACCGACCTCTGCGGTCGTCACCGAGGACGGGACCACGGACGTGTCCATCGCGCTCGAGGCCGCTCCGTCGCACGCCGTGACGGGCACCGTCACCTACGCCGGGTCGGGCGACCCGGTCGTGGGCGTCCCGGTCAGCCTCGGCAGCCACTTCGAGGACGTCGCCACCGGCGCGGACGGCACCTTCGCGTTCGCCGACGTGCCCGAGGGCACCTACACCCTGAGCGTCGAGACGGGCGGTTGTGCCGCTCCGTACGAGGGTGACGTCGTGGTCGACGGTGCGGAGGACGTCCCGGTCGAGATCACCGCGGTGACCGACGACTTCGGCTACTCCTGCTCCACCTCCACGGGTGACTACCTGCAGGGCGACACCGAGTCCTCGCTCACGGGCGACGACGTCCAGACGTCGCTCGACCTGCCCTTCACCTTCCCGTACTACGGCGAGGGCTACGACTCCGCGTTCGTCACGTCGAACGGCCACCTGAACTTCCTGGCGGCCAGCACGTCGTACGCGAACGGGGCCATCCCGAACAGCGCGGTGCCGAACGCGGCACTGTTCCCCTTCTGGGACGACCTGGTCCTCGACGGTGAGTCGGGCCTGTACACGGGTGAGACGACGGTCGACGGCGAGGACGCGTTCGTCGTCGAGTGGCGCAACGTCCGCAAGTACAGCCCGGCCACGGACCGGCTGAGCTTCTCGGTCACGCTCGTCGCCGACGGCACCGTGCTCTTCGGGTACGGCGACGTCACCGACACCAGCTCGGCCAAGGGCGACTCGGCCTCGGTCGGCATCGAGAACGCGACCGGCACCGTCGGCCTGCAGTACTCGAACGGCACGCCGTCGATCTCGTCCGGTCTCTCGATCACCTACACGGCCCCCGTGCTCTCCTTCCTGGAGGGGACGATCACCGACCAGAACACCGGTGACCCCGTCAAGGGCGCCACGGTCACGGCCACGTCCGACGCGGCGACCCGCACCGCGACCACCGGGGAGGACGGCACCTACTCGGTCATCGCCCTCCCGGGCGACTACACCGTCGACGTCACGGCGCCGGACTACGAGTCCGCGTCGGGCACGCTGAGCCTCGCACCCGAGGCCACCGGCACGTTCGACGCGTCGCTCGCGGCCGGTCTGGTCACCGTCAGCACCGAGTCCCTCGCCGCCACGATTCCGATGGGTAGCACCACGACCAAGCGGTTCACCGTGAAGAACGAGGGTTCGGCCCCGGCCGACGTCGAGCTCGCCGGCTCCGGTGGCGGCTTCGACATCCTGGGCACGGACGGCCTCGCGGCCATCCAGCACCCGCAGGGCGAGGTCACCACGGTCAAGTCCACCAAGCCGTCGGTCAAGCTCGGTGGATCCGGCATCGGCGGGTCCAGGACGCAGCTCCAGGCCGCCGGCAAGGGCACCGCGGGCGAGGGCGTCACGCCCGAGTCCATCCCGGTCGCGCCGAACGCCACGACGATCACCCACTCGGCGTCGCAGGAGATCGTGGCCGTCAACTCCGCCTCGTGCGGTGGCCTGGCGGGCACCACGGAGAACCGCTTCCTGCGGACCTTCACGCTGAGCGACTTCGGCATCGAGGACGACTTCGAGGTCTCGGAGGTGTCCTTCGGTATCGAGGAGGCCACCGCCCAGACCCTGACCGTCAACCTCTACACGCTGGACGGCGCGTTCACCTACGCCAACCTGACCGAGATCGGGACGGCGGACCTGACCATCCCCGCGTCGACCCTGACGATGGTCTCGGTGCCCGTGACGGGCGAGGTGCCCGCGGGCGCCACGCTCGTGGTCGAGGTCGTCTCGCCCAACCAGCAGTCGAACGGCGGCGTGTTCTACATCGGGTCGAACGGTGCGGGCCAGTCCGCGCCGTCGTACCTGGCCGCCACGGACTGCGGGATCTCGGAGCCGGCGACCACCGACTCCATCGGCTGGCCCGACATGCACATCGTCATGAACGTCTCCGGTGACACCGCCGGCGGCGACCTGACCTGGCTCACGGTGGACCCCTCGGAGTTCACGCTGCAGCCGGGTCAGAGCAAGACGATCACGGCGTCGCTGAGCGGCGTCGTGGCGCAGCCGGGCACCTTCACAGGCTCGCTCCTGGCCAAGGCGGAGACGCCGTACGAGACGCCGTCGATCGACCTCTCGCTGACGGTCAACCCGCCCAAGAGCTGGGGCAAGCTCTCGGGCACCGTGGGTGGCTTCACGCCTGACGGCGCCGTGCCGCTCGACGACTCCGTGGTCCAGATCAACGGGAAGCTCTCGTCGGTCACGCTGGTCACCGGGGCCGACGGGGTCTACGAGTACTGGTTCGACAAGTCGGAGCGCACGGCACAGATCATCGCCACGGCCAGCGGGTACGTCCCGCAGGTCGGCTCCGCGAAGGTGACGGCGGGTACCACCGTCGTGACCGACTTCGAGCTGGACCCGATCAAGTAGCGGGTCCCGCCTGACAGGTCAGGCCCCCAGGTCACTGCGGTGACCTGGGGGCCTGACGCGTCAGGCAGGGATGCCGGTCAGCGCTCGACCTCGCCGCGGATGAAGGCCTCCAGCTGGGCGCGCCCGGCCGTGTCCTCCATCTGCACCGGCGGCGACTTCATGAAGTACGTCGCGGCCGACAGGATGGGCCCACCGACGCCGCGGTCCTTCGCAATCTTCGCCGCGCGCACGGCGTCGATGATGATGCCCGCCGAGTTGGGCGAGTCCCACACCTCGAGCTTGTACTCCAGGTTCAGCGGCACCTCGCCGAACGCGCGACCCTCCAGCCGCACGTACGCCCACTTGCGGTCGTCCAGCCAGGCCACGTAGTCCGACGGGCCGATGTGGACGTTGCGGTCCTCCTTCTTGCCGGCCAGGGGGCCGGTGAGGTTGGACGTCACCGCCTGCGTCTTGGAGAGCTTCTTGGACTCCAGGCGGTCGCGCTGCAGCATGTTCTTGAAGTCCATGTTGCCGCCCACGTTGAGCTGGTACGTCCGGTCGAGCACGACGCCGCGCTCCTCGAACAGCTTGGCCAGCACGCGGTGCGTGATGGTGGCACCGACCTGCGACTTGATGTCGTCACCGACGATCGGCACGCCGGCCTCCTCGAACTTCGCGGCCCACTCGGGGTCGGACGCGATGAACACGGGCAGCGCGTTGACGAAGGCGACGCCCGCGTCGATGGCGCACTGCGCGTAGAACTTGGCGGCCTCCTCGGAGCCCACCGGCAGGTAGCAGACGAGCACGTCGACCCGGGCCTCGCGCAGCGCGGCCACGACGTCGACGGCGTCCTTGGTGGACTCGTCGATCGTCGCGCGGTAGTAGTCGCCCAGGCCGTCGAGGGTCGGGCCGCGCTGGACCGTCACGCCGGTCGGCGGGACGTCCGCGATCTTGATGGTGTTGTTCTCGGACGCGTTGATGGCCTCGGCCAGATCGAACCCGACCTTCTTCGCGTCCACGTCGAACGCCGCGACGAACTCGAGGTCCGACACGTGGTAGTCGCCGAACTGCACGTGCATGAGGCCCGGCACGGTGCCCGCCGGGTCGGCGTCACGGTAGTAGTGCACGCCCTGGACCAGGGACGAGGCGCAGTTGCCTACGCCGACGATGCCCACGCGGATGGAGGTCATCCTCGCTCCTTCTTCGGTTGTTCCTGCTGGGGCGAGCGGTGCTGCGCCACGGCGCGGCCCCGCTCGGTGGAGATGAGGCCGTCGAGCCAGTGCACCTCGCGCTCGACCTTCTCGAGCCCGAAGCGCCGCAGCTCCAGCGCATATTCGTCGAGCCGCGAGCGCGGGTGCGCCGTGGACTCGCGGATGGCCTCCAGCCGCTCGGTCAGCCGGGTGCGCCGGCCTTCCAGGACGCGGAGGCGCGTCTCGGCGTCGGTCTGCCCGAAGAGCGCGAACCGCACGTCGAAGTTGTCGTCCTCCCAGGCGGCCGGGCCGGCGGTGGCCAGGACGGTCTGGAGGTGCTCCTTGCCCTCGGCGGTCAGCTCGTAGACGACGCGGCGCCGTCCGAGGGGCTTGGGCTTCGCGGTCCTGCCCGGTATCCCGGCCTTCGCCTTGCGGGCGGACGGCGGCGGCTCGCTCTCGGTCGTCGCGATCAGGCCGCGGGTGACGAGCCCCTTCAGGGCCGGGTAGAGCGTGCCGTAGGAGAAGGCGCGGAACGAGCCGAGCACCAGGTTGAGGCGCTTGCGGAGCTCGTACCCGTGCAAGGGGGACTCGTTGAGCAGACCGAGGACGGCGGTCTCCAGCACGTCGGACCGGCTGCGCACGGTGGCCTCCTCCCGGGCTCCGCCGCGGGGACGCGGACGGCTCGGTGTCGATCGATGTATCGAGTCGATACATCGAGAGCATAAACATGCCCGTTCCGGCGGCGCAACACCCCGGAGGTGACGCCGTCGTCGGCCCGGATGCGGCGGGTGAGCCGCCGTCGTGGCGGCGAGAACGTGGACAAAGTGTGAAGCAGGGGCAGACGGTCTGGGCTGACCCTGGGTGAAATGTCCTAGGGTGCGGTCCGTGCGCCGCTGGTGTGACAGAGCTATCAGCCCGATCCCCTATGGTTTCGGGTGGTTTGCCGTGGCTAGTGCGTCAACCGTGGCGGCAGGCCCAAGTCCGAACCGAGGAAGAGGCTGACGTGTCGAACTGGAGTCCCCCTCCGATCTGGCCGCACACGCCCCGACGCAGGCAGGGAATCTGGAACTATCCCCGTCCGTACCGCACCGGCATCCGCGCGTGGATCCCCTCGTGGCGGTTCGTGGTCGGGTCGATCCTGACGGGCACGTCGCTCGTGGCCGGTGTGGTCATCTCGGCCTGGTTCGACATGGACGTGCCGGACGAGCTGGGCAGCGTGCACTCCGAGACCACGACCGTCCTGTACGCCGACGGCAAGCCGCTGGGCAAGTTCGCGGCCGAGAACCGCACGATCGTGGCGCTGGCCGACGTGCCGGCCCACGTCCCGGCCGCGATCATCGCGTCCGAGGACCAGTCGTTCATGACCCACATGGGCATCAACCCCCTGGGCATCGTCCGGGCGGCGCTGAACAACGTCACCGGCGGCGACCAGCAGGGCGCCTCCACGCTGACCCAGCAGTACGTCGAGAACTACTACATCGGCGTGGGCGAGGCGACCTACGCGGACAAGTTCCGCGAGGCGATCCTCGCGCTCAAGGTGACGCAGGAGCAGTCCAAGGAAGAGGTGCTGGAGGGCTACCTCAACACCATCTACCTCGGGCGTGGTGCGTACGGCATCGAGGCGGCCTCGCAGGCCTACTTCGGGCACTCCGCGAAGGAGATGACCATCTCCGAGTCGGCCTTCATCGCCGGGATCATCCCGAACCCCACGTACTGGGACCCGCGTCAGGGCGAGGACGCGCGTGCCCAGGCCGAGGCGCGATGGAACCGCACGCTCGACTTCATGGTGGAGCAGGGGGCGATCTCGGCGCAGGACCGGGCCGGCGTCCAGTTCCCGAAGCTGAAGAAGTACACCCAGGGCAGCGGCAACGCACAGAGCGCGTACCTGCTCCAGGAGGTGGCCAAGGAGCTCGCCCGGGAGGGGATCTCCGAGGACCAGCTCACCAAGGGCGGCTACACGATCAAGACCACCCTCGACTCGAAGATGCAGGCCGCGGCCGCGGAGTCGATGAAGCTCCCCGAGGACGCCGACCCCCGCATCCGCGCCTCGCTCACCTCGATCGACCCGGCCACGGGCGCGATCAAGGCGCTCTACGGCGGCCCCGACTACGCCAAGTACCAGACCAACGCCGCCACCCAGGACATCGCCCAGGCGGGTTCGACGTTCAAGCCGTTCACGCTGGTGGCCGCGCTGGAGCAGAACGTCTCGCTGTACAGCCGGTGGGACGGCACGTCGCCCCAGGAGATCGAGGGCTACACCAACTGGAACGACGAGACGCAGGAGGAGGAGCAGGCGACCCTGACCAACTTCGGCACCCCGCCGTACGGCGAGAGCTACCCGAACGTCACCCTGCTCGACGCCACCGCCAACTCCGTGAACACGGCCTACGTGCACCTCAACAAGGAGGTGGGCCCCGACGCCACGAAGGACGTCGCCACGCGCGCGGGCATCCCGGAGACCGACGCGAAGGGCAACGAGATCGTCGGGTCCAACCTGGCGAACGTGCTCGGCACGGCGAGCGTGCACAACATCGACATCGCGCACGCCTACTCGACGTTCGCGGCGCAGGGCATCCGCACGACCCCGCACCTGGTGCAGGAGGTCAGCGACGGCGACAAGCTGCTCTTCCAGGGCAGCACCGAGGCGACGAAGGCGTTCGAGCCCGAGGTCATGGCCGCCACGACGTACGCGCTCGAGGGCGTGGTCGAGGACGGCTCCGGCGAACCTGCCTCGCACCTGGTGGGCCCGGACGGCTACACGGAGCGCCCGGTGGCCGGGAAGACCGGTACGTCGAACAGCAACCGCTCGGCGTGGTTCGCGGGGTACGTACCGCAGCTCGCGACGGTCGTGGGCATGTACCAGTACGACCTCGAGTCCGGCCAGTACATGCAGATCACGCCGTTCGGGGAGTGGAAGGAGATGGGCCTGACCGGCATCACCGGCGGCAGCTGGCCCGTCACCGCCTGGGCGGACTACATGGCCAAGGCGACCGAGGGCATGGACGTCGAGGAGTTCCCCGAGTACGAGCCGCCCGCCCCGCCGTCGCCCACCCCCTCGCCCACGCCGTCGCCGTCGAGCAGCCCGTCCGAGTCGGCGGAGGTGTTCACCGTCCTGGTGCCCGAGGGGTTGATCGGCCAGCAGTACGTCGCCGCGGCGTCGGCCCTCGCCGGTGTCCAGCTGGTCCCGCAACAGATCAGTGTCGACAGCGAGGAGCCCGTGGGCACGGTGCTCTCGCTCGACCCGGGCGAGGGCACGGAGGTCGAGGTGAACTCGACGGTCCGGGTCGAGGTCTCGAACGGCTCCGCCGCCGAGGAGGAGGAAGAGGAGACGACGACGGTGCCCTGGGGACTGACCAACCAGGACCAGGGCGACGCCGAGGCGGCGCTCCAGGACGCGGAGCTGACGCCGGTGGTCCAGGAGGCGCCGTCGGACACCGTGGCCGAGGGCCGGGTGATCTCCGTGGACCCGGGTGAGGGGACGGAGGTGCCGATAGGCAGCGAGGTGACGCTCGTCGTGTCCACCGGCCCTGAGGAGGGTGGCGGCGGCGACCCGTCGCCCGACCCGTCCGACGACGGTGGCGGCATCTTCGGATAGGTCGCGCGGCTTCGACGGGTTCTGCCGGTAGCGGGTGAATGTCACCATCTGCGCTGGTAGAACCCGTCGTGGCCCCGGTCACGAACACGGGGCGTACACAGAGAAACCGCGTTTGTGCTACTTGCCGCGGACATCGATCCTCTATCGTTTCGACGGTTCAGTGCCCTCACTGAACGGATTTCGAGGAACGAGGAAGACGTGGCGAACAGGAGCCCTTCTCCGATCTGGCCGCACACGACCCGGCGTCGGAAGGCCGTGTGGAACTACCCCCGGCCGGACCGCACGGGGATCCGCGCGTGGATCCCGTCGTGGCGCGTCGTCGTCGGCACGCTGCTGACCGGGACGTCGCTCGCGGTCGGTGTCTTCACCGCCGGGTGGATCGGCTGGTCGGTCCCGGCGGAGCGTGGGGACATCGGGTCGGAGTCGACCACCGTCTACTACGCGAACGGCCAGGTCATGGGCAAGTTCGCGGCGGTCGACCGCACCATCCGGTCGCTCGACGAGCTGCCCGACTACGTCCCGGAGGCCGTGCTGGCGTCCGAGGACCAGAACTTCCGCAACCACATGGGTGTCGACCCCCTGGGCATCGTGCGCGCGTTCGTCAGCAACGTGACCGGTGGTACCCGGCAGGGCGCGTCCACCCTGACGCAGCAGTACGTGGAGAACACCTACTTCGAGCCGGGGCAGACATCGTACGCGGACAAGTTCCGCGAGATCATCCTCGCGCTCAAGGTGGACCAGCAGAAGTCGAAGGACGAGATCCTCGAGGGCTACGTCAACAGCATCTACCTCGGCCGCGGTGCCTACGGCTTCGAGGCCGCGGCCAAGGCGTACTTCAACAAGCCCGCGGCCGAGCTGACCGTCTCCGAGACGGCGATGCTCGTGGGCATCATCCCGTCGCCCTCCTACTGGGACCCCCGCTTCGGTGAGGAGTCGCGCGCCGTCGCCGAGGAGAAGTGGGCGCGCGTGCTGCGCAACATGGCGGAGATGGGCACCATCACCGAGGAGGAGCGCGCGTCCGCGAAGTTCCCCGAGCCGATCGAGTACAAGCAGGCGTCGCGTGCGGGTCAGGCCGGGTACCTGCTGGAGGAGGTCCGCAAGGAGCTCGCCAAGGAGGGGATCGCGGAGGAGGACCTCATGACCAACGGTTACGAGATCCAGACGACGATCAACCCGAAGTGGCAGCAGGCGGCGGTCGAGACGGCGAACACCATCCCGTACAAGGGTGAGGGCGCGGCGTCCAAGCGGCTCGGCGTCTCCATCGTGTCCATCGACCCGAAGGACGGCGCGATCCGTGCGCTGTACGGCGGCAAGGACTACTCGAAGGTCCAGTTCAACTCCGCGACCGACGGCAAGGCGCAGGGTGGCTCGACGTTCAAGCCGTTCACGCTCATCGGGGCGCTCGAGGAGGGGCACGAGCTCAACGAGTACTACAACGGGAACAGTCCGATGCAGATCCCGGGCTGGAGCGTGCTCAACCAGGAGACGGGTGTCGAGGAGGAGGTGGAGCTCACCAACTTCGGTACCGAGGAGGGTGGTGAGTCGTTCGGTGACATCGACCTCGTCGAGGCCACCGCGCACTCCGTGAACACGGTCTACGCCCAGCTCAACGTGGAGATCACCCCCCAGAAGTCCCAGGATGTCGCGATCCGGGCGGGCATCCCCGAGGACTCCACCAACGCCACGCTGTCCAACGTGCTCGGTACCGAGCCGGTGCGCGCCGTCGACCTCGCCGGTGCCTACGCGACGTTCGCCGCCCAGGGCACGCGAACGATCCCGCACATGGTCACGTCGGTGAAGAACGGCGAGAAGCTCGTCTACGAGTGGGACAGGCTGCCGCAGACCGGCGTCATCCCGCCCGACGTGATGACGAAGGCGACGTACGCGCTGCAGCACGTGGTCACCGAGGGCTCGGGCGCGCCCGCGCAGGAGCTGCTCGGCCCGGACGGCACGCCGCGACCGGTCGCCGGCAAGACCGGGTCCACGAACGGCAACAAGGCGGCCTGGTTCGCCGGGTACATCCCGCAGCTCACGACGGTGGTGGGCCTCTACCAGACCGCCGAGGACGGCGTCAGCCAGGAGTCCATCACCCCCTTCGGCGAGTGGGCCAACTACAGCCTGACCGGTGGTACGTGGCCGGTCACGGCCTGGACCCACTACATGCAGAAGGTCACGGAGGGCATGCCGGTCGAGAAGTTCCCGGACTACGAGCCGCCGGCCCCGCCGGAGCCGTCCTTCTCGCCGTCGCCGTCGACCAGCCCGACGCCGTCGGAGACGCCGGACGACAAGGTGATGGTGCCGAGGGGCCTGGTGGGGCAGCAGATCGCCTACGCCCTGTCCCAGCTTGCCGGCGCCGGGCTGAGCCCGGTCATCGACGAGGTCGAGAACGAGGCGCCGCAGGGCACGGTGCTCTCCGTGCAGCACGAGGGCCAGGAAGTGCGCCGCGGTACGGAGATCAGGGTCGTGGTGTCGACCGGGCCGGGAGAGCAGACGGTGCAGGTGCCCGGTGGCCTCGTGGGCGGTGACGAGGGCAACGCCCGCGGCCAGCTCCAGAGCGCGGGACTCCAGCCGGTCGTGGAGTACCAGGAGTCCAGCGACTACGCCGAGGGCATCGTCATGCAGGTCGAACCCGGTGAGGGCAGCGAGGTGCCCGCCGGGAGCCAGGTCCGGGTCATCGTGTCGTCCGGGCCCGGGGAGATCACCTTCCCGAGCGGCGAACCGACGGGCGGCAACGGCGGTGGCGGCGGTGGCGGCGGCGGTGGCGGCGGTGGCACCGGCGGCTAGCCCGTGCCGTCCGTGAGCACGTGACCGAGGGGTCGTCTCCACACCGGAGACGGCCCCTCGGCGCTGCTCCGAACGTTGTGAGGGGTCTCTCGCCCGCTCGATTCCGCCGATTCGCGCAGGGCAGGTAGGCTTGGCCCTTGCTGTGAACCCTCCTGTCACGGAACGACCGTGACCGCTGAGACCAGAGGAGGTGGGTATACACATGCGTCAGTACGAGCTGATGGTGATCCTGGACCCGGAGGTCGAGGAGCGCACCGTGGCCCCGTCGCTCGACAAGTACCTGTCGGTCATCACGACCGAGGGTGGCTCCGTCGACAAGGTGGACATCTGGGGGCGCCGCCGTCTCGCCTTCGACATCGCCAAGAAGTCCGAGGGCATCTACGCCGTGGTCGACTTCACCGCGACGTCGGACACCGCCAAGGAGCTGGACCGCCAGCTCGGCCTCAACGAGGTCGTGCTCCGGACCAAGATCCTGCGCACCGGCGACAAGTGAGTCGTCCGAACTGAGCTCTCTGCGCCCGCGCGAGTGTCAGTGTCTCGTGGTTGCATTCACCGCGAACCCGGATACCGCGTACGGAACGTCGACTGAATCGAGGAATTGGCATGGCTGGTGAAACTGTCATCACAGTGATCGGGAACCTCACCGGGGACCCGGAGCTGCGCTTCACCCCTTCAGGTGCTGCGGTCGCCAACTTCACGGTGGCATCGACCCCGCGGACCTTCGACCGCCAGAGCAACGAGTGGAAGGACGGGGAGACCCTGTTCATGCGCTGCTCGATCTGGCGCGAGGCCGCGGAGAACGTCGCGGAGTCGCTGACCAAGGGCACGCGCGTCATCGTGCAGGGCCGCCTGGTCCAGCGCTCCTACGAGACCCGTGAGGGCGAGAAGCGCACCGTCGTCGAGCTGCAGGTGGACGAGATCGGTCCGTCCCTGCGCTACGCCACGGCCAAGGTCACCCGGGCCCAGCGGTCCGGTGGTGGCGGCGGCTTCGGTGGTGGCGGCGGTGGTGGCTTCAGCGGCGGCGGCCAGCAGGGCGGCGGAGGCTTCAGTTCTTCCGGTGGCGGTCAGAGCAACGACGACCCGTGGGCCACGGCAGGCCCGGCGTCGTCCGGTGGTTCGTTCTCGGACGACCCGCCGTTCTGATCGGCACCCCCCAAGTTCACACTTTTGCTCGTGCGGCCCGCCAGGCCGACGGGCAGCACCTGACGAAGGAGCAACACCATGGCGAAGCCTGTGGTGCGCAAGCCCAAGAAGAAGATCAACCCGCTGAAGTCCGCGAAGATCGCCAACATCGACTACAAGGACACGGCGCTGCTGCGCAAGTTCATCTCCGACCGCGGAAAGATCCGTGCCCGTCGCGTCACCGGCGTCTCCGTCCAGGAGCAGCGCCAGATCGCGAAGGCCGTGAAGAACGCCCGCGAGATGGCCCTGCTGCCGTACACGTCGACGGCTCGCTGAGGAAGGGATCGAGAACCATGGCAAAGCTGATCCTGACCCACGAGGTGACCGGCCTGGGCGAGCCCGGCGACGTGGTCGAGGTGAAGGACGGGTACGCCCGTAACTTCCTCATCCCGCGTTCGCTGGCGACCCCGTGGACCAAGGGCGCCGAGTCCGACATCAACGCGATCCGCAAGGCTCGCAAGAGCCGCGAGATCGCCTCGCTCGACGAGGCGAAGGCCCTGGCCGACTCGCTGTCCGCGAAGCCCGTGACCGTCACGGCGAACGCCGGCCCCGGTGGCCGTCTGTTCGGTGCCGTGACGACGGCGGACATCGCCGGCGCGGTCGCCGAGGCCGGCGGCCCGTCGGTCGACAAGCGCAAGATCGAGATCGGTCAGTCCATCAAGACGACCGGTGACTACACCGTGGCGATCCGCCTGCACCCCGAGGTGTCGGCGAAGATCGGCGTGAAGGTCGTCGCCGGCTGAGCGACTGCTCGACGGTGAGCAGGCCCCGGTTCCCCGCGTGGGGACCGGGGCCTCGCTCTGTCCGACGGCGGTCGGCTGCCTCCGACGGCGGTCAGGCCGCCGTCAGACAGCGATCCGGCCGAAGGTTGCCTTCTACCCAGCGATTACGCCCACAATCGGCCTGGTTCATGGGCGTAATGACTGGGTAGAAGCATGTGGAAGCAGCTCAGCCTCCGTCGAGAGGTGGGTGTCCAGCGTGAGGGCTGCGGTCCAGGAGAACTGGCGGGTGCCGCGTCCGGCTCCCGTGTCCGGGTCCGTGTACTCGGGAAAGCCCTGTGGCGCGGTGGTGAAGTGCTCCCGCAAGCGCGCGTCCAGGTCGTCACGGCCCAGTGCCCGGACGGCGCGCAGCAGCAGCCAGGACATGTTGAACCACGACGGCCCGCGCCAGTACAACGCCGGGTCGAATGCGCGATCGCCCCGCGACGTGCTGGGCAGGAACGGACCGCCGCCCAGGAATCCCGGACCGGTCAGGGTTGCGAGCAGCCGGTCGGTCCTCCTCGCGTCGTACGCCGCGGACGTGTCCAGACCGGACAGGAGCAGCGGGACCAGACCGTTCACCGTCGCACGGCGGACGCGTTCCCCCGCCGTGAGGTCGAGCGCCACGTAGAGCCCGAGGTCCTCGTCCCACAGGTGCTCGTCCATCGCGGCGATCACCCGGTCGGCGGCCCTCCGGTGCTCGCGTTCTGTGGCCGGGGCGAGGACGCCGTCGAGCGGCCCCGGCTCGCCCGTGGGCGGGCCGGGCTTGCCCGTGGGCGAGCCTGGCTCGCCCGCGGGCGGCGCCGGCCGGCCGCCGGGAGCCTCGCCCGCAGCGTCGCGCAACCCGCCCGCCCCGTCACCAGCCCCGCCTGCACCATCCGGCCCGTGCCCCTCGTCGGCCAGCGCTGCCACGATGCGCCCCAGAGCAACCTCCGAGACCGCCAGCACCGTGCTGAACAGGGGGCACACCATGGCGAAGCCGATCGGCACGTCGTCGGCGCAGCCTGCGTCCCGGTAGTTCTCGGCGAGCCGGTAGTAGCGCCGGTAGTCGCGGCTGCCGGGGCGCTCACCCGCGCCGGCGTGCTGGAGGTCGGGGCGCCGGATGGGCGTCCGGGCCTCGGGCGGAACCCGTTCGAGGGCGGTGTCCCACAGCGGCGAGTTGTCCGTGCCGGTCTCCCACGGATGCTTCGCCACCGGTAGGCCGACCCGGCCCGAGCGCCGCCCGTGCAGGTACGCGTGCCAGCGGGTCAGCCGGGGGTACACCCGCGCGAGAAACCCTTCCTGCGCGGAGCCGACAGGGTCCGCGCAGTGCACCAGCCACGCGGCCCAGGCGTGCACGGGCGGCTGCACCAGCCCGGACGTGGCCGGCCCCGCGTGCGGCCCCGACTGCCAGAACTCCGCGCCCGGCGCGTAGTCGTCGTCGCGCCCCACGTCGTACACGATCTGCGGTACCCGCCCGTCGGTCCACTGGGCCTCCAGGAGCGTGACCAGCTCTCTCCGGGCACGGGAGGCCTCACGGTGCCGGTTCCCGATCGCGACGAACGCCGAGTCCCAGCTCCACTGGTGCGGGTACAGGCCGGTGGCGGGCACCGTGTAGCTGCCGGTCCAGTTGGTGTCGAGCACACGGGCGGCGGCGTCGGCGGCGTCTTCCCGTAAGTCCTTGTGCATCTTTCGACAATAGGCTAGACATAAGTGCCCGATCCACTCACTCGACGACGAGGAGAAGCCATGAGGCTCCGGCACGGCTGGGCGCCCGCCGCCCGCCTGACGATCGCGGCGTCAGCGGTGACCGCCGCGGCCCTGACGCTCACCGCCTGCGGCAGCGGCGGACCCGAGTCCGACGGCACCATCACCGTCTGGACGGTCGAGACCCAGCCCGAGCGGCTGGCCATCCAGCAGGCGGCGATGGACGCGTGGGCCGAGGACTCGGGCCTCGAGACCGAGCTGGTACCGGTCGAGGAGGACCAGGTCTCCCAGCTCCTGTCTGCCGCGGCGCTCTCGGGCGACGACATGCCGGACGTCGTGAACGCGATCAGCCCCGGCCTGGTGCGGTCCTTCGACCGGGACGGCTACCTCGACCGCGACGCCGCCACCGAGGTGGTCGAGGCGCTCGGCGAGGACACGTTCTCCCCGGTGGCGCTCGACCTGAGCAGTGACGGCGACGAGCTGCTCGCCGTGCCGTCGGACGCCTGGCCGATGATGGTCTACTACCGCACCGACCTCTTCGAGGAGGCGGGCCTGGCGCCCCCCGCCACGTACGACGACCTGCGCACCGCCGCCGAGGAGCTCACGGCCGACGGGCGCTACGGCATCACGCTGTCCACGGACGCGGCCGACCCGTTCACCCAGCAGACCCTGGAGTTCCTGGCCCAGGGCAACGGCTGCGAGCTGGTCGACGACGCGGGCGAGGCCACGCTGGACAGCCCCCAGTGCACGGAGACGATCGAGCTCTACGGCGACCTGGCCGCCGACTTCTCGCCCGACGGCACCGAAGGCGTCGAGTCGACGCGTGCCTCCTACTTCGCGGGGCAGGCGGCGATGACCGTGTGGTCCTCGTTCCTGCTCGACGAGCTGGCCGGGCTGCGGGAGGAGTTCACGCCGTCGTGCGACGAGTGCGCCGACGACCCGGCCTGGCTCGCCGAGAACACCGGTGTGGTCCCCGTGGTCGAGGGTCCGTCCGCGGGCGGGGACGCCGCCGGGTACGTCGAGCTCGTGTCCTGGGGCATCACCGACGGCGCAGACCCCGAGGTGACCGACTTCGTCGAGTACATGATGTCCGACGCGTACGTGGACTGGCTGTCGATGGCGCCCGAGGGCAAGGTGCCGGTCCGCACCGGGACGGCTGAGGCGCCCACCGAGTACACCGACGCCTGGACGGACCTGCAGATCGGCATCGACGAGAAGGCGACGTTCTCCGACGTCTGGCCCGCCGAGGTGACCGACACGCTCGCGGCGGCACCCGAGTCCGCGAACCGCTGGGCGCTCCCGCAGGGGCAGGGCGCCATCCTCGGCCCGCTCACGAGCGAGCTGCCGCTCGCCAAGGCCGCCGCCGACCTGGGTTCCGGCAGCACCGATGCCGCCGGGGCGCAGGCGACGATGCAGGACGCGGTGTCGGAGATCGCCGGGCGCGAGTAGCCGTTCGTCCCGGGCGCGGCCGTGCCGGTCGCGCCCGGGAACCGGGAGGGAGGTGTGGTGTGGGGTCCAGGCTCCGGGGATACGAGAACCGCGACGGGATAGCGCTGGTCGTGCCCGTGACGCTCGTCGTGGCCGCGATCATCGTGGTGCCGATCGTGTGGACGGTGGTGCTGTCGTTCCAGGACGCGCGGTACGTCGACGTGGCACGCAACGGCCTGTTCAACGAGCTCACGCTCGACAACTACGCCGCCGTGCTCACCGCGCCCGCGTTCTGGCGGTCACTGCTCACCACCGTCGAGTACTCGGTGGCGACCACCGTCGGCTCGATCGCGGTGGGCCTGGTGGCGGCCCTCGCGCTGCGGGACCGGTTCCGGTTCCGTGCGCCCGTGCGTGCCGTCATGCTGCTGCCGTACGTGGCGCCCGTCGTGGCCACCACGTTCGTGTGGCAGGTGGCGCTGAACCCGCAGTACGGCGTGGTCAACGCGTTCGGCACCCAGGTGCTCGGGTGGGAGCACCCCGTCAACTTCCTCTCGTCCGCACCCACGGCGCTCCTGACCGTGATCGTCTACGACATCTGGCGGTACTTCCCGTTCGCGTTCATGTTCCTCGGCGCGGCCCTGACGGGCCTCAGCCGTGAGATCGAGGAGGCCGCGGTGGTCGACGGCGCCACCCCGCTGCAGAAGTTCTGGTTCGTGGTGCTGCCCCAGCTCCTGCCGACGGTGGGCCTGCTCGTGCTGTTCCGCATGGTCATGGCGTTCAACGAGTTCGACGACGTCTATCTGCTCACCGGCGGCGCCGCGGGCACGCAGGTGGCGTCGGTGCGGGTGTTCGAGCAGCTCACCGGGTCCAGCGACATCGGCGGCGCGAGCGCGACGGCCGCGGTGATGGCCGTGTTCCTGGGCGTCGCCCTGGCGGTCTACCTGCGGCTGACGGCCCGGCGGAGGGAGTCGTGATGACCACGGAGACGACCGGCCGCCGTGCGACGACCCGGCGCGGGCCGAGCGCCGTCGTCGTGCAGACCCGGGTGCTGCGGGTGCTGCGCGTGGTGGTGATCGTGGCGCTCGTGCTGGCCACGGTGCTGCCGTTCCTCTACATGCTCAGCCTCAGCTTCGTGCGGATCGACGACCTGCTGCGCGATCCCTTGCGCGTGCTGCCCGCGCTCGACCGCATCACCACCGAGACGTACCGGGAGGTCCTGGCCCCGGAGCAGGAGGGCGGCTACGGGTTCGCGCGGTTCATGCGCAACTCGGCGGTCGTCGCGGTCGCGGCGTCGGCGCTGACCGTGGTCCTGGTGGTGCCGGCGTCGTACGCGCTGACGCGGCTGCGGTTCGCGGGGCGCAGGCAGGTGTCGTGGCTGTTCCTGGCCGTGTACCTGTTCCCGACGATCATCATCGCGGTGCCGGTGTTCGTCGGGTTCCAGGTGCTGGGGCTCGGGTCGTCGCTCGTGGGTCTGGTGATCGCGTACGTCGCGCTCACGGTGCCCGTCTCGGTGCACATGCTGCGCAACTACCTGTCCGGCATCCCGGAGTCCATCGACGAGGCGGCGGTGATCGACGGTGCCTCCCGGCTCCAGATCCTGACCCGCATCACGGTGCCGCTCGCGATGCCCACCATCATGTCGACGGCGCTCTACTCGTTCATGATCGCGTGGAACGAGTTCCTGTTCGCGCTCCTGTTCCTCTCGGCGAAGCAGGACCTGTGGACGGTGTCGCTCGGGCTGACCCGGCTCGCCGACGGGCAGGAGGTGTCCAAGACCGTCCTCATGGCGGGCAGCGTGCTCCTCACGGTGCCGATCGTGATTCTGTACGGGATAGCCGAGCGCGCCCTCACCGAGGGGCTGACCGCCGGGGCCGACAAGGGCTGACCGCCGACCGACCGGTGCCGACGCAGGCAGAGAAGAAAGAACCGAGGAAGAACGTGGCAGCAGGCGCGGGCGAGATCCTGCAGCTCATCCGGACGGGGCGCGCGACCACGCGGACGCAGGTGCTCGACGTGACCGGGCTGTCCCGTGTCACCGTGGCGCAGCGGATGGACGCGCTCCTCGCGGCGGGCATCATCCGCGCGGCGGGCGACGGCGGGGCCACCGGCGGGCGGCGTGCCGAGCGGTTCGTGTTCGACCCGGAGGACTCGCTGGTGCTCGTGGCGGCGCTGGAGCTGGCCGAGCCCGTCCCGGCGCCCGGCGGCTCGCGAGCCACCGACACGGCGGCGCTCGCCGTCGTCGACCCGCACGGGGCCCTGGTGGCGCGCGCGTCCCTGGACGTGCGTCTCGCGGACGGTCCGGAGACCGTATTGCCACGGCTGCTCGACGCGTTCGACGCCCTCCTGGCTGACGCGGGGATCAAGCCGGCCGCCGTCGGCGGGGTGGCGCTGTCGGTGCCGGGCCCGGTCGACCCGCACGACCACCGGCTCTCCGACCCGCCCGTCATGCCCGGCTGGGGGGCGTGGCCGGTGGTGGAGACGGTGCGTGCCCGGTTCGACGTGCCCGTGCACCTGGAGAACGACGCCGACGCGACGGCCTACGGCGAGTACACCGAGCTGGCCGCCCGGCACGAGGGCCCTCCGCAGCCGTTCGTGCTGGTCAAGGCATCGGGATTTCTCGGGGCAGGGCTTGTCGTCGACGGCCGCATCTACCGGGGGACCGACGGCGGGGCGGGCGACATCGGCCACGTCGACGTGGGTGGTGACGCCGTCTGCCGGTGCGGCCGCCGCGGGTGCCTCGCGGCGGAGGCGGGGGGCGCGGCGCTGCTGCGGCGGCTCGCGGAGGCGGGGGCCGACGTCGGCTCGCTCGCCGGGCTGCGCGCGCTCGCCGAGCGAGGCGACCCGCTGGTGACGGCGGAGCTGGACCGGGCTGCGGCCCTGATCGGCCGGGTGCTGGCCGTGCTGGTGGGGGTGCTCAACCCGGCCGACCTGGTGGTGACCGGTGAGCTCGCGGTGCCGGCGGTGATGGCGGGGATCCGCGCCGGCGTCTACGCGGGTGCCCAGCCCCGGGCCACGGCGCGGCTGCGCATCCGGCCGGCGGTGCTGGGGCCGGACGCCGTGCTCGTCGGGCTGGCGCGGGTCGCCGTCGACGAGCGGTTCTCGGCCGAGGCGGTGGACGCCCGGCTGGGCTGACCGCGTCCCGTCGGGCGGGCGGGTGATCTTCGTGCACTTTACTGAGTTGTAATCAGTAGAAGCGTTTCGCGTGGTCCCGCCGCGGGTACCTTCGGCCCAGACGCCCGCGATGTCGGGCTTCGTGCCCGCCAACGGCGGCGGGCCCGGCGGACGCCGGTCGGACAACTTTCGCGGGTGACGACGCCCGCGGAGCGAGAGGTGAACCGATGACGCAGTTGCACGCATCACCGAGACCACGATCAGGACCTGGACCCACCATCCTCACGGCGGTCGGCGTCGCCATGCTGCTCGTCGGAGCGATCGTGGCCACCGCCTTCCTGCTCCTGTTCCAGAGCAGCGTGGCCGACGGCGCCGTCCGGCTCTCCGACGGTGCCGGCCGGCTGAACGACGGCGTCCAGGCCGACCTGGTCTCCGGCGTCGGCGACCTCAGCGCCGGGGCGACAGAGCTCAACGACGGCGTGCAGAACGAGGTGGTGCCCGGCGTCGAGGCGCTCGCGGACGGGGCGGGGCAGCTCGACTCCGGGGCGGCACGGCTGCGCGAGGGCGTGATCAAGCTGCACGACGGGTCCAAGAAGATCGCGGACGGGACGGCGGAGACGGCGTCGGACGTGGCTGATCTGGCGGACGCGTCGCTGCTGCTGACGGCGGGGTCGACGAAGCTGGAGGACGGGCTGGGGAGGCTGGACTCGGGGCTCGGCACGCTGAGCACGGCGGCGCCCGACCTGGCGGACGGTGCCGCGCGGCTGGCGGACGGTGCACACCAGGTGCAGGGCGGCGTGTCGCTGCTCAGCGAGCGCGCAGCCCCGCTGGACGACGGCGCGAAGCGGCTTGCCGACGGTTCCGCACAGGTCCACGCCGGGACCCAGGAGCTCAACGGCGGACTGTCGCGGCTCGCTGCGAACAACGGCCTCATCCTGGGTGGTACCAGCGACGTCCGGTCCGGTGCCGCGAGGCTGGCCGCGGGTGCTGTCTCGCTGGACGACGGCGCCGACCAGCTCGCGGCCGGGGTGCAGCAGCTCGACGCGCAGGCTCCGGTGCTCGCCGCCGGAGCCCAGAAGGTGGCTGCGGGTGCGAAGAGCGTCGCTGACGGCGCCGCTCCGGTGGCAACCGGCGCGGGCGCGGCTCAGGCCGGTGCCGCGGAGCTGGCGACAAAGCTCGGTGGCCTCGTCGACGGTGCCAGGCAGGTACAGGGCGGAAACGCTGCGCTGAAGCAGCAGCTCGCTGCTCTGGCCGAGGCCACCGAGGACCCGGCGCTCAAGGAGAAGCTCCAGGCCCTGGCGGGCGTCGCGGGAGGTCTCGAGACGGGCGCGGGACAGGTCGTCGGCGGAGCCACTCAGGCGCAGGGAGGTGCGGCTCAGCTCAGCGAAAGGCTGGAGCAGCTCTCGGTGGGTGCCGCGCGGGTCGCCGCCGGTTCGGCCGAGGTGGCAGCAGGCGCCACGGACGTCTCGGGTGGCGCACAGGCGCTGACCGGCGGCATCGACACCCTGGCGGCCAAGGTGCCCGGCCTCACCGCGGGAACCGAGCAGCTCAGGTCCGGAAGTGCCGACCTGCAGGCCGGGCTCGGCCACCTGGCACCCGGCATCGAGCAGTACGTGGCCGGCGTCGGGAGCGCGTACCAGGGCAGCACCAAGCTCGTTGCGGGCTCGGCACGGACCGCATCGGGTAGTGCGGAGCTGGCGGCCGGGACCGGTCTCCTGAAGGGCCGCCTGCCTGCGCTGCTCGCCGGCGCCACGAAGGTCGCCGACGGCAACACCAGCCTCGCCGGCAAGACGCCTGGTCTCGTGTCCGGTGTGCAGCAGCTCCACGACGGATCAGGGCAGCTTGTCGACGGCTCCGGCCGTCTCGTCGACGGCATCATCGAGGTCCGCGACCGCGTCGTCCCCAAGGTCGAGAAGTCCCAGCGCCTGGCCGACGGTTCGGTGACCTTGCGCGACGGGCTGAGGGACGCCCGCAAGGGCACCCGAACGCTGGTCGACGGAACCAGCGTGCTCGACGACGGCACCCAGACGCTGGCCACGGGTGCCACGGACCTGGCCGACGGCACCCAGCGGCTCGCGGACGGCTCCGCGCAGCTCGCCTCCGGGACCACCACGGTGGCGGACGGGACGATGCAGCTGTCGGCCGGCACCGGGAAGCTCCGCACCGACGTGGACGCCGCCCCGGCGGGGGCCATCGGCATCGGCGTGATCCTCGCGGCGGCGCTCGGTGTGCTGGCGGCCGTCGCGGGCCTGATCCTGCTGGGCCGCCGTCGGGCCTGACCGAGCGCCGACGGCGGGCCGTCTCGGGGGCTGATCCGACCGGGTGCCTGCCCGGACGCGCACAGGACACCGAGTCAGCCGGTTGGCTCTACCAACCGGCTGACTCGGCTTCGCCGCTCAGCCTCGTCGAGTGCCGCCTCACAGCTCGGCGAGCATCTGGTCCAACCGGTCGATCTCCGCCATCTGATCGGCGGCGATGTTGTTGGCCAGCTCCAGCACCCGCTCCTCGCTGCCCGAGGCCGCGACCTCCTTGCACATGGTGAGGGCGCCCTCGTGGTGCTTGATCATGCCTTCGAGGTACAGGCGGTCGAACTCCTCGCCCGACGCCCCCTCAAGAGCTGCCATCTCGGCCTCGGTCAGCATCCCGGGCATGGCGGCGTCGTGCCCGTGCTCCGGGGCGCGCGGGCCGGAGCCGTCCCCAGGCTCGGCGGTCACGGGCACGGGATAGTCGTTCTCCTCCAGCCAGCCGGCCATGAGGTCGATCTCGCTGCCCTGCACCACGTCGATGCGGCTCGCGAAGGTCTTCAGCTGCTCCGACTCGGCGCGCTCCGGCGCCAGCACGGACATGTCGATCGCCTGGCCGTGGTGCCAGATCATGTCGGTCAGGAACTGGGCGTCGGCCTTCGAGAAGGGTGCCTGGGCGGGTGCCCCCTCGTAGTCCTCGGGCGCGACGGTCTTCGCGGGCTCTCCCGGCTTGCCCGGCTGCACCACCACGGAGCTCGGGGTCGAGATGGCCTCCGGTTCCTCGTCCGGGCCGCAGGCGGACAGCACGAGGGCGGGCGCGAGGACCGCCAGGCCGATCGCGACCGAGCGGGCGCGCGATCGTCGTCCGGCACCTGTCAGCATCTCCACGGTGGTCCTCTCGTGCGGCAAGCCTGTGTCATCGGCCGGTCATCGACACCCCTGCCCGGGGTCGCGGACCATGCTTGCGCCGGAATCTACCAAGCCCCCATGACGCCGGATACCACCCGGCCCGCGCCCCTTCCGCACCACTCGGTGACGGTTTGTCACCACCATGTTAAAGATCACGAAACTCCTGGTCCTGGGAGGTCCCTGTGAGGAACACTGCCCTCAACCGACCTAGGAGGTGTGACGCCCGTGCGTCGTCCAACCTTTACCCGACCTCGTGCGCGGGGCGCCGCAGGCGTCGCCCTGACCGCGATCTTCGCCGCCGCGGCGGTGGCGCTCGCGGGGCCCGTGGCCTCGGCGTCCGTCGCGGAGCCGGACGTCCCGCCGGGCGAGACCGCGTCCTACAACATGACCCACCTCAGCAACCAGCCCAAGAACGGCGCGCTGCAGGGGACCGGTTCGGACATCGCCTTCCAGGGCAAGTACGCGTACGCCGGCAACTACGACGGCTTCACGGTCTACGACCTGACGGACAAGGAGAACCCGGAGCAGGTCGTCCAGGTCTACTGCCCGGGCTCGCAGAACGACGTCTCGGTCTACAAGAACATCCTGGTGCTCTCCACCGACTCGTCGCGCAGCGACGACTCGTGCGCCTCGACGTCGCTCCCCGCGACCGAGAAGAGTGCGTGGGAGGGCATCAAGATCTGGGACATCTCCAACCCGCTGTCCCCGCGCTACGTGAAGTCGATCGAGACCGAGTGCGGCTCGCACACCCACTCGCTGGCCCCCTCCAAGGACGGCCGCAACCTGTACGCGTACGTCTCGTCGTACTCGCCGAACGCGACGTTCCCGGACTGCCAGCCGCCGCACGACTTCATCTCGATCGTGAAGATCCCGGTGCAGAAGCCGACGGCGGCCAAGCTGGTCTCCACGCCGGTCCTGTTCCCGGACGGTGGCTACGAGGGTGACCCGAGCCGCAGCGCCTCCACGACGAGCGGCTGCCACGACATCACCACCTACGCCAAGTACGACCTGGCCGCCGGTGCGTGCATGGGTGACGGCATCCTCATGGACATCTCGAACCGTGAGCGTCCGCGCGTGATCAGCCAGGTGCGCGACACGGAGAACTTCGCGTTCTGGCACTCGGCCACGTTCAACAACGACGCCACCAAGGTGGTCTTCACCGACGAGCTCGGCGGCGGCGGCCTCGCGACCTGCACCGGTGAGTTCGCGCCGGAGCTGGGCGCCAACGGCATCTACGACATCGAGCGTGGGCGTCACGGCAAGAAGACGCTCGAGTTCGCCTCGTACTACAAGATCCCGCGCATCAACACGGCCGACGAGAACTGCGTGGCGCACAACGGCTCGCTGATCCCGGTCAAGGGCAAGGACCTCATGGTCCAGTCCTGGTACCAGGGCGGCGTCTCGGTGTTCGACTTCACGGACTCCTCCAACCCGCGTGAGGTCGCCTGGTTCGACCGCGGCGAGGGCGTGAGCAGCGGCGGTACCTGGTCGACGTACTACTACAACGGGTACGCCTACTCGAACGACCTCGGCATCGGGTTCGACACGTTCGACATCGACGACTCGATCGACGGTCCGGCCGAGCGGGTGCGGCTGAACAGCCTCAACCCGCAGATGCAGGAGTCGTTCGGCCGCTGACGCCCCGCGCGTCGTCGAACGACGAAGGACCGAGGCCCACCGGCGACCCGCCGGTGGGCCTCGGCGTCTGGGCCGAGCCGCACGGGTGAGGGATTTCCGTGATAGCGCTGCCAGGCCTTTCTGTGGGAACCTCCCGGACATGACACGCCAGGACTCGACGACCGAGGACACCACCCCGCCGTCGGGCACCGGAGCCGACGAGCGCGGGACGGCGTCGTCCCGCTACGACCTGGGCCGCCGCCTCCGGATCATGGGGGCCGTGCTCGCGGGCGGCCTGGCCGTGGTGCTGGCGCTGCTCCTGTGGCTCGGCGTGCTGGTGCCGGCGAAGCAGGAGGCCGCCGGGTACTCGGAGGCCGACTCCCGGTACGCCGCGCTCTCGATCGAGCACAACGCGCAGGCCGTGCAGCTCGCGGCGCTCGCGCCCGGGCGGTCGGACGACGACGAGGTGCTCGCCCTGGCCGTCGAGGTCGGCGAGGCGTCGGCGGGGCGGGTGCGCGAGCTCGCCGACTGGCTGGAGGCGCGCGACATCCCCGTGCCCGCCGCGGGCCGCGAGGCGCTCGCGCTGGCGGACGCCGGCCTGACCACCGAGCTGCCCGACGACGGCAGCGGCCCCCGGGCGGGCAGCACCGCACACTCGCACGAGGGCGGCAACCACGGCATGCTCACGGACGCGCAGGTCAACGGCATCGCCGCGCTGCAGTCGACCGACTTCGACATCGCTCTGCTCGCCGCGCTGGTCGAGCACCACTACGGCGGGCTCCAGCCGGCCGACGAGGAGATCGAGGGCGGCGAGGACGCCGAGGCCAAGGCCCTGGCGCAGGCCGAGGCCGACGCGATCCGCGTCGAGGTGGAGGACGTGCGCGACCTGCTGGCCGACGTCGGCGGGCCGGGGTCGACGAACGACCAGACGAGCTGACGGGCGGTGCCTCAGGGCGCCGTCACGAAGATGTCGAACAGCTCCGGGTGGTGCCCGTGCACCAGCACGCCGAACACCACGGCGTCGAACAGCAGGTGCACCGTCACCACGTAGGTCAGCGACTTGAACTTCGCGAAGATCCAGCCCTGGACCAGCGCGAACGGGATCGTCAGCAGCGGCCCCCACTCGCGGTAGCCGAGCTCCCACAGGAACGACACGAAGATCATCGACTGCAGCACGTTGGCCTGCCACGTCGGGAAGTGCTTGCAGTACAGGGCGAACACCACGCAGATGAAGAACAGCTCGTCCCAGATGCCCACGGCGTTGACACCCACGAACAGCCGCCAGATGTCCTGCGTCCCGTCCAGGTCGGGCCAGTTGAGGTACGCGCCCGAGCCCAGGAAGTAGAAGGGCAGCACCAGGTAGCCCACCGCCACCACGACCACGAGGTAGGTCCACTGGCCGCGGCCCCAGCGGCGTCCGGTCGCGACCGGGAACTGGATCGTGTCCTGCCGGAGCACGAACCGCGACAGCGCCCACGGCACCAGCACCGCTCCGCCGAGCGCCAGCGTGAACCGCAGCATGCCGGCGTCGGACAGGTCGGCCTCCAGGGAGATCAGCGAGATGATCCCCATGCCGACGCCGATCAGCGCGAGGTCGCGGCCGAGCGCCCGGTCGGCCCAGAGGCCGAGCGCGATGCCCAGCACCAACGGCAGGTACGCCACGGGGCGGATGTGGACGGCGAACAACAGGATGGCCGACGCCGACACCAGGAAGGCGGCGGTGAGCCGCGCCGGGCCGGTCAGCGAGGCGGGCAGGGTGAGGGTCACGGGGACGAGGCTCCCACACCCCGCGGGCCGGACGTACAGGTCACACCAGGGTTCTGTGCATCCGACACCCGGTTTCACGGACGTCGGGGCTGGTCCTTGGTGTTCTTCGCCGTCTAGGGTCGGGGCACGGTAACGATTCATCAAGGATCCGGCCCCCTGACGGGCCGGCCACCCCGGCAAGGAGGCCGTCGTGCGCTCACCCGAGCACGTTGAGCTGGTCCGGAACGACCCGGACCTCCCCCCGGTCGCGGTCATCGACCGCAGACCCATGACCACCGGCAAGAAGCTGGTCTTCGCCGCGATCGGGCTCCTCGCGGCGATCGCGTGGGCGCTCGTCGCGTTCGCGCGCGGCGAGTCGGTCAACGGCGCGTACTTCGTGGTCGCCGCCGTCGGCACCTACGTCATCGCCTACCGCTTCTACGCCCGGCTCATCGAGTACAAGGTGGTGCGGCCGCGCGACGACCGGGCCACCCCCGCCGAGGAGCACGAGAACGGCCGCGACTTCGCGCCCACCGACCGGCGCGTGCTGTTCGGCCACCACTTCGCGGCCATCGCGGGCGCGGGCCCGCTGGTCGGCCCGGTGCTGGCGGCCCAGATGGGCTACCTGCCCGGCACCCTGTGGATCATCATCGGCGCCGTGCTGGCCGGCTGCGTCCAGGACTATCTCGTGCTGTGGCTGTCCACGCGCCGCCGCGGCCGCTCGCTCGGTCAGATGATCCGCGACGAGATGGGCTCGGTCGGCGGTGCCGCCGGCCTGATCGGCGTCTTCGTCATCATGATCATCATCCTGGCGGTCCTCGCACTCGTGGTGGTGAACGCCCTGGCCGAGTCGCCGTGGGGCGTGTTCTCCGTGGGCATGACCATCCCGATCGCCCTGTTCATGGGTGTGTACCTGCGGTACATCCGGCCCGGCCGGGTGTCCGAGGTCTCCGTCATCGGCGTGGTGCTGCTGGTGCTCGCCATCGTCGCGGGTGGCTGGGTGGCCGACACCCCCTGGGGCGCCGAGACGTTCACGCTGGAGCCGGTCACGGTCGCCTGGCTGATCGTGGGCTACGGGTTCCTCGCGTCCGTGCTGCCCGTGTGGCTGCTGCTCGCCCCGCGCGACTACCTGTCCACGTTCATGAAGGTGGGCACCATCGTCCTGCTCGCCGTGGGCGTGATCGTGGCGCAGCCCGCCGTGCAGGCGCCCGCGATCTCCAGCTTCGCGATCGAGGGCAACGGACCTGCGTTCGCCGGGTCGCTCTTCCCGTTCCTGTTCATCACCATCGCCTGCGGTGCGCTGTCCGGCTTCCACGCGCTCATCTCGTCCGGCACCAGCCCCAAGCTGGTGCAGAAGGAGAGCCAGCTCCGGCTCATCGGCTACGGCGGCATGCTCACCGAGTCGTTCGTGGCGATCATGGCGCTGGTCACGGCCATCTCCATCGACCAGCACCTGTACTTCACGATGAACGCCCCCGCCACGCTCACCGGCGGTGAGCCGGGTACCGCCGCCGACTACGTCAACGGCCTCGGCCTGGCCGGCCCGCCGGTCACGGGCGAGGAGATCCAGGCCGCCGCCGACGGCGTGGGCGAGGAGTCGATCATCTCCCGCACCGGCGGCGCCCCCACGCTCGCGTTCGGCATGTCCCAGATCCTGGGTTCGTTCCTCGGCGGCTCCGCGATGACGGCGTTCTGGTACCACTTCGCGATCATGTTCGAGGCGCTGTTCATCCTCACCACGGTGGACGCCGGTACCCGCGTGGCCCGCTTCATGCTCTCCGACACGCTGGGCAACCTCGGTGGCCCGCTCAAGAAGTTCCGCGACCCGTCCTGGCGGGTGGGCGCGTGGATCTGCTCGATCGTGGTCTGCGGCCTGTGGGGCGCGATCCTGCTCATGGGCGTGACCGACCCGCTGGGCGGCATCAACACGCTGTTCCCGCTGTTCGGCATCGCCAACCAGCTCCTCGCCGCCATGGCGCTCGCCCTGGTCACCGTGGTGGTGGTCAAGAAGGGTTACCTCAAGTGGGCGTGGATCCCGGCGGTGCCGCTGGTGTGGGACCTCGCGGTGACCATGACGGCGTCGTTCCAGAAGATCTTCTCGCCCGAGCCGAGCCTGGGGTACTGGGCCCAGCACAACGCGTTCCGCGAGGCGCGGGCCGCGGGCGAGACGTCGTTCGGCACCGCCGCCGACACGACGGCGATGGACGCCGTCATCCGCAACACGTTCCTGCAGGGCACCCTGTCGATCGTGTTCGCGCTGCTCGTGCTGATCGTGGCCGTGGTGGCGCTGTGGGTGTGCGTCAGGGCGATCCGGGCGGGCGGCCTGCCGACCACCGAGGAGCCGGACACGCCCTCGTCGACGTTCGCGCCGTCGGGCCTCGTGTCCACCGACGCAGAACGGGAGGTGGCCGCGCAGTGGACCACCTACTACGACGAGAACCCGGACAAGCTCCCGACCGGGACGCACGCGTGAGTGTGCACCCGGTCGCCGGCCCGACGGCGGACGGCGGCGTGCTCGCCGTCGTCCGCCGGGGCTGGCGCGCCCTGGCCTGGTACGTCACCGGCGTGCTCGGCGAGAGCGACTACCAGCGGTACGTGGCGCACCTGCGCCGCGTGCACCCGGACGCTGCGGTGCCGACGGTCCGGGAGTACTGGCGGGAGCGCTACGCGGCCCAGGACGCGAACCCGGGCGCCCGCTGCTGCTGAGCCGGGCCGGCTGCCCGGCGGTCCCGCCCGGGGGGGCGTGATCGGTAGAAGGTCAGGTGATCGGCAGCCCGGGCTACCGATCACCTGACCTTCTACCGATCACCCGGACCGGCACCGCCGGCACCCGAGCGCCCGTCACGTCAGGTGGTCGTACGCCCCGCTCGTCCACGCCGCATGCCTTTCCGCCGAGCGCAGCACCACCTCGCGGGCGTCGACCGGGATCACGCCCCGGAAGTTGTTGTAGAGCCGGTCGAACGCGAACCGGCTGACGTGGTGCGCCACCCGCTGCACCACCGGCCCCGACAGCGGGATCCGGTTGGGATAGCTACGCATGAACGACACCGACGTCCGGTCCGGGTTGGCGAAGATCGTGTCCCCGCTCAGCAGCACACCCCGGCCCCCGGCCCCGGGAGCCCAGTGCGCCACCGCGGACCCCGGGAAGTGCCCACCCGGCTGGCTCAACGTCACCCCGGGCAGGATCTCCCGGTCACCCTTCCACAGCTCCACAGCCTCGTCGGTGCGGGCCAGCCACCCGGCGTCCGCCTCGCTGACCAGCACGGGGACACCGCCCAGGCGCCGGCTCCACTCGACCTGCACCCCGTACATGTGCGGGTGGCTGGCCACGATGTACGCCAGCCCACCCAGGTCCCGCACCGCGGCCACGGCCTCGTCGTCCAGGTAGCCGGGCACGTCGAACATCAGGTTCCCGCCCGCGGTGCGCACGATCTTCGCCGTCGGGCCGATACCCACGTCCGGCACCGTCGTCAGACCGAACAGATCCGGCTCCAGCTCCTCCACGGCGATGCTCTGCCCCTGGGCCGCGAGCTCCTCCAGGGTGGTCCAGTGCTGGCCGTCGGCGGGCACCCACTGACGCTCGTCGGCGCAGACGGCGCACACCTCGGGACGGGACTCGTGCTCCACACCGCAGGTGCGGCAGATCCAGAACGTCATCGGACGGCTCCCCTTCGTCGGGCTGATGGTCGCCACGATGCGGCACCCGGGCGGCGGTGTCCAGCATGTTCGGCGTCGGCCCGTGGCCACTTCTCCGCCTCCAGGTGGAAGCGCCGGCGCGCGCGGGTTCCTAGGCTGGGGCCATGTCCGACGCACCACCGCAGCCCGAGGACGGGCGGTCCGCCGCGCCGCCCGTCGCACCGCGCCCCGACGACGGCGTGGCTGCCCGCGTGCTGGACTGGTTCGGCGTCGACTCCGACTGGGAGCGGCTGCCCGCGGGCCGCGACGCCTACCGGCGGGACCTGCTGCTGGGCGCCGGCTTCGCCGTGCTGGCGGCCGTCTCGGTCGAGCTGGGCCGCAGCATGGGCCTCTTCGAGGAGGTGCGGGAGCCGCTGTGGCTGATCTTCCTGCTGGGCGTGGTCAGCATGGTGCCGCTGGCGTGGCGCCGGCGCTATCCGCTGGTGTCGCTCGTGGTCGTGTACGCGTTGTGGCTGGGCATCGGGCTGACGATTCCCCAGATCACCGTGCTCATGCCCATGCAGATCATGTACTTCGTGGCCCTGTTCACCGCGCTCGCGTGGGCGCGCGACCGCCGGGCGATGCTCGTGGTGGTCAGCGCCTGCGTGCTCGCGATGTTCACGTGGCTCATCTGGATGTTCGCCGTGCAGCAGGGCGTCGAGACCATCGTGCAGGACTATCCGACGCGCGCCGACTGGCCGGGCGCGATCGAGCCGTACCTCGCCAACGCCGTCTACCAGATCGTCGTGAACATCGCGTTCTTCGGCGGTGCGGTGGTGGCCGGGCAGATGCAGTGGAACGCGGCCCGGCGGCGCGAGCAGCTCGCCGACCAGGCGGTGACCATCGAGAAGCAGGCGGACGCCCTCACGGACCAGGCAGTCGTTGCGGAGCGGGTGCGCATCGCGCGCGAGCTGCACGACGTCGTGGCGCACCACGTGTCCGTGATCGGGATCCAGGCGGCGGCCGCGCGCCGTGTCCTGGGCCGCGACCCCGAGCTGGCCGCCGAGGCCCTCGTCACCATCGAGCGGGAGTCGCGCGAGGGCGTCGCGCAGATGCGCACCCTGGTGGGCACGCTGCGCGCGGTGCCCGACGGCGACGCACACGGCGCCTCGCGAGCCCCTGAACCGGGCCTTGCCGACCTCCCGGCCCTGACGGCAGCAGACCACGACGGCCTCGACACCACGTTCCGCCAGGTCGAGGAACCACCGGGCGTCGCGGCCGCAGTGCCCGACCCGATGGGGCTGAGCCTGTACCGCACCGCGCAGGAGGCGATGGCGAACGTGCGCAAGCACTCGACGGCGCGGTCCGCGACGGTGACGCTCCGGGTGGTCCGCGACGGCGCCGACGCGTCCGACCAGCGGTTCGCGCACGGTTTCGCCGAGGTGGAGGTGCTCGACGACGGCCGGCCCCGCCGCGGGACGTCGGGGTCAGGGCTCGGGCTGCTCGGGATCCGGGAGCGGGCGGCGACCCACCAGGGCATGGTGGAGATCGGGCCGCGGGCGACCGGAGGGTTCCGGGTGCGGATGCGGCTGCCACTGCCGGCGCCCGACACAGCGGGCGTGACGGGTGAGGCGGGCGCGGCCGATCAGGAGGGCGCGGTCGGGGGGCCCGGTCTCGCCGGGACCAGGTCGGAGGTGGCGCGATGACACGCGTGCTGCTGGTCGACGACCAGGCGCTGGTGCGCTCGGGCTTCTCCCTCATCCTCTCGGTGGAGGACGACGTCGAGGTGGTCGGCCAGGCCGGAGACGGCGCCGCCGCGATCGAGCTGGCCCGGGAGCTGCGGCCCGACGTCGTGCTCATGGACGTGCAGATGCCCGTCATGGACGGCATCGAGGCCACCCGCCGGATCGTCGCGGAGGACCTGGCGAAGGTGCTGGTGCTGACGACGTTCGACCACGACGAGTACGTGTTCGACGGGCTCGCCGCAGGGGCTTCGGGGTTCCTGCTGAAGAACTCGGACGCGGAGCACCTCGTGGACGCCGTGCGGACGGTGGCCGCCGGGCACGCGCTCCTCGCCCCGCAGATCACACGGCGCGTGATCGAGCAGATGGTGGCCGGGGAACGTCAGCCGGCGGACGGTTCGGCGGCGCCGGGCGGGAGCCCAGGCGGAGGCCCGGTCGGGACGGCCTACGCCGGAGGACCGGCCGGGCCTGCAGGGAACCGGGGCGCGAGCCCGGCCCCGGTCCCCGCGGGCCTCGCGCTCCTCACCCCGCGCGAGCGTGAGGTGCTGGAGCTCGTGGGTACCGGTCTGTCTAACGGGGAGATCGCGTCGACCCTGTACCTCGGTGAGGCGACGGTGAAGACGCACGTCTCGAACGTGCTGGCCAAGCTGCACCTGCGTGACCGGGTCCAGGCGGTGGTGCTGGCGCACCGGGCGGGCCTGGTGTGAGCGGTCAGCGGATCGCGTAGAACTCGCGCAGGTGCACGTCGCGCCAGTTCGTGTGCACGCGCGTGAACCGGATGTCGCCCCGGGCCAGCGCGGGCGCGCGGAGCGTGACCCACTTGGTCCCGGGTTCCGGAGCCCAGGTGTGGACGACGCCGAACGAGGTGCGGCCGACCGAGACCCGCACCGTCCCGCGGTCCGGGCCCGTCACGAACTTCGCGCGGATCGCCCTGGCCGCGTCCGGGTTGTTCGACTGGACGGTGCCGGAGTACCCGTCGATGACGTACGAGTAGCGCCCGGTCTGGCGCCCGCCGTTGACGTACGTGTCGTTCTGGTCGAACGGCATGTTGGTGCACTTCCAGCCCGACCACGCGCTCCAGTTGCCCGCCTGGTCCCTGGCGCGGACGCGGTTGCAGTTCTGTTCACCGGTGTAGAGCTTGAAACGCACCGTCGTCCCGGTGTACGCGCTGGGCGCCCACGTGAGGGTCTCGCCGTACTCCCACTCGCGCCGCTGCACCTCGTAGCCCACGACCCCCCGTTCGTCGGAAGCCCCGTAGGTATAGGCGGGCTTGGAGACCATCATGTTGTCCCTGGTGCTCAACCACGTCTGGCTCGGCGTGACCCATCGCGGGTACGAGGTCCACCTGACGGTCGGCCGGGTGCCGTCCATGTAGGTGCACCGCAGCGGAGACCAGCCCGACACGTTGCCCACGACGTCACGCGCGCGAGCCTGGAAACAGGTGATGGTGGACTTCGTCGAGTATGCCGTCGCCGACGTCGCCGTCGTCCCCTGGTAGGACTTCGGGTAGACCCAGGCGCCGGTCTCGCCGCCGCGCGGCGTGCGGCGCCACCGGACGTCGTAGCTCGCTACCTTGCCGTTGTCCCTGGCCTGATACCGGAAGGTGATCCCGGTGCTCGTCGCCGTCGACCTGGTCGACGACGGGAGCGCTGATGCCGTGATCACCGGGGCCGTCGAGTCGACCACGACACACCGGTCCGCCGACCACGCGCCGATATTGCCTGCCGTGTCCGTGGCACGAACACGCCAGCACGTCTCGCTGCCCGGTGCCCCGGTCTGTGCCCGGAAGCTCCCGCTGTAGTAGCGCGCCAGGTCGCGCGGCTGCAAGGTCGGTCCCGGAGTCCATGGGCCCGGCGTGGCACTGCCTCTGGCCCGGACGCGGTACTCCGACTCGACCAGGGCGATGTCGGCCGGGTAGAAGGCAGGGCCGTTGTCGCCGTCCGTGGCGGTGAGGGCGACCACGTAGGACGTCGTGGTGACGACGTTGCTCGCAATGCGCATGCCCGCCGTCGGCGGCGTGAGGTCCTCGGGGACCGTCCGCATCTGTGACGACCACCCGGACAGGTCGGCTGTGCGTACGTCGCCTGCAGGATCGACGAGGACGGCTGTCCGGCCAGCATCGTCCAGGTCCACGTCGGAGGCGGCACCGAGGGTGCCCGGCTCGGCATCGGCGAGCGGCGTCACACGGAGGCTGCCGGTGCCGAGGTCGGTGCCGAGCACGAACCCCGCTCCGATCCGGAGCTCCTCGGCCGAGTAGTGCCCGGACAGGGTGAACGGGTAGTACACCTCCGCATGGTCCTGCAGCCAGACCTGGCCGTCGGCGCAGCGGGCGAGAGCAAAGCGCTCGTTCGCGTCGATCACCCGGGTCAGGGCGTCGGACCCGCCAGTGCACCGCACACCGCCCCGGGTGTACTGACCGTCCCGGATGTCGTCCCGCCACACGGTGGTCCCGCTGAAACCGTTGCTCGCCGTGATCACCTCGTCCTCGTACATCGCGATCCCGGCGCGTCCCCACACGTACGACCACACGTCTCCGGCGGAACCTACCGCCTGCACGTGCGCCTCTCCGTCGGTGTACGCCACGTACTCGGCCCCGTGCCCCAGCACGGACCCCACCGGCACGCTCCGCCTACCACCGCCGACCCCGTCGCCGTCGTGGTCCCGTGTCCAGGTGAGCGACTCGCCCTGGGCAGTGCGCAGGTGCACGACGTCGTTCTCCGCCGCGATCAGCTCGCCCGTCAGCTCGTGGCCGCCCCAGGTGGTGGACCACTCGCCGCCCGCGAGCGGGCGCCAGTACGTGACGGCGGTGCTGCCCGTGCCCGTCTGGACGAACAGGTTCTCGCCGGTGAGCGCGACCTGCTGCGCCGCGCCGGGGAGGTCGCTCGCCGCGGCGACGACGGTGCTGGGTACAGGCTCGGCGGCGGACGCCGTCCCGAGAGCCGTCCCTGTCGGCTCGTCGGCCGCGGCGCTGGTCGCCATGAGGCCCGTCCCGACGAGGACCGTTGCCGTGAGTGACGCGGTCCAGCGGGTCAGACGGGTCGGCCCCGACTCGGGGCGCGCGGAGGTTCCGCGACGATGCATGGTGGTGTGCCCTCCCGGCCGCCACGCTGCTCCACGAGACCGGCCCGGACGGACTCTAGGGTCCGTCGTGCCTGGCCGGAGCCGGATTCACCCCGACGATGCGGGTGAACTTCGCGGGCGGCGGGCGGGTGCGCCGCAACGGATGTCGCCGAACGTCGACATCGGTGCCGATGTCAGCGATCGACGACACGTGTCCCCGATGCCTGTGCCGATGTGGTCGACGACGGAGCGGCGATCGGTGGCGCGGAGGGCCAAGGCGGTATTTCCCGGCCAGGTGAACAGATCACGTCGATCTGACCGATTTGCCTATCTGCGCGTGAGCCCTCGACAAAGGAAGGAATGCGCGCTGAAGCGAGGGGCGAGAAACGCCCCCCGCTTCAATTCCGGAGAACCGGACTATTTAGCGCATTACGCCGAAGGGCTCGCCGAGGGTTCCGGCGTGGTGCCCGGCGTGCTCCCGTCCGTGGGCGGGTCCGACGGCTCCGGCGACGGCTCGGTCGACGGCTCCGGGGTGGGCTCCTCGGACGGCTGGGTCGGCTCCGGCGTCGGCTCCTCGGACGGCGGTGTCGTCGGCTCCTCCGACGGCGGGTCCGTGGGCTCCGGCTCTGGCGTCGGGGTCGGCGTCGGCTCCGGAGTGGGCGTCGGGGTCGGCTCCGGCGTCGGCTCGGGAGTCGGCGTCGGGCTGGGCGTGGGTGACGTCGACGGCGGAGGCGTCTGCGTGGGCGGCGGCGTCGTCGGGTGGACGGGCCGCGGCGTGACGGTGGTCGGCGGCGTCGGCCCGGCGGGGGTCGGCGCGGAGCCGTTGCCGAAGTCGATGCCCGGCAGCGGGGCGTGGGTGAACGAGCTGCCCGGGGTGGCGGGCCGGTCGGCCATGTGCCGCGGCACGTACTCCTGCGCGGGCGGGGTGTAGGTGAAGGGGCTCGGCTGCGCGTCCGGCCTGGAGCGCACGTCGACCGTGCCCTTCTCCCCGGGCTGGGCGGCAGGGTCGCGCTTCACCATCATCGGCGGCATGCCCTGCAGCACGTCGGGCAGCGCGGCGGGCGCGGCCGTCGTGTCCCGGTCCTGCGACTGCCCGGACGGTTGCACGGCCACGGCACCAACGATCCCCGCCGTCAGCACCATGGCCGCGGCTGTTCCTGTGACGATCAGACGGTTGCGCACGCTTAGCTCCCCCTGCGGGTTCAATGACTGCGAGACGTCCTCCGGAGAGCGGTGCTCATTCGTCCGTGGACGGGATGTCGAACCATTCAGCGCCGCGCACACTTCTCGCGACGTTCCGCTGGGGACAATACGTGGCAGAACGGCATCGGCAACCGGGGCCTGTAATACCAGGTCAATGCAGGTGCAAGAACTCGGCGCGGCAGAATCGGCGCTGCGAAATGTCGTTCTTCAGGCATTTCTCCAGCCACTCCGGCCACGCCGTCGTCGGCGGCCCGCCCCGAGGTGGAGACGGGTCCGCCTCGCGGCGGATCCCTGCCCGCGCCAGGCCACCTAGCGTGGCCGCCATGAGCGATCTGGAGGTGCGGGACCTGACCCGCGTGTTCGCCTCGGGCGGCACACCCCGGCGCGCCGTGGACGGCGTCAGCTTTACGGCGGCGTCGGGCCTGCTCACCGGGTTCGTCGGGGGCAACGGCGCGGGCAAGACGACGACCATGCGGATGATCATGGGAGTCCTGGCGATCACCTCGGGCGAGGTGTTGTTCGACGGCGACCCGGTCACCCGGGCGGACCGCCGCCGGTTCGGTTACATGCCCGAGGAGCGGGGCCTCTACCCGAAGCAGCCCGTGCTGGACCAGCTCGTCTACCTCGCACGGCTGCGCGGCATCGCACCCGGGGCCGCCCGGCGGGAGGTGCTGGAGCACCTCGACCGGCTGGGGCTCGCGGATCGCGCCAAGGAGCACGTCGAGAAGCTCTCCCTCGGCAACCAGCAGCGCGTCCAGATCGTCGCGGCGATCATGGGCGAGCCGCAGGCGCTGGTCCTGGACGAGCCGTTCAGCGGTCTCGACCCCGCGGCCGTCGACGCGATGGCCGACCTCCTGCGCGAGCACACCCGCCGCGGTGTGCCCGTCCTGTTCAGCTCGCACCAGCTCGACCTCGTGGAGCGCCTGTGCGAGCGCCTGGTCATCCTCGGCGGGGGCCGGGTGCTCGCGAACGGCACCCCCGACGCGCTGCGCTCCCAGGGAGTGACGCGGCACCGTCTGGTGCTGTCCGGCGACGCGGGCTTCGTCCGGGAGGTGCCGGGAGTGCGCGCCGTCGACGTGGACGGCTCGACCGCGCTCCTCGAGGTGGACGACGCCGCCGCCGCGACCCGGCTCCTGGCCGCCGCCCTGGACCGCGGTGCCGTCCAGGAGTTCTCCCCCGTCCGGCCGACGCTGGCCCAGATCTACCGTGAGGTGACCGCATGAGCCGGAGGCGCAGCGCAGGGTGGGGTCCGAGGGACGAGGAACGCGCCCGGAGCGGAGCCGCAGGGTCAGGCGGACAGCAGCACCGCATGAGCCGGAGGGACGACGGCGTGCGCAACGCCTGGATGGTCGTGGCCACGCGCGAGATCGTCGTGCGAGCGCTCAACAAGGGCTTCCTGATCGGCCTCCTCGTGACGATCGCGCTGATCGGCGGGCTCATCGGCTTCTCCGCCTACATGGAGAACCGCGCAGAGTCGTTCGACGTCGCGGTCGTGGCCGGGGACGATGACGCCGCCGCTGCCCTCCAGGCCGCCGCCGAGGGGCGTGGCACGACGGACGAGCCGGACCAGGAGCCGGACGACACGGTCGGGCTGACCGTGGTGCGCGTGGCCGACGCGGACGCGGCCGAGGCAGCCCTGCAGGAGGAGACCGCGGACGCGTGGCTCAGCTCCGGCACGCCCGGCAGCCCCGGCTGGACCCTGTCCGGCTGGCGCGAGCCCGACGGCACCCTCGCGCGGCTGATCGATGCCACGGTGCGCGACCAGGTGCTGGCCGAACGGGCTACCGAGGCCGGGACCAGCGTGGACGCGCTGACGGCAGGCAGCGAGGTCGAGACCGAGCGCCTCGACGGCAACCCCGTGGACCCGCAGGTCGCCCTGGTGGCCGGGTTCCTGCTCGCGTTCCTGTTCTTCATGGGCGCCGTGGGCTCCGGCTCGATGATCGCGGGCAGCGTGATCGAGGAGAAGCAGTCCCGGCTGGTCGAGATCATCGCGACCGCCGTGCCGCTGCGGCAGCTCCTGGCGGGCAAGATCGTCGGCAGCTCGGTGATCGCGCTCGGCCAGAACCTGGTGCTCGCCGCCGTCGGGCTCGTCGGGGCGTCGTTCACGGACCTGTCGGCGATCCTCCCGTCGATGACCGCCACCATGCTGTGGTTCGTCGTGTTCTTCACCGTCGGGTTCGTCGCGGTGGCGGCCCTCTACGCGGTCGCCGGCTCGCTCGCGTCGCGCACCGAGGACCTCCAGTACACGACCAGCCCCCTGATGATGCTGCTCATGGGCGTGTACGTGGTCACGTTCTCGGCCGACGGCGTGCTGGAGCGCGTGCTGTCCTACATACCGCCCGCGTCGATCGTGTCGATGCCGGTGCGCGTCCTCGACGGCGACGCGCTCTGGTGGGAGCCGCTGGTCTCCCTCGGCATCCTCGTCGTGGCCACGCTCGGTGCGGTGCTGCTCAGCGAGCGTGCCTACCGCGGGGCGCTGATGCAGACCGGCGGCCGGGTCTCCTGGAGGTCGGCCATCGCCGCGGAGCGGGGCACTACCCTCGGGGCGTGACCGAACGCACCCAGCACGACGACGCCGCGCCCGGGAGCCCCGACCCGAAGAAGGTGCACACCTTCGACCTGATCGACGAGGTGCCCGGGGTGTCCGCGGGCACGGCCGGCCCGGACGACGCGGGCGACGAGCCCGCCTCCGAGCCGGACCCGGAGGAGGCCGCGCCGCGCGAGCCCGGCCGGGTGGCCCGGGCAGTCACGGCCGTCCGTGGTGCGGTGGGCCGGACGGCGCGGCGTGGTGCCGCTGCGGTCCGGCGGCGCGTGCCCGCGACCCGGCGCGGCCGCGTGCTGCTGGTGGGCGGCGTGGCGGCCGCCGTCGTGCTGGTGGTCGTGGCGGGGGCGCTGCTGGACGCGCAGCTGCGCCACCGCGACCTGATCGCCGCGCCGGGTGGCGTGCGGAGCCTGGCGGAGCGGCCGGCCGAGCAGTGGTCGGTCGACCTCGACAACCCGATCGCCTCGACGCTGGTCGAGATGCCGGGCGTGCTCGCAGTGATCGGTGACGGGACGGTCCAGGGGGTCGACCCGGAGTCCGGTGCGGTGCGGTGGACCGTCGACGTCGGCGAGGGGGCGCGGTGCGGGCCGACGCCGTGGCTCGGCATCGGCGGCCCGGCGACGACGATGCCGGCCGACCCGCTGGTCTGCGTCACGACGTCGGAGGGCGGGCAGGCCGACGTCACAGTCGTCGACGCGGACGGCGCCGTCACCACGCGGGAGCTGGACCCGGGCACCATCGTGCTGCCCGGTTCCGACGGTGCGCTGATCCGCCTGCAGCTCGCGGGTGACGGGCACGGTCCGGAGCCCGTGGTGGTCGACAAGGTGGGCACGCCGCACCTCCCGAAGGGTTTCACCGCGCCGGACCTGACGGTCCGGGTCGAGGACGCCGTCACGGGGACGGAGCGCTGGAGCGCGACCGTCGCGTCCGGCAGGCCCGACCCCAACTACTGCCTCACCTACCACCAGGAGGTCGACGACGACTCCCCGACCCCCGTGCTCGACGTCGAGGGCGTGCTGAACGCGAACCTGCAGCAGGGCATCCTGGAGATCGAGGGCTGCGGTGTGTCGGCGGCCTTCCTGCTCGACGGCACGCGTCTCGACGACCCGGACGATGCCACCGACCTGACGGACGCGACCGCGGCCGGGCAGTTCACGGCCCTGCCCGGCGGCGGCTGGGTGGGGCCCGACCCGGCCGGCGGGCCGGTGGACGAGACCGGCCGGCCGAGCCAGGTGGTGCACCTCCCGGACGGTCGCACCGTCCCGCTCGACGGCCGGGTGCTCGTCCCGTGGGCCACCGACGGCCGCGACCCGGGGCTGCTGCTCGTCCGCGCCGGCGTGCACACCGAGGCGGTGTCCACCGACGAGCGCGACGCCGGGAGCAGGCTCTGGACGTCGTCGCCCCGGCTCCGGGCCACGGACCTGATCGCGAGCGTCCGGGGTACCGCGGTGGTCGTGGACGAGCTCGGGCCGGTGCGCGCCGTCGACCTGGGCACGGGAGCGGTGCGCTGGACGCTCGACCCGGAGGTGCTGGGTTTCGAGGAGGGCGTCTGGGACGCGGCGTCGACCATCTTCGGGGCCTACACCGACGGCGACGTGCTGCTGCTGCCCGTGACCGCCGACCCGCAGGGCGGCGCGTCGGGGCTGCGCATGGTCGCCGTCGACCTGCGCGACGGCTCGGTGCGCTGGGAGATCGAGCAGGAGACGCCCTACACCCAGATCGTCAGCGTGGACGGCTACCTGGCGCAGATCACGCAGCACGGCGTGGTGGGCCTCGGCTGACAGGGGGTGCGGCCCGGGTAGGCTCCCGGCATGTCGCGGCCGGACGAGGGGGATCCTGTTGTCTTCGACCTGGTCGGAGGCGGTCCGGACGACGACGGCCCAGAGGGCTCGGGCGGACCGGAGGGCGACGGTTCTGCCGTCGGCCGCCTGGCCGGTGGTGAGGGCGCGGACGCCGTCGGCGGATCCCCGGCCCGACGCCGCCTCCTCCCGCACCTGTCCCGGCGGACGCGGCTCCTCGCGGTGGCGGCGGCGGCCGTGGTGGCCGTCGCGCTGACCGCGGTCGACCTCGTGCGCGACCACCGGCGCGAGGACCTGATGCGGACGTCCGCGGTCGGTGTGGCATCCCTGGCCGACCCGCCGGAGGAGACCTGGACGGTCCCGTACGACGTGCCCTTCGGCAGTGCGGCCTTCGTGCACCAGCCGGTGGTGGTCATGGACGGACTGCTTGTGCTGCTGCCGAGCACCCTGCGGGACGTGTACCTCCAGGACCCCGCGACGGGTGAGACCGGCCCCGCCCCCGCAGGGTTCAGCGACGTGACCGCCGTGGACCCGGCCTCGGGAGCCGTGGCGTGGCGCGTGCCGCTGGGCGAGGACGCGGTGTGCGGGCCCACGGGGTACGACGCATCGGTCACGACGGACCGGCTGACCTGCCTCCAGGGTCCGGAAGACGCCCGGGAGGTGCTGACCGTGGAGCCTGACGGCGGCACGGGGGTGCGGTCCGCGGAGCAGGCCGGTGACGAGCGGGTGTTCCCGGGCCCGGAGGGCATGGTCGTCCGGGTGCGGCCGATCGAGGAGCCTGCCGGGTCCGAGGAGTGCGACGACCCGGCGGGCTGCGGGAACGGGACGCCCACCGCACGCCACGAGGTCCGGGTGGTCGCGGAGGACGCCGTGACCGGTGCCGAGCGCTGGACCGAGGACGTCGACCTGACCGCCCCGGACGGGGTGATCTGCAGGGACGCGAGCGATCCCGGGTCGGCACCCGTCGGGGACACCGAGGCGCTGCACGTCGCCGCGGGCACCGAGAGCGTCGTCGTGCAGGGGTGCGGCACCGACGCCACGCTGTCGACGGACGGGACCCGCCTGGACCTGGCGGCCGCGGAGGGCTCGGGGTCGCCGGCCTGGGTCACGGAGCTGGGTTCGGGGCGCTTCGCCGTGCAGACCGGTCCCGCGGGGATGACCGTCGTGGACGGCGCCGGACGCGTGCTCGGCACCCTGGAGGGGCTGGTGCAGCCTGTCGCCGTCGCCCCGGACGCCCCCGACGACCTGTGGTTCGCCGGGCGCACGGGCGGCACCGGGTTCGACGCGGTCCGCGAGGACGGTTCGACGGCCTGGACCGAGCGCTCCGGGACGCGCGTGCTGCTCGCGGCGCGGGACGTGGTGGTCATGGAGCGCGGGAGCCGGCTGATCGGCCTGGACCGCGACACCGGTGCGGAGCTCTGGGAGCGGACCGGCGACGACACATCGGGCCTGGCGAACTTCCGCACCGTGACGGACGGCGAGACGGTGGCCGGGGTGTACCTGCCCCCGGAGGGCGGCGGTGCGGGGATGCTCGTCGCGGTCGGGCTCGCCACCGGCGCCGAGCGGTGGACCGTGCCGGTCACGGGCATGGTCGTCGCCGTCGGCGGCCACCTCGTCGAGGTCACCGCGGACGGCCTGCGCGGGCTGGGGTGACCTTCCGCGGAGGGGCTGTCCCGTGCGGCGGCCCGCACTACGCTCGGCCGCATGGCGCGCGACCCGGCGGAGGGCGACGCGTTCGTCTTCGACCTCGTCGGGGACGACGCGCCACCTGACGACGCGTCTGCCACGCCGGCCACCGGGGTACCCGGCACCGTCCACCCGGGATCCGGCACCGGGCACCCCGCAGCCCCGTCGGCGCCGGACGAGGCGGCCACCGACGCCGGCGTGCCCCCGCCGTCGGACGGCCGCGGGCGCCGCCGTCGCCTGGCGGCCCAGCTCGCCGCGGTGCTGGCGATCGTGCTCGGCACGGGGCTCGCCGTCGACGGAGTGCGGGACCACGCCCGGATGGAGCGGATGCGGGACGTGCCGGGCGGGGTCGCGGACCTGTCGCAGCCGCTGACGCAGGCCTGGGCGTGGAGCGGGACGGTCGGGCCGGGCGAGAGCAGCGCCGACGTGGCGGTGCTCGGCGACGTGCTGGTCGTCGAGTCCGACGACGGCCTGGTCGCCCTGGACCCGGCGACGGGCGCGGTGGCCTGGACCGTCCCGCTCCGGGCCGACGCCGACTGCGGCCCGATGGTGCCGCCGACCTCGACGGACCCGTCCACGCCGGCGCTGGTGTGCCTCCAGGGCACGGGCGCCGACCGGGAGGTGGTCGCCGTCGGGCCCGGCGGTGCGACGTCCGCCTCCCGGCCCCTGCCTGCCGCGGACGCCCGGCGCCACGGACTGCCCCACACCGGCCCCGGCGGCACGCTGCTGCGCGCGCACCGCGTGGGTCCACCGTCGGCGGTGGACCCGGGCGACGCCCGGTGCACCGCGGCGGGCGAGTGCGCCGGGACCGTGGAGGCGGGGCGCGACCTGGTGCTCCGGGCGGAGGACGCGGCGACCGGAGCGGAGCGCTGGCGCGTGACCGTGCCGTTCCGGCCGGTGGACGCCACGCAGTGCACGCGCACCTTCGCCGCGTCCTGGGGCAGCTCGGAGACCCGGCTGGTCATCAGCGGGCAGCTCGCGCCCGACGCGTTCGGCGCGGGCGTCACGGCGGATCTCGTGGCAGTGCAGGGCTGTGGCATCCAGGCCGCCGTCACGCCGCGCGGCACCGTGCTGGGGCCGTGGATCGAGCCGGGCCGGGGCGGTGTGACGGCCCTCGGCACCGGCTACGCCGTGACGAGGTTCGACGGCCTGCCCCGCTCCGTGCTGCTCACCGCGGACGGCGACGTGGCCGGCGAGATCACCGGGTACCCCCTGGCTCCCCGGGTGGCCGACGGGTCGCGACCCGCGACGGTGCTGGGGGTGGACGAGCCCGGTCGGCGCCTGCGCGCGTACGGCGGCGACGGCACGCCGCGCTGGGACATCGCGCTGCAGTCGGGCGGACAGCAGTTCCTGGCGCAGGTCGGCGACACGGCGGTGGTCTCGACCGGGGCCGGCACGGTGCGCGGCCTGGACCTCGCCACGGGTGCGGAGCGCTGGTCGTGGGACGGCGCGGCGGGGCCGTCGGCCGCCGACGGCGGGTACTTCGGTACGGCCCACGTGTTCCAGGCCCTCACCGACGGCGAGACGGTGCTCCTGGCCACCGAGGGTGACTCGGGCGGCACGCACGGCCTGGTGGCCCTCGACGCGGGTACCGGTGCCGTGGTCTGGCAGCGCGTCGGCGGGGCGGCGGTCACCACGTTCGACCCGGCCGTCGGCGGCTCCGGCGAGCGGGGTGTGGTCGGCGGGCTGGTGGCGGTGGACGGCGTCCTGCTGGAGGTGACGCCGCGTGGCGTGCGGGGTTTCCAGTGAAACCGTGACCAGCCCGACATACCCTCGGTCGCATGGCACGTGATCCGGACCAGGGCGGCGCGTTCGTCTTCGACCTGGTGGACGACGGCGCGGACGACCCCCAGGTCTCGTTCGCCGGATCCGGCGCGGGCGGTGGACCGGGCGCGGAGCCTGAGCCGGACGGTCGCCCGGCAGGCGATGCGCCGCTCCGGGACCGGGAGCGGTACCTGCGGGTGCTCGGTCCGGTGGCAGCGGTGCTGGCCGTGGTGCTGGGTACCGGGCTCGCGGTCGAGGGCGTCCGCGACGGCGCCCGGATGGAGCGGATGCGCGACGTGCCCGGCGGTGTGGCGGACGTGTCCCGCCCGCTCGACGAGGCGTGGACGTGGGACGGCCCGGTCGGCTGGGCCGGCGCCACCGGGGACGACGTGTGGGGGACCGAGGCGGTGGTGCTCGGCGACCGGCTCGTGGTCCCGTCCGGGAACGAACTGGTGGCGCTGGACCCGGCGTCGGGCGACGTGGCCTGGACGGCGCGGCTCGGTGCGGACCCGGAGTGCGGGCCGCTGGGCTCGGCGGGCTGGGGTGCGGCGGTGGCCCGGCGGCTCGTGTGCCTGACGGGCGACGCGGCGGACCGGGTCGCCGTCGTCGTGGGCCCGGACGGGACGGTGTCGGCGGAGCGTGTGCTGGACCCCGCGGACACGGAACGGTACGGCCGTCCTCGGCCCGGTCCCGACGGGACGGTCCTGCGCGCCCAGCGGGTGGGGCCTGCGCCCGGTCCGCTGCCGGACGGCGCCGGGTGCGACGACATGGGGGAGTGCACCGGCACCGTCGAGGAGGGGCGCGACGTCGTGCTCCGCGCCGAGGACGCCGTCACCGGTGACGAGCGCTGGAGCGTCACGATCCCCTTCCGGGCCACGCGCGCCGACCAGTGCGCGAACTGGGGCGGCGACTCCTGGGACGGGACGGTCAGCAACGGCCTGCTGAACGTCGAGGACTTCGGTGCCCAGGTCCAGGACCAGCTCGTCCAGGTGTACGGCTGCGGCGTCCAGTCCGCCGTGACGCCGGACGGCCTGGTGCTCGGCACCCGGATGGAGCCGGGCTCCGGCGGCGTCGAGCGGCTGCGCAGCGGCGGGTACGCCGAGTACACGTTCGAGGGGGACCTGCGGACCGTGCTCCTCGACGCGGACGGCGAGCGGGTCGGCGAGGTCGAGGGATACGTGCTCGAGCCCCTGACCGTGACCGGGCCGGAGGCCCCGACGCTGATGTCCGCGGGCGGGCTGGGCACCCGACTGGCGTCGTACGCGCTGGACGGCACCCCACGCTGGGACGTGCCCGCGAGGGAGGGCGTGCAGCAGTTCCTGGCGCAGGTGGAGGGTACGGCGGTCATGCTGGCCGTGCCGGGCTCCGTGCTCGGGGTGGACCTCGCGACGGGGGCGGAGCGGTGGACGTGGGACGGCGGCGATCCCGAGGGCTCGTCCACCGGCACCCTGTTCGTCTCGCGGGCCTTCACCGACGGGCGCTCGGTGCTGCTGGTCGTCGAGGACGGCTCGGGGGCAGCGGGCCTGACGGCGCTCGACGCGGAGACCGGCGAGGTGGTGTGGGAGCGGCCCCCGGCGGCGGAGGACCTGACGGGTGACGTCTGGTCGGGCCCGGTCAGCGGGCTGCTGGCCGTGGACGGCAACCTGGTCGAGGTCGTCTCGAGCGGCGCCCGTGGCCTGGGCTGACGCCGTCGCCCGTCGTCGTGTGGGTGAGCCGTTCTAGGGTGGGGGCCATGGTGAAGATCGGCGCGCACGTGGACCTGACCGACGCGATCGGGGCGGCGAAGGCGCTCGGCGCGGACACGGTGCAGGTGTTCCTGAGCGACCCGCAGGCATGGAAGGTCCCCGACCTGCCCTACGAGGGTGGCGCGGAGGCGCTCAAGGCCGACGCCGCCGCCGCGGACCTCGACCTGTACGTGCACGCGCCGTACGTGATCAACGTGGCCTCGACCAACAACCGGATCCGTATCCCGAGCCGCAAGCTGCTGCAGCAGATCATGGACGGTGCCGCCGCGGTGGGCGCCCGGGGCGTCGTGGTGCACGGAGGGCACGTCACCGCGAACGACGAGCCGGCCAAGGGCTTCGACAACTGGCGCAAGGCGATCGACGCGCTGGAGACCGACGTGCCGGTGCTCATCGAGAACACGGCGGGCGGCGACTACTCGATGGCGCGCCGCCTGGAGCGCATCGAGCAGCTCTGGGCTGCCGTGACCGCGGCGAACGGCGGGGACAACGTCGGGTTCACGCTCGACACCTGCCACGCGTGGGCCGGCGGCATCGACCTCGCGACGGCGGCCGACCAGATCCGTGCGATCACGGGCCGGATCGACCTGGTGCACGCCAACGACTCGCGCGACGTGGCGGGGTCCGGGGCCGACCGGCACATCAACTTCGGCCAGGGACTCATCCCGGAGGATCTGCTGGTGGGCGTGATCGCGGCGGCGGGCGCACCCGTCATCTGCGAGACCAAGGGCGACATGGCCCCGGACATCGCCTGGCTCCGGGAGCGCCTGGCCTGACCCGGGGCCCGGCACCCGGGCGTTGGTCGAGCCATGGAAGCCTGGCAGGATCGGACGCATGGCGACGGCGCAGCGGGTAGTGGTCACGGGCGCGAGCGGGAAGCTCGGCCGGTTCGTGGTGGAGCACCTGGCGGAGGCGGGGTACGCGGTGGCCGCGACCGACCGCGTGGCGCCCCCGCCGGGCAGCCCCGGCGACTTCACGGTGGCCGACCTGACGGACCTCGGCCAGGTCGTGGAGCTGCTGTCGGGCGTGGACGAACGGCGCCCGGCCGACGCCGTCGTGCACCTGTCCGCGATCCCGGCGCCCGGTCTGGCCACCAACGCCGCGACGTTCGGCAACAACGTGCCCAGCACCTACAACGTGCTGCGTGCCGCGCAGGTGGTGGGTATCCGGAACATCGTGACGGCCTCCTCCGAGACCGTGCTCGGCCTGCCGTTCGACGTACCGCCGCCGTACCTGCCGGTCGACGAGGAGTACGACGTGCTGCCGCAGTCCACCTACTCCCTCGGCAAGTCCCTGGAGGAGGAGATGGCCAGGCACTTCGCCCGCTGGGACCCGGAGCTCAAGGTCGCCGCGCTCCGGTTCTCCAACGTGATGACCCCGCAGGACTACGCCCGCTTCCCGTCCTGGCAGGACGACGCCCAGGCCCGGCGCTGGAACCTGTGGGGCTACATCGACGGCCGGGACGGTGCCCAGGCGGTGCGCCGCGCGCTGGAGGCGGAGTTCACGGGGTTCGAGGCGTTCGTCATCGCGAACGCGGACACGGTGATGGAGCGGGACTCGGCCGACCTCGCGGCCGAGGTCTTCCCGGACGTGCCGCACCGGCGCCCGATCGAGGGCCGGGAGACGCTCCTGGGCATCGACAAGGCCCGCCGCGTGCTCGGCTACGCGCCGGAGCACTCCTGGCGCTCGGAGCTCTGACCCGGACCTAGCGGGCCGCGCGCTCCGCCGAGCCGATGACGGCCTGGCAGCTCCGCAGGAACGAGTCGGCGACCCGGCTGGGGTCGCCGAGGTAGCCGGCGACCATGATGCCGTCGCGCAGCAGCATGAGGTCCTCCGCGACGGCGGGCGGGTCGGCGAGCCCGAGCGGGGCGACGAGCCGTTCGAACGCGCTCGCCCACCAGGCCCGGTGGTCGTCCACGACCTTGCGCACCGGCGTGCCGGGGTCCGGGTACTCGGCGGCGGCGTTGATGAACGGGCACCCGCGGAAGCCGGGTTCGCACGCCATCGCGCCCGTGTGGCCGGCCATGAGGCGCAGCGTCGCGTCGACGTCGCCCGCCCCGTGCGTGATGGCCGCGTCGACGCCGGCGCGCTCCTGTGCCGCGCGGTGCTCCAGGTAGGCGACCACGAGGTCGTCCTTGGTCCGGAAGTGCCGGTAGAAGGTCACCTTCGTGGTGCCGGCGCGCTCGATGACCTTGTCGACGCTCACCGCGCGCAGCCCGTGCGCGTAGAACAGCTCGTTCGCCGCCTCGATCAGGCGGTCCCGGATGGACCCGTGCACGGTCGCGATCATACGTGGCTCCTCTCGTGGCCCCTTGCGCAGCGGGGGCCGGCTGTGTACCGTCGCTCTCGGTAGAGTAACTAGTAAGTCTACCTAGACAGGCCGACAGCGGCCACCATCGAAGGGAAAGCCATGACGACCACCGCGGAATCCTCCGCAGCCACCGCGACCGCACTGCGGAACCTGTACTTCGTACGGTTCGGGTTCGCCATCGTCTGGGCGGTGCTGCTGTTCCTCACCGGGTCCTCGCTCGGACCGGTCAGCATCGCGCTGCTCGTGCTGTACCCGCTGTTCGACGTCGGCGCCGCCGTCGTCGACCTCCGCTCCTCGAAGGCTGCGCGGCCCACCGTCGGCCTGTACTTCAACATGGCGCTCAGCCTGCTCACGGCGATCGGCCTGGTCGTCGCGGTGACCTCGGGCATCCCCGCCGTGCTGCGCGTCTGGGGCGTCTGGGCGATCACCGCCGGCCTGGTGCAGCTCATCGTCGCGATCGCCCGGTACCGGCTCGGCGGTCAGTGGGCCATGATCCTCAGCGGCGGCATCTCCGTGTTCGCGGGCGCCGGCTTCTTCATGATGGCCGGCGGGCCGAACGCGATGCTGACCTCGCTGGCCGGGTACGCCACGCTCGGCGGCATCTTCTTCCTCGTCTCCGCGCTGCGCCTGAACCGCGTCGTCACGAAGGAGAGCTGAGATGACCGAGAACACCTTCGACGTCGTCGTCATCGGTGCCGGCCCCGTGGGCGAGAACGTGGCCGACCGGATCGTGCAGGGCGGCCTCACCGCCGCGATCGTGGAGAGCGAGCTCGTGGGCGGGGAGTGCTCGTACTGGGCCTGCATGCCCACCAAGGCCCTCCTGCGGGACGCCGCCGCGCTGCGCGCGGTCCGGGCACTGCCCGGCGCACGCGCCGCGGTGACCGGCGAGCTGGACGCGTCCGCCGTCCTGGCCCGCCGCGACGCGTTTGCCGCGCACTGGCACGACGACGGTCAGGTCGGCTGGCTCGAGGGCGCCGGGATCTCGCTGTTCCGGGGCGTGGGACGGATCAGCGCCGCGCGCACCGTCGAGGTGACCGACGCCGACGGGTCCACGACGGTGCTCCGTGCGCGGCACGCCGTCGTCGTCGCGACCGGGACCAGTGCCCGCCTGCCCGAGATCCCCGGCCTGGCCGACGCCGCACCGTGGACCAGCCGTGAGGCCGCGTCCGCCCACGCGGTCCCCGGGCGCCTGGCCGTCATCGGCGGTGGTGTCGTGGGGGCCGAGATGGCCACCGCGTACGCGGCGCTGGGCGCGCAGGTCACGGTGGTCGCCCGCGACGGCCTGCTGCCCGCCGCCGAGCCGTTCGCCCGTGACCTGGTGGCCGAGGAGCTCAAGGCGCAGGGTGTCGCCCTGCACCTGTTCGTCGGGCCGCAGCGGGTCGACCGGGACGACACCGGGACGGTCCGCGTCACGCTGGCCGACGGCACCGTGCTGGAGGCCGACGAGGTGCTGGTCGCGACCGGTCGCACGCCGAACACGGCAACGGTCGGCCTGGACCACGTCGGGCTGACCCCGGGCGACTGGCTGCGCGTGGACGACTCGCTCCGGGTGCTCGACGGCGAGGGCGAGCCGGTCGGCGACGGCTGGCTCTACGCCGCGGGCGACGTGAACCGGCGGGTGCTGCTGACGCACCAGGGCAAGTACCAGGCCCGCGCGGTGGGCGACACGATCGTGGCCCGTGCCACGGGGAACCCCGTCGACCTCGCTCCGTGGGGCCGGCACGCGGCCACCGCCGACGAGCGCGCCGTACCGCAGGTGATCTTCACCGACCCGGAGATCGCGAGCGTGGGTCACACCGCCGCGTCCGCCAAGGCCGCCGGGCTGCGCATCCGCGCGGTCGAGTACGACCTCGGCGCCGTGGCCGGCGCCTCCCTGCACGCCGACGGGTACACGGGCCGGGCCGGCATGATCGTCGACGAGGACCGGAAGGTGCTGGTCGGCTTCACCGCCGTGGGCCCCGACGTGGCCGAGCTGCTCCACGCCGCCACGATCGCCGTCGCCGCGGAGGTGCCGATCGACCGCCTGTGGCACGCCGTCCCGGCGTACCCGACGGTGAGCGAGATCTGGCTCCGCCTGCTGGAGGCGTACGGCCGCTCGTGAGGCGCCCGTGCGTGGCCCGGGTCAGGGCAGGACGATCTGGTCCCGGGTCCGGATCTCCGACCACGCCCGGGCCCGGGGGAGCCGGTGGATCGTGATGTCGGTGGGCCGGGTGCCGGCCGGCGTCGGCGGCGGGACGGCGAGCACGTCGGCCCCGGGCAGCGGCCCCAGGTCGAGCCCGGTCAGGGCCGCGACGTCCCGCACCGGGACCTGGTAGGTCCGGAACGGGCCCAGCGGCGGGATGTCGTCCCGGGCCAGGGCCTGGGCCGTGATCTCGGAGAGGCGGGCGTCGTCGAGCTGGGGCGTCTGGTCCAGCACGAACGCGGTGGACAGCAGGGTGCGGCGCCCGGCGTCGTCCGGGCTGCCCGCCGCGTCGTGGGTGGACCGGGGAGCCGGGCCCGCCCAGGCGACGACCTTCCAGAAGAGTCGCGGGATGCGGACGCCGCGGTAGGGCGGGTCGTCGGCCGCGAACACCGGACCCGTCTGCACGGCGAGGCGGTGGTCGTGGGCGGCCGCGTAGGCCAGCACGTGGTCCTCCAGGCCGTTCCACAGCTCCTTGGACTGGTTGAACCTGTTCACCTGCGGTGCCGCGTTCGGGTAGGTGAAGGTGTCGTGGTTGGCGCGTGCGGCCGTCTCGGCGTCACCCCAGACGGGGTCGAGGCGGCGCACCAGGTGGCCACGGTCCAGGGGGTTGCCCGCGTACAGCTCGCTGCCGGCCTGCTCGCCGGTCGGCACACGCCGGTCCAGGCGCCACCGGCCGGTGCGGCGCAGGGCCAGGAGGGCCGCGCCGTCCACCACGCAGGCGGTGGCCGCCGCGAGGCGGCGCGCCGGGTCCAGGAGCACGGAGAAGTGGGTGTAGTGCAGGACACGCAGGTCGGCGGGCGAGGCGGGGAGCGGGACGCGGAACCCGAGAAAATCTGCGTCGTAGCCGGTCACAGGCAGACAGCCAACCAGAGTCCGGTAGGTCATGACCAGACCAACAATCGGACACGATGAACGGGCATTGGCAATCTCGGCCTAGGCTCTGGCCCGTGAGTGAATCAACTCAGACCGTCCGTGGCAACGCCCGGCACGAGGTACCCGACCCGCTGCGCGAGGACGTGCGTCTGCTCGGCGGGCTGCTCGGCAGGATCCTCCGCGAGGACGGGGGCCAGGATCTCCTGGACGACGTCGAGCGGCTCCGCGAGCTGACCATCCGCGCCTACGGCGATCCGTCGCCGCACGCCCTCGACGAGGCCGCCGCCGTCGTGGCGTCCTTCTCCGTGGAGCGCGCCGAACAGGTCGCCCGCGCGTTCACCTGCTACTTCCACCTCGCGAACCTCGCCGAGGAGTACCACCGCGTCCGCGTGCTGCGCTCCCGCGAGGCCGAGACACGCACCGGCCCGGCGGTCCTGGAGGACACCATCCCGGCGGCGTTCGCGCGGCTCACCGAGGAGGTGGGCCGGGACGAGGCGCTGCGGCGGCTCGGCGAGCTGGAGTTCCGCCCGGTCCTGACGGCGCACCCGACCGAGGCCCGGCGCCGGGCCATCAGCGGGACCATCCGCCGGCTGTCGGACCTGCTCGCCGAGCGGGACACCCGCCGGCTGGGCGGGGTGACCCTCGCCGAGAACGAGCGGCGCATCCTCGCCGAGATCGACACCATGTGGCGCACCGCCCCCGTGCGGACCAGCAAGCCGTCGGTGATCGACGAGGTCAAGACCGTCATGGGCGTGTTCGACGCCGTCCTCGCGGACGTCTTCGGCGACGTCTACCGGCGGCTCGACGACTGGCTGCTGGCCGACGAGGCCGGCCGTGCGACGCCCGTCGCGAAGCCGTTCGTCAAGCTCGGCACCTGGATCGGCGGCGACCGTGACGGCAACCCGAACGTCACCGCCGAGATCACGCGCCAGGCAGCCACCCTCGCCTCGGACCACGCGCTCGCGGCACTGGAGCGGCTCGCCGTCGAGACCGGCCGCAAGCTCACGCTCGACGCCGAGGGCACCACGCCGTCGTCCGGCCTGAACGCCCTGTGGCAGCGGATCCGCCAGATGTCGGAGGACGTCGCGCGGCGGGCCCAGGAGGCCTCGCCCAACGAGCCGCACCGGGCCGTCATGCTCGCGCTCGCCGAGCGTCTCGCCGCCACCCGGACGCGCAACGCCGACCTCGCCTACGCGAACGCCGAGCAGTTCGAGGCGGACCTCCTCGTGGTGCAGGCCTCCCTCGTGGCGGCGGGCGCGGCCCGCGCGGCCTACGGGGACCTGCAGCGGCTCGTCTGGCAGGTGCAGACCTTCGGGTTCCACCTCGCGGAGCTCGAGGTGCGGCAGCACTCGCAGGTGCACGCCGCAGCGCTCGACGAGATCCGCGAGCTCGGCGTCGACGGCGCGCTGAGCGACCGCACCCGCGAGGTGCTGGACACCTACCGCGCGCTCGGGGCCATCCAGCGCCGGTTCGGGGAGCGGGCCGCGCGGCGCTACATCGTGTCGTTCACGCAGGCGCCCGAGCACCTCGCCGCCGTCTACGAGCTGGCCGCCCACGCCTTCGCGGACGACCCCGGCAGCGCACCCGTGATCGACGCGATCCCGCTGTTCGAGACCTTCGCGGACCTGCAGAACGCGGTGTCGATCCTGGACTCGATGCTCACGCTCCCCGCCGTGCAGAAGCGCCTGGCGGAGAACGGCCGGCGCGTCGAGGTCATGCTCGGCTACTCCGACTCGTCCAAGGACGTCGGACCGGTCGCGGCGACGCTCGCGCTGCACGACGCCCAGTCGCGCATCGCCGAGTGGGCGCGGTCCAACAACCTCACGCTCACGCTGTTCCACGGCCGCGGCGGCGCCCTCGGGCGCGGCGGCGGCCCGGCCAACCGCGCGGTGCTGGCCCAGCCGCCGCACTCCGTGGACGGCCGGTTCAAGCTGACCGAGCAGGGCGAGGTCATCCTGGCCCGGTACGGCGACCCGGTCATCGCGTCCCGGCACATCGAGCAGGTGGCCGCCGCGACGCTGCTCGCGTCCGCGCCGTCGGTCGAGGCCGTCAACGAGAACGCGACGGCGAAGTACGCCGACCTGGCGGCGTCGCTCGACGCGGCCTCCCGGACCCGTTTCCACGAGCTCGTGAAGGCCGACGGGTTCCCGCAGTGGTTCGCGCAGGTCACGCCCCTGGAAGAGGTCGGCCTGCTGCCCATCGGGTCCCGTCCCGCCAAGCGGGGCCTCTCGGTGAACTCGCTCGACGACCTGCGCGCCATCCCGTGGGTGTTCTCCTGGTCGCAGGCCCGCATCAACCTTGCCGGCTGGTACGGCCTGGGCACGGCGCTCGCCGCGTGTGGTGACGTCGAGCTCCTGCGGTCGGCGCGCACCGAGTGGCCGCTGTTCGCGACGCTGCTCGACAACGTGGAGATGTCGCTCGCCAAGACCGACGAGCGCATCGCCGCGCAGTACCTGGCGCTGGGCTCGCGCGACGACCTGGCCGAGATGGTGCTCGACGAGCTGCGCCTCACCCGCGAGTGGGTGCTGAAGATCAGCGGCAACGCCTTCCCCCTGGAGAGCAAGCGCGTGCTGGGGCGGGCGGTGCAGCTCCGCTCGCCGTACGTCGACGCCCTCTCGCTGCTCCAGGTCCGCGCCCTGCGCGGCCTGCGCACCGGGTCGGACGGCGGCTCCGCGGTGGACGGCGACTACGCCGGACGGCTGCAGCACCTGCTGCTGCTCACCGTGAACGGGGTCTCGGCGGGCCTGCAGAACACGGGGTGACGGCCGGGTCTGGTTGGGCCGGGCTGGGCGGGTCTGGTCTGGACCGGGCGGGTCTGGACTGGGCTGGACTGGGCTGGGCTGAACCGGGCTGGACTGGGCTGGACTGGGCTGGGCTGAACCGGGCTGGACTGGGCTGGACTGGGCTGGACTGGGCTGGGCTGAACCGGGCTGGACTGGGCTGGACTGGGCTGATCTGAACCGGGCCCGGTCTGAACTGGGCTGATCTGAACCGGGCCGGTCTGAACTGGGCTGATCTGAACCGGGCCGGTCTGAACTGGGTCGGTCTGAACTGGGTGGGTCTGGGCTGGGCGGGTCTGAACCGAACCCGAGATCGGTCCCTTGCCCGGCCCCGCTCACAGTGTTCGGTCCGTTGCCCCGAGATCGGTCCATCGAGCGACCGATCTCGGGGCAACCGACCGAACACTGTGAACATGGTGGTGCACAGGACCGAACCTGGAACGCGTCCCGGGGGACGTGGAGAGCGAGCGACAGGGCGTCGGGAGCGAGTGACCGGGCGTCGGGAGTGAGCGACAGGACGTCGGGAGCGAGTGACAGGACGTCGGAAGTGAGCGACAGGGCGTCGGAAGCGACCGACAGGACGTCGGGAGCAACCGACGAGGTGGAGGACCGATGGGAGAGACGATGAGCGCGACCCTGATCGGGACGTCGCACGGGACCGACGATCCTGCCGGGCAGGCCGCCGTGCGCGCCCTGCTCGACGGCGTCCGCGCGGCCCGGCCCGGGCTCGACGTCCGCGAGGCGTTCGTGGACGTGCAGCAGCCGGAGGTCGGCGAGGTCCTCGCCGAGGCGGTCCGGGACGCCCGAACCCGCGCTGGCCGGCTCGGGGACGCCGACGGACCGGTCGCCGTCGTCGTGCCGCTGCTGCTGTCCACGGGGTACCACGTGCGGCACGACATCGCGCAGGCCGTCACCTCGGTCGACGGGTCCGCCGCCGCCGAACCGCTCGGCCCGCACCCCCTGCTGGTCGACATCCTGGCAGACCGTTACGCCGCCGCCGAGGCGGCGCACGGCCCCTTCGGCCCCGACGACGCCGTGGTGCTCGCCGCCGCCGGTTCGTCGGTGGCCGCCGCCGCGACCGCGGTCGAGGAGGTCACGAGCGCCCTGGCCCAGCGGCTGGGCCGGCCGGTGACGCCGTCGTACGGGGCCGGTGCGGAACCCCGCGTGCCCGACGCGGTAGCCGCGGCGCGCGCGGGAGGGCCGGGTTCGGCGCGCGTGATCGTCGTGTCGTACCTGCTCGCACCGGGGTACTTCCTGGACCGCGTGCTGGAGGCGGGCGCCGACGTCGTCACCGACCCGGTCGCCGGCCCGGCCGGGGCCGGCAAGCCCGACCCGCGACTGGTCCAGGTGGTGCTGGACCGCTACGACGCGGCCGCCGGCGCCTGACGGTCACGCCCAGCCGAAGGCCGCCCGGACCCGGTCCACGCTCGACCGCAGGCCCCACCGCGTGGTCAGGGCCTCCAGCGCCTCGGCGTCGGCAGGGGCCTGGGGCACGGCCGGGTCGAACACGGGCAGGGGTGCGTCCCGTGCCACCTGCACGACGACGGGCGCGACCCGGAGGTACTCGTCGGCCTCCTGCAGCCGGCGGCGCTGGGTCGCGGTGAGGCCCGGGTCGCCGTCGTCCCGCGCGGCCAGGATCCCGGCCAGGGTGCCGTACCGGGCGAGCAGCTTGGCCGCCGTCTTCTCCCCGATGCCGGGCACCCCCGGCAGGCCGTCGCTGGGGTCGCCACGCAGCGTCGCCATGTCGGCGTACGCCTGCCCCGAGGCGACGTCGTACCGCGCGGCCAGCCGCTCCTCGTCCACCACGTCGGGATCGCGGACGCCGCGCGCGGGGTAGAGCACGCGGACACCGGCGGCGTCGTCGACGAGCTGGAAGAGGTCCCGGTCCCCGGTGACGATGTCGACCGGGCCTGCGCCCTCCGTGACCGCACGTGCGGTCAGGGTGCCGATGACGTCGTCCGCCTCGTAGCCCGGGACGCCGACACGGGCGATGCCGAGCGCCGCCAGCACGTCCACGATGACGGGGACCTGCGCGAGCAGGTCCGCCGGCACCTCCTCGACGCCCGTGGTGCCGGGCACCTCCTGGGCCACACGGTGGGCCTTGTAGCTGGGGATCGCCGCAACGCGGAAGGCGGGCCGCCAGTCGTCGTCCCAGCACGCGACCAGGCGGTCCGGGCCGTGCGTCGTGGCGAGCCACGCGATCGTGTCCAGGAGGCCGCGGACGGCGTTGACCGGCGTGCCGTCGGGCGACCGCAGCGAGTCGGGCACACCGAAGTACGCCCGGAAGTACAGCGAGGCGGAGTCGAGGAGCATGAGGCTCATGCAGCGAAGCCTGCCATGCCCCACTGACACGCCGCCCGGCGACCGACCGGCCGGTGAGCGGTCAGGCGAACAGCCCGCCCACGGCCACGCCCGCGGCCGCCGCGAGCACCGTCACGAGCAGCGTGCCCAGGGCGCCGGCCACGGCGAGCCGGAGCCGGCCCGACTGCGCCAGGCGCACCGACTCCACGGTGGCCGTGGAGAACGTGGTGTAGCCGCCGCACAGGCCCGTCATCAGCGCGAGCTGCAGCAACCGCGCGTCCTCGACCGATATCCCGTACCGCCAGAGGCCGGCCAGCGCGGCCGAGAACACGCCGATGAGGAACGAGCCGGTCACGTTCACCACGAACGTGCCCCACGGGAAGCCGCCGCTGTGCCGGGCGCGGATCTCGCCGTCCACCATGAACCGCGCGGCGGCGCCGACGCCACCGCCGACGGCCACGACCAGGAACGCGAGCACGGCGTCACCTCTCCTTCCGGCGCCGGTCGGCGCGGGCCGCGAGCGCGATGCCGCCCAGGCAGGCGACCGTGCCGCCCGCCAGGGTGAGCGCGACGTAGAGCAGGGCGAGCCACCCCAGCCCCGCGCCCAGCAGCTGCTGGGTCTCCAGCGCGAGCGCCGAGTACGTGGTGAACCCGCCGAGCACTCCCGTGCCGATCCCGAGCCGGATCTTGCGGCGCCGGACGGTCTCGCGGCCGCGCCGGGCGAGTGCCTCCAGGAGGTAGCCGAGGGCGAGCGCGCCGAGCACGTTGACGACGAGCGTGCCGATCGGGAACCAGAGCACCGTCTGGCCGGCGTCCGGGAACAGCAGCGTCAGTGGCGACAGCAGGATCATGGCCCACGTGCCCAGGAGGTGCCGCGCGACCGATCCGCAGGCCCCGCCGAGCGCGACGAGACCGACGTACCGCCAGTCCCGGTGCGGTGCTCGTGCCACGCGGTGGATCCCCTCCTGGGTGCTCGACAGGTCCGAGGAGAATCTAGCGCTCACGGGGCGGAGGCCGTCTCGGGGAGGATCACCACGGGGCGGGCCTGGTTGTGCACGAGCCGCCCGGCCACCGTCCCGCCCACGAGGTTGGTGGTCCATCCGCGCAGGCCGGAGCGGTGGGCGCCGACGACGATCATGACCGCCTCCACCTCGTCGGCGACCCGCCCCAGCTCGACGGCCGGGTCACCGGCGCCGCGCAGCGCGCTCCAGGGCAGACCGACGTCGGCCATCGCCCGGTTCAGCCCGGCGAGGACGTCGGCCCCGTAGGCATCGGAGGGCACGGCGATGTCCGGGTCCACCGACACGGTGAACCCCCGTGAGTCCGAGACGGCGGTCTCGTCGACCCACACACAGACGAGCTCGATCAGGCTTCCACCCAGGGACTGGACGAGCGACGCTGCTCGCCGGGCCAGCTCCGGGTGCTTGTGGTCCACGCCGACCACCACGGATCGCACAGTCACCCTTGTGAGGGTATTGCCAAACGGCTAGTCGAGGTGGTCCGGCAGGCCGAATCGGGAGAACCACTTCTCCGTGTCGAGAAACGTGGTGATGCCGGTGATGTGCGCGCCGTCGTTCTCCAGCACCACGATCCCCCACGGGAAGTGGCCGCCCTTCGGGTCCCGCCGGTACTGCGCGAACCCGGGGGCGCCGTTCACGTGGATCGGCACGCAGCGCGAGCCCTCGCACTCGTTGCCCGGCCCGAGCATCCAGGCCTGGATGTTCTCGATACCCTCCAGCCACATGGCGTACGGCGGCATGTTCATGACCGCGTCCTCGCGCAGCAGGTTGGCCAGCGCCGCCATGTCGTACCGCTCGAACGCCGCGACGTAGCGCTCCAGCAGATCGGACTCGTCGGCCGTCGCGGGGGACGGCGCGGCGCCGGACCGGTCCGGCGCCTTGTCGGCGAGGGTGGCGCGGGCGCGCTGGAGCGCGCTGTTCACCGAGGCCACCGAGGTGTCCAGCAGCGTGGCCACCTCGGACGCCGGCCAGCGCAGCACCTCGCGCAGGATGAGCACCGCGCGCTGCTTGGCGGGCAGGTGCTGGAGTGCCGCGACGAAGGCGAGCCGGACCGACTCCCGGGCCACGGTGGTGTCGGCCGGGTCGCTCGCGCCGGGCAGCACGTGCTCGGTCGGTACCGGCTCCACCCAGGCGTACTCGGGCAGCACGGTCGCGAGGCTCTCCTCGACCGGGTCGGCGGCGGCGCCGAGGCCCATGGGCCGTTCCCGCTTGGCGCGGCTGGACCCGAGCTGGTCGAAGCACACGTTGGTGGCGATCCGGTACAGCCATGTCCGGAGGGATGAGCGGCCCTCGAACCGCTCGTACGACCGCCATGCGCGCAGGAGGGTCTCCTGCACCGCGTCGTCGGCGTCGAACGCGCCGCCGAGCAGCCGGTAGCAGTATCCGGTGAGCTCGCGGCGATAGGTCTCGAGCTGTGCCGAGAGCTCGTCCGTCGCCACGGCCGCACCCGCGCTCTGCCCAGGATGTGACGCTGTCTGTGCCATGGATCACACGGTACGCGGCACCACTGACACGCTCACCGGTGATTCGTCCGGGACCGAAGACGGCGGCCGAAGTTCACCCCACCGGTCAGGTCAGGTCGAGCTCGAACCAGACGGTCTTGCCCGTGCGCCGGTTCACCCGGCCCGCGCGGGGGCGGTCCGTGGCCGGCGGCACGCCGTGCCGGTCCACGCCCCACCGCGAGGCCAGGCGTTCGAGGAACTGCACGCCCCGCCCGCCGAACTCGGTCACCGCCGGGTCGCGCAGCTCGGGCTGGACCACCGACGAGTCCCGCACCCCGACCCGCAGCTTCTCCAGGTCGACCTCCACCGTCGCGGTGAACGGAGCCTGCCCGTGGTCGACGGCGTTGGTCAGCACCTCGGAGGTCAGCAGCATCACGGTGCGCCGCAGCGGCATGGGCACCCCGCAGCTCTCCAGCACGTCGTCCACCCAGATCCGGGCGGGCCCGACGTCGCACAGCGACGGTGCCAGCTTGCGTTCCGCCGTGGCGGGCCGGCCGAGCGAGGGCGGGCCGGACGGCGCCGTCGCCCGCACCCGCACGGCGAGCACGGCGACGTCGTCCCGCTGGTCGTCCGACGCCAGGCGGCGCACCAGGGTGACCGGCAGCGCGGCCGTGGCCGTGTCGCCCAGCATGCCGAGCGTCTTCTGGAGGCGGTTCAGCCACTGGTCGGGCGTGGTTCCGCGCTGCTCGGCGAGCCCGTCGGTGTAGAGCAGCAGGGTGTCACCGGGCCGCAGGGTCGCCACGTGGTCGGTGCGTTTCGCCGTGGGGCGGATGCCGAGCATCATGTCCGGCAGCGCAGAGAGCCGTTCCACGCTCCCGTCCTGCCGCAGCACGAGCGGCGGCGGGTGACCCGCGGTGGACCAGGTGAGCTGGTAGCCGCCTGGGACACGTTCCAGCCGGGCCACCACGGCGGTCCCGCTGGCGAGCAGCCCGAGGCCCGAGTTGGCCTTGTCTAGCAGCGACAGCAGCGCCGACGGCGACTCGTCGTGGCTCCACGCGAACGCCCGCAGCAGCGACCTGAGCTGACCCATCTTGGCGGCCGCGCGCATGTCGTGCCCGGTCACGTCGCCGATCATGAACATGGTCGTGTCGTCGTCCACGGCCACGGCGTCGTACCAGTCACCGCCGATCTGGTCCGAACGGGTGGCGGGCGAGTACGTGGCCGCCATGTCGAGGTGCGGCACCTCGGGCAGGCGGCTGAGCATGGCCCGCTGCAGCGTCTTGGCGGACTCGCGGCGTTCCTCCAGCAGCCGCGCCCGCTCGAGCGCGTGGCCCGTGTAGTGCGCGAGGCCCGTCTGCAGGGCGTACGAGTCCTTGTCGGGTCCCCGGTCGCGCTCCCACGCCAGCATGACGACGGCGACCACGGCGCCGGCCGTCACGACCGGCAGGAACGCCCGGGCCTCGACGTCCGGGTCGCAGTACTCCCGGAACCCGGGGTACGCGGCGTGCATCTCCTCGCTCGTCCGGAAGAACAACGGCCGGCCGGTGCGGGCCGCCTCGGCCAGCGGCCGGTGGTCGTCCAGCTTGGCCTGCCGGAACCGCTGGGGGAACTGTGGCTCCGCGTGGACGAGGGAGCGGTAGGTGACGCCCCGGCCGTCGGCGTCGGCCACGGCGAAGGCGCAGTACCGGGCCCCTATCCCGGCGGTGGCGACCTCGATGATCACCTCCTCGACCTGGTCCATCGTGTTCGCGTTGGCGAACGCCTCGCTCAGCGACAGCAGGAACCGGCTGCGCCGGTTGGCCCGGACGGCGGTCTCCTGGATGCGCCGGGCGCGCTCCCGTTCGGCCCGCAGCCGCAGCTCGGCCGTGCACGACGCCGCGAGGTCGGCGAGCGAGTCCAGGTCGTCGCCGGACCACTCGCGCGGCTCGTCCACCACCGCGCACAGCGCGCCGACGGCGCGGCCCCGCAGGTCGAAGACGGGATACCCCGCGAGCGCGACGAGGCCCATCTCGCGCACGAGGTAGGTGTCGCGCAGCGTGGGGTCGAGGCGGGCGTCCGCCGTGACCACCGGCTCACCCCGGGTGGTGATCACGCTGGTGACGGTCCCGGGGTGCTGGAGCAGGCGCTGGGACTGCATCGGCTCCGGCATGCCCGACGCCCCGGCGAGCACCTGGCCGTCCCGGACCACGAAGTACACGACGGCAGCCGGAACCCTCAGGTGGCGCCGGACCAGGCGGGCGAACCGGTCGAATGCCTCGTCAGCGGTAGGTGATCCAAGACCGACGTGCTCGAGGTCTCGCAACGCCTGGAGGTCCGTCGGCATCTGCTCAGTATTGCGAGAGAAGTGCGCGTGCGCGATAGATGTACCGGATGTGTCCCTTTTGCACTGAGCGGGTAGTCTGCGGGGCTTACGGTCACACTTCGAGGAGACCGCGCTGGTGCGCGAGACTCACCGCCTCCGCCCGTCCCGAGGCGCCGAGCTTGGCCATCAGGTTGGACACGTGCACGCTCACCGTCTTGGTCGAGATGAACAGGCGCTCGCCGATCTGCCGGTTCGACAGCCCCTGTGCGACCAGGCCGAGCACCTCCTCCTCCCGTTCGGTCAGGGTGGACGCCGTCGCCCGGCGGACGCCCGGCAGGTCGAGCCGTGCCCGCCGCGCCAGGGCCCGGACGGCGTCGGCCAGCGGCCGCGCCCCCATGTCCTCGGCCTCCGAGAGAGCCTCGGCCGCCTCGACCTCGGCTGCCCCCCGCTCGCCGGCGCCGAGGAGCGCCTCCGCCCAGCGGTAGCGCGAGCGCGCCACCTCGTAGCGGTAGCCGAAACCGAAGGCGTTGACCGTCTTCTGCCAGGCGTCGGCCGCCTCGCGCCACAGCGTGGCCGCTCGTCCTTCGTCGCTCTCGCCCGCGGCGAACCCCGTCACGGCATGCAGGCGGGCGTTCTCCGCGGCGGCCCGCTGCAGCCAGGCTCGCCCCTCGGGGCCGAGCACGCCGCCGCGCGGGCGGCCCCGCTGGGCCGTCTCGCGGGCGACGGCGAGGAGCGCGTCACCGCGGTCCAGCCGCGCGCCGGCGCGGGTCTCGACCGCCGCGGCGGCCGCAGAACCGGGCGCTCCCGCCCGTCCCGCGGTGCGCTCGGCCTCGGCTGCGTCCGCCAGGGCGGCGATGGCCAGCGTGGACAACCAGATCCGCCCGAGGAACACCTCCGTCCACACCTCGCCCAGGTGATCGGTGATGCGCTCGGCCAGCGCGGCGGCGTCGTCGTACCGGCCGGCCCAGGTCAAGGCATCGACCAGGCTTCCTCCGCCGATGAGGGCGATCTGACCGTCGCTGCCCCAGTGGTCGATCAGCGCCTCGCCGCGCTCGATCGCGTCCTCGTCGCCCCGCGCGACCGCCGCGTACATCCGGGTCGCGTCCATGACGTGCCGGGACGTGGCCGGCACGCCCGCGCTGCTGCGTTCGGTGAGGTCTCCGCGGAAGTAGAGCATGACCTCCTGGAGGATCCGCAGGTTGACCGTGGGCGTGCTCCACGCCAGGCCGAGCTCGTCCGCCCGGGCCAGCGCGTGCCGCGCCCGCTGTTCCGCGGCCTCCAGCTCCCCCGCGTAGAACCGGTTGGCCGTGCCGCTGTACAGGGTGCGCATCTCCGTGAGCACGTCCCCGGCCTCGACGGCCGCCGCGCGCGCCTCGTCGAGGGTCGCCGAGGCCCGGTCCGGGTCCGCGACGTCGAGGACCGCGAGGGTGGACAGGGCGATCGCGAGGGCCCCGGCCTGGCCGGTCTCGCGCGCCTCCTCGACGGCGCACTCGGCGTACGAACGGGCGTCCTCGTCCAGGTCGATGATCATCGCGAGCCGCGCCAGCAGGGCGTTGGTCCAGATCCGGTCGGGGCTGCGCGGCGTCAGCACCGCCAGCGCGGCGCGCAGGTCCGTGATGGTGGTCTCGACCTGGCCGGGCGTCTCGTCCCACGTCGGCAGGTCGAGGTACCGGTGCACCAGCACGTGCTCCAGCGCTGCCCGGCGCACCGGGTCGTCGACGCCCTCGACCGCGCGCCGCGTCAGCTTCACCGCGCGCATCGCGTCACCGGCCCGGGCGGCCGCCTCGCCGGCGGACAGGGCGACGTCGACCCGGTCGCGGCCGATCCGCTGCTCGGCGTCCGGCACCGACTCCCACAGGGACAGGACCTGCTCCCAGTGCCGCAGCTCCTCCTCGGGCGCGAGCAGGCGGCGGGCGCGCAGCGCGGCGTCCTGCGAGGCCGTGAGGGCGGCGGGCAGGTCGTGACCCTCGAAGGCGTGGTGGGCGCGCTCCGCGGCGCTGCCGACCGGCATGCCGTCCGGCCCGTCCTGCTCGATCACGGCGAGGTAGGCGCGGTGCACCGCCGAGCGCTCGCCCGGCAGGAGGTCCGCGTACAGGGCCTCGGCCAGGAGCGCGTGCCGGAACTCCAGGTGCGCACCCGACACCACGAGCACCTGCTGGGTCACGGCCTCGCGCAGGGCGGCGTCGACGTCCGGTGCGCCCGACCGGGCGGCGGCCGCCCGCAGCAGGTCCTCCCGGACCCGGCGCCCGGCGACCGACGCGATGCGCAGCACCTGCTGCACCTCGGGGTCCAGCCGTTCGAGCCGGGTGCGGAGCACCTCGGTCAGCGTCCAGGGCAGGCTCGCGGAGTCCGGACCCGCGTCCAGCAGCTCCTCGGCGAAGAACGCGTTGCCCTCGGACCGGTCCAGCACCTCGGCGAACCCGGCGGGCGGAAGGGGCCGCCCGGCCAGGGCGGTGGTGAACTCGCGCAGCTCGTCCGCGTCGAACGGCTGCAGGTCCATCCGCTCCACGTGCTCGAGCCGGGACAGCTCGGCGAGCAGCGGGCGCAGCGGATGACGCCGGTCGACGTCGTCCGACCGGTAGGTGACCACCAGGAGGACGTGCTCCGACCGGGCGCGGGCGGCGAGGAAGCGGAGTACGTCCCGGGTGGACGCGTCGGCCCAGTGGGCGTCCTCGACCACCAGGACCAGGGGTCGCTCGGGTGCGCCGGCGACCGCCAGGCTGCGCGCGATCCCCTCGAAGAGCTGGAGCCGTTCGTCGTGGTCGGCGTCGCCGCCACCGCCTGGTTCCAGCAGCCGCCACAGCGCCGGCCGCTCCTTGACCAGGTCGGCCACGCGCGCGGCCGCCTCGGGCCCCGCGGCCCCGGCCTGGAGCTGGGTCAGCGCGTCCGTGAACGGCAGGTACGGGATGCCCACCTGCCCCAGGTCCACGCAGTGCACGACGACGGCGCTGGCCCCCGCCTGCTCCGCCGCCTGGGCGACGTGGCTGATCAGCCGGGTCTTGCCGATGCCGGCGTCACCGCCCACGAGCGTGAGGCCCGGTCGGCCCGCCGAGGCGCGCCCCACCGCCAGCAGGAGGGAGGCAACCTGCTCCTGCCGGGAGACCAGAGGGATCGTCGTGGACCGTCGCACCTGCACATCGTGCCACCGGTCACCGACACTCCCCCTGGCCTTTTCTGCCCCGACGCCCGCCTCCGTCATGCGAACAGGCCGTGACGTGCGGCCGGTGCCGGGCGCATGCCCGCGATGCCCTCCTGGATCTGCTCCGCGCGGCTCCGGTGCTCGGTGCGCCGGCCCGCCCGGTGCCGGGCGCCCTGGTCGGCCCGGCGCTCGGCGCGCCGGCCGGCCCGGCCCTGGTCGTCGGTCCGCCGGCCGCCCCATGCCTTGCGCAGCTCGGCCTGCCGGTACTCGATCTCCGCCTCGGCGGCGGGTCCCCACAGCGACATGATTCCTCCTGGTGCCCCGGCGGGCCGTGCGCCCGTCCGGCTGATGAGGAAGACACTCGTCCTGAGGTCCCGGCCCGTGGATCGGGCGATCGGGCAGTCCTGGCCGGCCGGGTACCTCAGGCGGCCGTCTGAGGTACCCCTGAGGTGGTCCGCGCGGCCTGAGGTGCCGCGTACCGGGCGAGATCCAGGCGCTTCACAGGCGCACTATTGCGATCCACGTCACACCGGACGCACACTGGAACAAGTAGCGGACCCAATTCGGGGGTGGATCGTGACCGGAACCGAAGCTGGAACGTACGACATCTTGCCCATGCTGGGGCGTGGGAAGCACCGCAACCCCAAGAAGGGCGCGTGCTTCATGGAGCTCGCCTCCTTCCTCGCGGGGGAGAAGTGGAGCGACCACCCCGCCTGCACGCACCCGCTGATCGCGATGCTGGCGCGCGCGGTGAACGACCTCACCGCGGACCACGCGCGTCCGCGGCTGGCGCCGCTCATCCCGTCGGTCATCGGCCTGACCAGCACCGATCCGCGCTGGGACGTGCGTATCGCGCTGCGCGCCGCGCAGACGGCGCTGCCGATCTCGCCCGCCGACCGCCAGCAGACGCTCGCCGTGGCGATCCTCGGGTCGGAGCGGATGCTCGACGTGCTGGAGGACAGGCCGGCCGGGACCCTCGCGCCGGAGAGCAAGGACGCGCTCGCGGCCGTGCCGAAGACGGCGGCCTGGGCCGAGCGGTTCTGCGCGGGCACGAGCGTGCGGCCCAAGCGGTTCGTCCGTGACGCCGCGCCGAGCGTCGTCTCCACCGCGGTGCAGGGCATCTCCGAGGCCTTCGTCCCCGACGTGGACGCACGCCTGCGCGAGCTGCTCGCCGCCACCATCGCCGATGCGCGCCGCTGGGCCGGCACCGCGGACGCCGACGCCCGCACGCTGGACCCGCTGGCGTGGGGACCGGTGGTGAAGGCGGCACCCTCCGCCTGACACCGGCCGACGAAAGGACGGGCCGGGGCGCACCAGGGGGCGCCCCGGCCCGCGTCGTGCCCGGCCTGACCCGGACGAGTTCTCCCGGCCTGTCGATCGGGACCCCACGAGATCGTCACCCCGGTGTCAGACAGACACCGACCGGAGGACAGAACCATGCGATACACCATCCTGCTGCACTACCCGGAGATGACGCCGGAGCACCTCGGCGAGGACGCCCTGGCCGAGGGTCAGCGCGCGTTCGCCGCCTACGCCACCGCGCTGGACCAGGCCGGGGTGCTGCTGTCGGCGGAGGTGCTGCAGCCGTCGTCGGCCACCACCACCGTCACGGTGCGCGACGGCGAGCTGCGCGTCCAGGACGGCCCGTTCGCCGACACCAAGGAGCAGCTCGGCGGCACGTTCGTCGTCGACGTGCCGGACCTGGACGCCGCGCTCGCCTGGGCGCAGAAGGCGCCTTCGGTCCAGTGGGGCACCGTCGAGGTGCGCCCGAGCGCCACCCACTTCGAGAACGGCACGTGGACGCGCTGACCGACCGCGCCGGCGTGCGGGCTGCCGCGGACGCGGCGGCCCGCACGTCGTACGGCCGCCTCCTGGCTCTGCTCGCGGCGCGGGACGGCGACATCCAGCGCGCCGAGGACGCCCTCGCCGACGCGTTCGAGCAGGCTCTGCGGCACTGGCCCGACGACGGCGTGCCGCGCAACCCGGACGGCTGGCTCCTCACCGTGGCCCGCAACCGGCTGCGGGACCTCTACCGCTCCGCCGCGCACCGGACCACCGCGCCGCCCGATGCCGGACCCGAGCCCGCCGCGCCGCCCGACCTGCCCGACCCCGACGCGATCGGGGACCGCCGGCTGGAGCTCATGTTCGTCTGCGCCCACCCCGCGGTGGAGGCGGGGATCCGCACCCCGCTCATGCTGCAGACCGTGCTCGGCGTCGAGGCCCGGGACATCGCGGCGGCCTTCGCCGTGCCCGCGCCGACCATGGCGCAGCGGCTGGTCCGGGCCAAGCGCCGCATCCGTGACGCACGGATCCCGTTCCGCGTCCCGGGCCGCGCCGAGATCCCGGACCGGCTGCCGCCCGTGCTGGAGGCGGTGTACGGCGCCTACGCGATCGACTGGCGGGGCGCTGCGCCCGAGGTCCGCGGCTCCCTCACCGGTGACGCCCTCGCGCTCGCGCTCCTCCTGGCGCACCTGCTGCCTGAGCCCGAGGTGCTCGGGCTGGCCGCGCTGCTCTGCTTCTCCGTGGCGCGCGCCGACGCACGCGAGGTGGACGGCGCCTTCGTCCCCCTCGACGAGCAGGACGTCACGCTGTGGGACGGTGCGCTGATCGAGCGCGGGGAGGCGCTGCTCCGGCGCGCGCTGACGGCACCCGGCGCGGGGCCGCCCGGCCGGTTCCGGCTGGAGGCGGCGGTCCAGTCCGCGCACTGCGCCCGCGCCCGGACGGGGCGTACCGATTGGCCCGCGCTGCTCACCCTGCACCGGGCGCTCCTGCGCGTCGCCCCGACGCTCGGCGGGCGCGTCGCGCTGGCCGCCGTGCTCGGCCGGGTCGAGGGGCCGGCGGCGGGACTCGCGGAGCTGGACGCCACGGTGTCGGACCCGGCGGCAGGCCGGTTCCAGCCGCTGTGGGCCACGCGGGCGCACCTGCTCGCGTCGTCGGGCGCGACCGGGGCGGCCCGCACCGCGTACGCGAAGGCGCTGTCCCTCACCACCGACCCCGCGCTGCGCGCGTTCGTGGCCGCGCGGGCGGCCGCCGTCGGGTGAATTCCCGGCGCGGCCGTCACAGACCGCCGGGTCGGGGCCTCCCTCCCAACGAAACACGCTTCCCGTGCGTCCCTGTCATCCGAGGGCTGCCCGCACGAGGAGCCAGGGAACGGGGAACCACCATGACCACGAGGACAGCAGCGGTCACCGGCAGCGACGTCGCCGGGATCGAGCGTGATCTGCGGCGCATGGAGCTGCTGAACCGGCGTGAGCACAAGATCCGTGCCGCCGGCCGTGCGGTGCCGGCGTTCTCCTCCCTGCAGCTCGCCACGCGCTCCCGGGACCGGCTGCGGTACCGGGACGCGTGACGGCGGCGGGCGGGGCCGCAGATCCAGGGGGTTCGGCGGCCTCGCTCCCATCGAGCAGCATTTCTCTGTGCCATTTCACCCAGGCTTGCCCCGTTTGACCCAATGTTTTCCACGTGGCGACCATGACGAGCCCCTTAGGCTCCTGGGCATGAGCGGATACTCGTCTCCCCACCCGCCAACGGAAGGTCATGCACCGGTCCCGCCGCCACCTGGGGGATACGCCGCACTGCCACCGGAACCCGGGTCCCCCGTGCCTCCGCCGCCTGCTCCGCGGCGGTCGGGCCGGCTGGCCCTGATCATCGTCGGCGTCGTGGTCCTGCTCGCCGCCGCGGGCGCCGGGTTGTGGTTCCTCCTGCGCGAGCCGCCGGTCCCGGACCCGGCGCCCGCCGCCGAGCAGCTCGCCGCGGCGCTCCAGGCAGGCACCCCGGCGGACGTCCCGCTGGCCCTGGAGACCTCCGCGTCCCCGGACGAGCAGTACGCCCAGGTGTTCGAGCAGCTCCGCGCCGCGGTCGGCGAGGACGCCGGGACCGTCGAGGTCAAGGACGTGACCCCGGTCGAGGAGGGCGACGGCGGCACCGCGACGGCCACCGCGACCCTCGCGTGGAGCTGGCCCGTGGCGACCGAGGCCGCCTGGGACTACGAGACCGTCGTGCCGCTCACCTACCCCGGCGCCACCGACGGCGAGGCCGGCGAGTGGCAGGCGACCTGGAGCACCGGCGTGCTGGTCCCCGGGCTGGAGCCGGGCGAGCGGCTCGCCGTCGAGCGCACCGAGCCCGCCCGCGGCGAGATCGTCACGACCACCGGCGAGACCCTGGTGGGCATCACGCCCGTGCACCACGTGGGCATCGACAAGACCCGGCCGGGCTGGGACACCGCTGCCCAGCCGCTCGGCACCGTGCTGAAGCTCGACCAGGAGACCACCGAGAGCATCGCCGCACAGGTCCGGTCCGCCGGGGACAAGGCGTTCATCGAGGTCATCACCATCCGCGACGGCGACCCGGAGTACGACTTCGACGCCGCCATGGCGATCCCCGGCGTCGTCGGCATCCCGGACGAGGTGCCGCTGGCCCGGAGCCGCGACTTCGCACGGGGCGTCCTGGGCACGGTCGGGGAGGCGACGGCGGAGATCATCGAGGAGTCGGAGGGCACCGTCCAGCAGGGCGACGTCGTGGGCCTCTCCGGTCTCCAGGCCGCCTACGACGAGCAGCTGCGCGGCGTGCCCGGCCTGGCCGTGACCATCGAGCCCGCCGAGGGTGGCGAGGGCCGCGAGGCGTTCACCATCGAGAAGAAGGACGGCGAGCCGCTGACGGTCACGCTCGACCCGGCGACCCAGCTCCGTGCCGAGTCGGCGCTCGCCGACATCACCGACCTGGCCAGCGCCATCGTCGCGATCAAGCCGTCGACGGGCGAGGTGCTCGCGGTCGCGTCCGGCCCGGGTTCCGAGGGGTACAACACGGCCACGCTGGGCCAGTACCCGCCGGGGTCCACGTTCAAGATCGCGACGTCGCTCGCCATGCTCCGGTCCGGCGTCACGCCGGACACGCCCCTGGCCTGCACGCCGACCATCGCCGTCGAGGGCCGCGAGTTCCGGAACGTGCCCGGCTACCCGGCGTCCGCCACGGGCGACGCGGTGCCGTTCGGGACGGTCTTCGCGAACTCGTGCAACACCGCGTTCATCGCCCAGCACCAGGCGATCAGCCAGCAGCAGCTGCACGACGCCGCGGCGTCGCTCGGCCTGGGCGTCGAGGCCACCGCGCTCGGCGCGGCGGGCACGATGGGTGACGTGCCGACCGACTCGACGGGCACGGAGCACGCGGCGTCGATGATCGGCCAGGGCCAGGTGCTGGCGACGCCGCTGGCCATGGCGACCGTGGCCGCGAGCGTGTCGGCGGGGCACACCGTCTCCCCGTGGCTGGTGCAGCCCGAGGACGGGAAGGCGCCCGAGGCGCCGTCGGGCGACCTGACCGCGGACGAGGCGGCCACGCTGCGCGACCTGATGGGCGGGGTGGTGCGCGAGGGCTCCGGCACCGCGCTGCAGGGCGTGCCCGGCATCGTGGGCGCGAAGACCGGTACCGCCCAGTTCGGCGACGGGTCCAAGGCGCACGTGTGGACGGTCGCCATCGCGAACGACCTGGCCGCGGTCGTGTTCATCGAGGAGGGCGAGCTCGCCTCGACGGCGGCGGCCCCGGTGATGCGCGAGTTCCTGACGAACGGCTGACCCCGGACACGAACGGACCCCCGGCCACCAGGTGGCCGGGGGTCCGTTCGTGTCCGGGCGGGGCGGGGACTCAGCCCTTCCAGCCGGCCTCGGTGCAGGTGTTCCGGTAGGACGTGATGGCCGTCGTGACCGCGCTGGGCCGGGCGATGGAGCCGTCGAGCGCCTGGTCGAACGGTGCGCGGATCGCCTCGAGGTGGGCGATGCTGACCTCGTCCGACTCGCCGATGATCAGGCCGATGCTCTTGCTGATGCTGCTCGCGGAACCGGTGCGCTCCTCGTCGAGCGGGGCCCGGACCGCCGGCGCGAGGGCCGTGATGTTGGTGACCAGCGGACCCGAGAAGAAGGCGCTGCACGCCTCCACCAGGTTGTACTTGCCGGTGCTGATCGGAGCCTGGATCGCCTCCGACGAGGGCTCGGCCTCCTGCTGGACCTCTTCTCCCGAGGGCATGAAGTCGTTGGCCATGTCCTCGAGGGCCGCGCATCCGGACAGCAGGAGTGCGCAGGAGACCAGTGCGGCCGCGCCCCAGTTCTTGCTGGTGCTCACGATCTACTTCCCTCACGTCAACGGTTCTCAGGAGTGCGGTCCGTCGCACCCGCCCGCGAGTCTAGCGTCACGCCCGTGCCGCACCGCCAATCGCTCCGGGAGGTGCTCCGGGGGCGCTCCCGGGGTGCGATCGACCGTGGTTCCCGGGGTGCTGCCGGGTCGCGGCGGCGCCCCGGACGCCCAGGTCACCGGGGTGGCCTGGGCGTCCGGACCGGCGTCAGCGGTCGCCGTCGGCCGCCGGCCGGTCCTGCGGGGCAGGGGGTGCGTCGGGCGCCGCCGGACCGGCCGCGGTCCCGGTGCCCGGGTGAGCGTTCGGGTACGGGTCCGCCGAGCGGAGCACGGCGAGCCGTGAACGGTACTCGGCCTCGTCGATCTCCCCGCGGGCGAAGCGGGTGCCCAGCAGCGTCACCGGGTCCGCCCCGGCCGCCGCGTGCGCGGACCACGGCCCGCCCCAGCCGCCGCGCGGGCCGCGCCGGGCCCGCCGGGCGATCAGGAAGACCACCGTCGCGAACAGCAGGAACCACAGCAGCGGGAAGATGAAGAAGAACGGGCCGGGTCCGCCCCAGCCGTAGTGGGGCCCGTTGGCGAGGACCTCCGTCGTCGCGGTGAGCATGTCGACCTCCAGTGGGTTGGGCCGGTCGTTCCGGCCTCACCACCAGGCTGCCGTCGCGCGGCGGCAGGGTCGTCAGTCCTGTGTACCCGGCCCGGTACACCCGTGGTGCCGGCTGGTCCTGCGGCTGCGCTGCGGGCGGGTGCCTCGTTCCTCAGCCCCCACCCTCCGCTGCGCCTCCGGCCCAGGCTGTGCCGGTGCCGGCCGGTCCTGCGGCTGCGCTGCGGGCGGGTGCCTCGTTCCTCAGCCCCCACCCTCCGCTGCGCCTCCGGCCCAGCCGGGGCGCACGAGGCCCGCCTCGTACGCGAGCACCACGAGCTGCGCGCGGTCGCGCGAGCCCGTCTTCATGAGCACCCGCGAGACGTGCGTCTTCACCGTCGACTCCGACAGGTACAGCCGCGCCGCGATCTCGTCGTTGGCGAGCCCGCCCGCCACCTCGACGAGCACCTCGCGCTCGCGCGGCGTGAGCTCCGCCAGCGCGGGCAGCGGGCCGACCACCCGGGTCGCGTCGGCGACCCGCGCGAGCAGCCGTCGCGTCACCGTCGGCGACAGCAGCGCGTTGCCCGACGCCGCGACCCGCACCGCCCGCACCAGCTCCGCCGGCTCCGTGTCCTTGACCAGGAAGCCGGACGCCCCGGCCCGGATCGCGTCGGTGACGTACTCGTCCAGCTCGAACGTCGTCACCACCACCACGTGCACCCCCGCGGCGCGGGGTTCGGCGATGATCCGGCGCGTCGCCGCCAGCCCGTCCATGCCCGGCATGCGGATGTCCATGAGCACCACGTGGGGCAGGTGGTCGAGGGTGAGCGCGACGGCGTCCTCGCCCGTCGCGGCCTCCGCGACGACCCGCATGTCGTCCTCGGAGTCGATCAGCGCGCGGAAGCCGCCGCGCACCAGGGCCTGGTCGTCGGCGAGCAGGACGTCGATCATGCGGTCTCTCCCGGTTCGGGGGTGTCGGACGGCGGTGCAGCCGCCGGGTCGGGCGACGGCGCGACGGCGCCGCCGGGACGCTCCGGGCGGGCCGCGGGGACCGGGAGCCTGGCCAGCACCAGCCAGCCGGTCCCGTCCGGACGAGGACCCACGGTGAGGGTGCCGCCGGCACCCTCCACACGTTCGCGCATCCCCAGCAGGCCGTAGCCCGGCTCCGCGGGTGCACCGGCCGGGGCGCCGTCGTCGGCCACCGTCACCTCCAGGCGGTCACCCCTGGTCAGCCGCACGGTGACCCGGCCGGCCGACGTCGCGTGCCGGCGCACGTTCGTCAGCGACTCCTGGACCACCCGGTGCACGACGCCCATGAGGTGGTCGGGCAGGTCACCGACGTCGGGCGGCAGGTCGACGGCCACGTCCAGACCCTCGGCGCGGGCCTGGTCGGCCAGGCGGTTCAGCGCCGTGAGGTCCCACGTCGGGGTGAGCGGGGCGCCGTCCTCCCGGACGATCCCCAGCACCGTGCGCACCTCGGCCAGCGCGTCCCGGCTGGTGTCCCGGATGTTCGTCAGCGCCTCGCGGGCCTGCCCCGGGTGCTTCTCCAGCAGGTGCAGGCCCACCCCGGCCTGCACGTTGATGGCGGACAGGGAGTGGGCGAGCACGTCGTGCAGCTCGCGGGCGATCCGCAGCCGTTCCGAGGCCACGGCGGTGCGCTCCCGTTCGGCCGCTGTCTCGCGAGCGGCGGCCCGCGCGGCGACCCGTCGTGCCGCCCGGTCCCGCACGGCGCTCGCGACCAGCAGCACGACGGCGAGCCACGCGGCCCCGGCGACCAGGGACCCGGTGGTGAGGAACCACGCGCCGTCGTCGGCCCAGCCCGGGCCGTGGAACGGCGGGCCAGGAGGTCCCCACTCGCGGGGCAGGTCCGGCGGGTTGTCGCGGAGCTGCTGCTCCAGCCGCGGCGCGAGCAGCGTGGCGACCGTTCCCACGCCCCCGGCGAGCAGTGCGGCGCCGGACCAGGCGATCACCCGCGCGCGGCGGGCCGTCCCGCTGAGCATCACGCCGGCGAGCACCGCGACCGGTCCCAGCAGCACGGGCCCCCACGCCCGGCCGAGCAGCAGGAACGTCAGCGCCGCGGCGACGGACACCACCGTGGCGAGCGCCGGCCGGCGGGGCAGGAGGAACACGAGCGCGGCAGGCGCCACGAGCAGCAGGAGCAGGCCGGCCAGGCCGGGCTGGACGGCCCAGGCCTGGTCCCGCGCGGCGGCGACCGAGCCCAGCGTGCTGAGCACGGTCACGGCGACCGCGACGAAGACGCGCGGCCGCAGGCGGTCGAAGGGCCCGGGGGCGACGGGGTCCGGGTCGCGCACGGGTCGGGTGGTGCCCAGCATGCTCGCACGCTACGCCGGGCCGGGCGCCGCCGCGTCGGACCGGGGTACCACCGCGTGTCCCCCTCCGGTGCCGCGCCGTCGTGCTCGGCACGAGGTCAGGTGATCGGTCGTCCGAGCTACCGACCACACATCGCGCCGACCACTCTCGTCCTTACGGGACGGGGTCCTGGTGTCAGGCGAAGCGGGCGGTGCGCTCCTGCACCCGGCCTGCGCCGCGGCCGGCGTCGGCGGCCGGGTCCCAGGTGTAGACCTCGGTGCCGGTGATGAAGACGCGCTCGGCGCGCTGGTCGGTGTCGAGCGGGTCGCCGGACCAGAGCACGACGTCGCCGTCGAGCCCCTCCTTGATCGACCCGACCCGGTCGTCGAGGCGGAGGAACGACGCGGGGTTGGCCGTGATCGTGGCCAGCGCGGTCTCGCGCGGGAGCCCGTCGCGGGCGGCGAACGACGCCTGGTGCACGAGGAAGTTGATGGGGATGACGGGGTGGTCGGTCGTGATCGCGACGCGCACGCCGGCCGCCGCCATCGCGGCGATGTTGCGGTTCGCGCGGTGCCGCACCTCGACCTTGGACCGGGAGACGAACATCGGGCCGTAGATGACGGGGATGTCCTTCTCGGCGAGGACGTCGGCGACCAGGTGGCCCTCCGTGCCGTGGTTGATGACGAGCCGGTAGCCGAACTCCTCCGACAGGCGGATCGCGGTGGCGATGTCGTCGGCGCGGTGCGTGTGCTGGTCCCAGGCGAGCTCGCCGGCGAGCACCCGGGCGAGCGTCTCCTTGCCCAGGTCGCGGTCGAAGGGCTTGCCCTCTTCCGCGGCGGCGTCGCGCTTCGCCGCGTAGTTCTGGGCATCGACGAACGCCTTGCGGATCACGTTCGCGACGCCCAGGCGGGTCGAGGGGAGCTGCTTCTTGTCCCCGTACACGCGCTTCGGGTTCTCGCCGAGCGCGCTCTTGACGGACACGGAGTCGCTGATCACCTGCTCGTCGATCGTGCGGCCGCCCCACGTCTTGATCGCGACGGTCTGGCCGCCGATCGGGTTGCCCGAGCCCGGCTTGATGACCGCGGTCGTCACACCGCCCGCGAGGGCGTCGCGGAAGCCCTCCTCGTCGATCTGCACGGCGTCGATGGCCCGCAGCGCGGAGCCGTTCGGGTCCGTCATCTCGTTGGTGTCGTTGCCGGCCCAGCCCTCGCCCTCCTCGTGGATGCCGATGTGGCCGTGCGCCTCGACGAAGCCGGGCAGCAGCCACCTGCCCTGGGCGTCGATGGTCTCGACGCCGTCGGGCACGACGACGTCCTGTCCGACGGCGGTGATCACGCCGTCCTCGATGAGCACGGTGCCGTCCTCGATCGGGGCGGAGGCGACGGGGACCACGTAGGCGTGGGTGATGGCGATGCTGGAGCGGGTTGTCATGGGTACATCATTACCCAAGGTAACGACGGCAAGAACCGTTCTGCCTCGCGTAGCTGCTGCGTGACATGAAGGACCTCGCCGTGCGAGGATGTGTACCGATCGCTAAACTCGCGGCATGGCGGACGAGGAATGGAGCATCTACGTCGTCGACGAGGTGCGGGAATGGATCTATGGGCTTGACGGGGCGTCGCGGGACCGGGTCGCTCAGGCGATCGATGTCCTGGCGGAGCGGGGGCCAAGGCTGGGCCGACCGTTGGTCGACACGATCCAGCATTCCTCGATCGCGAATCTCAAGGAGCTTCGACCAGGAGACATGCGGCTGCTGTTCGTGTTCGACCCTTGGCGATCGGCGATCTTCCTTGTCGCTGGGGACAAGTCAGGGCGTTGGCAGCAGTGGTATGTCGAAGCAGTCCCGCTGGCCGAGGAGCGGTACCAGGCGTACTTGAGCAGACGTGCAGAAGAAGGGGAGGGTGCATCGTGACGGGATACGTGCAGTGGAAGGACATCCGTGGCGATCTTGTCGAGAAGGCCGGTGGCGAGGACGCCTTCGAGCGGGGCAAGCAGGAGCTCCTCGCCGAGGTGACCGGTCATCGGCTCGCCGAGCTCCGCAAGAAGCGGCGGCTGACTCAGCAGCAGGTCGCTGATCGCATGGGTGTGACCAAGGGCCGGGTCTCCCAGATCGAGAAGGGCAAGATCTCCGGCCAGGAGGTGCTCGCGCGCTACGCACGCGCCCTGGGCGGAGAGCTGCAGCAGGCGATCCTGTTCGACGACGGGGAGATCGCCGGTATCGCGTGAGAACGCGCAGCCGGCGCGACGACCGGCCGCGCTCCGGGCGTCAGCCCGACGTCGCCGGGTTGGTCGGCGTGTCGTCGAGCCACAGCGTGTCCGACGGGTCGCGGTGCTCGACCGCCGGAGCTCATCGGCCCAGGGGTCAGGGCGAGGCCCAGCAGTAGACCCCCGCGCCCTCGGACTCGGCGATCCGTGCGAGGGCGGCCAGGTCGTCCAGGAACGCGGCGAGCGGGGCCGGGTCGTCGGTCGCGAGCTCCTCGGTCCTGGACCAGGCGTCCGCCGCGCCGTCCAGCTCGCTCTCGCTCGCGCCCGTGAGCGCCTCGAGGAGCGCCGGCCGGACCTGCACCACGACGGCGCCCGTGTCCTCGGAGAAGGTCACGGCGGTCACGCCGGAGCTGATCTCGGCGTAGGGCCTGCCGGTCAGGATCTCCTCGAGGGTGGCGAGCGTGACGAACGGCTCGATGCCCTTCGACTCCAGCACGTGGCCGTCGGGCAACGCGTGCCTCGGGACGCCGTCGTCGAGGAATGCGGCGGCCTCGGTATCGGAGGCCGCGACGAAGTAGTCGGTCAGGATGCCCATGGCCCGATCGTGCCACTCGTCACCGACACACCCCGCGCACGTGCCGGGATGACGCTCAGGAGCTCGCGCGCAGCAGCTCCGCCGCCGCGCCGATCCGCGCGGGGTCGCCCGGCGTCGGCGTCCACGGGAGGCGCAGCGAGTCGCGGGCCTGGTCGTCGCGGAACCGGGGCACCACGTGGACGTGGAAGTGGAACACCGTCTGCCAGGCGGCCTCCCCCGCGCAGTTCAGGAGGTTCACGCCGTCGGCCCCGAGCCGCTGGACCGCCCGGCCTGCGACCCGCTGGGCGGTGATCGTGCAGGCGGCCAGGTCGTCGGGGGCGATGTCGTGCAGGTCGCGGGCGTGCGTCTTGGGGATCACGAGGGCGTGCCCGTCGGCGGCCGGGTTGATGTCCATGAACGTGAGCGTGCGTTCGTCCTCGTCGACCTGGACGGACGGGACCTCGCCGGCGACGATGCGGCAGAAGAGGCAGTCGGGTTCTCTGGTCACGGGAGGGACTGTAGCGAGCCGGGCCGGTCCGGTGGGACCGGAGTCGGCGGGCGCCGTCGGGCGACGTGGGCGCGCGTCCATAGACTCGAACCCGTGGACTTCTACAACGCGTACGCCCATGGGTTCGCCCGGGTCGCGGCCTGCACCATCCCCGTCGCCGTCGCCGATCCCGCGACCAACGCCGCGGCGGTCCTGGACCAGGCGCGGCAGCTGGCCGACGACGGCGTGGCCGTCGCGGTGTTCCCGGAGCTGTGCCTGAGCGGGTACGCGATCGACGACCTGCTCATGCAGGACACGCTCCTGGAGTCGGTCCTGGACGCGCTCGCCGAGATCAAGGCGGCGAGCGTCGAGCTGATGACGATGCTGGTGGTCGGCGCTCCCCTGCTCGTGGGCAGCCGGCTGCTGAACACCGCCGTCGTCGTGCACCGCGGGCGGATCCTCGGGGTCGCGCCCAAGTCCTACCTGCCGAACTACCGCGAGTTCTACGAGAAGCGGCAGTTCGCCCCGGGCGACGACCACCGCGGCACCCTGACCCTGCTCGGCGAGGAGGTCCCGCTCGGCTCCGACCTGATCTTCCGGGCCGACGACGTGCGCGGGCTCGCGGTCCACGTCGAGGTCTGCGAGGACATGTGGGTCCCGGTGCCGCCGAGCGCCGTCGCGGCCCTCGCGGGGGCCACGGTGCTGCTCAACCTGTCCGCCAGCCCGATCACGGTGGCCCGCGCCGAGGACCGGCGCCTCGTCGTGCGCAGCGCGAGCTACCGGTGCAACGCCGCCTACGTCTACACCGCGGCGGGACAGGGCGAGTCGAGCACCGACCTGTCCTGGGACGGCCAGACCATGGTCTACGAGGCCGGCGACCTGCTCGGCGAGACCGAGCGGTTCCCGGACGGCCCGCGCGCCACCGTGGTCGACGTCGACCTGGACCGCCTGCGGCAGGAGCGGCTGCGGCAGGGCACCTTCGACGACAACCGGCGCGGGCTGGGGCTGGAGACGACCGGCGAGCTCCGGGAGATCGCCTTCAGCGTGCACCCGCCGCAGGGCGACCTCGGCCTGCGACGCAAGGTCGACCGCTTCCCCTTCGTGCCCGACGACGCCGACCGGCTCGCCCAGGACTGCTACGAGGCCTACAACATCCAGGTCACCGGGCTGGAGCAGCGGCTGCGGGCGATCGGGCAGCCCAAGGTCGTGATCGGCGTCAGCGGGGGCCTGGACTCGACGCACGCCCTGATCGTCGCGGCCAAGGCGATGGACCGGCTGGGCCGCCCGCGCACCGACGTCCACGCCTTCACGATGCCCGGCTTCGCGACGACGTCGGAGACCAAGGACCGTGCGATCCGGCTCGCCGAGGCCCTGGGGGTGACGTTCCAGGAGATCGACATCCGGCCCGCCGCCGAGCAGATGCTGCTCGACCTGGACCACCCGTACTCCGGCGGCACCAAGCAGTACGACGTCACGTTCGAGAACGTGCAGGCCGGGCTGCGCTACGACTACCTGTTCCGGCTCGCGAACCACCGCGGCGGCATCGTGCTGGGCACGGGTGACCTCTCCGAGCTGGCGCTCGGCTGGTGCACCTACGGCGTGGGCGACCAGATGTCCCACTACGCGGTGAACACGGGCGTGCCGAAGACGCTGATCCAGCACCTGATCCGGTGGACCATCGACAGCGGCCAGTTCTCCCCGGACGCCGGGAGCCCGGTCAACGCCGTGCTGACGGAGATCGTGGAGCAGGAGATCACGCCCGAGCTGATCCCGACCGAGGAGGGCGAGACCCCGCAGTCCACGGAAGCCACGGTCGGCCCGTACGCCCTCCAGGACTTCACGCTGTTCCACGTGCTGCGGCGCGGCTACCGGCCCTCCAAGATCGCCTTCCTGGCCTGGCACGCGTGGCAGCGGGCCGACGTCGGCGACTGGCCGCCGGGGTTCCCGTCGGCACGCCGCACGGAGTACGACCTGGCGACGATCCGGCACTGGCTGGAGGTGTTCGTGCGCCGGTTCTTCGCGTCGCAGTTCAAGCGCTCCGCGCTGCCGAACGGGCCGAAGGTGTCCCCGGGCGGCACCATGTCCCCGCGCGGCGACTGGCGCATGCCCTCCGACGCGGCCCCGACGGCCTGGCTGGCCGAGCTGGAGCGTACCGTCCCGGAGGCCTGACTACGCCCTCGACGAAGTCCGGTCCCGGTCCGTGAGACGGCGGGTAGGGTGCCGTCATGCCCGCTGTCTCCGTTGCCCAGGCCCGGCCCGATGGCCGTCGCCGCCTCCGTCTGATCACCGTGCTCGCGGGAGTCCTGACCTTCGTGGCTCTGCTGCTGGCGGCCGGGCCGGCGAGCGCGCACGACCAGCTCCTGTCGTCCGACCCGAAGGACGGTGCCACGCTCGACGCGCCGCCGGCGAGCATCGCGCTGACGTTCAGTGCGGCGCCGCTCGACACCGGGATCGAGGTCGTGGTCATGGGCCCCGACGGCACCACGACGCAGGGCGAGGACATCCAGGTGGCGGACAGGGTGGTGACCGCGCAGCTCGACTCCGGGCTGCCCGCCGGCACGTACGACGTCGCCTGGCACGTGGTCTCCTCCGACGGCCACCCGATCGACGGCGAGCTGTCCTACACCGTGGAGGGCGAGCCCGAGCCGACGGCGGAGCCGACCGAGTCCGCGACGGCGGAGGCGACCGACACCGCCGAGCCCACCGACACCGCCGAGCCCACCGACACCGCCGAGCCCACCGACACCGCCGAGCCCACCGACACCGCGGACAGTGCGCCGGCCGAGCTCGCGGGTGCGGGCGACGGCGCCGGTCCGAGCGGCCTCGCCGTGACCGGCGGCATCCTCGCCGCCGTGCTCGTGGTGCTGGGCGTCGTGGTGATCATGCGCCGCAAGATCCTCGAGAACGACAGGCTGCGCGGGTCCGACGAGTCCGACGAGCCCGGGGCGGGTCCGGCCGACGGCGGCAAGCGCAACGACAACCCGGACGGCAAGCCCCACGTCTGAGATCGCGTCCGTGCCCGCAACCCTCAGGTCACCCGGGTGACCTGAGGGTCCGGCACGTCGGTGAGGCGGTGCGCCCTGGCCGCCAGCACCGCCACGACCACCGCGGGGACCAGCAGCAGCGCGCCCGCCGTGTTGACCGCCTCGAAGCCGCCCCACGCCAGGAGCGGTCCGGCCAGCGCCGCGGAGCCCGCGCCGAAGTAGTTCATCAGGGCGTCCGTGGCACCCTGCAGCGGCAGCTTGACGTGGGGTTCCGCCACGGACGCCAGCACGGCCGACGACGCGATGACGCACGCCGACCAGCCCAGCCCGAGCAGCACCAGCGCCACCGCGGTCAGCAGCTCCGTGTCGAGGGCGGGCGCCGTGGCACCGTGGCCGGCGTGCGCCCCGGCGGCGGGCACGAGGGCGGCGGCCGTGAAGCCCAGGACGACGGCGAGGCCCTGGAGCACCATCCCTCCGGCGGCGACCCGCAGCGGGCCGAAGCGGTCGGCCAGCCACCCGAACACGGGGCTGAGCGCGAACATCCCGAGCACGTGCAGGCTGATCACGATGCCGACGAGCTGCAGCGACATCCCGCCGTGCTGCATGTGCACCGGCGTCATCACCATCACCATGATCATCACGGCGTGCGCGACCGCCGTGGTGACCACCGCGAACCGGGCCTGCGGGTGCGCCCACGCCCAGCGCAGCGCGGTCAGCGCCCCGGTACGGCGCCGTCCGGGCTGCACGCCGGCGGCGCGCGTCGCGTCGTGGCCCGGCCCGGGTGCCTGCCCCACCGGGGTGCCATCCGTCGCGGTGCCATCCGTCGCGGTGCCATCCGTCGCGGCGGCGTCCGTCGCCGCGCCGTCCGTCACGCCGTCCGTCACTGGGTCGTCCGTCGGTACGCCGCGGGCCGTCGGCCCGCCGCCGTCCGTCGGCCCGCCGCCGGCCGTAGGAGCCGCCTGGAGCGCCGACCCCGCCGGGTCCCGGTACAGGGCCGCGAGCAGCAGCCCGGCGAGCAGGTACGCGACCACGGAGAACAGGTAGGGGCCGCCCAGGTCGGGCACCCCGAGGCCCCGTCCGACGACGGCGCCCGGCGCCGCGAGGTTCGGCCCCACCACCGAGCCGACCGTCGTGGACCACAGCACCACCGACATGGTGCGGGCGCGGGTGCCCGAGCCGACGTTGTCGGCGGCGGCGTACCGGGACTGCAGGTTGGTCGCGTTGGCCACGCCGTAGAGGGTCAGGCCCACCAGCAGCACGACGAGCTGCCCCAGCACCGCCGCCGTCACGATGAGCACCGCGCCCGCCGTGGACAGCGCGTAGCCGAGCGACAGCGCCCAGCGTCGTCCGCGAAGCTGGGCGAGCGTCGCGAGCGGGATGGACGTCACCGCGGCGGCGAGCACGCCCACCGCCTGCGCGAGACCGGCCATGGACGTGCCGCCGAGACTCTCCGCGAGCAGGGCGCCGACGGCGGCCCCGGACGCCACGCCGACCCCGGCCAGCAGGTTGCTGAACACCAGGACCACCAGGTTGCGGCGTGCCCGCAGGGGTTTCTCCACGATTTCCTCTCATCGGCATGGCGTTACCGGAACGGTAGACCGCTCTGGGTTGCTGAAGTCATCGGATAGTGCGGCCTGACGTGCCCCCGGAGGGCCGTGCTGCCTCGTCGTCCACAGGCTCGTACACAGGTTCGTGTCCTCTGAGAGCGGAAAGTTACCCACGACTCGCCGTAGAAGTGCCCGTTGTCCGCGAATTCCTGCCGATCTGCTGGCAGTATGGGGCCTCGTCGTCGGGCGGGTACCGCCGCACGACGTGACCGAAGAAGGGAACCGCATGTCGCTCAACAAGTCCGAGCTCGTCTCGGCCATCGCCAGCAAGGCTGAGATCAACAAGTCCGAGGCCGAGGCCGCGCTCAACGCCTTCCAGGAGGTGCTGATCGAGTCGCTCGCCAAGGGCGAGGCCGTCAAGGTGACGGGCTTCCTCTCGGCCGAGCGCGTCGAGCGTGCCGCCCGCACGGGCCGCAACCCGCGCACCGGCGAGGAGATCTCGATCCCGGCGAACTTCGGTGTCAAGATCAGCGCCGGCTCGCTGCTGAAGAAGGCCGTCGCGAAGTGACGCTTCGCCGCTGATTGTGACAGCGACGCGAAGGCCCGGCCCCTCCCGAGGGGCCGGGCCTTAGCACGTCCCGCACGGCGCGCTGCCGGGCCGCCGGTGCGGACCCGCCCTAGAGGTCGCCCTTGCGCTCCAGGTAGCGCATCGCGACCCAGCCGATCGGCACCCGGCCCCAGTACGTGCACAGGCGGTACAGGATGGTGGCCGAGAAGGCGATGGTGGCCGGCACGCCCGCGGCCGACAGGCCCGCCGTCAGGGCGCCCTCGACGCCGCCCAGTCCGCCCGGCGTCGGGATGAGCGCCCCGAGGGCGTTCCCCACGAGGTTGACGAGCGCGATGTCCACCAGCGACAGCGACTCCCCGAACGCGGCGAGGCAGCACCACAGCGCGACGATGTAGCCGAGCGTCATGACCAGGTTGCCCGCCACCCCCAGCGCCAGCCGGCCGGGGTGGCTCAGCATCTGGGCCAGCCGGGGCCAGACCTGGCGCAGCCGGGGGCCGATGAAGCCCACCACCCAGCGGCGCACCTTCGGCACCAGCAGCATGGCCACGACGGCGAGCGCGACCCCCGCGAGCGTGAACAGCACGGCGGGCGACGGCAGCTCCACGAGCGCCCCCGACCCCGTGAAGATCGCCAGCACCACGAGCAGCACGACGGTGACCACGAACTGCGAGACCTGCACCAGCGCGACGGTCGCCACCGCCATCGAGACCGAGACGCCCCGCTGTGTGAGGAGCCGCAGGTTGAGCGCCGCCGGGCCGATGCCTGCCGGAGCCGCCAGCGCGACGAACGAGCCGGCGGCGGCCGTGAACGTGGCCCGCGCGATCGGCACCCGCGCCGGGGAGAACGCGACGAGCGTGAGCCCGGCACCGAACCAGGTGGTCACGGCCAGCGCGAACGCCACCGCGATCCACCACGGGTTGGCCTCCCGCACGGCCTGCGCGATCTGGTTGAAGTTGATGGTGGTCACGACCACCGCGACGACGACGATCATCAGCGTCGTGGTGAGCACCGTGCGGGCGCTGAACCGGGAGATGCGCTGCGGCTGCACGCTCGCCTCCGGCAGCCGCTCGACCAGGGCGCCGCGCAGTTCGCCCAGGAGACCCTTCGCGCGGCGTACCTCCTCCCGCGTGCTCCGGGGCAGGGCGATCGACTGGATCAGGGGCCCGATGGCGGCGATGTCGGCGTCGGGCAGGGCGCGGACGGCGGAGGCCACGGCGCGGCGCGGGCCCACGCGGAGCCCGAGGAGCGCGAGCATCTGCACCAGGTCGAGGCGGCGCGACAGCGGCGACGACGCGATGTCGCCCTGCTCCCAGCCGGTGATCCACACGTGCGGGCGGCCCTCGCCCCACTCGGCGCCCCCGCTGCCGGGCACCTGGTCGCGGTGCATGAGCAGCACGTCCTGGGTGAGCGCGCGGTGCGTCAGCCCCGCGGCGTGCGCCCGGCCGAGCTGCTCCCAGGCCTCGGCCAGCACGTCGTCGTGCACCTCGTCGTCGGGCAGGTCGCGGAGCGAGACCGCCGGGGAGGCGTGCTCCATCACGAGCACGATCGAGTCGCCGAACTCGCCGATGCCCAGGAGCCGCGGTGTGCGGACGCCCGCGGCGCTGGCGGCGTACGAGAGCAGGACGGTGCGCTCGGCCACGGCCTTGAGCGAGATCGCCGCGCGGCCCTCGATGCCCCGCAGCCGCAGGGCCCGCCACAGGCGCGTGATCAGGCCGACCACCTGCCGGTCGCCGTCGAGCACCACGACGTCGCGACGCACCTCGTCGTCGCAGTACAGGGCGTACACGCGGTTGTCGCCGGCCCGGCTCAGGGCGAGGGCCGCGGGGTCGCCCGGCACGGTGCCGCCGTCCCGCCGCCCGAGCGCCACCGCGCCGTTCGCCGTGCTCTCGGCCGTGCCGTCGGACAGGTCGCGGACCCGGGCCAGGGACGTCGGCGCGAAACCGGCGCGCCGGACCGCCTCGACGAGGTCGGGGCCGTAGGCGCGCTCGCTGCGCGTGCCCGACACGTACTGCACGGCCGAGCCGGCGAGCCGGCCCAGCAGCAGGGCCAGGAGCACGCCCGGCAGCGACACCTGGCCCGTGATCAGCACGATCAGCAGGGCGGCGAACATCAGGTTCCACGAGATGCGCACCGTCCGGCGGCGCGTCGCGGGTCCCGCCACCGTGAGCATCGCGGTGAGGGCGACGGCGTACTCCGGGATGGTCAGCACGTACCCGGTGCCGCGCTCCCACACGGACAGCCCGCGCACCAGCTCGTCCGACCCCAGGTGCTGCACCAGCAGCGAGGTGAGGACACCGAGCAGCAGGCCCGTGACGCCGGCGACGATGGACTCCACGATCTGCCGGCCCAGGCGCCGGACCCCGAGCTCGATCATCACGGCGACGGGCGCGAACAGGCTGACCAGGCCCTGCAGCACCGCGACGGGCACGAACAGGATCGTGGCCAGCAGGTCATTGAAGCTCCGGACGTCCTCGGTGACGCCCGCCGTGGTGCCGTGCGCCACCACCGACAGGACCATGACGGCCGCGATGCCCAGGGCGCACCCGATCATCCAGAGCAGCGCGCGCGGGTGCCGCACGCGCTCCTCAGGGGTGTCGACGACACGGACCAGGCCGGACGAGGCCGACGGCTCCTGCGGTGCCTCCGACACCTGGGCACCGGCGTCGGCGCCTCCGGTGCGCGGGTTGGACATACCCGGGAGTCTAGAGCCGCTGGCTGGGACATGACCGGGTGACGGGAGTGGCGCCCGCAATGTCCTGGTCGGGTCGCGGGCAGATCAGCCCGAGGTCACGGGCCTCACCGGATGCCGAGGGCCTCGCGCCACTCGGCGGGCACGAGGGCGTACCCGACGAACGCCACCACGTCGAGCAGCGTGTGGGCGACGACCAGGGGCGCGACCCGCCCCCGGCCGCCCGCGGCAGCGAACCGGGGCGACGTGTAGAACCACGAGAACACGACGCCCATCACGACGTTCCCCAGGAACGGCCCGATGCCCTGGTACAGGTGGTACGAGCCGCGCAGGAGCGAGCTGGCCACGACGAACTTCACCCGGTTCCAGCCCAGCTCGCGCGTGCGCTCGTAGAGGTAGCCCACGACGATCACCTCTTCGAGCAGGCCGTTCTGGAACGCGCTCAGCAGCAGCACCGGCACGGTCCACCAGTGGGTGTCCAGGGCGCTGGCCTGCACCTCCACCGTGATGCCCAGCGCCCGGCCGAGGGCGTAGAACGCGAGGCCGGGGAGGCCGATCGCGGCGGCCAGCGCGACGCCCCAGCCGAGGTCGCGGCCCGGCCTGCTCCGGTCCAGGCCGAGCAGGCGGACGGCACTGCGACCGTGCTCGCTCAGCAGGTACAGCGCCAGCGCCACCGGCACCAGCGCGAACCCGATGCCCAGGAGCTGGTAGACGAGGTCGAGGTACGGGCGCTCGGACCGGCTCGCGTTGAGCGTGGCGGTCTGCTCCGCCAGCGGCGTGCCGGCGGTGAGCCGGGCGGCGATGTTGACGAGCGCGTACACCGCGGACTGGCCCAGGCTCAGCCCGAGCACGATCCAGATCTCGGCGGCGACGCGGCGACGTGAGGACACGGCCCCGTTATAGCAGCCGGCCCTGAGCGAAGCCGGGCGGTCGGCAGGATGTCAGGTGATCGGCACCCCGGGCTGCCGATCACCTGACGTCCTGCCGACCGCGCCGGTCAGCGGTTCGACGCGCGGCGGACGAACGCCGCCAGGTCCGCCGCCTGCGCCACCCGGGACTCCGGGTGGATGTACATCATGTGGCCCGCCGGGTAGACGCGGGTCTCGATGCGCTCGCGGTAGGACGCCGGGATCGCCATCTGGTCGAGGCTGTACTCGATGGCCTCGACCGGCACGCCGCCGTCGTACCGGCCCATGGCGATGTGCACCTGGAGGTGCGGGTTGAGGATCATCGCGGTGGCGAGCCTGTCGGCGACGTCGACGGCCTTGCCCTCGAACTCCTTGTACGACCACGGGTGCACGTGGTGGGACAGCACCTCGTAGACCGCGTCGTGCTCGTACCCGAGCTCGCCCCGCAGGTAGTGGTGCAGCGCGGCCGTGTAGGGGCCGGAGATGGCCGTGATGAACGGGTCGTACGGCATCTGCTCGTGGATGTAGTGGTCCGCGGGGCCGGTGAACCGGGTGTCGAGACGACCGGTGACCAGGCGCCGCGCCCGCAGCAGCTCCGCGTAGACGCGGGTGTGCTCCAGGCGCAGGTTGGCGCGGTCCACGTAGTCCTCGCCCAGCCCGGTCAGGGACGCGATCTTGGTGACGGCGGCGGCGCGCTCGTCGTCGGGCACGCGCGCCCCGCGGGCCAGCACGGAGGCGTAGGTCCCGGCCCAGTCCCGGGCCTCGGCCACGACGTCGTCGAGCGACCGGTCGCCGAGGAGGCCGTGGTAGTGCGCCGTGGCGGCGTACACGGGCAGGAACAGCGGGTGCGGCAGGTTGGAGTGCTCGCCGTCGAACAGCGCCTCCATGTTGAGCGCCGGGGCCACGAGCATGACGCCGTTCAGGAACAGGCCGAACCGTGTCTGCAGGTACTCGGCCAGCCCCGCCCCGCGGGTGCCGCCGTAGGACTCGCCGATGAGGAACTTGGGGCTCATCCACCGGTCGTGCCGGCTCGTCCACAGGCGGATGATCTCCCCGACGGACTCTAGATCGCCGGTGAACCCGTGGAACGGCGTGGCCTGCTCACCCTCGGCGGCGCGGGAGTAGCCCGTGGAGACGGGGTCGATGAACACCAGGTCGGAGACGCGCAGCAGCGTCTCCGGGTTGTCCACGAGCCCGTAGGGCGGCGCCGTCAGGTGGCCGACGTCGCCCGAGTCGACGCGGCGCGGGCCGAGCACGCCGAGGTGCAGCCACACCGACGACGACCCGGGGCCGCCGTTGAAGGCGAAGGTCACGGGGCGGGAGGTCACGTCGGCGTCGTCGAGCGTGTAGTACGTGATCGAGACCTCGGCCTTGGGCTTGCGGCCGTCGTACTTCTCGTCCTTGACGACCTCCTGGCGCAGCACGATGCGGCCGGTCGTCGCCGAGTAGGTGAGATCGCCGTCCGGGGTGTGGAGGGTGTGCCGCGTGGTGACGAGGTCGTCTGCGGGTTCGGGCCTCCGGGACGGGGAGCCGGTGCCCGGCGTCGCGGTGGGGGCCTCGGTCGGTGCGGTGCTGGTGCTCTTCTCGTCGGTCACAGCCGGAACCTACCGTGCGGGTCGGTGCGGTCTCATCGCTGTGTCGCTGGGAGCAGCAGCATTGTGCTTGCGGTCGTGTCGCTCGATGCTGCAGACTAGTTTGCAGTGCAAACCAGTTGAGAGGCGACACCATGACGAGTGACCCGACGCCGGGCACCCCGGCCGATCCGGGCCGTACCGGCGGCCCCGGGGGGCTCGACCCCGCCGAGACGCTGCGCATGATCCGGGAGCAGCAGGAACGCGCCCGGGACGCCACGGAGCCCGACGGCCGCCTGCTGTTCGGCGCCTGGGGCCTCGCGTGGCTGGCCGGGTACCTCGTCATGTGGCAGACCGCGCGCGACACGGGCCTGCCCGCCCGCTGGGCCGGCTGGGTCTTCGCCGGCTGCATCCTCGGTGCGATGGCCTTCACCATCGTGCACAGCATCACGCGCACCGCCGGCACGCGCGGGGTGGGCGCGCGCACCGGCGCCCTGTACGGGTGGACCTGGTTCCTGGCGTTCCTCACCTACGGCGTCGTGCTGGGCGCCATGGCCGACGCCGGCGCTCCGCCCGAGGTGGTGGCCATCGCGGCGAACGGGTTCGCCTGCGTGGTCGTCGGCATCATGTACATTGCCGGCGGCCTGCTGTTCGGCGAGCTGCGCATGCCCGCCGTCGGCGCCTGGATGCTCGTCACGGCCGTGCTCGCGGCGTTCGCGGGCATGCCCGGCACCTACCTGGTCATGGCGCTGGCGGGCGGGGGCGGGTTCCTCGTCATGGTCGCGGTCGAGCAGGTCTACCGTGTCCGGCGCCGATCACCCGTGGCCGCGCGGAGGGCGGAGGGCGGTGGGCAGAGTGCCTGACGACCTCGACCCGGTCATCCATGCGCCCGCGCGCCTGCGGGTCGTGGCCTCGCTCGCGGCCCTGGGCCGCGGGGACGAGGTGGCCTTCCCGAAGCTGCGCACGCTGCTGGACATGACCGCCGGGAACCTGTCGACCCACCTGCGCAAGCTGGAGGACGCCGGGTACGTCCGCGTCACCAAGACGCACGAGGGCAGGATGCCCGCGACGTACCTCGCCCTCACCGACACCGGCCGCACCGCGTTCGCGGACTACCAGGCGGCCCTGATGGACCTGTTGAAGGGAGCACAGGAATGAGTGCGGTAGAGGTCAGCGGGGTGACCCGGCGCTTCGGCGACGTGGTGGCCCTCGACGACGTCTCGCTGGAGGTGGGGGACGGCGAGCTGGTCGGCCTGCTCGGCCCCAACGGGGCCGGCAAGTCCACGCTGCTGTCGCTGGTCAGCGGCCAGCGGCGGCCCGACACCGGGGTGGTGCGCCTGCACGGCCACGACCCCCGCGACGCCCGGGCACGCACCGTGCTGGGCCTGACCCCGCAGGAGACGGGTCTGCCGGCGACGCTGCGCGTGCGCGAGGTGGTCGACTTCGTCGGCGGGCACTACCCGCACCCGGTGCCGACGGACGAGCTGCTGGAGCAGTTCGGGCTCGCCGACCTGGGCAGGCGGCAGACCGGATCGCTGTCCGGCGGGCAGAAGCGGCGGCTGGCCGTGGCGCTCTCGCTGGTCGGCCGGCCCCGCGTGGTGCTGCTCGACGAGCCCACCACTGGGCTCGACGTGTCCGGCCGCACCGCGCTGTGGGACGCCATCCGGGAGTACCACGCCGGCGGGGGCACCGTGCTGCTGACCTCGCACTACCTGGAGGAGGTACAGGCGCTCGCCGAGCGGGTCGTCGTCATCGACCGCGGCACCGTGCTCGCCGACGACTCCCTGGAGAACATCCTCGGCCGGGTGGGCGTGCGCCGTGTGCAGCTCACCGACGCCACGGGCGCACGGCAGGAGCACCTCGTCGCGGACTCGGACGCCTTCGTGCGCGACCTGGTCCGCTCCGGGGCGGAGTTCCGGGACCTGGAGATCCGCGGGGCGTCGCTCGAGGAGGCGTTCGGCCAGCTCGTCGACCCCCGCACGACCAAGGGAGCAGTGCGATGAGCGCGAACGAGGCACCTGACCTGACCGCCCCCGCCGGGCGGACCCGGCCGTTCTGGGTGCTGTCCTGGCTGCACCTCAGGTACCAGTTCCTGGAGACCGTCCGGATCCCGATCGCGGTGCTCGGGAACGTGCTGTTCCCGTCGCTGTCGATGTTCTTCTTCGTGGTGCCCCAGGAGGCGGTGGCCGGCAACCCGTTGTTCGCGACGACCGCCGTGGCCGGCCTCGGGCTGTTCGCGGTGTGCTCCGCGAGCCTCTTCACCTACGGGCTCGGCGTGGCCGAGGACCGGCAGCTGCCGTTCTACCCGTTCCTGCGCTCGCTGCCCGCCGGACCCGGACCACAGATGGTGGCGCGCGTGCTCAACGGCGGCATCTTCTCGCTGTTCGGCCTGCTGCCGCTGATCCTCATCGGCTGGCTGTTCACCGCGGCCACCGTGACCGCGGGCCAGCTCCTCGCCGGCATCGGCACGATCCTGGCGGTGTCCGTGCCGTTCGTGCTGCTCGGCATGGCCATCGGCTACCGGCTGTCGGCCAAGGCGGCGCTGCCCGTCGTGCAGATCATCCTCTTCCCGCTGGCCTTCGCGGGCGGGCTGTTCCTGCCGCCGCAGATGTTCCCCGGCTGGCTCGACGCGATCTCGCGGGCCACGCCCACCCGCGCGGGCCGGGACCTGCTGGTCCAGGCCACGACGGGGGTGGAGGCGTACGCCCTGGCGCTCCCGGTGCTGGCCGGGTGGACGCTGCTGTTCGTGGTGCTGGCGGTCCTGTCGTACCGCGGTGACGAGGGCCGCCGGTTCCGCTAGACCGGATCGGGCGTCGTCCGCAGCATGAGCACGCCGCGGACGACGCCGCTCGGCCGGTCAGGACGAGACGATCGGCAGCATCCGGGTCGCCTGGCGACCGGGAGCCTGGGCGGCGGACTCGGCCGCGACCGCGTTCTCGAGCACCTCGACCCCGGACACCTCGTAGCCCGCCTCGTCCACGGCGTCGCGCAGGGGCGCCTCCGCGAGCGGCAGCTTCGAGATCACGTGCACCATCGACGTCTCGCCGGCGTGCAGCTCGACGGTGACGTCCTGGACGTCGGGCACGCCGCGCAGTTCGTCGGTCACGGCGGACACGCAGTGCCCGCAGGTCATTCCGGTCACGGCGAGCTTGGTCACGGTGGTCATGTGGTCTCCTCTGGTCACGGGCTGGTCGGCGTTCACATGCGGACGAGGCGGGCGATCGCCTCGGAGGCTTCCTTGACCTTGGCGGCGCCCTCGTCGTCGGACGCCTTGGCCGCGTCCACCACGCAGTGCCCCAGGTGATCCTCCACGAGGGCGAGGCTCACCGCCTGCAGTGCCTTGGTGACGGCACTGACCTGGGTGAGCACGTCGATGCAGTACTCGTCCTCGTCGATCATGCGCGCGATGCCGCGTACCTGCCCCTCGATCCGGCGCATCCGCTTGAGATACCCCGGTTTGTCGGAGGCGTAGCCGTGCGGCCCGTCGTGGTCGTGGTGGTGGTCATCAGCCTGTCCGACGGCGGCCTCGGTCGCCTCGGTGGTCTCCGTCGCCTCGGTCATCCCACAATGACATACCCCTCGGGGGTAGTGCGTCAAGTGCGCGCGGCGGCGGCCGCGCGGGCGGCGGCCGGGAGGGCGTCCAGGATGCGGGTCACCGCGGCGTCGTCGTGGGCGGCCGAGACGAACCAGGCCTCGAAGACCGACGGCGGCAGGTTGATCCCGGCGTCCAGCATGGCGTGGAAGAACGGCGTGTACCGGTAGGTCTCGGCCGCCTGGGCCTGCGCGTAGTCCCGGACGCCCGACGCCGCGGCCAGCGGGCCGAAGAACACCGAGAACAGCGAGCCTGCACGCTGCACGCGGTGCTCGACGCCCGCGGCGGACAGCGCCTCGCCCACGGCGTCCGACAGCACCCGTGAGACCTCGTCCACCCGGGCGTACACGGCGTCGTCGGCCAGGCGCAGGGTGGTCAGGCCCGCCGCCACGGCCACGGGGTTCCCGGACAGCGTGCCCGCCTGGTAGACGGGTCCCAGCGGGGCCAGGTGGTCCATGACCGACGCCGCACCGCCCAGCGCGGCGACCGGCATGCCGCCGCCGATGACCTTGCCGAACGTGAACAGGTCGGGGGTGTAGCCCGCGCCGCCCTGCGCGCGCAGCGCGTCGTTCTCCACGCCCCACCAGCCGGCGGGACCCACGCGGAAGCCGGTGAGCACCTCGTCCATGACGAACAGCGCCCCGTGCGCCGACGTGATGCGGCGCAGGCCCTCGTTGAAGCCCTCGGCCGGCGGCACCACGCCCATGTTCGCGGGCGACGCCTCGGTGATGACCGCGGCGATCTCAGAGCCGCGCTGCGCGAACGCCGCCTCGACGGCCGCCAGGTCGTTGTAGGGGAGCACCAGCGTCTCGGCAGCGGTCGCCTCGGTGACACCCGCGGAGCCCGGCAGGGCGAGCGTCGCGACGCCGGACCCGGCCTCGGCCAGCAGCGCGTCCATGTGCCCGTGGTAGCAGCCCGCGAACTTGACGACCAGCGGCCGGCCGGTGACGCCGCGGGCCAGGCGGATCGCCGTCATCGTCGCCTCGGTGCCCGTCGACACGAGGCGCACGCGCTCGGCGGCAGGCACCCGGCGGCGCACCTCCTCGGCGAGCTCGACCTCGGCCACGGTCGGGGCGCCGAACGACAGCCCGCGCGCGGCGGCGTCCTGCACCGCGCCGACGACGTCGGGGTGCGCGTGGCCCAGCAGCGCCGGACCCCACGAGCCCACCAGGTCCACGTACTCGCGCCCCGCGACGTCCGTGACGTACGGCCCCCGGGCCGACGTCAGGAACCGCGGGTCTCCGCCCACGCTGCCGTAGGCCCGGACCGGTGAGTTGACACCGCCCGGGATCGCGCCCTGCGCGCGCAGGAACGCCGCGTGGTTGGCCTCTGGCGTGCGGCGCAGCCCCTGCGCCTCGACGGTGTCTCGGTTCTGCTCGGTCACTTGATCCACTCCGCGATCTCCAGGGCCCAGTACGTGAGGATCACGTCCGCGCCGGCGCGCTTGATGCTCGTGACCGACTCCAGGACGGCACGGTCACGGTCGATCCAGCCGTTCGCCCCGGCCGCCTCGATCATCGCGTACTCGCCCGACACCTGGTACGCGGCCACGGGTACGTCGCTCCGGTCGGCGACGGCGCGCAGCACGTCCAGGTACGACCCGGCCGGCTTCACCATGACCAGGTCGGCGCCCTCGGCGAGGTCCAGGTCGGCCTCGCGCAGGCCCTCGCGGGCGTTCGCGGAGTCCATCTGGTACGTCTTGCGGTCGCCCGTGAGCTCCGAGTCCACGGCCTCGCGGAAGGGCCCGTAGTAGGCGCTCGCGTACTTGGCGCTGTAGGCCAGGATGCTCGTGTCGGCGAAGCCCGCGTCGTCCAGCGCGTCCCGGATCATCGCGACCTGGCCGTCCATCATGCCCGACGGCGAGATGACGTCCGCCCCGGCCTTCGCCTGGGCCACGGCCATCGAGGCGTAGCGGATCAGCGTCGCGTCGTTGTCCACAGCCCCTGTGGACGTCAGCACGCCGCAGTGCCCGTGGTCGGTGAACTCGTCGAGGCAGGTGTCGGCCATGAGCACCGGCGTGGGTGCGCCCGGGGCCAGCCCCTCGTCCAGCGCGGCACGGGCGGCCCGCAGCGCCCGCTGCAGGATGCCGTCGGGTGCGTCGGCCTGCGAGCCGTTCCCGTCCTTGACGGCCGGGATGCCGAACAGCATGACGCCGCCCAGCCCCGCGTCGCGTGCGGCGCGAACGGCCGCGACCAGGGACTCCTCGGTGTGCTGCACCTGGCCCGGCATGCTGGTCAGCGGTGCGGGTTCGGTCAGGCCCTCCTTGACGAAGAGCGGCAGCACCAGGTCGGCGGGGTGCAGGCGGGTCTCGGCCACGAGGCGGCGCATGCCCGGCGTGGCGCGCAGACGACGCGGCCGGTACACGATCCCGGTGGTGCTCACGGTGTCCTTCTTTCTGTCTGGTGCATCAGATGCTGACAAGTGCTTGGGTGACGGCGTCTGCCAGGGCCGTGTCCGTCGGCTCCGCGGCGACGGCGAGCACCGTGTGCCCGACGGCGCCCGCTGCGCGGGCCGACGGCTCCCCGATCGCGACCACCCGCTGCGGGCCGAGCTGGGCGGCGACCTGGCGGGCGGCCGAGCCGGAGGCGACCACGACGGCGTCGTACCGCCGGTGCAGCTCCGGCGGCAGCTCGTTGGCGACGGTGCGGTACGCGGTCACGACGTCGACGGTCCAGCCCTTGGCGACGAGGCCGGCCCGCAGTGTGCCGGACGCGAGATCACCGAGCGGCAGCAGGACCCGCCTGGCGTGGGCGTTCTCGGCGGGGGTGTTCTCGGCGGGTGCGGCCGGGAAGGCGTCGGCGAGCCCGGCACCGGTCGCGGTCCCGGGCACGAGGTTGACGGTGATACCGCGCGCCTCCAGCGCCTGGCGCGTCGCCGGGCCGACGGCGGCCCACCGGACCGGTCCGGTCCGCGACGCGCCGGCCGAGGTGTGGCTCGGTGCAGGGCTCGGTGCAGGGCTCGGCGTGTCGGCCGGCGTGTCGGCTCGGAGGAGGTCACCTGCGCCCAGGTGGGTTGCGCCGAGTAGACGTTGTCTACCGTGCGCAACCGAGTCCCCCGCAGGGGTGTTACCTCCCGGCAGGGCCGGGGTGTCCGCGGGCTCGGCCGGGCCGAGCAGGGCGTCCACGGCGTTCACGCTGGTGATCGCGACCCAGGCGTAGCCGCCCGCGGCGACGAGGTTGCGCGCTGCGTCGAGCTCGGCCGGGTCCTCGACGGTGGCCCGCTCGATCACCGGAGCGGCGACCGCGTCGAGCCCGCGCTCCCGCAGCAGCGCGAGCAGCGCGACGGAGCGTTCCGGGGACCGGGCGACCAGCACGGTGGGCCGAGCGGCCGACGGGGGGACCCGCTCGGTCACGCCTTCTCCGGCACCGACGCGCTCAGCGGTGCGAGCCGCTCGGCGCCGTCGGCGAGCAGGTGCTCGGCGACAGTCACGCCGAGGGCTCGGGCGGCGGCGTCGATGGTCTCGGGGGCGACGTCCAGGGAGAGCCGGGTCTCCGCGGTGCGCGACATCTGCTCGGAGCCGTCCACGGCGGCCACGACGGCCCGCAGCCCGAGCGCCGTGCCGGACACCGTGGCGTGCGCACCGACCGGGGCGGCGCAGCCGGCCTCGAGCCGGGCCAGGACGGCGCGCTCGGCGAGCACGGCGAGGCGGGTGGGGCGGTGGTCGAGCAGGTGGATCGCCTCGGCGAGGTCGGGCGCGCGGGGCGGGGTGCCGGGCTCCGACGCGATGTCCGCGGTCCGCACCTCCACGGCGAGCGCACCCTGCCCGGGGGCCGGCGCGACGACGTCGACGTCCAGGATCTCGCTGATGACGTCCGTGCGGTCCAGACGCGACAGGCCTGCGTAGGCGAGGACGACGGCGTCGAGGTCGGCGTCGGGGCCGAGCGCCCGGTTGAGCCGGGTGCCGACGTTGCCCCGGATGTCCACGACGTCGAGGTCCGGGCGGGCGGCGCGGATCTGTGCGGCGCGGCGCGGCGAGCCGGTGCCCACGCGCCCGCCGTGGGGAAGCGTGGCGAGCGTCAGGCCGTCGCGTGCGCACAGGGCGTCGCGCGGGTCCTCGCGCTCGGGCGTCACGAAGGTGAGGCCGTCCGCGGGCGTCGTCGGCAGGTCCTTGAGCGAGTGGACGGCGACGTCGCAGCGCCCGTCCAGCAGCGCCTCGCGCAGCGCGGTCACGAAGACGCCCGTGCCGCCCAGGCTCGCGAGGCTCCCGGTCCTCACGTCGCCCTCGGTCCGGATGTGCACCAGCTCGACCGGCCGGCCGGTCAGCTCCTCCAGGCGCCGGGCCACCAGACCGCTCTGGGTGGTGGCGAGGGCGCTCGCGCGGGTACCGAGGCGGATCGGCGCGAGATCGCCCGGGGTGCTTCCGGGGGTGCTGACGGAGAGGGGGGTCGGGGTCACCAACCCAGTCTCCACCCGAACCCCCGCCCGGAGGAAACCGGGGCGCCCGGACGGGCCGATCTCACATCCTTGCTGGCGAACTGTCAGAACACCGTGTCAGAACCCTGGTCCGAGGCGGGCCGGAGACGCCTGGGCCGACCGCGCGAACCGGTGCCCGGCTCAGCCGGCAACCTGGGCCCGGAGCCGTTCGGCCGTGCGCCGCGCATGCCCGACGATCGCTGCCAGCCCCGTGCCCGCGATCCAGCCGCCCGTGACGTCGAGGCCCGGCTCGGCCCGTACCGCCGTCTCGAACTCCTGGACCGCGGCCCGGTAGGCCGGCGTCGGCGGGGGCAGTGCGCCGTCCCAGCGCTGGTGCAGGCTGTCCCGCACGCGCCCGGTCAGGTCCACGCCCAGCAGCGCCGACGCATCACGGGCGGCCTCCTGCGCGGTGGGTTCCGGCGTCGGCTCGCCCATGCGCCCGTAGCTGAGGCGCACCACGTGCACCCCCGGTCCGACGGCGTCCCGCACCCGGCGGGCGAGCCACGGCCACTTCGCCGTCGCATGGGTCAGCGCCTTGGCCCGGACGGCGCCCGGCGCGGTGCCCGGGGCCACGAGCATCCCCGACCCCCGCGGCGCCGCGTCGAGCTCGGGCGCGTCGAGGAGCAGCGTGACGAGCCAGATGTCGGCCCCGCGCTCGGGGCTCGCGGGGGGCACCAGCGCCCGAGCCGCGACGTCGGTCCCTTGCACCGAGATCGGTCCATCCGCGGACCGATCTCGGTGCAAAGGACCGATCTCGGCGCTGGCGCTCGGCAGGGGACCGAAGTCGGTGCGGGTCGCCAGCACCAGACGGGGCGTGCGCAGCAGGGTGCCGTTCGCCGTGCGCACCAGCCAGGCGGGGCCGGCCGGCTGCTCGGTGCCACCGGCGGCATCCGCGGCGTCCAGGCGCTCGGCGCCGCCCACTCCCTGGCCGCCGCCCACTCCCTGGCCGCCGCCCACTGGTTGGGCGCCGGCCACACCCTCGGCGCCGCCCACCCGTTCCACGCCGTCCACCCGCGCCCCGAACCGCACGTCCAGCCGGTCCACGAGGGCGCTCACCAGGGCGTGCACCCCTCCGTCGATCCCCCGCACCGCGGACCCGGGCGGCGCCGCGGCCCGCAGCGCCGCCACGGCACGGGACAGCGACCCGGTACGTGCGTACGCGTCCAGCAGCCCGGGGGCGACGGCGGCGACGTCGAGCCGGTCGAGCGGTGCCGAGTGCACGCCGGCCGCGACCGGCGTGACCAGCCGGTCGGCGACCCGCGTGCCGAGCCGCGACCGGGTCAGGGTGCCGAGGTCGGTCGGGTCCACCATCCGCGCGGGCAGCACCCGGTCGAGCGAGGCCCGCAGCACGCCGGGCCAGCCGATCGCGCGGCGCACGTCGGCGGCCCACGGCCGTGCGGGGATGCCCAGGACACCGCCCGCCGGCAGCGGGAACGCCCGCTCGGCCGCGTACCCCCAGGCGGAGAGGCCGGCGGGCGCCTCGACGGCCAGCCCGAGCTCGGCGACGAGCCGCTCCACGACCCCGCCCCGCACGGCGAAGGACTCCGCCCCGAGGTCCAGGGGCACGCCGGGCAGCGACCGGAACGACCCCCCGCGGATCGGTCCGCCCGCCCGGTCGGCGGCCTCCAGCACGACGACACGCAGCCCGCGCTCCGCGAGCGTGTGCGCGGCGACCAGCCCGCCGATCCCGGCCCCGACCACGACGGCGTCGGCAGCCTCGGCAGCAGTCCTGGCCCCGGCACCAGTCCCGGCCCCGGCACCAGTCCCGGCTTCAGCAGCACGCCCGGCTCCAGCAGCACGCCGGGCCTCAGCAGCACGCCCGGCGTCCGGAGCGCCCGAGGGCGTCGTCGTGCCGGAGGAGGTCACAACGAGTGGACCAGCTCGACCACGCGGGTCAGCACCGTCGGGTCGGTGTCCGGCGGCACGCCGTGCCCCAGGTTGACCACGTGCCCGGGCGCCTTGAGCCCGCGCGAGACGACCTCGCGGACGTGCGCCTCCAGCACGTCCCACGGGGCGCCCAGCAGCGCCGGGTCGATGTTGCCCTGCAGCGGCACGCCCGGCAGCAGCGCCGCGGCCTCGTCGAGCGGGGTCCGGTAGTCGATCCCCACGGCGTGGTCCGGCACGCCCGCGGTGACCAGCACGTCCCGCAGGGCCGGCAGCAGGTGCCCGGTGCCCGTGCCGAAGTGGATGGCCGGCACGCCGCTGTCCGCGACGAACGCCAGCGCCCGGGCCGACGACGGCGCGACCCGCGCCGCGTAGTCCGCCAGGGACAGCGACCCGGCCCACGAGTCGAAGAGCTGTACGGCGCTCGCACCCGCCTCGACCTGGGCCCGGAGGAACGCCCCGGTGAGGTCGGCGGTCCAGGCCACGAGCGCGTCCCAGGTCTCGGGGTCGGCGTGCATCAGGGTCCGCGCCGCGAGGTGGTCGCGCGACGGGCGGCCCTCCACGAGATAGGCCGCCAGCGTGAACGGCGCGCCGCCGAACCCGAGCAGCGGCGTGGACCCCAGCTCCGCCACGGTCAGCGCCACGGCCTCGCGGATCGGCTCCAGCGCGGCGTCGTCCAGGCCGCGGGAGGTCAGGCGGGCGACGTCGTCGGCCGTGCGGTAGGGCTGGTCCATCACGGGTCCCACCCCCGGCGCGATGTCCACGCCCACGCCGGCGAGCTTGAGCGGCACCACGATGTCCGAGAAGAACACCGCGGCGTCCACCCCGTGCCGGCGCACCGGCTGCAGCGTGATCTCGGCGGCCAGGTCCGGGCGCAGGCAGGCCTCCAGCATGCCCGTGCCCTGGCGCACCTCGCGGTACTCGGGCAGCGAGCGGCCGGCCTGCCGCATGAACCAGACGGGCGTCCGGCCCGGGCGTTCACCCCGCAGGGCCTGCACCAGGGGTGCGGCAGAGGTCCGCCCGTCGGTGAGCGGGTGGGCGGGCGCGAGGGTGGTGGACTTCACGCTTCACGATTCTGCCCTGCCGGGCCAGGGTGCATAAAGTTGGAGCACTGTGGTTCTCCTCTCCCTCACCGCCAGCCACCGCGAGCTCGACCTCGACGCGCTGGAGCGCCTGTCCACGGGTTCGTCGTCAGTGGGTCGTGTCGTCGTGGGTACGTGCGGCCCCGTCGCGGGCGCCGTCGTGATCTCCACGTGCAACCGCTTCGAGCTCTACCTCGACGTCGACGCGCCGCTCAGCGGCGACAGCGTGCGGCACGCGACCCGGCACGTGGCCGAGCTGGTGGCGCACGCCTCCGGCGTCACGGGGGAGGTCGCCGCGCGCAGCTTCACCGTCCGCACCGGGCCGGAGGTCACCGAGCACCTGTTCGCCGTGGCGTCGGGCCTGGACGCGATGGTCGTGGGCGAGCGTGAGATCGCCGGCCAGGTCAAGCGGGCGCTCGCGGAGGCCCGCGAGCAGGAGACCACCTCGAAGACCCTGGAGCTGCTCTTCCAGACGGCGTCCCGCACCTCGAAGCGGGTCGGCACCGACACCGAGCTCGGCGCGGCCGGCCGGTCCGTCGTGGCCCTCGCCCTGGACCTCGCCGAGCGGGAGCTGCCGCCGTGGGACGGTACCCGTGCGGTGCTCATCGGCACGGGCTCGTACGCCGGCGCCTCCGTGGCGGCCCTGCGAGCGCGCGGCTGCGACGACATCCGGGTCTACTCCCAGTCCGGCCGCGCCGCGGCCTTCGCCGCGTCCCACGACGTGCAGCCCGTGGACTCCCTCGTCGAGGCGCTCGCCGACGCCGACCTGGTGGTCAGCTGCAGCGGTGCCCGGGGGCGCGCGCTCGCGGCCCGGGCGGAGCAGGCCGACCCGCAGCAGGCCGACGGGCACGACGAGCACCTCGCCGCCGTGGTGTCCGGCAACTTCGGTGCCCCGGGCGTGCTCCCGCACCTGACGACCGACGCGGGCCCCGAGGCGAGCCTCGGCCACGTGCTGGACGCCGCAGGCCTGGTCCGGGCGCGTGAGCGTGCCGCCGACCGGGCGGGCGACGAGCCGGAGCCCCGTCCGCTGGTGATCCTGGACCTGGCGCTGCACCGCGACGTCGACCCGGGTGTCGCCGACGTGGAGGGCGTGCTGCTCTACGACCTCGCCACGCTCAAGGCGCACGCGCCCGCGGTGGCCCGCGACGTCGTCGCCCAGGCGCAGGGCATCGTGGACGCCGCCGCCCAGCGCTTCGAGGAGACCCGCCTGGGCCGGGAGGCCGACGCCGCGGTGGTCGCGCTGTTCGACGAGGCGGAGGTCCGGGTCCGGGCCGAGGTGGCCGACGTCGTCGCGCGCCTCGCCGACGAGCTGGCCGCACGCGGCGAGCCGGCCCCGCACGACTCGGACGTCGATGCCATCGCCCGTGACGTGCGCAAGCGGGTGCACTCCGAGCTGCACGACAGGATCGTCGAGGTCCGTGCCCGGGCCACCGCCGAGGCGCGGGCCGCGGAGGCCGCGCTGGTGCAGGGTGCCGAGGCCCTGACGGTGGAGGCGTCCGTACGTCGAGACGCCGGATCGGCCCCACGCCGATAACGCCTTAGCGTCACGCTAAGGAACAAGCCGGGCGGACCGGTTCTAGCGGTCCAATCAACCCATCGTTATCGAATCGTGATGAGGGTGATTTTATTCACCCGGGGGTGAAGACTAAGTTCGGTGGCTCAAGGACCGAAGCGCTTATGCGCAACGAGATGCTGGAGCACCTTTTGAAGCACGCAGCACCCAAGAAGAAGACCGCATCGGCGGGCGCGCGGACCATCGCGACCGTCGCCATCGCAACCGCGGCCACGAGCATGGCCGCCCCGGCCATGGCCGCCGAGGCCTCGCCGCTGGACTCCCTTGGTGACCTCGGTACCACGGCCGAGGGCCTCACGCAGGGCCTGCCGGCCCTCTCGTCGACCTCGGTCGACCTCAGCGAGCTCACGGCTGCCGTCCCCGCGGCGGACGCCGTGACCAAGCAGCTCCCCGCCTCCATCGCGCCCACCACGGCGCTCGCCCCCAACTACAAGCCGGCGCAGTTCGTGTCCGGCGCCGTCCAGGGTGCGGCCCCGCAGGTCGTCTCCGACGTCGTGCGCGGCGTCACCAGCGGCTCCGCCCTGTCCGGCGTGACGGGTACCGCCGCCGGCGTGACCGGCACCGCCCAGTCGGCGCTGCAGACCGTGCTCGGCGGCGGCGTCGTGGGCACCGCCACCGGCGCCGTGGGCACGGCCACCGGCGTCGTGAACGGCGTGGCCGGCGGCGTGCTGCAGGGCGACGTCGTGAACGGCGTGGCCGGTGGCGCCCTCAACACCGCGACGGGCGCCGTCTCCGGCGTCGTCGGCGGCGTGGCCTCGGGTGACGTCGTGACCGGTGCCACGGGCACCGTGGCCGGCGTGGCGGGCACCGCGACCGAGGTGGTCGACGGCGTCCCGGCCACCGTGGCCGACGTGATCCGCAACCTGCCGAACGTCCTGGGCGGCGTGACCGCTCCGGTCGCCGGCCTCACCGCCAACCTGCCGGGCGTGCTCGGTGGCGTGGGTGGCGTCGTCAACAGCGTCGTGTCGAACGTCCCGGGCGTCGTCGCGAGCGTGCCCGGCGTGGTCGCCAAGGTCACCACGCCGGCCGCCGGCGCGGTGGAGACGGTCGTGGGCGACGTCGCCGTGGACGGCGTCGTGAAGCCGGCCGTGACCGAGGTCGTGCCGGGCGCCGTGGGCTCCGTGCAGGGCAGCGTCCTGCCGGGCGTCACCTCGACCGTGGGCACCGCGACGGGCTCCGTCGTGCCGGGTGCCGTGGGCACCGTGACCGGCGACGTCGTGCCGGGCGTCGTGAACCACGTCGCCAAGCCGGTCGTCGGGGACGTCGTGCTCGACGGCGTCGTCGGTGGCGTGGTCAAGGACGGCGTGGTCGACAACGTCGTGAAGCCGGTCGTCAAGGACACCGTCGTGGACAGCGTCGCGAAGCCGCTGGTCGAGGACGTCGTCGTCGAGGGTGTCGCCAAGCCCGTCGTGAAGGACGTCGTCGTGGACGGCATGGCCAAGCCCGTCGTGGACACCGTGGGCAGCACCGTCAAGGGTGTCGCCGGTGGCGCCGTGACCGACACCGTCGGTGGCGTCACGGACACCGTGGACGGCCTGACCGGCGGTGCCGTGAGCGGTCTGACGGGCGGGCTGCTGGGCGGCCTTTCCTGACCTGAAACCCAAGAGGACCCCAGCCTCTTCGGACTTGACGCAACGGGGTGGAGTGCCATCGGCACTCCACCCTGTTTGCGTTTTTCGGCGCTTTGAGGAGGTTCCATCGATAACGCCGTTGTTATCCAATCGTTACCGTTACATCAGCTTTTTCGTAAGTGCCCCTTTTTCACCGAAGGGAGATCGGGTAGCGTCGTCGCGGCCCCCGGGATCCGGGCCGTTGTAGCCGACCAGCTGGAGCAGCTCTCATGAAGCACGCCGCCGTCAAGCCTTCGTCCGCCGCCAAGTCCACGGCCACCCGTGTCGTGGCGACGATCGCGCTCGCCACCGCCGCGACGGCCGTCGCCAGCCCGGCGATGGCGCACGACGGGGGCGGCCACCACGGTCACGGCGGCTACGACGGCCACTCGTCGGGCTACGACGGTCACTCCGGGTACGACCGCGGCCGCCAGTCCCACGAGGCCCCGCGCTCGTACGAGCCCGCCAGCTACACCGAGCCGAACTACGACGTGCCGCGGTACGGCTCCCAGGGCAACTGCGGCCGGGACGCCGACCAGACCCAGCAGGCGGGCTGGGAGCAGGGCGGCCAGACCCAGCAGGACGGTCAGCAGGACGGCTGGAAGCAGGGCGGCTGGGACGAGCAGGACCGCGAGCGGGTGCGCGAGGCGGTCCGGGAGTACGTCGAGGCAGCCGAGGAGGCCGCCCCGGCGCCCGCCCCGAAGCCCGAGCCCGAGGTCGTCAAGCCGGTGCAGAGCGTGCCCGCCACCGCACCGGTCGTCGAGGAGCAGACCCAGACCCGGACGGTCACGCAGGCCGCCACGACGGATGCGGTGCCCACGGCGACGGCCACGTCCGAGCCGGTGGCCGTCCAGGCTCCCGGTCAGCAGTGGGAGGGCCCGACGTCGGCCGACACCGCCGGGGCCGAGCTCACCTCGTACGTGCCGGAGCGCGCCGAGGGCATCGAGCAGGACGCGTCCGCGCTCGCCGAGGCCACCCTCGACGCCCCGATCAAGCTCGCCCTGACCGGCGCCGAGGCCGCCACCCTGACGGCGGCTGCCGGAGCGCTCGTGGTGGGCGGCGCCGGCGCCCTCGTGCTGGCCCGTCGCGGCCGCTCCCGCGCCTGATCCCTCCGGGGCTGCCGCACCTGATCCCTCCGGTGGGCTGCCGCACCTGATCCCTCCGGCGGGCTGCCGCTCCTGGGGCTGACCGACGTCCCCTGGGAGTGGTTGAGACCCCCTGACCTCTCCGAGGGCTTCCTCAGCGTCGCTGACGTCTGTTCAGCAGGCCCGGGACGACCATGACCGTGCCGGTTACGGCACCCTGCGGCCTGTTGAACGAACCGCAGCAGGTGAGCCTTCTGACGGAGAAGGGTCAGCTGGGCCAGGTGGGCGGGTCCGTGGACCAGGCGTGGGCCGGGTGCGGGTAGTCGGCATAGCCCGGGAGTGCCGGGCATGCGGTGGTCACGCCGGCGTGGGTCACGGTCGGGCCGTCCGGTGTCGCTGCGGGTGGGTGCAGCGGGTCCCGGCCCGGCAGGTCCAGCAGCCAGGTCGCGGTGCGCGCGAGCGAGACCGACACGTCCCGGCCGAGGCCGTCGCCGGCCGTGCGGCCCGCAGCCCCGTCGCCCGAGCGCCCGCGGCTGGGGTCTCCGCCGTCCGGAGCCCTGCGGCCGGGGCCGCCTCCGCCGTCGGGAGCCCCGTCGTCCCCTCCGTCCCGGAGCGTGAGCGCATCGACGATCCCCGCCGCGAGCAGGTACCCCGAGGCGTGGTCGAGCGCCTGGGCGGGCAGCGCCCCGGGTACGCCGTCGTGCCCCTCCAGCAGGGCGATGCCGCTCGCCGCCTGCACGATCGAGTCGAAGCCGCGCCGGCCTGCCCACGGCCCGGTGTCGCCCCACGCGGAGACGCGCCCCGTCACGACGCCGGGCGGTACCCGGAGTCCGAGCGCCTCCACGGCACCGGGGCGGTAGCCGGTCACCAGCACGTCGGCGGCGTCGAGCAGCTCCTGTGCGGTGCGGAGGTCGGCCCCGTCGCGCAGGTCCAGCACCGTGCTGCGCTTGCCCTGCCCGGTGTCGAGGTGCTGCCACGGGATCTCCGCGGGGTCGGGCGGGTCCACGCGCAGCACGTCGGCGCCGAGCAGCGCGAGCGTGCGGGTCGCGACCGGGCCGGCGATCACCCGGGTCAGGTCGAGCACGCGGACGCCGCTCAGGGGTGCCGCGCCGCTCAGGGGTGCCGCGCCGCCGCCGGTCCCGCCGCCGCCGGTCCCGCCGCCGCCGATCCCGCCCGCGGCCGTCCCGCCGGCCGCGGACGCCGCCCCGCTCCGGTCCGCCGGTGACCCGCCGGCTCGCGCGTGCCGCGCGAGGGACCGGGTCGCGTCACCCGGGCCGCTCGCGGGCGTGACCCGCACCAGCGGGCCGGCCGCCGCGGCGCGCCCCGGCTCCGACTCCCGCCACTCCTGCTCGGTGCGCACACGCGCCACGATCGCGCCGGCCGCAGCAGCGCCGTCCTCCAGGTCGTGCGCCGAGAGCTCGGCGAGGCGCTGCGCGAACGCGGGCCGGCCGACGTCGTCCGGCAGGCCGGCCAGGGCGGTCAGCCGGGCCCGGTGGTGCGGGTAGTTGGCGTGGGTGCGCACCCAGCCGTCCGCCGTCCGGAAGAAGCCGGACAGCTCCGCGAACCCCGTCACGGGCCGGCCGTCGAGCGCGAACAACCGGTCGGAGGCGAAGGCGGCCGCGACGCGCCGGGCGTCGGGCTCGGCGTGCACCGCCCGGGTGGCGGCTCGTCCGCCGGCGGCGCCGGCCCCGCCGCTCCCACCCGCGCGCCGGGTCGCGTGCTGCACCGCCCGGACCGCGTCGAGCGCCAGGTCGAGCACGGGCAGGTGGGCGGCGAGCCAGGGTTCCACGACCTCATCATCGCCCTGCCCGGGAAACATCACCGGCCCGACAGATCTGGGACCAGGTGCGCGGATACACTCGCCGCATGGCCAAGAACCCCTCCACCGACTTCGTGCTCCGGCCCTTCGAGGGCCTCCCCGGCGAGACCGACTGGGTGGCGATGCGCGAGATCGTCCCGTCGGCCACTGCGACGGCCCGCACCACCGCTGAGTACGGCGCCCGCGACGTGACGATCGTGACGCTCCTGCCGGGTGCGTGGACGGCGCTGCACCGTGCGGACGGCACGATCCTGCTGGCCGTGCAGGGCATCGTGGGTTCGGGCGACGTGAGCCGCGACCTGGCCGCCGCGCTGCTGCAGGCGATCGAGCTCGAGCCGGGCACCGCCGTGGAGTCGGGTGCGCTGCCGGGCGAGGGCCCGCGCCTGCAGGACGTGCTGGACCTGAGCGTGCCGTTCGAGGTCACGGTGCACGAGTCGTTCGACTACTGGCTCGACCCGAGCGCCGACGTGACGCCCGAGCTCAAGCAGAACCTGGAGGACGCCGCCGACGGCGCGATCCCCACGGTGAAGGTGGCGTCGGTCGAGTCGGCCTACTGGTGCAGCATGACCCGCGAGTTCCTGCGCTGGGCGCGCCCCGAACCAGAGGACGACGTGATCGACGCGATCTCCCGGCTGCACGCAAAGCGCGAGTCAGGGCTGGCGGGTGGAAGGTTCGTGGGAGCGTTTCGTGCGTCCGGGCTGGTGGTCCCGGTCTGGGAGCTGCCGAAGGGCACGCAGGCGGAGGACCTCGAAGGGCCCCTGGCTGAGCTCGGCGAGAAGCTCGCGAAAGCACTTTCCACCAAGGAGCCGCTTGATGCGAACGAGCGACGCGCAAGAGCAGGTATCGTCTCCCGGCAGGTCACCCTGCGCTAGACCGGACACCCCGGCCGGTCGTGCGCGAGCGGCTCGGAACGCGTCGGCAGTCACCGCGGATCGCCACGAGCGGTCCAGGTTTCGGCAACTAGCGGACCAAGGGAGTAGGATTCCAGGGGTAAACCTTTGCACTCACCAAGCAAAGGACTATCCGAACACCCACCACGGCAAATCGACGCTTCAGGCAGGACAGGTGTGAACGCTCTCCCGGTCGCGAAGACCACGCGTCCCGGCAATGCACAGGCAGGCAAGAACGTCCAGCGGGTGGCGGCGATCATCCCCGCCAAGGACGAGGCCGAGCGCATTGCGGCTACCGTGCGCTCCGCGCGTGCGATCCCGCACGTCGACCTCGTGCTGGTGGTCGACGACGGCTCCGAGGACGACACGCAGCACGTCGCGCGTGCCGCCGGCGCCGTCGTCGTGCGCCACTCCCACAACCGCGGCAAGGCCGCCGCGATGGAGACGGGCGCGGCGGTGGTCGCGATGCGTGACGCCGACGGGCGCCCGCCGCGTCTCCTCATGTTCATCGACGGCGACCTCGGCGACACCGCGGTCAACACCGCACCGCTCGTCCGGCCCGTCCGCGAGGGCGTGGCGGATCTGGCGATCGCGCTGCTGCCCAAGCAGGCGGGTGCCGGCGGCCGTGGCGTCGTGGTGGGCGCGTCGCGACGGGCGATCGAGGCGATGACGGGCTGGAGCCCGTCGCAGCCGTTGTCCGGCATGCGCTGCCTGACCCGCGAGGCGTTCGAGGCGGCCACCCCGCTCGCGCGCGGCTGGGGTGTCGAGACGGGCATGACGATCGACCTGCTGCGCAAGGGGTACGTCGCCGTCGAGGTGCCGTGCGACCTCAAGCACCGGGCCTCCGCGAACGATCTCAAGGGCCAGATCCACCGTGCCGCCCAGTACCGCGACGTCCTGCTGGCCGTGAACGCGCGCAAGATGCGTGGCGCGGTGGACGCGGTGCGGCACGCGGGCTCGAACGTCCGCAGCTGATCGACCCCCAGGACAGCCCCGTACTCTGAGCCCATGGAGTGGCAGGCCTGGCTCGGGATCGTCGCGATCGCCATCGCGGTGCTGGCGCTCTCCGTGGCCGCCGTGGTCTGGACGCAGCAGGCCCGGATGCGCCGTCGTGGTCCCCGCCGCGCGGTGGCGCAGAGCGCGGACGCGGCGCCCCGGCTGGCGGTGGTCGTGAACCCGTCGAAGCAGGGTGCTGCGGGCCTCCAGGTCCAGGTTCGCGCGTACTGCAACGCCCACGGCCTGGCCGAGCCGCTCTGGTACGAGACCACGGTGGACGACCCGGGGCAGGGTCCGGCCCGCCGCGCCCTGGCGGACGGGGCCGACATCGTGGTCGCGGCGGGCGGCGACGGGACCGTGCGGGCCGTCGCCGAGACGATGGTCGACTCGGGCACGCCGATGGGCGTGCTCCCCGTCGGCACGGGCAACCTCCTGGCACGCAACCTCGAGCTCCCGCTGACGGGTGTGGACGAGGCGCTCGACATGATCGTGCACGGCCGCACCCGGGCCATCGACGTCGGCTGGCTGCGCGTGACCGAGTTCGCCGACGAGCCCCGCAACGGCGACCACCCCAACCAGCCGGACCACGAGCCCGACACCGAGCGCCGGCACATCTTCCTCGTCATCGCCGGGCTGGGCTTCGACGCGGCGATGGTCGCCAGCGCCGACGCCGGCCTGAAGAAGCGCGTGGGCTGGGTGGCCTACTTCGTGGCCGGGCTGTCGCACATGCAGGCCCGGCGCATGCGCGCCACCCTCCAGCTCGACGACAGCGCACCCGTGGAGGCCCGCGCCCGCTCGATCATGGTCGGCAACTGCGGCATGCTCCCGGGCGGCGTGACCCTGCTGCCCGACGCCGTGCTCGACGACGGCGTGCTCGACGTCGCGGCCGTCGACGTCCGCGGCGGGGTGTTCGGCTGGGCCCAGCTCACGCTGGAGATCGCGATGCAGGGCGTGGGAGTGCGCAGCGAGCTGCCGGAGAAGCTCGGCCGCATCGACCACACCAAGGCCCGGCGCGCCCGCATCCGCGTCCCGGCGGGCGAGGAGGCCCAGGTGGACGGCGACCCGCTCGGGCGCGCCGTCGAGATCGACGTGCACGTGCAGGCGGGCGCGCTGCTCGTCCGCGCACCGTGACGCCGCGCGCCATTTACCCTGGGCGGGTGAATCCCCGTTCCGCGCGAGCCCTGACCGTGCCCGTACTCCTGGTCATGCTCATGGCGGCCGTGCTGGGACCGGGCGGGTCGGCGGCGTGGGCCGCACCCGTGTCCGCGCCGGTCTCCGTGACGGCGCCGGACCTCGCGGCGGACGAGAAGGCCGAGCCCGCCGCCCCCGTGGTGGTGGTCGGCGTCGCGGGCCTGCGCTGGACCGACGTGTCGCGCAACACCACACCCAACCTCTGGCACATGATCGGCGGCGGCTCCGTCGCGTCCATCAACGTCCGCACCGCGGCGCCCGCGACGTGTCCCCTCGACGCCTGGCTGACGCTGTCCGCGGGCAGCCGGACGGTCTCGGCCGGCAGCGCCGAGCGCGCCGACGCGCCGGACGCCGAGCAGGACGAGCGGTCGCCCGAGGAGCGCGGGGCGACGTCGTGCACCCCGGTGCCCCGGGCACTGGGTACCGGCGGGTGGAAGCCCGCCGCGGCGACGGTGGACGGCTGGGCCGGGCTCCCGGAGCGCGCGGACGACGAGCAGGACGAGGCCGACGCCGCCGAGCAGGCCCCCGCCCCCGGTCTTCTCGGTGGCCTGCTGGACGAGGCCGACGCCTGCTCGACGGCCGTCGGGCCGGGCGCGGCCGTGATGCTGGCCCGGGAGAACGGGACGGTGGACCGGTACGTCCCGTCGCTCGACGCCCTGGTCGAGGGCACGGCGCGGGCCGGCGCCGAGCAGGCGGACGGCGAGGCCGCCGCACCCGGTCCCGCCTGGGGCGAGCTCCTGGCCGAGTGCCCGGTGACCGTGATCGACGCCGGGAGCCTGCCCGAGGGACCGGAACGCGCCGAGGCGCTCGACGCCCTGGACGACACGCTGAGCACCCTGCGCACCGGCCTGCCGTCCGGCACCCGTGTGCTCGTCACGGGCATCGCCGACACCCCGCTCACGCAGCAGGGCCTCCAGGTCGTGGTCGACTGGGTGGTGGACGTCCCCCGCGTGCGGTGGCTGACCTCCGACGCGTCGCGCAGCACCGGGTTCGTCCAGCTCACCGACCTCACGGCGACCGCCGCCGAGGCCGGGGGCGCGCTCCCCGACCCGGCGGCCGAGGAGCCCGGCCTGGCGCCCGTCGTCGAGCAGCAGACGATCGACGGCATGCCCATCGAGGTGGGTGAACCCCGCCGCACGACGGTCGCCCGGACCGTCGAGAACCGCCAGTACATCAACGTGCTGGCCGACACGATCCCCGCGCAGGTCCCGGCCTTCGCGGGCGCGATCGTGCTGTTCCTGCTGGCCGCGGTCCTGGTGCTGGTCCTGCCCCGTCGCACGGGGCGGCCGCGCCGGGAGCCGGGCCCGTACCGCCGGCGCATCGCGCTCGGTGCCGCGCTGCTCGCCGTCTCGGCCCCGGCGGCGGCCAGCCTGGCGACGCTCAGCCGGTGGTGGGTGTGGCCGGCGCCCGAGTTCGGCCTGGCTCTCTCGCTGACGGTGGCCACGGTCGTCGTCGCGCTCACCGTGCGCGGCCTGGCGGGGCTGCTGCCCCCGCTGCCGTGGCGCGACGCCCTGGCGGCGGCGGGTGTCACCTGGCTGGTGTTCACGGTGGACGGGATCACCGGGTTCACGCTGCTGCAGAGGTCCCTGCTGGGGCCGTCCCTCGCGACGGCCGACCGCTTCTACGGGTTCTCCGACGTGGCCTTCGTGCTCTACGCCGTGGCCGGCCTGGTGCTCGCCGCCGGGCTCGCGGCGGCGGTGCTGCGCCGGACCGGAGGCGCGGCCGCCGGGGGCGGCGACCGCCGTCGGCCCGGGCGCCCGGTCTCGACGGCGGTCGCCGTGGTGGCCGTGGTCGCGCTCGTGACGGTGGGCGTGGACGCCGCGCCGTTCCTGGGTGACCGCCCGCGGGGACTGCTCCTGCTCGTGCCGTTCGCGCTGGTCGCCCTGCTCGTGGCCCGCCCCGGGCTGGTGGCCCGCGTCCGCCTGCTGCGTGGCTGGCTGCCGCTGTCCGCGCCCCGGACGGGACCGGGGACCGCTCCGCCGGCCCCCGGTCGTGCGGCGGTGCCCGCCACCGCCGCGTCTGTGCGTGGCGTGCCGTCGGCGGTCCTGGGCCTGTCCGGCGCGCTGCTGCTCAGCCTGCTGTTCGCGGCCGCGCTGCTCCCGGTGCCCGGGGCCGACGCCGCCGGCGAGGAGTCCGGCTCGCTCGCCACGGCCGCGCCGATCGTCCCGCCGGGCGGCAGCCTGGTCGTGATCGGCACCGAGGGACTGCGCTGGACCGACGTGAAACCGTCCCCGGACACCGGTCAGGCCCCCGCGCCGACCCTGTACGGGATGCTCACCGACGGCGCCGACGCCGCGGGCCTCACGCTCCCCAACGGCCGCGCGGCGCGCTGCCCGGACAGCGGCTGGCTCAGCCTCTCGGCCGGCCGGCTCACCGAGATCGCCGACGAGCGCGACGCCGACCGTCACTGGATCTGCGACGACATCACCGTGACGCCGGCGCGAGGCGACAGCCCCGCCGTCGTCGACCAGTGGGACCGCCTCACCGAGCTGCAGCGCGGGTCCGGCTACGCCGCGCACCCCGGTACCCTCGGCGAGGCCCTGGCGGACGAGTGCACGACGGCGGTCGGCCCGGGCGCCGCGGTGGCGCTCGCCGGGCGCGACGGCAGCGTCGGCCGGTACTTCGACCTCGACACGGCGGTGGCCGAAGGGTCGGGCGCGTGGGACTGCCCGATCACGTTCGTGGACGCCGGGTCCGCCCTGCTGGACGTCACGGAGCGCGCCGAGCTGGAGAAGCAGCCCGACGGCCGGGACCAGGTGGAGGCGCTGCGCGCCGACCTCGTCTCCGACGTCGACCTCGCCGTGTGGCGCGTCCTGGACGCGGCTCCCGCGGACACGACCGTGCTGGTCATCGACGTCGCGACCGTGCCGGAGCGCGCGCTGGAGCTGGGGCTCGCCATGATGCGCCCGTCCGCGGCGAACGAGGGCCTGCCCCGCTACCTGGGCAGCACGGCGACCCGCACGGAGGGCGTGGCCCGGCTGATGGACGTCCCGGCCGCGGTGCTCGACGCCGTCGGCGTGGACCGGCCCGCCGCGATCGACCCGACGCCGCTGGTGCGCGCCGGGGAACGGCCCGCCTCGGCCTGGCTCACCGCCGACGAGCTCGCGGACATGACCGCCCGGGACCACGTGCGCCGTGACGCGTACATCTGGCTGGTGGACGTGCCGTTCTGGGTGGGCCTCGCGCTCGCGGCGGTGTGCTGGTGGGTGCCGTACCGGCGCCGAGTGCGCGGCCTGGGGGACGTGCCGTCCGGGTGGCAGCGCGCGGCCGAGGTCTGCGCCACCGCGCTGACCGCGCTCCCGGCCGGCGGTTTCCTGGTGTCCCTCACCGGCTGGTGGCGGTTCGACCTGCCCGTGCTGGCGATCGTGGGCGCCACGGTGCTGGTGACGGCCGCCGTGACGGGGCTGAGCCTGCTCGCGCCGCGCCGTCCGCTCTGGGCGGCACCCGTGGTGGTCGCGGGCATCACGTTCGTGGCGCTCACGATCGACGCCCTGTTCGGGACGCCCCTGAACCGTGCGGCCCCGCTCGGTTCCGCGCCGACGTTCGGCGCGCGCTTCTACGGGTTCGGCAACCCCACGTTCTCGGTCTACGCCGTGGCGGCGATCGCGCTCGCGGCCGCGCTGGCCCAGCTCCTGGTCACACGGGGCCGCCGGGTCCTGGCGACGCTCGCCGTGTCGGTCGTGGGCGTCATCGCCATGGCCGTCGACGTGCTGCCCAACCTGGGCGCCGACCTCGGGGGCGGGCTCGTGCTCGTGCCGGCCTTCGTGGTGGTCGCCACGGCCGCCTCCGGGCTACGGCTCACGTTCTGGCGGTTCACGGGTGTCGCGGCGGCGGGCGTGGGCGTCGTCGCCGTCGTGGGCATCCTCGACTGGTTGCGGCCGCCCGACTCCCGCTCGCACCTCGGGCGGTTCGTCGAGCAGGTGGTCACCGGCGAGGCCGTGTCCACCGTGCTGCGCAAGGCCATGTACGCGCTGGGCTCGATCACCGGCGGGCCCGCGATCTGGGTCACGGTCGTGGTGCTCGTGGTGGTCGGCCTGGCCCTGTTCGGCCCCGTGGCCTGGCGCGAGCGCTGGCTGCCCGCCTGGTACACGCGTGCGCAGGAGCGCTGGGAGTTCTTCCGGCCGGCGCTCGTGGCGATGTGGGTGGTGGCCGTGCTGGGCTCGCTCGTGAACGACTTCGGCCTGCGCATCGCGGTGATCGCGCTCATCCCGGCCGTGCCCCTGGTCACGATGGTCGCGCTGCGCACGAAAACTCTGGCACGGCCCCGATAGGCTCGACCCGTGATCGATCTCCGACTTCTGCGCGACAACCCCGACGTCGTCCGCGCGAGCCAGGTGGCCCGCGGCGACGACCCCGACCTCGTGGACGCGGCGCTGGACGCCGACGCCCGTCGCCGCTCCTCCCTGGCGGAGTTCGAGAACCTGCGCGCGGAGCAGAAGTCCCTGGGCAAGAAGGTGGCGCAGGCCCAGGGGGACGAGAAGCAGGCCCTGCTCGCGCACACCAAGCAGCTCGCGCAGGACGTCAAGAGCCACCAGGCCGCCGCCGCGGAGGCGGAGCAGGAGCTCGACCGTGTGCTGTACGCGATCGCGAACGTGATCGAGGGCGCTCCCGCCGGTGGCGAGGAGGACTACATCGAGCTCAAGCAGGTGGGTACGCGGCGCGACTTCGCGGCCGAGGGCTTCGAGCCCAAGGACCACCTCGAGCTGGGCGAGGGCCTGCGCGCGATCGACACCAAGCGCGGTGCGAAGGTGTCGGGCGCCCGGTTCTACTTCCTCACCGGCATCGGCGCGCGGCTGGAGCTCGCGCTGCTGAACATGGCGATGGACCAGGCGGTGCAGGAGGGCTTCACGCCCATGATCACGCCCACCCTCGTCAAGCCCGAGACCATGCAGGGCACGGGCTTCCTGGGCGCGCACGCCGACGAGATCTACCGCCTGGAGAAGGACGACCTGTACCTGGTCGGCACCTCCGAGGTGGCCCTCGCCGGCTACCACAGCGACGAGATCGTCGACCTCGCGGACGGCCCCCTGCGCTACGCCGGCTGGAGCGCCTGCTACCGCCGTGAGGCCGGCTCGGCGGGCCGCGACACGCGCGGGATCATCCGCGTGCACCAGTTCCACAAGGTCGAGATGTTCAGCTACTGCGCCCCCGAGGACGCCGAGGCCGAGCACCAGCGCCTGCTGGGCTGGGAGGAGGCCATGATGGCCAAGGTCGAGCTGCCCTACCGTGTCATCGACACGGCGGCGGGCGACCTGGGCTCGTCGGCGGCCCGCAAGTTCGACTGCGAGGCCTGGCTGCCCACCCAGGAGCGCTGGCTGGAGCTCACCTCGACGTCGAACTGCACCACGTTCCAGGCCCGCCGCCTGGGCGTGCGCGAGCGCACGGAGGACGGCTCGACCCGCAACGTCGCCACGCTGAACGGCACGCTCGGCACCACCCGCTGGATCGTGGCGATCCTCGAGAACCACCAGCAGGTCGACGGCTCGGTGTACGTCCCGGAGGGGCTGCGTCCGTACCTGGGCGGCCTGGAGGTCCTCGAGCCCGCGAAGTGACGCGCGGCGCGCGGTGATCGGCGGCGTCCGCCGCCGATCACCGGACGTTCCACCGATCACCCGGCCCCGGACGGCTGGTGTTCACAGGTCGGTCGGTAGGGTGCGGGTGTGGCTCGCGACTCCGGAACCAAGCTCATCGCCCTCGACATCGACGGCACCCTCGTCACGTACGACGACGTGCTCTCGGACGCCGCGCGCGACGCCGTCGCCGCCGTCCGGGCGGCCGGGCACCACGTGGTGCTGGCGTCCGGCCGGTCGCTCATCGCGATGACCCCGGTCGCGGCGAAGCTCGGGATCGAGGAGTCCTGGATCGTCGCGTCGAACGGCGCGGTCACGGCCCGCCTCGACCCGCGTGCCGAGACGGGCTACGTGCTGGAACGGGTCGAGACCTTCGACCCGGAGCCGGTGCTCCGCATGCTCAAGGAAGAGCTTCCCCACGCGCGGTACGCGGTCGAGGACGTCGGCATCGGCTTCCGGATGACCGAGCTCTTCCCGGAGGGCGAGCTCGACGGCGAGCACCGCGTGGTCGACTTCGAGGACCTGTGGGCGGGGCAGGTCACCCGCGTGGTGGTGCGCAGCCCGGGCGAGACCAGCGCGGAGTTCCACGAGATCGCCGCACGTCTCGGGTTCGACGACGTCACCTACGCCGTCGGCTGGTCCGCATGGATGGACGTCGCACCACAGGGCGTGACCAAGGCGTCGGGCCTGGAGATGGTGCGTGCGGCGCTCGGCGTGGCGCCGCAGGACACGATCGCGGTGGGCGACGGCAACAACGACGTCGACATGCTGCGCTGGGCGGGGCGCGGCGTGGCCATGGGCCACGCGACCGACCCCGTGAAGGCCGCGGCCGACGAGGTGACGGGCTCGATCGACGACGACGGCGCCGTCGCGGTGCTGCGTTCCCTGCTCTGAGCGACGGTCCGGGGCCGCACTGAGGGCCGCTCCGGGCGGTCCGGGAAGATAACGGTTCGGCTGCGGCAAGAAAAACCGGCGGGTCCACGACGCAGGTCAAAGTTATTCGTGCAAAGGTATGGAACCACGGGCGGATGCCTGTACATTTGGGCGCGATCCGTCGAAGGGTGACGGCGCTCACGGTGCCATGGGGGTACGTGATGATCCTGGACGACCAACCGGTGTCCATGCGAGTGCGCAACGACGCGCCTCATCTGGTCGCCCTCGACATCGACGGGACCCTGTTGGTCACCGGGCAGCGGGTGCCCGAGCCGACGGTGCTGGCGGTGCGGCTCGTCCGCAGCCGCAAGCACCACGTGGTCCTCGCGTCGGGACGGTCGTTGACGGGGATCCTGCCGGTGGCCCGGGAGCTCGGCATCACGGACGGGTGGGTGGTTGCCTCCAACGGTGCGGTGACGGCCCGGCTGTGCGCCACCTGCACCAACGGCTACATGCTGGAGGACGTGCTGACGTTCGACGTCGGGCCGGTGGCCCAGATGGCGCTCAGCCGCTTCCCGGACGTGCAGATCGGCGTCGAGGAGATCGGCGTCGGCTACCGCGTGAACCGGCCCTTCGCACCGCACGAGGTCAACGGGGCGCAGCGGGCGGTCACCACCGAGGAGCTGGGCGAGCTGCCCGCCTCGCGTGCGATCCTCCGCGGCCCGCACGTGCTGGACCTGCTGGACGCGCTGCGCCGGCACGGCGTGACCGCCACCCCCGCCGGGCCCGACTGGATCGACGTGACGCCGCGCCGGCTCAGCAAGGCGACGTCGCTGGAGAGCGTCCGTACGGTGCTCGGCGTCCCGGCGCACAACACGCTGGCCGTGGGCGACGGCCTGAACGACATCGAGATGCTGAGCTGGGCCGCCCGGTCGGTCGCCATGGGGCACGCGCCGGACGAGGTCAAGGCGATCGCCGACGAGACCGTCGGCGACATCACGCAGCACGGCGTGATCCAGGCCCTGAAGACCCTTCTCTGACCAGCCCCGCCGTCAGCGGGCCGTGAGGACGATCGGGTCGCCGTCCGTGATGGCGATCGTGTGCTCCGAGTGCGCGCCGCGCGAGCCGTCCACCGAGCGCAGCGTCCAGCCGTCGGGGTCGGTGAAGATCTCGTCAGTGGTCTCCAGGAACCACGGTTCGACGGCGATGACCAGGCCCGGCTTGAGCGGGAACCCGCGGCCCGCGCGCCCGTTGTTCGGCACGTGCGGGTCGCCGTGCATGGTGCGGCCCACGCCGTGCCCGCCGAAGTCGGTGTTGATCGAGTACCCGGCGGCGTGCGCGACCTCGGCGATGGCGGCGGAGATGTCGCCGATCTTCTTGCCCGGGCGCGCGGCGGCGATGCCGGCCTCGAGTGCGACCTCGGTGGTGCGGATCAGCGTGGCGTCGGCCTCGGCGCGGCCCGGCGCCGGGTTGCCCACCACGAACGACAGCGCGGAGTCGGACACCCAGCCGTTGACGGACGCGGCGAAGTCGATCGACAGCAGGTCACCGTCCTGCAGCGCGTAGTCGTACGGGAGGCCGTGCAGCACGGCGTCGTTCACGGAGGTGCACAGGGTCTTGCCGAACGGCATGGCGCCGAAGGACGGGTGGTAGTCGATGTAGCACGACTCCGCGCCGCGGTCGCGGATCATCTTGTGCGCGACCTCGTCGAGCTCGAGCAGGTTCACACCCACGCCGGCGGCCTCCCGGACGGCGAGGAGCACGTCCGCGACGAAGCGTCCCGCCGGGCGCATCTCCTCGATCTCGCGCGGCGTCCTCAGCTCGATCATGTCCGTCCTTCCGTCGGTGCACCAGGGTCCTGGCGGGCACAAGCCTACGTCCCGCCGCCGACGGTCAGCCGATTCGTTGCACCGAGCCGACCAGGGGATTCACCCGGCTTGAGCGGCCCGGGTGATTGAAACGGTTTCGTAATGCAAGCCGGTGCTGTATGGGCTTGCATTGGATCGTAAACCACGGTTGCGTTGACGAAGGGCAACCTGGCAGTCTGCCGGGCCGTACCCGCATGTCAGAGGGTTCTGAGCCCACGAAGCAGTGGAGGAGCACGAGATGACTATCCGGAAGGCTTCCAAGCGCCGGGCGATCGCCGTCGCGGCGACCGGCGCGAGCCTGGCCCTGATCCTGTCGGCGTGTGCCGACACCGATGACGGCGGCGGTGACGGTGGTGGCGGCGGCGAGGCGGCCAGCTACGAGATCGACTGCAGCGCGTTCGACGAGTTCGGTGACCTCGACGGCAAGACCGTCACCGTCTACACGACCATCGTCGAGCCCGAAGCCGAGACCCAGACGGCGTCCTACGAGCCGTTCGAGGAGTGCACCGGCGTGACGGTCGAGTACGAGGCGTCGCGCGAGATGGAGGCGCAGCTCCCGACGCGTGTCCAGGCGGGCAACCCGCCGGACATCGCCATCCTGCCGCAGCCGGGTCTGCTCCAGTCCCTGGTGCGCGACTACGACGCCGTCCTGCCGGCCCCCGAGCAGGTCGAGGCGAACGTCGACGAGGGCTGGGCCCCGGAGTGGAAGGAGTACGGCACGGTCGACGGCACGTTCTACGCCGCGCCGCTGGGCTCCAACGTGAAGTCGTTCGTCTGGTACTCGCCCTCCATGTTCGAGGAGGCCGGCTACGAGGTGCCGACCACCTGGGACGAGATGCTCGAGCTCACCGCCACCATCGCCGAGAACAACGAGGGCGCCACGCGCCCCTGGTGCGCGGGCGTGGAGTCCGGTGACGCCTCCGGCTGGCCGGGCACCGACTGGATCGAGGACAACGTGCTCCGCACCGCGGGCCCGGACGTCTACGACCAGTGGTACACCCACGAGATCCCCTTCAACGACCCGCAGATCGTCGAGGCGTGGGACGCCGCCGGCGAGATCCTCAAGAACCCGGACTACGTGAACGGCGGCCTGGGCGGCGTCGACTCGATCGCCACGGCGACCTGGACCGACGCGGGCTACCCGATCCTGGACGGCAACTGCTGGATGCACCGTGCCGCGAACTTCTACGCGACGCAGTGGCCCGAGGGCACCGAGGTGGCGCCCGACGGCGACGTCTACGCCTTCTACCTGCCGGCCATGACCGAGGACGAGAAGCCGACCCTGGTGGCCGGCGAGTTCATCGGCGCGTTCGCCGACCGTCCCGAGGTCGTCGCCTTCCAGACCTACCTGTCGAGCGCGGACTGGGCCAACGCCAAGGCGGCGGCCACCCCGGCCGGCGGCTGGGTGAGCGCCAACAAGGGTCTCGACCCGGAGCTCCTGGCCACGGACTTCGACAAGCTCTCCGCGGAGATCCTGGCCGACGAGGCCACGGTGGCCCGGTTCGACGCGTCCGACCTGATGCCGGCTGCCGTCGGCACGGACACGTTCTGGAGCGGCATCATCGAGTGGTTCGCCAGCGACCAGAGCAGCGAGGAAGTCACCACCGCCATCGAGAACTCCTGGCCGTCGAACTGACGGTCGGCCCTCGAGCATGACGCGCGGAGGCGTGGGACCACGAGTCCCACGCCTCCGCCGTCCTAGGCTGGGGGCCGGCCCAGTCAAGGGAGACCGGACCAGGACAGCGACAGGAGAGAGCCATGGATTGGCTGTTGCACGCGGGGGACGATCCCACGCACAAGTTCTTGCTGATGCTCATCGCGATCGTGCTGTTCGTCGCGATCATGGGCATCATCCTCTTCGTGGTCGACCGACCACGGAACCCGGCCCGCTGGTTCGTCGGCTTCGGCTTCGTGGGGGCGGCCCTGCTGCTGCTCCTGATCGGCCTGGTCTACCCGGCGATCCGGACCATCATCAACTCGGCCATGAACCGCAACAGCACCGAGTTCGTGGGGTTCGACAACTACGTGCGGGCCTTCACCGAGCCACAGTTCCTCGTGGTGCTCGGCAACACCGCGCTGTGGGTGCTCGTCGCGCCGCTGGTGGCCACCTTCTTCGGTCTCGCGTACGCCTACCTGGTCGACAAGAGCCGGTTCGAGTCCATCGCCAAGGGCCTCGTGTTCCTGCCGATGGCCATCTCGATGGTGGGCGCCTCGATCATCTGGAAGTTCGTCTACGAGTACAAGCCCGCCGGCGTGGACCAGACGGGTCTGCTCAACCAGTTCATCGTGTGGCTCGGCGGTGAGCCCCAGCAGTTCCTGATCGGCCGCCCCCTGAACACGTTCCTCATCATGGTGGTGTTCATCTGGATCCAGGCGGGCTTCGCCATGACGCTGCTGTCGGCGTCGATCAAGGCGATCCCCGACGACATCGTCGAGGCCGCGCGGCTCGACGGCGTCTCCGGGTTCGGCATGTTCTGGCGCATCACGATCCCGAGCATCCGGCCCGCCCTGGTCGTGGTGCTCACCACCATCGCGATGACCACGCTCAAGACCTTCGACATCGTGCGCACGATGACGGCGGGCGACTTCGGCACCTCGATCGTGGCCCTGGAGTTCTACAACCAGCGGTTCCGGCAGGGTGACGCCGGACTGAGCGCCGCGCTGGCCGTGATCCTGTTCGTCATCGTCATCCCGGTGATCATCTACAACGTGCGCCAGCAGCGCCTGTCGGAGGAGGTCCGATGAGCACCGTGAAGGCAGACGCCCCCGCGACCGAGGTGCCCCGGTCGGCGTCGGGCATGGGCAACCGCGCCCGCAAGGCGCGCAAGGCGCTGTCGAGCCCGTGGGCGAGCACGCTCGCCATCGTCATCGCGGTCCTGTGGACCGTGCCGACGGTCGGTCTGCTGGTCACCTCGTTCCGGCCCGAGCTCGACGTGCGGCAGAGCGGCTGGTGGACGGTCTTCGGCGACGCCCTCGCGGGCGAGGGCGTGTTCTCGCTGCGCAACTACGAGACGGCGCTGTTCGACGGTTCGACCGACCTGGCCACCTACTTCGTCAACTCGTTCGTGGTCACGCTGCCGGCGGTGTTCATCCCGATCACGGTCGCGCTGCTGGCCGCCTACGGGTTCGCCTGGGTGGACTTCAAGGGGCGCGACTTCCTGTTCATCGCGGTGTTCGCGCTGCAGATCGTGCCCATCCAGATCACGCTGGTGCCCCTGCTCACGGCCTACGTGGACATCGGCATCAACGGCACGTTCTGGGCCATCTGGCTGTCGCACTCGATCTTCGCCCTGCCGCTGGCGATCTTCCTGCTGCACAACTTCATGAAGGACATCCCGAGCTCGCTGGTCGAGGCGGCCCGCATGGACGGCGCCGGCCACGTGCAGGTGTTCTTCCGGGTGGTGCTGCCGCTGCTCACCCCGGCGATCGCGGCCTTCGGCATCTTCCAGTTCCTCTGGGTGTGGAACGACCTGCTGGTCGCCCTGGTCATGGGCAACCTGCGGACGTTCCCGCTCACCGTGCGCGTGGCCGAGCTCGCGGGCTCCCGCGGCGGTGACTGGCACGTGCTGTCCGCGGGCGCGTTCATCTCGCTGATCGTCCCGCTCATCGTGTTCCTGTCGCTGCAGCGCTACTTCGTGCGCGGGCTCCTGGCGGGCGCGGTCAAGGGCTGATCCTCCCGTACCGCCCGCCACCACGAGGCCCGGGCCGCCCCGCTCCAGCGACGTCGGAGCGGGGCGACCCGGGCCTCGTGGTGCCTAGGCCGCCGACTCGCGGGACAGCAGGGCCTCCTTGACCGGCAGGCCGTACCGGAACCCGCCCAGCGAGCCGTCCGTGCGCAGGATGCGGTGGCACGGCACGAACAGGGCCGCGGCATTCATGGCGCACGCCCCCGCGGCGGCGCGCACCGCGGCGGGCCGCCCGGCACGGGCCGCGTACTCGCTGTAGGTCAGGCGCTCACCCGCCTTCACCTCGCGCAGCACGTCCCACGCGTGCGTCCGGAACGGCCCGCTCGCCTGGCGCACCGGAACCCGCCCGGGCGCCCCGTGGTCGCCGTCGTAGTAGGCGCGGACGGCGTCCGCGGCCTCGGCGAGCACACCGTCCGTGGCCGACGACGGCGCCGGGCGGCTGCCGTCCACGGGCCGCAGCGTGGGGTGCACCAGGGCGAGGAGCGAGTCCAGGTCGTCGGTCCAGCCCGCGGCGAGCACGGCCGCAGGGTCCGGTCCCGGGACGTCGTCCGGCGCCGGGACCGGCGACACGATGATGCTGAACGGGCCGTCGGGGGTGGTCAGGGTTGTCGCGTCCATCGATCTACCTTCCGTTCGAGGTGCCGGACCCGCGGTGCCGCGTCGGTCCGGCCGGTCATGCGGAGCGCCAGAGATGCATGGCGGCGTACGAGCGCCAGGGCGCCCATGCCGCGCCGCGCCGGGCGAGCTCCTTGAACTGCTGCGGTCGCGGGTCCGCCGCGGACACCAGGCCGAGGGCGCGCGCCCCGGCGAGCAGGGCGACGTCGCCGTCCATGAGCACGTCCGGGTCGCCGAGCACCCGCAGCGCCACGTAGCCGGCCGTCCACGGACCGATCCCGGGCCGGGAGACGAGGCGTCGGCGCAGGTCGTCCGGGTCGTCACCCACGCTGAGGGTCAGGGTGCCGTCCGCGAGGTCCCGGGTCGCCGCGACCACCGTGGCCAGGGTCCGGGCCGGCAGCCGGAGGTAGGTCTCTGCGGCGGTCGGAGCGGCTGCGCCGCCCGGTCCGGTTCCGGTGGTCGTGCGGGCGCGCACCTCGTCGATCCTGGGCGGGCCTGCGATCTGGCCCGGCGTGGGGAACAGCCGGGTGAGCCCGGTGAACGCCGACTCGTACGGCGTCCCGGCCCCCACCGTGAGCCGCGTCAGGTGCGTGCGCGCGGCGGCGACGCTGATCTGCTGGCCCACGATCGCGCGGACCAGCAGCTCCGCGGGGTCGAGCGTGCCGGGAACGCGGATCCCGGGTGTCGCGGCGGCCGACGGCGCGAGCACCGGGTCGGCGGCCAGCGCGGAGTCGACGGCGACCGGGTCGGCGTCGAGGTCGAGCAGCCGCCGCACGCGGGCCACCGCGACCGGGGCGTCCGCCAGGTCGGCCAGCTCCAGGTCCAGCTCCACCCGCCCGGCGCCGGGGTGCGGGACCCGCACCTCCAACGCACCGGGCCCGTGCGGCAGCAGCACGGTGCGGGCGTACCGCAGGGTGCCGTCCAGGTGGGCCGACTCCACCCCGTCGATCGCACGGGCCGCGAGAAACTCCAGCACGCCGCGCGCGTCGAAGGGTTCGCGTACCGGCAGCGTGAGCGAGATCCGCACGGGCTCGCTGCCGGCGCCGCCCACCGCAGGTTCGGTCGCCTGCCCCGACATCGGTCGCCCGGTTGACCGATCTCGAGGCAGACGACCGGTCTCGGCGGCTGATCCGGGGGTGGCCCCAGGTCCCCGGGATGGGGTGGGGCGGGGCAGGCGGCGGGAGCGGGCACGGAGCTCCGACGGCGTGGTGCCGAACACCTCGGACACGGTGTCGTTGAACTGCCGGATCGACCCGAAGCCGGCGGCGAAGGCGACGTCGGCCAGGCGCAGGGACGTGCCGACCAGGAGGGCCCGCGCGGTCTGCGCGCGCTGGGCCCGGGCCAGGGCCAGGGGTCCCGCGCCGAGCTCGCCCACCAGCAGCCGGTGGAGCTGACGCTCCGAGTAGCCCAGCCGCGTGGCCAGCCCGGACACGCCCTCCCGGTCCACCACGCCGTCGGCGACCAGGCGCATCGCGCGGCCCGTGAGGTCGCGCCGCAGGTCCCAGGCGGGTGTGCCGGGGGCGGCCTCGGGCAGGCACCGCTTGCACGCGCGGAAGCCGGCCTCGTGCGCCGCCGCCGACGTGAGGTAGAAGGACACGTTCTCCGCCTTGGGCGTGCGCGCGGGGCACGAGGGCCGGCAGTAGATTCCGGTGGTGCGCACCGCCGTGTAGAACTGGCCGTCGAAGCGGGAGTCGCGCGCGGCGATGGCGCGGTAGCGCTCGGCGAACGCGGGATCGCGGGTGTCGACGTCGGTCATGACCCCCATCCTGCGCCCCGCCCGGACGCTCCGGCTAGCGGGATTCGGACACGGCAGTGAGCGCCGTCAGCCGCGCGTCGAGGCCGGCCCGGACCTCGGGCCACGCGTCGGACAGGATGGAGAAGTAGAGGGTGTCGCCCTCGGAGCCGTCGGGCGCCACGCGGTGTGCGCGCAGCCTGCCCTCCTCCTGGGCGCCCAGCTTGAGGATCGCGGCTCGGGAGCGGGTGTTGCGGGCGTCGCAGCGCAGGGCGACCCGGCGCAGCCCGAGGTCCTCGAAGGCGTGCCGCAGCAGCATCAGCTTGCACGCCGGGTTGGTCACCCCGGCCCACCAGTCGCGGCCGTAGAACGTGGAGCCGATCTCGACGCGGCGCTGCCCGGGGTTGAGCTCGTAGAAGCGGGTGGACCCACGCACCTCGCCGTCGGGCCCGAGCACCGCGAACGCGAGGTGGTCGGGGGCCGCGACGGCGGCGTCCACGAACGCCTCCATCGCCGGGGTGGTGTCCGGGAGCGGGATGGTCATGCCGGCCCAGAGCCGGTCGTCGACGAGCCCGGCAAGGGCGGGCGCGTGCTCCCGCGTCAGCGGGACGAGGCGGACTCCGTGGGCGGAGAGGCGGAGATCGTGCTGCATGGCGCTATCGGACCACACACCCGGTCCCCCGCGCGGCCCCGTCCCATGCCCGGCGGCCCCCCCGAGGTCGACCCCGGCGGCTCCCGCCGAGGTCGGCACTTGGCCTCGAGGTCGGCACAGGCCTGTGCCGACCTCGAGGCAGAGTGCCGACCTCGAGCACCGAGGCGGTGCTCACCGCAGGTCGCGGAGGTAGGCCGCCGCGCCGCCGTACCCGGCGGTGCGGCGTTCGTCCAGGGTCGCGATGATCAGCAGCACCCCGCCGGCCGCCGCGAGCGTGAGCATCCACGGCACGGCGGAGATCTCCGTGCCGAGCTGGGACACGAACACGATCAGCACCTCGACCGGCAGCACCCACACGCCCAGCAGGAACGGCGCGGCGAGCCGGCGCCGGGACCCGACGAGCACCCCGGTCAGCGCCACGGCCACCACGAGCACGGCCCGCCACGTCTGCGGGTCGGTGAAGGTGGCGAGCACCGACGGGCCGAGCAGCGCAGCGATGCCCGGCGCCAGGAGCGCCCACGAGCCGGTCCAGTCGACGGGCCAGCCGACCAGGGTGGGCCGCCGGCTGTGCACACCGCCCGGCCCGGCGACCCGCGTGCGGGCCTCCCACTCACCGAGCGCGAAGCAGCCCGCCACCACGAGCCCCACCCCGAGGGGCAGGGAGAACACCTCGACCCGGAGCTCGCGCGGGCTCCAGGCCGCGATCGCCGCGGCCAGCGCGGCCACCCAGACCGCCCAGGCCGGGACACCGGTGCTCAGCCCGCGCAGGAGCCGGCGGGCCACGAGCACCAGCGTGACCAGCAGCGCCACCTCCAGCGTCCAGAGCGTGATGATCGCGCCCCAGTGCGGTTCAGTGTTGGCCACCGCTCCCGCCGTGAGGAGCAGCAGGGCGGGCACGTGGCCGCCCGCGTCGATCGCCCGTCGCAGGCGGCCCGACGGCGCCCCCGACCGCGCCCCGGTCGTCGCGACCAGCGCGAGCCCGCCCGCCGCGCAGGCCCAGGCGAGGCCGGTCGCGAAGCGTGCCCCGGCCGTGTCCAGCCCGGAGGCCGCGACCTGCAGGGACTCCACGGCCAGACCCACGGCGGTCAGGAGGGCCGCCCCGGCCAGCAGCGTCCGGGCGCGCGCGGACCAGAGCTCGGACACGAGCGGCCGGCGCCGCAGGGCCACGATCGTGAGCGTCACGACCACCCCGGCCGCCAGCAGTGCCCGGGCGCGCGGGTCGCCCGCGTCGTCCGCGAGGGCGAGCGTGAGGACGCTGGGCACGACCGCGAGCACGAGCCCCGCGGCGGCGAGCCGCCAGCTGTGCTCCCACCGGGCGGCCCCGTCCCCGGAGCGCGCCGCCCGCCGGGCCAGCAGCCCGCCGACCAGCACCGCCGTCACCGCCGGCGGCAGGGTGTAGGCCTCGACGAGCCGGACGCCGCCGTCGGCCAGCGCGGTCCAGACCGCCGCCGTGGCGAGGGTGCCGGCGAGCCACCAGACGCGGGTCCGGTCGGGTTCGCGCGCCACCACGCCCGCGCCGATCGCGAGGAGCAGCAGCACCGCCACCGCGATGTCCGGACCGGCCGACGGCCGCCCGTAGGCCAGACCGACGGTGACGGCCCCGGTGACGACGGCGCTCAGCTCGAGCACGCCGCGCACCCGGCGTCCGGCGCCCGCGCCGTCGGGCACGCGGCTCGTGAGGAAGCCTGCGACCCGCGGTGCGCCGCCCGCGACCACCGCGACGACCGTCGCGATCACCGGGAGCAGGACCGGCGAGCCGCTGCCGGGCACCAGCATCGCCCCGGCGCTCACGATCGCCACCGCGGCGGTGGGCAGCACGAGGCCCGCGGCGAGCACCCGCACGACCGGGGCCAGGCCGGACCGCCGCGTGAGCAGCAGCACCAGCTCCAGGAGGAGCATCGCGACCGCGCTCCCGGCGGACCACCACGTGCGCTCGGCGACCACCGTGAGCACGCCGAGCACGAAGGGCACGCCCGTGACCCCGAGCACGGCGAGCCACTCGCCGCGCGTGACCCGTACGGCGGTCACCGCAGCGGCCGTCAGCGAGGCGGCGGCCGACACGGTGCACACGGCCGCGACCTGGTCCAGCCCGAGCCACCCGAGCCACACACCGCCCACCACCAGGGCGTACGCGTACGCGCCACCCACGAGCCCCGGGCGCGCCGCCGCCGGCAGGGCGCCGCGCGCGGCCAGCACGAGCGGGACGACGACGACCGTCGCGGCGAGCACCGTCGGCCGGCTCTGCCACGAGCCGAGCGTGAGCAGGACCAGCGCGGCACAGGCGCCGGACACGGCCGCACGTCGCCAGGCCGGCGCCTCGGACGCTCCGACGGGTGCGCCGCCGACCCGGGGCAGGAGCACGGACGCACGTCGCAGGCCGGCGACAGCCGAACGCACGGCGACGACGGCGGGGCGCAGCACCGGCCACGCCCGATCCGGCCGCGTGGCGGCGGCGAGCAGCAGCGCGGCGGCGACGGCGAGCAGCACGAGCGACGCCGCGCCGTCGATCCCGGGGTGCAGGAACGCGACGAGGACCAGCAGGAGCGTGGTCCAGGGGGCCAGGGCGCGAGCGCTCCGTACGACGGCGGGGACACGGCCGGGCGCGGCGCCCGCCGCCGGTCCCAGCCGGGAGGCGGTCAGCACCAGCACGGTGAGCACGACCAGTCCCAGCAGGCTCGGCCCGGCGAGTCCGGCGGCGAGGAAGCCACCGCCCAGCGGGCCGGCGTCCAGGCGTGGTGCGGGGTCCGCCTCCAGCGCCACGAGCAGCACCCCGACCAGCCGCGGCCACGCGGCCCAGGCGGCGGGAACCGCCGCGAGCACCGCGACGAGCCAGGACGCGAGCAGCAGGTCGGCGCGCGTCCGCGCGCCGGGCACGACCGGGCGTGCGCGCACCGCGACCAGGACCGCCAGGACGACGACGAGCGCCGCCCAGGCCACTCCGGCGGCGGCGGGCAGGATCCACAGGAGGCCGGCCCCGTCGCCGGTCGCGAGGAACAGCGCGGGGGCGGTGCCGAGCGCACCGGCCGTGAAGGTCCACCAGCGGCGGTGGGTGCCCCGCCGGAGCACCGCGGCGACGACGGCCGTGACGGCGAGCAGCACGGCGGTCGCTGCGTCGCCCGGCAGGGCCGCGAGCACGGCGGACGGGGGCACCAGCAGGGCGGCACCGACCGCCACCGCGACCGCCAGGACTTGTGTCGCCTCGAGCAGCAGCAGCTCCGTGCGCAGCGCCGAGCCGACGCGCGGTCCGGTGGTCCGCGCCGCCGCAGGCCCCGCCAGCGTGGCCAGCCCCACGAGGAGCGCACCGGCGCCCACGGCCCAGGCGAGGTCCACCGTGGCGGGCAGCGCCAGCGCCGCGGGGAACGCGGTGATCGGGGCCGTGACCAGGCCGGTCGTGACCCACGCCCGCACGCGCAGCACGTGACCGAGCACGACCGCCCCGACCGACACCGCTGCCCACCACGCGGCGAACCACAGCGCGGCGAGGCCGGGCACGTCCGCGACGGCGTACAGCGCGGCGGGCACGGCCACGGTGCGGACCACGCCCAGCAGCCGCGTCTCCCACCGGGCCGCTCCCAGGCCGAGGCGCTCGGCCACCCGGCCCTGTACGACGGTGCCGGCGTGCGCGATCAGCGCCACGGCGCCGACAGCGGGGATCCAGGCCCAGGTGAGGCGGTCGCCACCGGTCAGGCCGGCGGCGAGCAGCAGCGGCACCAACGGTGCGGAGAGCGTCCCGGCAGCCGTCCACGAGCGGATCCGCAGCCGCCCACCGACCGCCACGAGCGCCGGGGCGACCAGCGCGAGCAGCCCCGCCCGGGCGAGGTGCGCGGTGGCGCCCTCGACCGCCCCGGCCTGCAGGCCCAGCTCGGCGCACACCCAGGTCAGCGCGACGGCGAGGGTGGCGACCGCCTCGGCGGACGACCGCAGGCCGGCCCGGCGCATCACCGCCGCCGCCACCACGGCGGCCGCGGTGACCAGCAGGGTTGCGACCGTGCGGAGCACGAGCTGGTCGGCGAGCGTGAAGAAGACGAACACCACGGCCGAGACCGCCAGGAGCGCGGCGCCCACCCCCGCGAGGATCGGCTGGAGGGCCACGGCGCGCCGGGGCGCGGACGGCGTCGTGCCGCTCGCCGGGGAGGCTCCGGCCGTGCCCAGGGTGGCGTCCGTCGGGCCGGCGCCCGGGCCGCCGTGCGGGAAATCAGCCAGGGTGCCCGCCGGGACGCCCGCCGCGCCGGGCACGGTCCTGGCCGCCGCGCCGCCCGCCACCCCGGCCGCCGCGCCGCCCGCCGCGCCGTAGTCCGCCTCGGCCGCCGTGCCCCGGACGGCCTCGGACGCCGTCCCACCCCGGGCCGGCGCCCCGCCGTCGGCCCGCCGGGCGAACCGCGCGGCGGCGGGCTGCTCGGCCCGCATCTCGTCGAGGATCCGCTGGCGGTCCCGGATCGCCCGCTCGGCGGCGAGCGACGCCGTGTACAGCTCGATCCCGCGCGGGCCGCGGAGGTCGAGCGCGCAGTGCCCGCACAGGCCGCTGTCCAGGAGGGTGCCGCACGCGGGGCAGGTGCGGGTGTCGGGCAGGCGCCGTAGCGCGTGACTGACCCACGTCTCTTCCATGAGCGAAAGCCTGGCGGAGCGGTCCCGTTCAGGGGTTCGCGGCGCGCGTGGAACTGGTCACGGTTTCATGCCGAATGTGTGTTTCGTCGGTCAGGTGTTCGCGTCCAGCCAGTCGAGCACCGTGGTCAGGTACTTCTCGCGTGCCGGCCGCGGGGAGAGGGCCAGGTCGTGCGCTCCGCCCTCGATGACGGCCACGTCGACGGCGTCGCCGAGCCGTGGTGCGCGGGCATGCATGTGCGCCACGTCGAGCACGGTGTCGGTGCTGAGCATCGCCGCGGCCTCGCCACGGTCCGGGCCCGTCCGGTCGCTGGTGCACAGCAGCGTCGGGCACTCCACGGGCAGCCCGCGACCGATCTCGCGGTGCCCCCGCCGGATGGCGGCGAGCCATCCGGCCCGGACCGGGAAGCCGTCGTACGGCTTCCAGCGCAGGTCGTACTCCCACTCGCCGCCGGTGGCGTGGTGCAGGGCACGGCCGTAGTCCCCGCCCAGGTGACTGACGACGGTACGCGGCGCGAACCGGGCGAGCGCGTACACCACCTGGGTGGCCAGGGTGCGGTCGGACCAGCTCCCGCGCAGGTCGAACCAGGGGCTGTTCAGCACCAGGGCGGTCACCCGGCCGGGTCGCGCGTGCGCGTACCGCGCGGTGACGAGCCCACCGGTCGAGTGGCCCAGGAGCACGAGGCCGGTGTGGCCGTCCGCGGCGATCGCGTCGGCGGCGGCGTCGAGGTCCTGCTGGTAGAGGTCCAGGTCGTCCACCATGTTGGGGTCGCCGCCCGAGGCCGTCCACGCGTCGATCGACCGCCCGTGACCCCGCAGGTCGACGGCGTAGAACGGGTAGCCCCGCGCCGCGACGGCCTCGGCGAGGTGACGCTGGAAGAAGTAGTCGGCGAACCCGTGCACGTACAGGACGGGCGGGCGGCCGGCGCGCGGCGTCCCCTCGGGGACGTACCGGACCAGCGTCGCCTCCGCGCCGCCGTCCCCCGTCCTTCGCCGGGCGGCGCGTCCGCGGGGACGGCCGGTGGGTGCGGGCAGGTGCAGCGTCCGGGCCTCGTAACCCGCGCCCAGCACGTCCTCGGTCCAGCCGCCCGCGGTCCGGTTCTTCTCGGTGTCGTCCACGTCGCTCCTGTGCGTCGTGCCGCGCACGTCGCACGGCCCGCCGACCATATCGGCAACGGGCCCGCGGGTCGCCCGCTGCGTCGGCACCCGGTGCGGGGTCGTCGGGCGCGGCCGGGTCAGAACCCGGGCGGGAAGCTCGGCGGCCGGTTCGGGTCCGGCGGGGTCGTCTGCTCCTGCGGGTGCCCCGGGGCGCCGCCGTACGGGACGGACGCACCCGGGTGCGGCCCCGGCGCACCCCCGTGCGTCGGGGGCGCTGCCCCGTACGCCGGTGCAGCGGGTCCGGCTCCGTACGTCGGGGCAGCAGGCCCGGCCCCGTACGGCGCGGGCCCGGCACGGTGCTGTCCGGCCACCGGGCCGTACGGGCCGGGCACCTGTGCGTAGGCCGGGGCGCCCTCCGCTGGACGGCGGTCCCGGACCCGCAGCATGGCCTGCCACACGATCACGCCGATGAGCAGCAGGATGACCAGGCCGCTCAGCCCGAGCACGAGGACCATCCACTCGGGCACCACGGGGAGCGTCACCACCTCGGCGGCCCCGCTCGCCGCGGCGGGATCCTCCCGTTCCGGGCCGACGGCGGAGCCGCGCGCGTGGATCTCGACCGTCTCGCCCACGGCAGGTTCCCAGCGCACCGTGTTCCCGTCGGCCGTGCCGTTCGACGTGCGCACCTCGCCCGGGAAGGTCACGTCGACGGTGAAGCTGAGGTTCTCGACGGACGCGGCGCCCCGGCTCCCGAGGCCCTCCTCGGTGAGGTCGAGGGTGCCCGACACGAGGTAGTCGTCGCCCTCGCGGACCACCGTGATGGGCCAGCCCACCTGGGCGCCGACCGTGCCGATACCCGTCTCCGGGTAGACGTAGCGGGTGCCCGTGTAGCCGTCCTGCTGGAAGTCCTCGGTGCGCGCCGCGTCCTGGGCCGGGTCCTCCTGGTCCCGGGTCAGCGTGTCGATGACGTCGCCGGGGGACTGGCCGGTCCGGTCCAGGTACCGGTCCTCGACCGCGAGCACCACGCTCGACGACGCCGCGTCGCCCGGCCTCAGGTCCAGCTCCACGCCCATGCGCACGCACCCCGACAGAGTCAGGGTCAGTACGGCGAGGGCGGCGAGGGCACCGACGCGGCGAGGAGGGGTCACCGGGACAGCATGACGGCCCACTGCCCGTCTGGAAAAGCCTGATCGAGGGGAGTTGTCCCCATGTGCGGGACGTGGGGTATCGGGTAGGGGTCAGGCCGCGGCCGGCGCGGCGAGCGCGGCCGCCCGGCGGCGCTCCTGGCGCAGGGCCGGGAGGAAGCAGAGCGCACCGAGGGTGCTCAGCGCCCCGGCCAGCACCATGGCGGCCTGTGTCGAGAGCAGGTCGGCCACCCAGCCGAGAGTCGGGCCGGCGACCGAGAAGGCGGCGAACGCGAGCATCGAGGCCATCGACAGCACGGTCGACCGGTTCCGCGACTCCGCCTCCCGGTGCAGCAGCGCCTGGTAGGCCGGTCCGCAGGCACCGTGCAGGCCGTAGGTCACCAGGTAGGCGGCGATCAGCCCGGCGGGACCGAGCGCGAGCCCCATCCACACCGCCCCGAGCCCGTTGAGCACGCGCGCGAGGATGGCCGTGCGCGCCACGCCGAGGCGGGGTGTGGCGAGGCCGGTCAGTGCGGCCCCGGCAGCGAACACCGCCCATCCGGCGGCAGCCGCAGGGCCGGAGACCGCGGCCCCGGCGGCGGTGCCGCCCAGCAGCTCGGACAGGCGGATCGGCTGGAACGTCTCGAACACGACCATCCCGATGCTCCAGAACACCTCGACGAGCAGCAGGTAGCGCAGCACCCGGTTGTCCCGCGCGAGGCGCAGCCCGTCCCGGACGGCGCCGGGCGCGCCGCGCGCGGAGTCCAAGGCGCGGCGCGCTCCGGCCCAGCGGCCCGACGGCGGCAGCGCCGGCGCCGTGCCGGGGTCGGCCGCGCCGTCCTCCACCACGTCGTCCGCCGCCCCGCCGTCCTCCACCGCGGTGGCGGCGGACGACGGCGTCAGCGGGCGCGGCGCCTCCCGGACCAGGAGCGCGACGGCGACCAGGTGCACCACCGCGAGCCCGGCGTACACCGCGTAGGGGAGCGCCAGCGCGGACCACGCGCCGAAGGGGTGCCACCAGACGAGCCCGCCCGAGACCAGCGCGCCGGCGGCGATCGACCCGCCCAGCACGGTGCTGTGCGCGGCGAGGGACCGGTCGACGTCGGCGCCCGGCTCGGTCGCGTGCACGGTGTCGACGAACCAGGCCTCCAGCGGCCCGGAGTCGAGCGCCCGGAAGACGCCGGTGACCGCTGCGGCGAGGGCGAAGGCCCAGAAGGTCTGCGCCGTGAGGAACAGGACCGCGGCGAGCACCTGCATGGCGGCCGCCGCGACCAGCAGCGGGCGCCGGCCGAGCGCGTCGGAGAGACCGCCGGTGGGCAGCTCCAGGAGGAAGACCGTGAGCCCGGTGACCGACAGCGCCGTGAGGGTCTGGGTGACCGGCAGGCCTCGTTCGATGGGCAGCAGCGTGGTCACGGTGACGACCAGCCCGACGGGGAACCACCGGGTCAGCGTCAGCAGCAGGAAGATCCGGCGGGCGCGGGCCGGGGTCAGCGGGGTCATGAGCGTTCCTGTCCGGGAGTGGTGCCGTCGGGCACGGCGTCGTCCTCGGTGGTGGGGACGGCGTCGGCCTCCAGGGGGTAGAGGGCGTGCCAGAAGGTGACGCGCCGCGCGCCCGGGCCGGGCTCGGTGGCGCGGTACCGCTCGAAGAGGTCGTGCAGCTCGGCGCGCAGGGCCTGGAGCTGCTCCGGGTTGGCGGTGACCCAGGTGTCGCCCATGCCGGTCGCGTCCTGCCAGTCGTCGGGCCACGTCTCGGCCACGTCGAGCCAGTGGCCGAACTCGGTGCTGAACAGGCGCAGGTAGTCGCGCTCCAGCCAGCCCAGCGCGGTGGCGGCGTCCTCGTCGTGCGCCAGCTCGGTGCGCTCCCAGCTGTGGGAGCTCGTGGCGGCCCGCCAGAGGCGCTGCTTGCCGGCTCCCTCGCCCGTGTCCGTGACGAGGCCCACGGACTCCAGCTTGCGCAGGTGGTAGCTCGTGGCGCCCGAGTTGGTGCTCAGGGTCGTCGCGAGCGTGGTCGCCGTGGCCGGGCCGCCGCGGCGCAGCGCGCCGAGCAGGCGCGACCGCAGCGGGTGCGCGAGGACCTTGACGGCCTCGGGGGTGAGACGGAAGTCGTCGTCGGGAGTGGCCATGCGTGCACGATAATCGTGCACAGTCTCTGTGCACAAGAGTCGTGCACAAAAAGCGTGTACGCCCGGCGGCAAGTCGCCGGGGGTGCGAGGCGGCGGGCAGTCGTCAGAGCAGCATGACGACGGCGGTCGTCACGCCGGCGACCACCACGAGCACGCGGAACACCGCCGGCGGCATGCGGCGCCCGAGGCGTGCGCCGACGTACCCGCCCACCAGCGACCCAGCCGCGAGCAGCCCGATCGCTACCCAGTCCAGGTCGGCGACCGTCACGAAGATGACGGTCGCCACGACGTTCGCCGCCAGCACCGCGAGGGTCTTCAGGGCGTTGACGATGCGCACCGGCAGGTCGGTGCCCAGGCCGAGCACCGCGGCTATCATGACCCCGGCGCCGGCCCCGAAGTAGCCGCCGTACGTCCCGGTGAGCACGGAGAACACCATCGTCGCGGGCGACATCTCGTGTCGGAGCCGGGCGGGCTCGTTGCGGGTGCTGCGCAACCACCGGCTGATCCACGGCTGGGCGCCGACCAGCAGGCAGGAGAGCAGGATCAGCCAGGGCACGACGGCCTCGAAGACGCCCGGCGGGAGCGCCAGGAGCAGCACGGCACCGGCCACCGAGCCGACCGCGCAGGTCACCAGCACCACCACGGTGACGCGCGGGTGCTCGCGCAGCTCCTGGCGGTAGCCGAACGCGCCGCTGAGCGCCCCCGGCACGAGGCCCACGGTGTTCGACGCGTTCGCGACCACCGGCGGCAGCCCGACGGCGAGCAGCACCGGGAAGCTGAGCAGCGACGCGACGCCGACCGTCGAGGTCAGCACGCCCGCGCCGAGCCCGGCACCCAGGACGGCCAGGTGCTCCCAGCCGCTCACCGGTCGTCCTCCCGCAGGAGCGCCACGTCGCTGACCATCTCGACGTGCGCGTGCATCGCCGCGGCGGCGGCCTCGGGGTCCCGGGCGCGGATCGCGTCGGTGATCGCGCGGTGTCCCGCCAGGGAGTTGCGTGGCCGGCCCGGCTGCGACAGGGACTCGATGCGGCTCTCCCGGATCAGGCTCGCGATCTCGCGCATGGTCTGGGCGAGGAGGTCGGAGTGGGCGGCGGCGGTGACGGCCGCGTGGAACTGCTCGTCGGCGTCGACGCCGCGGTCGCCGTGCTCGATCGACTGCTCCATCGCGTCGAGGGCGGCGTCGATCGCGACCAGGTCGTCCTCGGTGCGTCGCTGCGCGGCCAGGGCGGCGATCTTGGTCTCCAGCGCGTCGCGGATGTCGATGATCTCGGGCATCCGGTCGGCGTGCGCGCGGATGGCCTCCACGATGCGGCTCTCGCTGTGCCTGCCGGTCAGGACGGTGCCGTCGCCGTGGCGCACCACGACCACGCCCACGACCTCCATCGCGACCAGCGCCTGGCTCAGGGTCGCGCGGCTGACGCCGAGGCGCGCCGCCAGCTCCCGCTCCGGCGGCAGCCGGTCCCCGGCCTGCAGCCCGTTCTGCTGGATCCAGGCGGTGATCTGCTCCGCCACCTGCTCGTAGAGGCGGGTGCGGGCCAGTGGTGTCGGCAGCTCGGCCGAAGCCTTCGGGGTCACCAGCCGAGAGTACTTGACAGAAGCGGCAGTGGACTATTGGCTAGGCCACTGATCCATCGTGCCTCGTCGGTCAAAGGTGTCCGCCGCGATGGGAAGAGGAGTTGTCATGGGTCCTGAGTGGATCGCGATCATCGCGCTCGTCGCGTTGTTCGTGGCCGGGACGGTGCTGCCGATCAACATGGGCGCGCTCGCCTACGTCGCCGCCTGGTTCGTCGGAGTCTTCGCGCTGCAGATGGACGAGAAGGAGGTGCTGGGCGGTATCAGCGCCGATCTCGTCCTCACCCTCATCGGCGTCACCTATCTGTTCTCCATCGCCAAGAACAACGGCACCGTCGACCTCATCGTGTCCAAAGCGGTGCAGGCGGTCGGTGGTCGGGTCGCACTGATCCCCTGGGTCATGTTCGCCGTGACCGCCCTGCTCACCGCCATCGGCGCGGCCAGCCCCGCCGCCTGCGCCATCATCGGCCCGGTCGCGCTCGGCTTCGCCCGCCGGTACAAGATCAACCCGCTCATGATGGGCATGTTCGTGGTGCACGGCGCCCAGGGCGGCGGGTTCTCCCCGATCAGCATCTACGGCACCATCACCAACTCGGTCATGACCGAGGTCGGCTACGAGGGCACCGAGATGGGCGTCTTCCTCGCGTCGCTCGGCATCAACATCGCGATGGCCGTCGTCCTGTTCCTCGCGCTCGGCGGCCGCCAGCTCATGCGCGAGCGGGTCGATCCGGCCGAGGCCTCCGCGCACCTGGTCGACGACCTGCACACGGGCGGCGCCTCGGTCACGGTCAGCGGTCAGGGCGCCGGCGTCTCGACCACGACGCGCGGGGTCGGCGTGCGCCGTGACCACGTGCTCACCCTCGTCGCCTTCGCGGCGGTGGCCGTCACCGCCCTCGCGTTCGACCAGAACATCGGCTTCGTGTCCATCACCGCCGCCGTCGCGCTGGCCATGCTGTCCCCGCAGCAGCACAAGGACGCCGTCAAGCAGATCGCCTGGCCCACCGTGCTCCTGGTGGCGGGCGTCAGCACGTACGCCGCCATCCTCACCGCGGCCGGCGTGCCCGAGTACATCGGCAACTGGGCCGCGGGCCTCGGCATCGTCGCGGTCGGTGCGCTCGTCCTGTGCTACGTGGGCGGCATCGTCTCGGCGTTCGCGTCGTCCACCGCGCTGCTGCCGGTGATCATCCCGATCGCCGTGCCGCTCATCGCCGCGGGCGGGGTCAGCCCGTGGGCCATGGCCGCGGCCCTCGCCGTCTCCTCGACCATCGTCGACGTGAGCCCCTTCTCCACGAACGGAGCCCTGATGCTCGCCAACCGCCCGGACACGATCTCCGAGCAGACCTACTACAAGCAGATCCTCGGCTACGCCGTCATCGTCACCCTCGCGGGGCCGCTGCTGGTGTGGGCCATCCTCGTGCTGCCGGGCTGGTGAGCACGATGACCGGACCCCTCTCCGACGTCGTCGTCGTCGATCTCTCCCGGGCCCTGGCCGGGCCGCACGCCACGATGATGCTGGGCGACCTCGGCGCCCGCGTCATCAAGGTCGAGGTGCCCGAGCGTGGCGACGACACGCGCGGCTGGGGCCCGCCCTTCGTCGGCGAGGAGGACGCGCGCGAGTCCACGTACTTCCTGTCGGCGAACCGGAACAAGGAGTCGATCGCGCTCGACCTCAAGGACGAGACCGGCCGGGCGACCCTCCTGGCGCTCGTCGACCGTGCCGACGTGCTCGTGGAGAACTTTCGGCCCGGCGTGCTGGAGCGGCTCGGGCTCGGCGTCGAGTCGCTCCTGGAGCGCAATCCGCGCCTGGTGGTGCTCTCGATCACGGGGTTCGGTCACGACGGGCCCGAGGGCGGCCGCGCCGGGTACGACCAGATCGCCCAGGGCGAGGCCGGCCTCATGTCCCTGACGGGATCCGGTCCGGACGACCCGCAGCGTGTCGGCGTGCCGATCGGCGACCTGCTCGCCGGGATCTACGGCGCGTACGGGGTGCTCGCGGCGCTGCACGAACGGCACACCACGGGCGCCGGCCAGGTGGTGCGCACGTCGCTGCTGGCCGCCGTCACCGGGGTGCACGCCTTCCAGGGCACCCGGTGGACGGTCGCCGGGGAGGTGGGGCGAGCGCAGGGCAACCACCACCCTTCCATCGCGCCGTACGGTCTGTTCCGCTGCCGTGACGGCGCCGTCCAGATAGCCGTCGGGTCCGAGGCGCTGTGGCAGAGGTTCTGCCTGGCCTTCGGCCTCGACCCTGACGCGGAGGGCCTGCGGAGCAACCCCGAGCGGGTGGCCCGCCGAGACCAGGTGATCGAGGCGGTCGAGGCCGTGTTCGCGGGGTACGACGCCGACGCGCTGCTCACCCGGCTGTCCGACGCCGGCATCCCGGCCGGCCGGGTGCGCACCCTCGACGAGGTGTACGCGTGGGAGCAGACGGCCAGCCAGGGCCTGCTCGTCGACGTGGAGCACACCAGCCTCGGCACGGTCACCCTCCCCGGGCCGCCGCTGCGGTTCTTCGACGCCGACGGCGCCGAGGTGACGCGGCGCGACCACCGGGCGCCGCCCGTGCTGGACGAGCACGCCGAGCGGATCCGCGCCTGGCTGGACGGGGACGGCCCGACCCCTGACCGTCCTTTGGCGGAGCGGGCCTCGGTCCGGTCGGCAGCGGCCGACCCGAGGCCGGAGGCGGGCTGATGACCCGCCGCTGGTCCGCCCGCGAGCTGCTCGACCTGGTGCTCGACGACGACAGCTTCGAGTCCTGGGACGAGCCGGTCGACACCGCAGGGCACCCGGCGGAGTACCGGGCGGTGCTGGCCGCGGCCGCCGAGAAGGCGGGCACCGACGAGTCCGTCCTCACCGGGCGGGGCCGCGTGCGCGGCCGGCCTGTCGTGGTGATCGTCAACGAGTTCCGGTTCCTGGGCGGTTCCATCGGCCGGGCGGCCGCCGCGCGGATCACCGCCGCCGTCCGGCGTGCGACGGCCGAGGGGCTGCCCCTGCTGGCCACCACGGCGTCCGGCGGCACCCGCATGCAGGAGGGCACGCCCGCGTTCCTCCGTATGGTCGAGATCTCCCGCGCCGTCATGGACCACCGCGCCGCCGGCCTGCCCTACCTCGTGTACCTGCGCCACCCCACCACCGGCGGCGTGTACGCGTCCTGGGGCTCGCTCGCGCACCTGACCGTCGCCGAACCCGGCGCGCTCATCGGGTTCCTCGGGCCGCGCGTCGTCGAGGCGCTCACCGGCACGGCGCTGCCCGACGGCGTGCAGTCCTCCGAGAACCTCGCCGCCAAGGGCGTGCTCGACGGCGTCGTCGCCCCCGAGAACCTGCCCGCGCTGGTGGAACGGGCGCTCGCGGTGCTGGTCGACCCACCGTCGCCGCCGTCCCTGCCGCGTCGTCAGGGCGAGCCGTCCGCGGCGACGTCCGCCTGGGACTCCGTGCTGCGGACCCGCGCCGAGGGCCGGGTCGGCGTGCGGGACCTGCTGCGCTACGGGGCCTCGGGCACCGTGCGGCTGTCCGGGACGGACGAGGGCGAGCGGGACGAGTCCATGCTGGTGGCCCTGACGCGGCTGGACGGGCAGCCGTGCGTGGTGGTCGGCCAGGACCGGACGCGACAGAGCGAGAGCGCCCCCATGGGGCCCGCCGCGCTGCGTGTGGCCCGGCGCGCGATGGGGCTCGCCGAGGAGCTGCGGCTCCCGCTGGTCGCCGTGATCGACACCCCGGGCGCCGAGCTCTCCCGGGACGCCGAGGAGGGGGCGCTCGCCGGCGAGATCGCACGCTGCATGGCGGCGCTGACCCGGATGACGGTGCCGACGCTGTCGGTGATCCTCGGTCAGGGCTGCGGCGGCGGGGCGCTCGCGCTGCTGCCCGCGCGGACCGTGATCGCGGCGGAGCACGCCTGGCTGTCGCCGCTGCCGCCCGAGGGCGCGAGCGTCATCGTGCACGGGGACACGGCGCACGCGGCGGCGATGGCCGAGGCGCAGCACGTCCGCGCCGTCGACCTGCTCGCCGAGGGCGCGGTCCAGCGGGTGGTCCCGGAGCGCGACGGCGACACGGTGCGCGACGTCGCCGTGGCGGTGGCGGCCGAGTGCGCGGCGGTGCTGGGGTGCGTCCCCGTCCCGGGGTGATCGGCCGACGCGCCCGGCGGGTGCTTGACCCTGTGGTAGGCACACGGGGTGGAGTCGGGTCTCGACAGGGGCGGAAGCCCTCGCCGAGGCCGAGAGGCTGGACACCATGGAACGACGACGGAAGCTGGGCCGGGGACTGGCCCTGCTGCTCACGATCGGGCTGGTCGGGGCATCGGCCGCGGTGCCCGCCGCCGCCGAGGACCAGGACGGGACCGGGGGCGGGCCCGCGGCGCAGGTCGAGTGGGGCGAGTGCCCCGCCGACGTCGTCGCGCAGGCGCAGCCGCACGTGCTGACCTGTGCGACCGTGTCGGTGCCGCTGGACTACGCCGAGCCGGACGGCGAGCAGATCGACGTCATGATCTCCCGGCTGGCGAGCACGAACCCGGCCGAGCGCCGGGGGATCCTCCTCCTGAACCCGGGCGGCCCGGGGAGCGCGGGTCTGGACTTCCCCGCGGTCCTGAAGTCCCGGGGCATGCCCGACAGCGTGCTGGACGCCTACGACCTGATCGGCATGGACACCCGCGGCGTGGGGCACTCCACCCCGGTGGACTGCAAGTTCACGATGGACGACGCGTACTTCAGCAACGTCCCGCCCTACGCGGTCGACGACGCCGCAGTGCTGGTGAACGCGGACGTCGCCCGGTCGGCGGCCGAGCAGTGCGCGCGCAACGACACCGAGGGCCACATGCAGCACGTCACCACGGCGAACATCGCTCGTGACCTGGACCGGGTCCGGGCGGCGCTCGGCGAGGACAAGGCCAGCTTCCTGGGCTACTCCTACGGTTCCGCGCTCGGGGCGGCCTACGCGTCGCTGTTCCCGGAGACCTCGGATCGCGTGATCATCGACAGCAACGTCGGCGACACCGCGCTCGACCGTGAGGGGTTGCGGAGGTTCGGCCTCGGGACGGAGCAGACCTTCCCGGACTTCGCCAGGTGGGCGGCGAAGCGGCACGCCGCGTACGGTCTGGGCCGGACGCCGGCGCAGGTGCGGGCCACCTACTTCGAGACCGCCGAGCGGCTGGACCAGAGCCCGGTCGAGGGGCTGGACGGCACCCTGTTCCGCTTCGTCAGCTTCGCCGGTCTGTACGGCGAGTCGAGCTATGCGGGACTGGCGCAGACCTGGCAGTCGGTCCGGAACGGCGACGGCGAGGCCGCCCTGCGGCTGGCCGAGACCTTCCGTCCCGACATCGGGTTCGGTGCGGGCCCGGTCGGTGCGGGTACGGTCGGCGTCGGGGCGACGGCGGCCGGCGAGCCGTGGCCGGCGTCCAACGCCTGGTCCGCCTATCTCGCCGTGACCTGCAACGACGTCGACTGGTCGGAGAACGTCGACACGTACCGCGAGGCCGTCGCCGAGGACCGTCAGCGATACCCGCTGTACGGTGCGGCGACCGCCAACGTCACGCCGTGTGCCTTCTGGTCGAACGAGCCGGTGGAGCCGCCCGTGCGGATCACCGACGAGGGGCCGCGCAACGTGCTGATCATGCAGAACCGTCGTGACCCGGCGACGCCGCACCTGGGCGCCGAGCTGGCCCGGGAGAAGTTCGGCGAGCGTGCCCGGCTCGTGAGCGTGGACGGCAGCGGTCACGGCGTCTACGTCATCGGCGGCAACGCGTGCGCCCTGAACGCCGGGACGGCCTACCTGGTCGACGGCGAGATGCCGCGCCGCGACCAGTCCTGCCGGGCGGACTGACCGGCTCGCCGCCGCTCTCGGGACCCGGCTCTCTTCGCTCTGGCATCGTCCGGAGCCGAGAAAGTCGGGTCTCGAAGGACGGGGGGGTCTAGTGTGGCCGCCTCTCCAGCGCCTTGCGGACCTGCTGGATCAGGGCGAAGACGAGCAGCGCGGCGAACGCGACCGACGCGACCCGGTCGGGCAGCACCACCGACAGGCTGGCGCCGCCGAACGAGAAGGCCGAGGCCACCAGGCCGATGAGCGCGGCGGTCTTCAGGTGCACCAGGCCGTTGCGTGCGTTGACCCAGGTGCCGGAGACGGCGGTGGGGATCATCGCGACCAGCGACGTGCCCTTGGCCAGGGCGGGCGCGAAGTCGAACAGCGCCGACAGGCCCGGCACGGCGAGCTGGCCGCCGCCGATGCCGAGCAGACCCGAGGCGACGCCCATGACGAGGCCGAGGCCCACCATGCCGGCGCCGTCGAGCAGGCTGGGCAGGCCCTCCGCGGTGTCCACCTCCGGGGGTTCGCCGAACCCGTCGAGCAGCGACCGCACGATCCCGGCGACCAGCACGCCGACGAACAGCCAGCGCAGCAGCGACTCCGGCACCCGGGCGAGCAGGCGCGCACCCACGACCGCGCCGATCACCGAGCCCACGACGAGCAGGCCCGCGGCGACCAGGTCCACGGCCTGGTGCGTCAGGTACGGGATGGACCCGACGATGGCGGCCGGCAGGATCGCGGCCAGCGAGTAGGCGCTGGCCCGGCGCTGCGTCAGGCCGCCCAGCGAGGTCAGGAGCGGCACCATGACGATGCCGCCGCCCAGGCCGAACAGTCCCGAGAAGGAGCCTCCGACGATCCCGACGAGGGCGGCGCGAGGGGGTGTCAGGGAGTCGTCAGTCTGCTCGGTCACCTCGTGATGATCTCAGGTGCGCGGCGATGGTCCGCGCACAGTCCACGGAGCTGGTGCCCGTGGTGTCGACCTCGAGGTCGTAGGCGACACCCTGGTGCACGACGTCGGCCTGCTTCGCGGCCATGCCCGCCACCCGGTCGCCGCGTGCCGCCTCGCGCTGGCCGGCGACGGCCGGGTCGCACCGCACACCGACCCAGAGCGCCGGCACGTCGCCCAGCGCGTCGAGCCAGCGGCGCTGGGAGGCGGCGCCCCCGAGGAAGACGTCGTCGACCACGACGTGCGCTCCGGCGCGCGCCATGGCGACCAGTCCGGTGATCCAGGCGTCCTGGAGCGCCATGAACTCGTGCCCGACGTCGACGCCGCCGTCGTCCGCGAAGCCGATCCCGTCGCCGCCGGTCGTGAGCCGTGCGGGCATCGCGTCGACGAGGGTGTCGATGCTGAGCGACAGCCAGGCGCCCGGGAGCACGGCCTGGAGGCTCCGTGCGATCGCGGACTTGCCGGAGCTGGAGCCGCCGTTGAGCACGATGACCTGGGTGTTCATGGGATCACGCTACGAGTGTCGGCGGCACGCGCTAGAGTGAAAATCCAAGTTGAGTGGAATAGACTCAACTTTGATCAGGTTCCCTGGACAGACCCCTGCCCACGTCATCAGCCCCGGGAGGCTTCATGGACACCAAGTTCACGACCATGTCGCAGCAGGCGATCGGCGACGCGATCCAGTCGGCGTCCGCCGCCGGCAACCCGCAGCTCGAGCCGGTCCACCTGCTCGCCTCGCTGCTCCAGCAGGAGAACGGCGTGGCCGTAGGGCTGCTCGACGCGGTCGGGGCGAACGCGCAGGCCATCGGACAGCAGGTGCGCGCGGCGCTCGTCGCCCTGCCCCAGGCCAGCGGCGCGAGCACCGCCCAGCCCAGCGCGAGCCGCGCCCTGGCGACGGTGCTCGACCTGGCGGGCAAGGAGGCCCAGGGGCTGGGCGACGAGTACGTCTCGACCGAGCACCTGCTCATCGCGCTGGCGGCCGGCCAGTCGTCCGCGGCCCGCATCCTGTCCGACGCCGGGGCCACCGCCGACGCCCTGCGCGCGGCGCTGCCCGCCGTCCGCGGGTCCGGGCGGGTCACCAGCCCCAACCCGGAGGGCACGTACAAGGCGCTGGAGCAGTACGGCACGGACCTGACCCAGCAGGCCCGGGACGGCAAGCTGGACCCGGTGATCGGCCGCGACTCGGAGATCCGCCGCGTGATCCAGGTGCTCAGCCGCCGCACCAAGAACAACCCGGTGCTCATCGGCGAGCCCGGCGTCGGCAAGACCGCCGTCGTCGAGGGCCTGGCCCAGCGCATCGTCGCCGGTGACGTGCCCGAGTCCCTCAAGGGCAAGCGTCTGGTCGCGCTGGACCTGGCGAGCATGGTCGCTGGCGCCAAGTACCGGGGCGAGTTCGAGGAGCGGCTGAAGGCGGTCCTGGAGGAGATCACGGCGTCGGACGGCGAGGTGGTCACCTTCATCGACGAGCTGCACACGGTGGTCGGCGCGGGAGCCGGCGGCGAGGGTGCCATGGACGCCGGCAACATGCTCAAGCCGATGCTGGCGCGCGGCGAGCTGCGTCTCGTGGGCGCCACGACCCTCGACGAGTACCGCGAGCACATCGAGAAGGACCCGGCCCTGGAGCGGCGCTTCCAGCAGGTCTTCGTCGGCGAGCCGTCGGTCGAGGACACGGTGGCGATCCTGCGTGGGCTCAAGGAGCGCTACGAGGCGCACCACAAGGTGACGATCGCCGACTCGGCGCTCGTGGCCGCGGCCACGCTCTCCGACCGGTACATCTCCGGGCGGCAGCTTCCGGACAAGGCGATCGACCTGGTCGACGAGGCGGCGTCGCGCCTGCGCATGGAGCTCGACTCGTCCCCGGTGGAGATCGACGAGCTGCAGCGTGCCGTCACGCGGCTGGAGATGGAGGAGGTGGTCCTGTCCGAGTCGGAGGACGCGGCGTCGAAGGACCGGCTGGAGCGCCTCCGCGCCGACCTGGCCGACCGCCGGGAGGCCCTGGCCGCGCTCACCGCGCGCTGGGAGTCCGAGAAGGCGGGCCACAACCGGGTCGGTGACCTGCGCGCGCGCCTCGACGAGCTGCGGACCGACGCCGAGCGCAAGCTCCGCGAGGGCGACCTCGAGGGCGCCGCCCGGATCCAGTACGGCGAGATCCCGGGGGTCGAGAAGCAGCTCGCCGCGGCCGAGCAGGAGGAGTCCGAGGTCGAGAGCCTGCCGTCCCCGGACCAGCCGATGATCGCGGACAAGGTCGGTGCCGACGAGATCGCGGAGGTCGTCGCGGCGTGGACCGGCATCCCCGCCGGGCGCCTGCTCCAGGGCGAGTCCGAGAAGCTCCTGCACATGGAGGAGGTGCTCGGGCAGCGCCTCATCGGTCAGAAGGCCGCGGTGTCCGCGGTGTCCGACGCCGTGCGGCGCACCCGGGCGGGCGTCGCCGACCCCGACCGGCCCACGGGATCCTTCCTGTTCCTCGGCCCCACGGGCGTGGGCAAGACGGAGCTCGCCAAGGCGCTGGCGGACTTCCTGTTCGACGACGAGCGCGCCATGGTGCGCATCGACATGTCCGAGTACGGGGAGAAGCACTCCGTGGCCCGCCTCGTCGGTGCCCCTCCGGGGTACGTCGGGTACGAGGAGGGCGGTCAGCTCACCGAGGCCGTGCGGCGGCGGCCCTACACGGTGGTGCTGCTGGACGAGGTGGAGAAGGCGCACCCCGAGGTCTTCGACATCCTGCTCCAGGTGCTCGACGACGGGCGCCTGACGGACGGCCAGGGCCGCACCGTGGACTTCCGCAACACCATCCTGGTGCTGACCTCCAACCTCGGTTCGCAGTTCCTCGTGGAACCGATGCTGTCGGACGAGGAGCGGCGCGAGTCCGTCATGACGGCCGTGCGCGCGGCGTTCAAGCCGGAGTTCCTCAACCGGCTGGACGACGTCGTGGTCTTCGACGCCCTGACGCTCGACGAGCTGGGCAGCATCGTGGACCTGCAGGTGGACGCGTTCGCCACGCGGCTCGGTGACCGGCGCATCACGCTGGACGTGACGCCGGCCGCCCGCGAGTGGCTCGCCCTGGAGGGCTTCGACCCCGCCTACGGTGCCCGGCCGCTGCGCCGCCTGGTGCAGCGCGAGATCGGCGACCGCCTCGCACGGCTGCTGCTCTCGGGCGAGGTGTCCGACGGGGACGCGGTGGTCGTGGACCGCGGGGAGGGCGAGGGGCTGACCCTCGGCAGGCAGCCCCAGACCGTCTGACCCGAGCGCCCGGAACCGCGTCCCGTGTGACGGTGTTGTGAAGGTGTGGGCCTGGCCGACCAGTACCGGTTCACCCGCGCGTCCCTCTGAGTGCGGGTGAATCGGTGCATGGCGCGTCGCGTACCGGGGTCCCGCACGTCAGGGGCCGCGGGGGGGCGAGCCAACGGGGGCCACGGGGAGAGGCGGACGGTCAGGGAGGGCCTGATGCTGCGGTTCCACTTCACGTCGGACGATCTTGCCCGGGTCCGGATAGCACCGGGCCCGGACCCCATGTGGGAGGTGTTGCTCAGCGCCCACGTGGTGAACCAGCGCCCGAGCGTGCCGATGTTCGCGGCCTGGCGCGGGCGGGTGCTGTCGGGTCTGCCGCCCGCAGCCAGGATGTTGCTGCGCCTGGCACCGCCGCGCGGCTACTCGCCGGACTTCCTCACGCCGCTCACCGGCACGGACGACTTCGAGACGGGCCTCGACGCCGTGCTCTCGACCTCCCGGTCCCGGCTCGGCACCGACCTGGCGCGGCTGACGCGCGGGACCCGGCCGCACCTGTGGATGCGCGACCTCGCGTCCGGGTCCGCGCCGGCCGTCCGCGGGCTCGGCGTCGCGATGCGGGCCTACTACGAGCAGGCGATCGGGCCCTACTGGAGCGGGATCCGCGCCGCCGTCGACCTCGACCGGGCCGCCCGGACCCGGGCCTGGGTGGAGGGCGGTACCGAGCAGGCCCTGCGGACCCTGCACCCCTCGGTGCGGTGGGAGCACCCGGTCCTGTCCGTGGTGACGGCGGCGGAGCGGGACGTCGACCTGGCCGGCCGCGGCCTGCTGATCATCCCGTCGTACTTCTGCCTCCGTGCCCCGATCACGCTGGCCGACCCGGAGCTGCCGCCCGTGCTGCTCTACCCGATCGTGCACGAGCACGCGGTGCCGGAGCACGGCCTGGAGGCGGCGTCCGGCGGCGGCCGTCAGCTCACCGCGCTGCTCGGCCGGACCCGGGCGTCCGTGCTGCGCGCGCTCGGTACCGGGGCCACGACCAGTGAGATCGCCCAGCGGCTCGCGATCTCGCCGGCCTCCGCGTCGGAGCACGCGACCGTGCTGCGCAACGCAGGGCTGGTCGCGTCCGGGCGGGAGCGCAACTCCGTGATCCACGCGCCGACCCCGCTGGGGCAGACCCTGCTCGACGGTTGCGTCGGTCAGAGCCCGGCGGCGCCCGCGCTGCTGCTGCCGCCGCGCCAGGCGGTCACTGCAGCAGATCCTGCGTGATCGGGTCCGCGGTGGCCGCGAGGCACAACCCGACCCGGTCGCCGTCGTCCCACGACGCCTCGCTCGGGCCCCAGACCACGTACCGCACGGTGTTCACGACCGGGCTGTTCCGCGCGACCGGTCCGAGCTGCTTGGTGCCGCACACCTGGGCCACGCGCTTGTCCACCTCGTCGCGTCCCGGCCAGACGGCGGCGTCCGCGAAGTCGGTGCGCCCGACGACCTGTGCCGTGTGCGGCTCGTCGCAGGGCACCGCGAGCACCTCGGAGACCTCACCGTCGTCGGGGACGGTCTCCACGCAGGACCCGAGCACGAGCTGGAGCGGGTGCACCTCGCGGGGCTCGGCGATCATCGCCTCGATCGGCTCCCACTGCTGCCGGGCCACCATGTTCACGACGACGGCGACCACCGCCACCACCGCGATCACCGCGACCACGGCGCCCCCGACCAGGGCATAGCGGCGGCGCTTGGCGGACTCGTCGGCGGGCGTGGCCGGACGCCAGCCCGCGTACGTGGCCTCGGGAGCGTAGTCGTGCACTGCGGGGAACCCGTGCGCCGCGTTCCCGGGTGCCGCCGGGAACGGCGACGGCGGCTGCTGCGGGGCGGTGGGCTGCGCCGACGCTCCCGGGTGGTGCTGCACGGGTGCCGCGGGGGTCGGGAACGGGCTCGGTGGGGCGGCGGTCGGCGGGGTGTGCGTGGTGGGCGCGGCGAACAGGTCCGGTGTGCCGGTCGCCTCGGCGTCATCGACGGCCTGGGACGGGGCAGTGTGCTCGACGCTCGTGTGCTCGACGGCGGCCTGCTCGGACTCCGCCTGCTCGACGTCTGCCTGCTCGGTCTCCGCGCCGTCGGCAGGCGGGTCCGCCGGGGTCGCGGCCGACGTGTCCTCGGCGCCTGCCCCTGGCTCCCGGTTGCGGTCCGTGCTGACCTCGCCGACCACGGTGCGCGGCCCGAGCGCCTTCTTGTGCGCCTCGGCGATCGCCGCGAACGACAGCGCCTTGAAGTCGAGGTCGGCGTCGGTGATCGGGGCCACGGACGTCGTGGACCGTGCGTTCTCCGCGTCCGAGGCCGTAGCCGGTGCGGGCTCCTCGGGCTCCTCGGGCTTCTCGTGCTCCTCAGGTGACGCGGGCTCGGTCGTGCCGGGGGCCGGGGTGTCCGCGGCCTGCGCCGTCGGGGCCTGCGTTTCCGTCGGGGCCGGAGTGTCTGCGGGCCCCGGACCGTCGGCCGGAGCGTCACCGGCTGGAGCGTCCCCGGCGTGCGCAGCGTCGGCGTGCGCAGCGTCCGCGGGTGCGGCGCTCGCGGGTGCGGTCTTGCTCGGCGGGGTGGCGGTCGGCGGCGTCGCCTCCTCGGGCGAGGCGGGCGGCACGACGCTGATCTCCTCGGTGGGCGCCTCGCTGCGACCGCCGGGGCTGCCACCCGTGGCCGCTCGCTCCGTCTGTGCCGTGGCCTCCGGGGACGCCTCCGGCTCCGTGGCCTCGACAGCCGTCTTGCCGGTCGTCTCGTCGACCGTCTCGCCGACGGTCTCGTCAGCGGTCTCGATCCTGTCGTCCGAAAGCTCCGGCTCCGGCGCGGCACCCTCGGCGGCCTGCTCGTTCGTGGTGTCGCCCGCGCTCGTGACCGCCTCGTCCGGCCCGTTCTCGTCGCTGTCCGCGGCGTCGCTGTCCGCGGCGGGCTCGGCTCGCTCGTCCGTGGCGCTCACCGGCGTCGTGCCCGCGTCGCCGTCCGTCACGTGCTCCTGCTCCGACTTCCCCGCGGATGCCTTCTCGACAGGATCCGTCTCGGGGGTCCCCGCGGCTTCGGTGGAGGCCGGGAACTGGTCGGGCGTCGACGTCATGCAGGTTAACTTACCGATATTCGGCAACGACCTGATCACCGGAACGATGCCCGGTTCGGGTGCACTCGGGATATGGACAATTTCACCCGCTGATTTCCTCATCACGGGTGGAACCCGCGGCGGGCGTCGGGCGTACGCGGACGGTGTCAGTCCGCCAGGTCGACGATCACCGGCACGTGGTCGGAGGCGCCCTTGCCCTTGCGCTCGTCACGGTCCACGAGAGCGCCCGCCGCACGGGGCGCCAGCGCGGGCGAGGCCCAGCAGAAGTCGATCCGCAGGCCCTTGTTCCGGGGAAAGGCGAGCTGCTGGTAGTCCCAGTAGGTGTACGTGTGCTCGGCGGGGAGGAACTTCCGCGTCAGCTCGGTGTAGCCCGCGTCGCCGAAGGCGTCGAACGCGGCCCGTTCGGGCGGCGACACGTGGGTCTTGCCCGCGAAAGCGGTGGCGTCGTACACGTCGGTGTCGAGCGGGATCACGTTCCAGTCGCCCATGAGCGCGACGGCGTCCTGCGCCCCCGCCCACGTCACCGCGGCCTCGCGCAGGGCCTCCAGCCAGGCCAGCTTGTACGCGTAGTGCGGGTCGTCCAGCGCCCGGCCGTGCGGCACGTAGAGGCTCCACACGCGGACGCCGCCGCACGTCGCACCGATGGCGCGTGCCTCGATCGGCGGATCCACGTCGAGCAGCGCGTCCGGGCCGTCGGCGGTGATCGTCTTCGCGAAGCCCGGCTGCCCGGGGAACCGGGTGGCGACGTCGTCCAGCCCGACGCGCGACGCGATGGCCACGCCGTTCCACTGCGAGAGCCCGAAGTGCGCGACCTCGTACCCCGCGGCCTCGAACGCCGCGGCGGGGAACTGGTCGTCACGGCACTTGGTCTCCTGGATCGCCAGCACGTCGGCCTGCGACCGGTCCAGGAAGGCGAGCACGCGGTCGATCCGGGTGCGGATGGAGTTCACGTTCCAGGTCACGAGGCGCACCCGGACAGCGTACGTGGGGTGCCCCGCGCTGTGATCCCGGCCCCACTTCCCGGACCGGCGATAATCGAGATGTTTCACCCCGACTAGGCTGGTCGCGTGCAGATCCTCAGCGGGCGTCGCGCCCTCGGCGCCGTCGTCGTCCTCACGTCAACGGCCCTGGTCGCGGCGTGCTCCGCCGGCAGCTCCTCCGGCGCGGACGGCGGTGCCCGCACGGACGTCGTCGTCGGGCTCACCGGGGAGCCGACCAACCTCGACTTCACCACGACGTCGGGCTCGGCCATCCCGCAGCTCCTGATGAACAACGTGTACGAGGGCCTGGTGACCATCGACCAGGAGGGCGAGGTGCAGCCGCAGCTCGCCGAGTCGTGGGAGGTCAGCGGGGACCGCACCGTCTACACGTTCACGCTGCACGACGGCGTCACGTTCTCCGACGGCTCCGCCTTCACCGCCGACGACGTCGTCTCGTCGATCGCCCGCGTGCAGGACGACTGGACGCTGAGCCTGAAGTCCAAGATGGACGTCGTCGAGAGCGCCGAGGCGACCAGCGACACCGAGGTCGTCGTCACCCTGCGGCACCCGAGCAACGCGTGGCTGTTCGACATGGGCACGTCGGTCGGCGCGATGTTCCCGGACGACCTGCCCGCGGACCTGGCCACCGAGGCGGTCGGCACCGGCCCGTACACCGTGACGGAGGTCGCGACCGGCGAGCACGTCACGCTCGCCGCCCGCGACGACTACTGGGGCGAGGCCCCCGCGATCAGCGAGGTGACCGTCCGCTACTTCGCCGACGCGAACGCGCAGGCCAACGCGGTGCGCGCCGGCGACGTCGACATGGCGTACAACATGCAGGCGCCCGACCTGCTGGCCGGCCTGGAGCAGGACGACCGCCTGCAGGTCGTCGACGGCACCTCGACCGGCGAGGTCCTGCTGGCCCTGAACAACGCCGAGCCGCCCTTCGACGACCTCCGGGTGCGCCGCGCCGTCATGTACGCGATCGACCGCCAGGCCGTGCTCGACACGGCGTGGGCGGGCCACGGCGAGCTCATCGGCTCGATGGTGCCGCCGACCGACCCCTACTACCAGGACCTGACCGACGCCTACCCGTACGACCCGGACCGCGCCCGCGAGCTCCTGGCCGAGGCCGGCGTCGAGGACCTGAGCATCACCTTCGACGTACCGACCCGCCCCTACGCGGAGGCCGTGGCCCAGGTGGTGGTGTCGCAGCTCGCGGACGTCGGCATCGACGCGACCATCGTCCCCGCGGAGTTCCCCGCCGTCTGGCTGGACAAGGTGTTCACCGAGCACGACTACCAGATGTCGGTGATCCTCCACACCGAGGCCCGGGACATGCTGACGATCTTCGGCGACCCCGACTACTACATCGGCTACGACAACCCGCAGGTCGCACAGGTCGCCGAGCAGGCCGACGAGGGCAGCCCGGACCAGTACGTCGCGGGCATGCAGGAGGTGGCCCGGATGATCGTGGACGACGCCGCGAGCGACCCGCTGTTCCTCTTCCCCAACACGGTGGTGGCCGACGCCGCCCTGACGGGCATCGCCGCGAACGCCACCACGGAGTCCATGGACCTGACCGGCCTGCGCTGGTCCGACTGACCGGGCCCGACGCCGCCACCGCCCGTGCTCAGACACCTCGCCTCGCACGCCGCCCAGCTCGTCGCCACGCTCCTGGTGGCGACGGCGGCGATCTTCGTGCTGCTGCGGGTGCTGCCCGGCGACCCCGCCGTCGTCGCGCTCGGCATCGAGGCGTCCCCGGAAGCTCTCGCGGCCTGGCGCGCCGAGCACGGGACGGACGGGTCGCTGCTCGTCCAGTACCTGGAGTGGATGGGCGGGCTGTTCACCGGGGACCTCGGTACGAGCTATGTGACGTCGCAGGACCTCACGCCGCTGGTCGCCGACCGCGTCCAGGTCACCGGCGTCCTGGTGCTGCTCGGCATGCTGATCGCCCTCGTGGTGGCGGTACCGCTCGGCACGCTGGCCGCCGTCTGGCACCGGAACGCGGGCGGCGTCGCGCTGTCCGCCGTCAGCCAGGTCGGTGTGGCCGTGCCGAACTTCCTCGTCGGGGTGCTGCTCGTGTCGCTGTTCGCGGTGCGGCTGGGCTGGCTGCCGTCGGGCGGGTGGACGGCACCCGCCGACGGCCTCGGCGAGTTCTGGCGCCACGTGCTGCTGCCGGCCGTCGCCCTGGGGTCCGTGCAGGCCGCGATCATCACGCGCTACGTGCGCAGCGCCGTGCTGGAGATCATGCGCGAGGACTTCCTGCGCACCGCCCGGGCCACGGGGCTCACCTTCGCCGGGGCCCTGGTGCGCCACGGGCTGCGCAACGCCGGCGTGCCGATCGTGACCGTGGTGGGCGTGCAGATCGCGTCGATGCTGATCGGCGCCGTCGTGATCGAGCGGGTGTTCGCCGTGCCGGGCCTCGGCAGCCTCCTGCTGGACTCCGTGGGCAACCGTGACCTGCTCGCCGTGCAGTCGATCGTGGCGGTGCTCGTGGTCCTGGTGGTGCTGCTGAACTTCCTGGTCGACCTCGCCTACACCCTGCTGGACCCGCGGCTGCGGAGGGCGTCATGACCGATCCGCGCACCGTCGCCGCCGCCGGCACCGCGCCGCCGCTCACGGACGTGCCGCGCCGCCGGCGCCGGGTGCACCCCCAGCTCGTCATCGGCGCGGTGCTGGTCGGGCTCGTGCTGGTCACCGCGCTCGTGTCCCTCGTCTGGACCCCCTACGACCCGGAGCACGCGGGCGGCGAACGCCTGCTGCCGCCCGGCGCCGAGCACTGGTTGGGCACCGACCGCTTCGGCCGCGACGTGTTCTCGCAGGTGATGGCCGGCGCGCAGATCACCCTGCTGGTGGGGGTGGTCGCCGTTGGCATCGCTGCAGTGGCCGGCGTACCCCTCGGCGTGCTGGCGGGCATGCGCCGCGGGCGGCTCGGTGCCCTGCTCATGCGCGGCAGCGACATCCTGCTCGCGTTCCCGGGGCTGCTGCTCGCCATCGTGCTGGGTGCCGTCTACGGTGCGGGCACCGTGACCGCCATGGTCGCGCTCGGCATCGGCTCGATCCCCGCGTTCGCGCGCGTGGCCCGCAGCGGCACCCTCCAGGTGATGCGCTCCGACTACGTGCTCGCCGCCCGGGCCGCCAACCGCGGCGAGCTCGCGATCGCGCGGCGGCACGTGCTGCCCAACATCGCGGGCACCGTGCTGGTGCAGTGCTCCGTCAACTTCGCCGTCGCCGTGCTCGCCGAGGCCGGGCTGTCGTTCCTCGGCCTGGGCACGCCCCCGCCCACGCCGTCGTGGGGCCGCATGCTGCAGGAGTCCCAGCAGTTCCTCGGCGTGGCCGACCATCTCGCGATCGTGCCCGGCGTGGCCGTGGCGGTCGCGGTGCTCGGGTTCAACCTGCTGGGCGACGGGCTGCGCGACGTGTTCGACCCGCGCCTCGCCGCCGTCGGACAGGCCGGCGCCTCAGCCGAGCCTTCTCCCGGCATCCCGTCCGGGCCGGGCCCGGACCGCGCCCCCGTGGAGGGCGGCGCACCCGCCGCCCTCGACCTGCGCCACCTCACCGTCCGCACCCACGGCGGCCGCACCCTCCTGGACGACCTCTCGGTGCGTGTGGCCCCGGGCGAGCGCGTCGGCCTGATCGGGGAGTCCGGCTCGGGCAAGACGATGACGGCGCTCGCGGCGCTCGGTCTGCTGCCCGACGGCGTCACCGCGTCCGGGCACGTCGGCCTCGCCGGCGTGGACGGGAACCTCCTGGACCGGGGCGAGCGGGACCTCGCCCGGCTGCGCGGCCGGGAGATCTCCATGGTGTTCCAGGAGCCGATGACGGCCCTCGACCCGCTCGTGCGCGTGGGCCGGCAGGTGGCCGAGGTCATGACGGTGCACGGTACGTCCGGCGCGGCCGCCGCGCAGCGGGCCGCCGCGCTCCTCGCGGAGGTGGGTCTGCCCGACGGCGCCGCCCGTCGTTACCCGCACGAGCTGTCCGGGGGCCAGCGGCAGCGGGTGGTGCTGGCGATGGCGCTGGCCAACGACCCGCCGGTGCTCGTGGCGGACGAACCGACGACCGCCCTCGACGTGACCGTGCAGCGCCAGGTGCTGGACCTCATGGTGCGGCTGGTCCGCGAGCGCGGTGCCGGGCTGTTGTTCATCACGCACGACCTGGCCGTCGTGTCCCAGGTGTGCGAGCGCGTGGTGGTGCTGCTCGACGGCGTGGTGGTCGAGGAGGGGCCGGTCGCCGAGGTCTTCGCGAACCCCCGGCACGAGTACACGCGGCGCCTGCTGGCGGCGTCGGTCCTGGAGCCGTTGCCGGGGCCGGCCGCTCGCGGGCGTGTCGAGGTGCGGGCGGCCGGAACCCCGGAGGGGACCGGATCCGATGGTGTCCCGATCACGGGAGGCTCCGACGGGGCCGCGACGGCCCCTGCCTCGGCCGTGGTGGCCCCTGCCCCGGCCGCGGTGGTCCAGGTCCAGGACGTGACGCGGGTCTACCGGGGCCGGGGCCAGGAGGTCGCGGCGCTGCGCGAGGTCTCGCTGGAGGTGGCCGCGGGGCAGCGGTTCGGCCTGGTCGGCGAGTCCGGCTCGGGCAAGTCCACGCTGCTGCGGATCGTCGCGGGGCTGGACCGGGCGACGTCGGGCCGGGTCGTGACCACCGGCGTCGAGCTGAGCCCGGCCCGGCCGCGTGACCTCGGCGGCCTGCGTGCCGCCCTCCAGGTCGTCTTCCAGGACCCGTACGCGTCGCTCGACCCCCGGATGACCGTGGGCGACATCGTGGCCGAGCCGCTGCTCAACCCGGCGAACATCCGTGAGGGCGGCCCGCGGGCCGCGTCGGCCCGGCGCGACGCCGTCCGGGAGATGCTGGACGCCGTCGGCCTGCCGCTCGACGCGGCGGGCCGCTACCCGCACCAGTTCTCGGGCGGGCAGCGGCAGCGCATCGCCATCGCGCGCGCCCTGGTGTGCCGTCCCCGTGTCCTCGTGGCGGACGAGCCGGTCAGCGCGCTCGACGTGTCCGTCCGCCGGCAGGTGCTGGACCTGCTCGCCCGGCTCGCTGACGAGCACGCCCTGACGCTGCTGCTGGTCTCGCACGACCTGGGCGTGGTCCGGCACGTCTGCGACCACGTCGCGGTGCTGCACGACGGCCTGATCGTGGAGCAGGGCCCGACGGCGCAGGTCTATGACGACCCGCGGCAGGAGTACACGCGGCGGCTGCGCGAGGCGACGCCGGTCCTCCTGCGCTGACCGCTCGCGCTGCGACCGCCGGATCCTCGTGCGGCTCGCCCGGACGAGATGGTCGTGCACCTGTTACCCCGACGCCCGAGCGGACATTCCGAGACGTGACGACCTTACGAAGCCTGCCCGACGGCGATCGTCCGCCGGACGAGGACAGGATCATGGACCTCTGGCGCGCGTACGCCTGGCGCGTCCAGGCTTACGCCCTGCGCCACGTCGACCCGCACGACGCGCAGGAGGTGGTCTCCGAGACCTTCCTCGTCGCGTGGCGGCGTCTCGCGGACCTGCCGGGTGACCCGTTGCCGTGGCTCCTGGTGGTGGCCCGCAACGTGGTGCACAACCAACGTCGCGCCGCCCGACGGCGCAGCGCGGCCGAGATGGAGCTCGTCCGTCTGGAGAGGGTCACCCGGGCTGCCGAGGACACCGGGGTCACCGTCGGGCAGCGCGAGGCGATGATCGCGGCACTGGTCCGCCTCGCGCCGAAGGACCGTGAGGCGCTCCTGCTGACGGGGTGGGACGGGCTCGCGCCCGCCGACGCGGCGCGGGTGGCCGGCTGCTCCGTCGCGGCGTTCAAGATGCGGCTGTCGCGGGCGCGTCGCCGGCTGGAGTCCGGGGCCGACGGCGTTGCGGGCCTCATCCGGCCGGGCACGGCCCGCACCTCGTCCACACCCGGCGCCGGCCCTGTGGACGACCGGGCGAACGATCAGGCGCACGACCGTGCCGTGAGGAGGATCCGATGAACCGCACCATGTACGACGACCTGCACGATCTCGCCCCAGGTGGTCCCGTGGACGTCACCGGTCTCGAGGTCGCGCGGGCGGCGTTCGAGCGGGGGTTACGTGCCGGGGCGGCCGTCCGGGTCGGCGGCCGGAAGCACCTCGCCGGCCGGAACCCGCGTCGCGGTGTCGGTGCCGGTCGGGTGCTCGTCGCGCTCACGGCAGGCGTGCTGCTGCTCGGCACGGGTGCGCTGGGGGCCACGCTGCTCGGGGACGCCTCTCGCCCTGCGCAGGTCGGCGTGCCGGAGCCGTCGAGGTCCCCGACCCCGGCACCGTCCACGACACCTGACGGCGGAACAAGGGGATGTGACGACCGGAACGAGGTGCTGGACGCTACGCCGCCTGTCCCCTCGGCGCAGTGGCCGGGCCTGATCGACCACGGATGGCGGCTTCCCGACGTCCCGGTGACTGCCGCCCCGACGCTCCAGAGCGCGCCCGTGCGGTGCGCGGGAGAGGTGGCCGCCCTGGCGTTCGCCGATGTCGAGGACGACCGCGCCGTCGTCGTCTACTCACGACACCCGAACGCGGTACCTCCGGACGCGGACATCTCCCTGGCCGAGGCGTCAATAGGCACGGTCGGAGGCGGCGACCATTTCGTGACCTGGACCGACGGGCACGGTCGCTCCTGGTCGGCCACGGCAGGCGGCGTGTCGGCCGAGGAGCTCCGGACCATCCTGCAGAGCCTGGACTTCGCCGAGGACGGCGCGGTGACCGGACCGGTGCCCCACGGTCTCGAGCGGGTCGAGACACCGGAGGTGGACCCCGGTACCACCGTGTACCTGTGGCGCATGCGGCACGACGACGTCAGCTCCTACCTCTGGGTGACGTGGCCGGTCACGGCCCCGATCGAGGCAGGGCTCGCGGACGGTCGGGACTACACGGCGGTCGAGTTCGACGGTCGTGTCGCGCTGTACAGCCCGGGCATCCCTGGCCTGTCGGCCAATCCCCCGAGCCTGCGCTGGGTCGAGGACGGGGCGCGCTTCTGGCTCCTGGACGCCGACGCCGACCTGGAGCTGCTCAAGGCCCGTGCCCGGAGCGTGGAGCCGATCGCCCTCGACGACCCCGAGCTCAGGCCGTACCTGGGCCGGTGATCTCCGGCACGGGCGCACGCGTCGGTCCCGGATCGTACCTGCGGTCCGGGACCGGACCGGGGCACGCACCGGTGTAGCCTCCTGCGCGAGATGACCGAGCACCTCATCAGTGGCGACAGCGACCTCCCCGCGCAGGCCGGCGGGACCGTCGCCGGCACGGCGCGCACCGGCAAGAGCCCGATCCGGGTGATCTTCGTACCCGGTCTCGGCGACCGACTGCCGCCCCTGGTGCACCTCCAGCGCGAGGCGCTGCGCACGTGGCGGGCCCTCGGCGTGCGCACCACGATGTTCCGGGTCCGCTGGTCGTCGGACGCGACGTTCCAGGAACGCCTGGACCGGTTGGACGCCTTGGTGGAGCAGTGCGAGCGGCGCGGCGAGCGGGTCGCGCTCATGGGTGCGTCCGCCGGCGCGGGCGCCGTCCTCGCGGAGTACGCCCGACGGCGGTCGATCGTCGCGGTGGTGATCATCGCCGGCAAGTTCCTCGAGCCCGAGGACATCATCAAGCCCGTGCTCCGGCGCAACGCCCCCTTCGCGGAGTCGCTGTCCACGGTGCCGAAGCTCCTGGAGGAGCTCGGTCCCGACGACCGGGCCCGCATCCTCAGCCTGCGGTCGGCCCGTGACGGCGTGGTCGACGACGAGGACACCCTGCTGGAGGGCGCCGTCAACGAGACGATGCGCGTGGTGGGGCACGTGATCGCCATCGGCTACGCCCTGATGTTCCGGGCGCGCCGCGTCGTCCGCTTCCTGCGTGACGCCGTCACCGACTGAGCGCGGGCCTGTGCCGGGGTGCCACCCGGGTGCTAGCGTGTCTCGCATCGTGAGCACCTTCTTCTGTTCCTGCTGTCGCCGCTGAGCGGTCGCCGACCCGGCGACCCCCTGGCGCGATCCCTCGCGCCGCCGACAGCAGTCCCTGCTCACACATCACATCCGTGCACCTGTGCCGGGCTTCCGCGTTCGCTCCTCCGGGCGGTCGCGGGCACCGGGCCGAGGCGTCGGCGGATGCCGGGATTGCCGCCGTCGGCGTACCCGCATCCCTCGAAAGGACTCCCTCATGCCCGGCATCCCCGTCCTGGACCTCTCGCTGCTCGACGGCAGCCTCGACGACCAGGCCCGTTTCCGCGACGAGCTGCGGCGCGCGACCCACGAGGTCGGCTTCTTCTCCCTGGTCGGCCACGGCGTACCCCGTGACCTGATCGACCGCACCTACGCCACCGCCCGCGAGTTCTTCGCCCTCCCCGAGGAGCAGAAGCTCGCCATCGAGAACGTCCGCAGCCCCCACTTCCGGGGCTGGACGCGTATGGGCGGCGAACGCACGCTCGGTCGCGTCGACCAGCGCGAGCAGATCGACATCGGGGCCGAGCGGCCCGCGGTGCCGGCCGGCCCCGGCATCCCCGACCACTGGATCCTGGAGGGCCCGAACCTCTGGCCCGCCTCCCTGCCCGCCCTGCGCCAGGTCGCCGAGGAGTGGCTGACCCGGCTCGACGCCGTCGCCACGCGGCTGCTGCGGTCCTGGGCGGAGTCGCTCGGGGCGCCGTCCGACACGTTCGATGCCGTGTTCGAGCGACCGTCTCCGCACCTGAAGATCGCCCGCTATCCCGGTGTGGCGGCGGCCGCGCCCGCCCAGGGGGTCGGCGCACACAAGGACCTGGGCGTGCTCACGCTCCTCTCGGTCGAGGACGGCAAGGCCGGCCTGCAGGTCGAGAAGGACGGCGAGTGGCTCGACGTCGTGCCGCCGGACGGTGCGTTCGTGGTCAACATCGGCGAGCTGCTGGAGATCGCGACCGACGGCTACCTCAAGGCGACCCTGCACCGCGTCGTGTCCCCGCCGCCGGGCGCCGACCGCATCTCCATCCCGTACTTCCACGGGCCCGCGCTCGACGCGACGATCCCGACGATCGACCTCCCGCCGTCCCTCCGCGCCGCGGCCCCGGGCGTGACGCGGGACCCGGCCAACCCGCTGCACGCGGTGTTCGGGGACAACTGGCTCAAGAGCCGCGTGCGTGCTCACCCGAACGTGGTGGAGGCACAGCACCCGCACCTGCTGCAGGCCGTGTGACGGGGGTGGGCGACGGCGGCAGGCGGCGTCCTGTGCTCGGAGTAGCGCGTCTTACGGATGCTTCAGGAGCAGTGCGCGTCCCCGCTCTTGTCCGGCGCGCGACGCGTCCGCACACTCGGGGCATGACCACCACTCAGGACACCTCCGCCGCCGTCGCGCACTTCGCCGGGCGGCTCGCCTTCGAGACCGACGTCGCCGACGTGCACGCGGACCTGGCCGCGGGCGCCTCGTTCACCCTGGTCGACGTCCGCTCGCAGGAGTCGTGGGACCAGGGCCACGTGCCCGGCGCCGTGCACCTGCCGAGCGGCAAGGTGCGGCTGCGTGCCGAGAAGACCATCGACCGTGACCGGCCCGTGGTGACGTACTGCTGGGGTCCGGGCTGCAACGCGGCGACCAAGGCCGCGCTGGAGTTCGCGAAGCTTGGCTACGAGGTCAAGGAGATGATCGGCGGCTTCGAGTACTGGGTCCGCGAGGGCTTCACCTACGACACCGCGACCGGTCCGGTCCACCCGACCCCGGACCCCCTGGCGGCCCCGCTCTGACCACCTTCGACCTGCTGGCGGCGGCGCCGTCGACGGTGCGGCGTCCCGGGCTGGGCGACCGCCGGCGGCTGGACGACCGCCGGCGGCCGGACTGCCGCTGACGGCTGGACTGCCGCTGATGGCTGGACTGCCGCCGACGGCTGGACCGCCGCCGATAGCTGGGCCATCGGCGACGGCTGGACTGCCGCCGCCGATGCGGCGTCGCGGATGTGCGCTTCTACCCAGCGATTACGCCCAGGAATGACACTGGAAATGGGCGTAATCGCTGGGTAGACCGACCACATGCGGTCCGGTCAGCGGGGGCGGTAGCGGTTTTCCGGGCGGCCCGTCGCGCCGTAGCGGGGCGTGACCTGGGCGCGGCCCTCGGTGACCAGGTGCTCCAGGTAGCGCCGGGCGCTCACCCGGGACATCCCGACGGCCTCGGCGACCTCGGCGGCCGAGGCGTCGCGCACCTCCACGTGGCCCGACGCCGCCCCGCCCGACATCGCCCCGGCATCGCCCCCCACCGCATCGCTCACCACCACAGCACCCGCCACCGCCCCCTCGCCCACTCCGCAGAGCCGTATCAGCGCCTCCTGCACCAGCGCCCGGCTCCGTTCGGAGAGCCCCTTCGGCGGCAGCCCCAGGCGAGGCCCCGCGAGGAGCTGGTCCACCTGGTCCTGATCGAGCGTCGCCTGCGCGCGGCGCACGTCCTCGCGCCGCTGCCACACCTCGTCGAGTCGTTCACGCAGCGCGGCCGACGTGAACGGCTTGACCAGGTACGCGACCACGCCACCAGCCATGGCCTGCCGCACGCTGTCGAGCTCGCGGGCCGCCGTGGTGGCGACGACGTCGACGGGCGGCCCCGGCAGCAGGCGGAGCCGGCGCAGCACGTCCAGGCCGCCGATGTCCGGCAGGTGCAGGTCGAGCAGCACCAGGTCGGGCCGGAGCTCCGCCGCCAGGCGCAGGGCGTCGGTGCCCGTGCGCGCCTCGCCCACCACAACGAACCGCGGATGGCTCTCGACGAAACCCCGGTGCACGACGGCGACGGCCGGGTCGTCCTCCACCAGGAGCGTCCGCGCGGGGGGAGCGCCCTGATCAGACATGCCGCCGCCCCTCCGGTGAGGCCGCACCGGCCGTCGCCCCAGCGCTCGCGCCCGGGCGAGCCCCGGTGCGAGCACCAACGCCACCACCATTCGTCGAGGCACCCTCGCGATCCTCGGCCTCGCGGGGGGTCCGCACCCCGCCCTCGCGATCCTCGGCCTCACGGAAGGCCCGCACCCCGCCCTCGCGATCCCCCACCTCACCGGAACCCCGCACCCCACCCCCGCCCGCCACCGGCAGCGACACGCTCACCCGTGCCCCGCCGAGGTCTCCCGACCCCAGCACCACCTCGCCCTCGCGCCGGTCCACCACGCGTCGCACCAGCGCCAGCCCGATGCCGCGGCTGTGCTCGCGGTCGGCCGGGACCTTCGTGGAGAACCCGGCCTTGAACACCTGGTGGTGCAGGTGGTCGGGGATGCCGGGGCCGTCGTCGTCCACCTGGAGGTGCAGGGCCGCGCCGTCCGCGGTCATGTGCACGCGGACCCGGCCCTGGGGTGCCGCGGCGTCCACGGCGTTGTCGATCAGGTTCCCGAGCACCACCAGGGCGTCGGTGTGCAGGGACGAGCTGTCCGCGGTCGTCGGCGGGTCCAGCACGGAGTCCTCCGTGACGTCCAGCGTGACGCCCCGCTCGCGCGCGGTGATGGTCTTGACCAGGAGCAGCGCGGCCAGCTCGGGAGAGCGCACCCCGGGTGCGACGGCCGACGTGCTGAGCAGCCCGCCGTGGCCCGAACGTTCGATGAACGCCACCGCCTCCTCGGTGCGGCCCAGCTCCAGGAGCCCCGAGATCACGTGCACGGTGTTGGCGAACTCGTGGGACCGGGACCGCAGGGCGTCGGTCAGGCCCCGGGTCTCCAGGAGCCCCGCGATGTCCTCGGGCTCCAGCAGGTAGATCCGGCGCCGCACCAGCCGGGTCACCCACGCCGCGCAGAGCACGCCCACCACCGTGGCGGCGGCGAGCGCCCCGAGGAGCCAGCCGCGGTCGTCGGTGAGGTCGGCGCGCAGCTCGGACTCCAGGATGCCGACGCTGGCCGTGCCGATCACGGGGGCGGGCGAGGCGTCGTCGGCGGCGTCGCCGTAGACGGGCACCTTGACCCGCCAGGACGTGCCGAGCGTGCCGGTCTGGGTACCGGTCCAGATCTGCCCGGACAGCGGCACGGAGGGGTCGGTCGAGACGGGCCGCCCGATCTCCTCGGGGTCGGGGTGCGAGTAGCGCACGCCGTGGTCGTCGGTGACGACCACGTAGGTGACCTCGGACGCCTCGCGGATGACCTCGGCGATGGGCTGGATGGTCGCGGAGGGGTCCTCGTCGTCGAACGCGTCGTGGATGGCGGGCAGGCGTGCCACGGACTGGGCCACCCCGGTCATCCGGTCGGCGTAGGCCTCCCGGAGCTGGCGTTCCTGCAGCGTGGAGGCCACGAGACCGGTGGTGCAGACGAGTACGAGCACGATGACGACCTGCAGCGCCAGCAGCTGCACCCGGAGCGTCATCGCCCTTCTCACGGACGCCAGTGTGCACCGCGGAACGGCCGGGGTGGTAGCGCGGCGCCGTGACCTAAACGACCACAACCTTCGTTGCGACCAGAACCCGGGTCGGGTGCACGGCGCTCCCTACGCTCTCGCCGAGGTGGGCCGGGCAACGTCGCCGGCGCCCACGCATCCGCTCAAGGAGGAGACATGCGCATCATCCGAACCGGGGCCGCTCCCGTCGGGATCGTCCTGGCCCTGGCCCTCACGGGATGTTCGGGCCTGGAGCCGAACGGCGGTGGCACGGGCGACGCCGCCATCGACGAGCTCAGCATCGTGGTCCCGGCGGCGCCGGGCGGCGGCTGGGACCAGACGGGCCGCGCCCTGCAGACAGACCTGCAGGAGGAGGGCCTGGTCGGTACGGCGACGGTGACCAACGTCGACGGCGCGGGCGGCACGGTCGGCCTGGCGAACATCGCCAACGCGCCGGACCCGAACACGCTGCTCGTGATGGGCCTGGTCATGGTGGGGGCCGTCGAGACCAACCAGTCCCAGGCGCGCATCGAGGACACGACGCCGATCGCCCGCCTCACCGAGGAGCAGGAGGTCATCGTGGTGCCGGCCGAGTCGCCGTACGAGACGGTCGACGACCTGGTGGCGGACATCGAGAAGAACGGCAAGGACGTCTCCGTCACCGGCGGGTCGGCGGGCGGTACCGACCACATGCTCGCGGGCATGCTGCTCCAGGCCGCCGGGCTGCCGGCGGAGGACATCGCGAGCAGCCTCAACTACGTGGCCTACTCCGGCGGCGGCGAGTCGCTGGCGGCCCTGCTCGGCAACAACGTCGACGCGGGCATCTCGGGCATCAGCGAGTACGCCGAGCAGGTCGAGGCAGGTGAGCTGCGGGCGCTCGCGGTCTCGGGCGAGGAACGGGTGGACGCCCTCCCCGACACGCCGACCCTGACCGAGGCAGGCTACGACGTCGTCCTGACGAACTGGCGCGGCGTGGTCGCCCCGGGTTCGATCGACGACGCCGAGCGCGAGGCGCTGACCTCCGCCGTGACCGAGCTCGCCGGGTCGGACGCGTGGCAGGCGACCCTCCAGGAGAAGGACTGGGACGACGCCTTCCTGGCCGGCGATGAGTTCGACGCGTACCTCGAGGGCAACATCGCGGAGGCCCAGGCCGTGCTGCGGGACATCGGCCTGGTCCAGTGAGTCCCGACACCGCGGCGCCCGGGACGCCGGACGGCCCGACGGCGCCGCCACCGTCGGGCACTCCCGGCCCCGTGGAGGCGCCTCGCCGCCGCTGGGGTGAGCTCGTGCTCGCTGCCGCCACGGCGGCCCTCGGGGTGTACGTGCTGGTGACCGCCGGCAGCATCACGGTGCCGGGCTCGACCAACACGCTGGGTCCGCGCGCCTTCCCGTACCTCGTGGGCGCCCTGCTCCTCGCGGCGGGCGTGGTGCTGGTGGTGCTGGTCCTGAGCGGCCGGGCCGGGCAGGAGGAGGGCGGCGAGGACGTCGACCCCTCCGTCCGGACCGACTGGCTCACGGTGGTGCTGCTCGTGGTGATCCTCGTGGTCCACGTGTTCGCCATCAACGCCGTCGGCTGGCCCGTGGCCGCCGCACTGCTGTTCGCCGGTGCCGCGGTGGTCCTGGGGGCGCGCCCCTGGTGGCGCGCCGCGCTGGCCGGTCTCGTCCTGGGTCTGCTGATCCAGGTGGTCTTCGGCGGGCTGCTGGGGCTGTCGCTCCCGCCCGGCCCGCTCCTGGAAGGGGTGCCGTTCCTCCGTGGATAACCTCACCGCCCTCGTCGAGGGCTTCGCCACCGTGCTGCACCCGGTGTACCTGCTGTACGCGCTGTTCGGCGTGTTCGTCGGCACGGCGGTCGGCGTGCTGCCGGGCATCGGCCCCGCGATGACCATCGCCCTGCTGCTCCCGCTCACCTACACGCTGGACCCGACGGCGGCGATCATCGTCTTCGCCGGCATCTACTACGGCGGCATGTACGGCGGGTCCACGACGTCGATCCTGCTCAACACGCCGGGCGAGTCCGCCTCGATCGTCACGGCCATCGAGGGAAACAAGATGGCCCGGGCGGGACGGGGCGCCGCGGCGCTCGCCACCGCGGCGATCGGCTCGTTCGTGGCGGGCACCCTCGCCACGGTCGCACTCACCTTCCTGGCACCCGTCATCGCGCGCTGGGCGGTACGGCTGGGTGAACCCGACTACTTCGCCCTCATGGTGGTCGCGTTCATCACCGTGGGCGCGCTGCTGGGCACGTCGGTGCCGCGCGGGCTCGCGTCGCTGTCGCTCGGCCTGTTCCTCGGCCTGGTCGGCACCGACACGCTCACCGGCCAGCAGCGGTTCACGTTCGGCGTGCCCAACCTGGCCGACGGGATCGACGTCGTCGTGGTCGCCGTCGGCCTGTTCGCCGTCGGGGAGGCGGTCTACGTGGGCTCGCGGATGCGGCACGGGCCCGTGCGGGTCATCCCGGTCGAGAAGGGCTGGCGCACCTGGATGAAGCGCGACGACTGGCGCCGCTCCTGGAAGCCGTGGCTGCGCGGCGCGGCCATCGGGTTCCCCGTCGGCACCATCCCGGCGGGCGGCGCCGACGTCGCCACGTTCCTCTCCTACGCCTCGGAGCGACGGCTCGCCGGACCGCGGCGCAAGGAGTTCGGCAAGGGTGCCATCGAGGGGGTGGCGGGCCCCGAGGCGGCGAACAACGCGGCGGCGTCCGGCGTGCTGGTCCCGCTGCTCACCCTGGGTCTGCCGACCACGGCGACGGCGGCGATCATCATCGTCGCGTTCCAGTCCTACGGCATCCAGCCCGGCCCGCTGCTGCTGCAGAGCGAGTCCTCGCTGGTGTGGGCGCTGATCGCCAGCCTGTACGTCGGCAACCTCATGCTGGTGGTGCTGAACCTGCCGCTGGTGGGCATGTGGGTCAAGGTGCTGCGCATCCCGCGGCACTACCTCTACGCGGGCATCCTCCTGTTCGGTGCGCTGGGTTCGTACGCGCTGAACTTCTCGCCCGTGGACGTGCTGCTGCTGGTGATCATCGGGCTGGCCGGGTTCTTCATGCGGCGCTACGGCTACCCCGTGGCACCGCTGGTGGTCGGCATGATCCTCGGCCCGATGGCGGAGGACCGGCTGCGCCGCTCCCTCGCGATCAGCCAGGGCGACCTGTCCTACCTGGTGACCAGCCCCTTCGCCGCCACCGCCTACGGGGCGATCGTGGTGCTGCTGGTCGTGGGCCTCTGGCTCAAGCGCCGCGAGCGGGCCGAGGAGGCCCAGGGGAACACTGGTTAGGCTCGCCGTATGAGCACCGCACTGATCACCGGCGGGTCCGCCGGCCTGGGCCTCGAGTTCGCCCGCCAGCTCGCGGCGGACCAGCACGACCTGGTGCTGGTCGCACGGAGCGAGGAACGACTCCACCGGGTCGCCGAGGAGCTCAGCTCCGCCTACGGGGTGGCGATCGAGGTGCTCCCGGCGGACCTCTCGACGGCCGACGGCGTCGCGCGGGTCGCGCGGCGGCTCGCCGTCGTCGGCGGCCGCCCGGGGGAGGGGGACCTGCGTCCCGTCGGGCTGCTCGTGAACAACGCGGGCTTCACGACGAGCGGGAACTTCGTGACGGGCCGCGTCACGACCGAACGGCGCGGGATCGCCGTCATGGTGACGGCGGTGATGGAGCTGACCCACGCCGCCGTCGGGCAGATGCTCGAACGCGACCGGGGCGCGATCCTCAACGTCGGCTCGGTCGCGGCCCTCACCGCCGGCGGCACGTACGCGGCGGCCAAGGCGTACGTGCGGACCTTCACCGACTCCCTCGCGGTGGAGCTCAAGGGCACCGGCGTGACGGCCACGCTGCTGTCCCCCGGGTTCATGCACACCGAGTTCCACGCGCGCGCGGGTATCGCCGACGCCGCGTCGTCGGCCGTCCCGTCCTGGGGCTGGCTCGACGTCGAGGACGTGGTCCGGCAGGCCCTGGCGGACGTGCGCCGCGGCGTCGTCCTGTCGACGCCGTCGGTGCGCTACAAGGTGGCCTCCGCGGCGCTGCGTGCCGCGCCCCGCTGGGCGGTCCGGGCGCTGGGCAAGTACCGCTGACCGGCCGGGCCGGCCGACGTCAGAGCCAGCCGACCCGCTTGAAGACGCGGTACAGGATGGCGCCGAGCACCACCATCACGAGCAGCGCGAGCGGGTACCCGAACGTCCAGTGCAGCTCGGGCATGTGCCTGAAGTTCATGCCGTAGACGGTGCCGACCAGGGACGGCGCGAAGAGGATCGCCGCCCACGCGGAGATCTGCTTCATCTGCTCGTTCTGCTCCTGCGTGACGAGGGTCGAGTGCGCGCCCAGCACGTTGGCCAGCAGCGACCGGTAGGTGTCGGCGGTCTCCGCGTACTTGACGGCGTGGTCCAGCACGCTGCGCAGGTGGCGTTCGAGCTCCACGTACCCGGGTCCGCGCTCCGCGGGCGGTGCGTCGTCGCGCAGCGCGCGCAGCACGTCCACCAGGGGCAGGGTGGCCCGCTGCAGGCCGATCACCTCGCGGGTCGCCTCGTAGATCCCCCGCGAGACCTCCGGGTCGCGGGAGAACAGCCGGTCCTCGACCTGGTCGATGTCGGTGCGCAGCCGCGTGACGACGGGCCGGTAGGTGTCGACCACCTGCTCCAGCAGCGTCGCGAGGATCGCCCTGGGCCCGTGGCGCAGCAGGTTCGGCCGGCTCTCCAGCCGCTCGCGCATCGTCGCCAGGTCCGGCACGGCGGACCGGCGGATCGTCACCACGAAGTCCGGGCCCACCCAGGCGTGCAACGTGCCGAACTCCACCCGGCCGATCCGGCCGTCACCGGAACCGTCCGGGTCGAGCGCGGGGTGCAGCACCATGAACAGGGCGTCGTCGAACCGCTCGATCTTGGGCCGCTGGTGCACGGCGATGGCGTCCTCGACGGCGAGGTGGTGCAGGGCGAACTCGGCGGCGACCTGCTGGATCTCCTCGGCCGTCGGCCACGCCAGGTCGACCCACGCGATGCCGCCCCGTGCCCGCGTGATCTCGTAGGTCTCCTCGATGCTCGCCGGGTTCGCCGTGCGCAGGCCGTCCACGTACACCGCGTTGTCCATGATGGTCACAGCCACACCTTCGCAGATGCCGGGGGCGGCCGGGTGGCGGACGGCGGCCGGCCGGTCGGCGGCGTCGTGCCGCGACGTACCCTTGCACCGTGAACGCTGACTTCTCCCCGACCCCGCGCGAGCAGCTCGCCGAGCTCATCAAGGAGCTCGCCGTGGTGCACGGCAAGGTGACCCTGTCCTCCGGCAAGGAGGCCGACTACTACGTCGACCTGCGCCGTATCACGCTGCACCACCGGGCTGCCCCGCTCGTGGGGCACGTGCTCCTGGACCACCTGGAGGAGGTCGGGCTGGGCACGGCCGAGATCGACGCCGTCGGCGGCCTGACCCTGGGCGCGGACCCGATCGCGGACGCGCTGCTGCACGCCGCGGCCTCGCGCGGGCAGGACCTGGACGCGTTCGTGGTGCGCAAGGCGGCCAAGGCGCACGGCATGCAGCGCCAGATCGAGGGCCCGGACATCGCCGGCCGCAAGGTGGTCGTCGTGGAGGACACGACGACGACGGGCGGCTCGCCGATCGCGGCGATCGAGGCCGCACGGGCCGCCGGCGCCGAGGTGCTGGGCGTTGCGACGATCGTGGACCGGGCCACCGGCGCGGGCGAGAAGATCGAGGCGCTCGGGGTGCCGTACCACTACCTGTACGGCCTCGAGGACCTTGACCTCGCCTGAGCCCGTTACCGTAAAACTGGCCGTCTCCATATCACTCCCCCGTGGAGACTTTTGCCTAGCCCTACTGTATCTTTAAGTTCATGGGGCCATTTGTCGCATTAGTCCTGCTCGTCGTCGGCGTCGTGACCTTCACGGTCACCGCGGCGCGGTTCATGGGGCGCGGGCGCTCGCAGGACGTGCAGCGGTGGGCCGAGGCGAACGGGTGGGAGTACGTGGGCACGGACCCGACGCTCGCCCAGCGCTGGAGCGGCCGGCCGTTCGGCGTGGGCCTGGACCGCACGGCGCGCGACGTGCTCCGGGGCAACGTCGACGGGTTCGACATGGTCTCGTTCACCTACACGTGGCGCACCGGCTCGCCCGACGGCGACACGCGCCGCCCGGGGCTGCGCCGGACCGCCCACGTCGTGGCGCTCGACGCGCTCCCGGGCGAGCCCGTGGTCGACCTGTCGCCGGAGGGCCTCCGCGAGAAGTGGCAGAAGCTCTTCGGCGCGCAGGACGTCCAGATCGACAACCCCGCCTTCGACGGCCAGTGGCTCGTGCGCACCTCGGACGAGTTCTTCGCGCGCCGCGCCCTGGACGCCCGGCTCGCGAACATCGTGATGCTGCCCGACTTCCACGGCTCCCGGCTGCGGATCGAGGGCCCGTCCGTGCTGCTGTGGCGTCCGGGCCGCACGGACGTGACCACGTTGACCGAGCGTGCCAAGCGGGTCGCCGACGTGGCGCGCATCGTGCTGCCCATGGAGAAGGGCGGGCCCCGCTTCGAGTCCGGCGGCACGATCGACGGGTTCGGCATCCCGGGCCTGACCTGACGGCTCCGGGCGGGCCGCCGACGCAGGCCAGACCCAGTCCGGATCAGACCCGGTCGACGACGTCCGCGATCGAGTTCAGCACGTGGCTCGGGCGGAACGGGTACTTGTCGACCTCGTCGGCCGCCGTCGACCCCGTGAGCACCAGGAACGTCTCCAGGCCGGCCTCCATGCCGCCCAGGATGTCGGTGTCCATACGGTCGCCCACCATGGCCGTCGACTCCGAGTGCGCGCCGATCAGGTTGAGCGCCGAGCGGAACAGCACCGGGTTGGGCTTGCCCACGTAGTAGGGCTGCCGGCCGGTCGCCGCCGTGATCATCGCGGCCACCGAGCCCGCGGCGGGCAGGAGCCCCTCCTGCGACGGCCCGGTCACGTCCGGGTTGGTGCAGATGAACCGGGCGCCGCCCGTGATCAGGCGGATCGCCTTGGTGATGGCCTCGAACGAGTACGTGCGGGTCTCCCCGAGCACCACGTAGTCGGGGTCCGACTCGGTGAGCGTGAAGCCCGCCTGGTGCAGCGCGGTCGTGAGGCCCGCCTCGCCGATCGCGTACGCGCTGCCGCCGGGGATCTGGTCCGCGACGAACTGCGCGGTGGCCAGGGCCGACGTCCAGATGTTCTCCTCCGGCACGTCGATCCCGCTGTACGCGAGCCGGGCGCGCAGGTCGCGCGGCGTGAAGATCGAGTTGTTCGTCAGGACGAGGAACGGCAGGTCCTTGTCCCGTAGCGCCTTGATGAACTCGGGACCGCCGGGCAGGGCCGTGCCCTCGTGCACCAGCACGCCGTCCATGTCCGTGAGCCAGGCCTCGGTGGTGCGCTCCATGCGGCTCAGCCTAGTGTCCTAGGCTTCGGCCCGTGACCAACCAGTACCGAGAAGCGGTCCGTCCTGTCCCGGTCCGGCGTCATGCCTCACCGCCCACCACGACACCCTGGTCGGCGGCGCCTGGGAACGCGGTGCGGGGCGGGCTGGTCGGTGCGGCCGAGTCGGTCCCCGGCATCAGCGGCGGCACCATCGCCCTCGTGGTCGGCCTGTACGACGCGCTGCTGGGCGCCGCCAGCCAGCTCGTGCACGCGGGTCGGGAGCTGGTCCAGGGCGTGGCCGGACGGCGCGGCCTGCGGCCGGCCGGAGCGGCTCTGCGCCAGATCGACTGGCCGTTCCTCGTCCCGGTGCTCGCCGGCATGGCGGTGGTCCTGCTCGTCTCCCTGAGCACGATCGCCCCCCTGCTCGAGTCGAACCCGGTGCCGATGCGGGCGCTGTTCTTCGGCATGATCGCGGTCTCGGTCAGCGTGCCCGTGCGGATGATGCCGCGCCGGTTCGGGGCGCTCGACGTGGTGCTGCTGCTCGCCGGCGCGGTGGCCGCCTTCTTCCTCACCGGTCTGCCCGCGTCCGAGATCGACGACCCGCCCCTGTGGCTGGTGTTCGTCGGTGCCGCGGTGGCGATCAACGCGCTGGTGCTGCCCGGTGTGTCGGGGTCCTTCGTGCTGCTCGCCATGGGTCTGTACGTGCCGGTGCAGCAGGCGCTGCACGACCGCGACCTCGCGTTCGTGGGCGTGTTCCTGCTGGGCGCGGCGATCGGCCTCGGGTCGTTCGTCAAGCTGCTGCACTGGCTCCTGGAGGAGCGCCGGCAGGGCACCATGGCGCTGCTCGCGGGCCTCATGGTCGGCTCGCTCCGGTCCCTGTGGCCGTGGCAGGACGACGCCGGCGCACTGCTCGCGCCGTCGGGCGGCATCGCCCTGCCGGTGCTGCTCGCCGTCGCGGGTGCAGCCGTCGTGCTGGTCGCGATCTGGTGGGAGGCGCGCCGGACGCCTGCGGCGCCGGGCGCCGCGGTGGACCGTGGCTGACGATCCCGTCGCCGCGCGGCCTGAACCGGCCGAGCCCCCGGTCGGCGTCGGGCCGTGGGTGGGTCCCTCGCCCGACGACCCCCGCTACGACCCCGAGCTGCTCGCCGCGGGCGACCGCCGCAACGTGACCGACGAGTACCGGTACTGGTCGGTCGAGGCCATCGTCGCGGACCTCGACACCCGCCGGCACCCCTTCCACGTGGCGATCGAGAACTGGGCGCACGACCTCAACATCGGCTCCGTGGTCCGCACCGCCAACGCCTTCAACACCGCGGGCGTGCACGTGGTGGGCCGACGCCGCTGGAACCGCCGGGGTGCCATGGTCACCGACCGGTACCTGCACGTGACGCACCACCCGGACGCGGAGGCTCTCGCCGGATGGGCCGCGACGGCGGGACCCGGCGGCGGACGCCTGCCGGTGGTCGGCATCGACAACGTGCCCGGCTCCGTGCCCATCGAGGGGTACGCGCTGCCGCGCCACTGCGTGCTGCTGTTCGGCCAGGAGTCCACCGGCCTGACGGACGAGGCCCAGGCGGCGTGCGACGTCGTCCTGCACATCACGCAGTACGGCTCGACGCGGTCGATCAACGCGGGCGCGGCGGCCGCGATCGCCATGCACACCTGGGTCGAGCAGCACGCGTGACGGGCGCGGCGCGCCCCCACGGCGCGCCCCCGAGCCGGTGACCGACGGCGGTAAGCCGTTGCCCCTCGCCCCGCCGCTCGGACAGGATCGTCGGGTGAATCAGCGACCCCTCGTGCGTGACCGGAACTTCCTCGTCTTCTGGGGTACCCAGACGTTCTCGGTGCTCGGGGACTCGTTCTCCGTGGTCGCCTTCCCGCTGCTGATGCTGGAGGCCACCGGGTCGCTCCTGCAGATGGGGCTGCTGACGAGCGTCATGGCGGCAGGCTCGCTCTCGATGGGGCTCGTCGGCGGGGCGATCGTCGACCGGTTCGACCGCCGACGGCTCCTGATCGCGTGCGACGTGGCACGCCTGCTCCTGTTCGCCGCCGTGCCCGTGTGCTGGGCGATCGACCCCCAGGTGTGGCTGCTGTTCGTGGTGGCGGGCGTGGCGTCGGTGTTCGGGCAGCTCTTCCAGATCACCTACATCACGGCCGTGCCCACCCTCGTGGGCCGGGAACGGGTGGCCGAGGCCAACGGAAAGCTCCAGGCCACGGCGTCGCTCGCCAGCATCGGCGGGCCCGCCCTGGCCGGGCTCGTGGCGGCCGCGGCCGGCGTCACCGCGGCCATCGCCATCGACGCGGCGACCTTCGGCATCTCGGCGCTCGGGCTGGTCGCCGTGCGGCTGTCGCGGACCGCGCCCGCGGGCACGGTCGACCGCGCGGGCCTGGGCCAGGACCTGCGGACCGGCTTCGTCACCGGCGCCCGGTTCCTGTGGCGGCACCCCGTGCTCCGGGTGCTGACCGTCTTCCTGACCATCACCACCTTCGTCACCTACGGGATGACCGACGTGATCATCTACCAGGTGCGGCACGGCCTGGGCCAGGGCGAGACCGTGGTGGGGTACGTGATGGCCGCCGCGGGCGTCGGCACCTGCGTGGCGGCGGCCCTGTCCGCCTGGTTGCGGCGCCGGCTGGGGTTCGGCGCGCTCTGGCTGGGCGCCATGACCCTGTGCGGCGCGGCCGCGGGCGTCCTGGCCCTGGGGCAGCACGTGCTCGTGATCGGTGCGGCCGTGCTCGGCTTCTGGTTCGGGCTGATGCTCGCCGCGGTGTCCTCGATGTCGCTGCGCCAGATGGTCACGCCCGACGCGCTCCTCGGGCGCGTGACCGCCGCGTTCTGGACCATCCACTACAGCCTCGCGCCGCTCGGTGCGGCCGCCCTCACCGCGGCGGCGGACCGGTTCGGTGCCGCGCGACCGCTGCTCGCCGTCGCCGTCGTGTACCTCGGGGTCGTGGGCGTCGCGTTCTTCACCCCCGTCCGCAGCCGCAACCCGGAGGGCCTGGCCGTCGGCTGAGCAGCGGAAAAGACGAAAAGCACAGCGTTGCGGCCGTTCGACTGTCGAGCGGGCGCACACAACGCCTGGTGGATCATGGCAAGATCGATGGTGCATCCCCGGGCGGCCCTGGACACTCTCGCGACCGCCCACCTCACCATTCGTTTGGAGTTTCCCAGATGCCCATCGCAACCCCTGAGATCTACGCCGAGATGATCGACCGCGCGAAGGCCGGCAAGTTCGCCTACCCCGCCGTCAACATCACCTCGTCGCAGACCATCACTGCCGCACTTCAGGGCTTTGCCGAGGCGGAGTCGGACGGCATCATCCAGGTTTCCGTGGGCGGCGGCGAGTACGCGTCCGGCTCGACGGTGAAGGACCGGGTCTCGGGCTCCCTCGCGCTCGCGGCGTACGCCACCGAGGTGGCCAAGGGCTACGGCGTCAACATCGCCATCCACACGGACCACTGCACTGCCGACAAGCTCGACTCCTGGGTCAAGCCGCTGCTCGCGATCGAGGCCGAGCAGGTCAAGAACGGCGGCCTGCCGACGTTCCAGTCGCACATGTTCGACGGCTCCACCGTGCCGCTGGACGAGAACCTGGTGATCGCCGCGGAGCTCCTCGAGCTGTCGCAGGCCGCGCGCACGATCCTCGAGATCGAGATCGGCGTGGTCGGTGGCGAGGAGGACGGCCACACCGCCGAGATCAACGACAAGCTGTACACCACGGCCGAGGACGGCCTGGCCACGGTCCGCGCCCTCGGCGCGGGCGAGAAGGGCCGCTACCTGACGGCGCTCACCTTCGGCAACGTGCACGGCGTGTACAAGCCGGGTGCCGTGAAGCTGCGCCCGGAGATCCTGCTGGACATCCAGAAGGCCGTGGGCTCGGAGATCGGCAAGGACATGCCGTTCGACCTGGTCTTCCACGGTGGTTCGGGTTCGACGGCGGAGGAGATCTCCGCGGCCGTCGACAACGGCGTCATCAAGATGAACATCGACACCGACACGCAGTACGCGTTCACGCGTCCCGTGGTCGAGCACATGTTCAAGAACTACGACGGCGTGCTGAAGATCGACGGCGAGGTGGGCAACAAGAAGGCCTACGACCCGCGCGCCTGGGGCAAGTCGGCGGAGGCCGGCATGGCCGCCCGCATCGTCGAGGCCTGCCAGCAGCTCCGCTCGGCCGGTCAGAAGCTCTGACCCCTCGGCCGGGGTCGCCGCGCACGTGGGACGACCCCGGCCCGAGTACGGGACGGCCCGCGACACGGTTCGTGTCGCGGGCCGTCGTGCGTGCGGGCCGGTCGCGGCGGCGGTCCGCCGTGGGGCTCGTCAGGAGGCGGGCGGGCCGCTCACCCCGGCGGGGGCGGCCGTGCTGCCCGACGGCGGGCCTGCCGGGCCGTCGTCGTCCAGCTCGAAGCCCGGGTCCTCGTCCACGATGTCCAGCAGGTCGCCGATCCGGGTGACCTCCAGCAGGAAGCGCACCGTGGGCGGTGCGCGCAGCACGCGGACCCGGTGCGGGCTGCGGCTGGCCAGGCGCGCGAGGAACGCGACGCCGGACGAGTCCATGAAGGTCACGTGGTGCGCGTCGATCTCCACGGGCAGACGCGACTCCTCGGCGGCCGCCGTCGCCTCGTGCAGGTCGCCGCCGATGTCGGCGTCGATCTCGCCGGAGAGCACGATCCGGGCCCGGGACTTGCCCACGATGACGTGGATGCTCGCGGGGTCCCCGATCTCGGGGCTCTGCTGTCCGGGGTCCTGGGGGCTCCCGCCCTGCGGACCGCGCGGGGGGTCGTATGTTCCGTCCTGCACGGTTCTCCTTCCGGGAGCAATGGTGGTGGCGCTGTGTCGGTCCGATGATAGAGGTTGTGCTTCAGATCTCGGACCGTCCCAATCTACGGTTGAATGTCCTGCTGGAACAGCACCTCGCGCAATAGACATGGATGGGAGGGCATTTTGACCGATTCATCCGGTCTGACACCGTCCTCTCCGCAGCCCCGGCATCCCGGACTCTCGGTATTCGGCCTCGGTCGTGCCCAGGACGGGACGAACGCCACGAACGACACGCCGGACGGGAACGGATTCCATTTCGGTCGGGCCACCGCACCGACCACCGAGAACGCATCACCCGACGACAGGCCGGCCGACCCGCCCGCCGGCGCGCACCGTGCCCGGTCCGCCGAGCCGTACCGGGCACCCGGGACCGAACCGCGCCGGGGCATGGCGGGCACCGGCATCCCGCGCACCCTTCCCCCGTCGATCGGTGACGTGGTGCTGCGTGCCGCCGTGAACGTCGGGATCCCGGTCTTCCTCACGGGACCCACCGAGGACGGCATGCCGATGCTGTGGGCCAACAGCGCCTTCGAGCGCTACGCGGGCGTCCGGTTCAGCGACTTCGCGGGCTTCACGGTGCGCCGCCTCGGCGAGATGCTGGTGGAGCCGCAGGACCTGGAGCGCATGACGGAGCTCGTCAACGCGGGCCAGGAGGTGCACGCCACCGTGCGGTCGCACGTCCGTGGCGGCACCCACGGCTGGGCCCAGCTCACGCTCACCCCGGCCCGTGCCGGGCACAGCGACCGCATCACCCACTGGGTCGGCTTCAGCGTGGACGTGTCCGACCACATGGAACGCCATGCGGCGCAGCTCGCGAGCCTGGAGGTCGAGCGCCAGCAGCGCGAGGACCTCGACCTCATCGCGCAGACCACCGAGATCCTCACGGACCTGGAGTACCCGTACGCCCTGCGCGACATCGCGGAGCTGCTCCAGTCGATGGTGCGCTGGGCCGGCTTCTACGTGAACGACGACGGGCTCAAGCACGCCGCCGGCATCGACGTCGCGGCACCGCCGAGCGGCCGCGGCCGCCGTCACGCCCGGTACATCGAGGGCGACAACATCGCGGACAAGTCCCTGCGGCGTCGTCCGCAGACGGACGCCCTCGGCGACTCCGTCACGACGGGCCCGATGCCGATCCTCGAGGTCGTGGACTCGGTGCAGGACGTGCTCGACGGCGTGCTCGACGGTCCCGTCGCGCTGCACCTCGACATCCCGCACGCACCGCACTCGGCGTCCGGCTGGCTGCAGCGCGACCTCACGCTGCGGCTGGCGGACGAGCTGGGCAAGGCACCCGACTCCGTGGTGGTGCACCCCGTCGCCGGTCGGCGGGACGTGCTGGGCCTCGTGGTGATCGTCCCGGACGAGGACGAGTCCGGCGAGTACGTGGAGGCCGAGGAGCCCGACACGCTGCGCACCGTCGTGGAGGTCGTGGCGCGCCGCGCGGGCAGCGCCATCGACAACGCGCGCATGTACGCGCGTGAGCACCGCCTCGCCGAGACCCTGCAGCGCGCCATGCTCCCCGAGCAGGCGGACGTCGCGGGCCTGGACGTGTGGACCTACTACGCGCCCAACGCCGAGCACGCCCAGGTCGGCGGCGACTGGTACGACGTGCTGCAGATCTCGCCGGAGCTGGTCGGCATCGTGATCGGCGACGTCGTGGGGCACGACGTCGAGGCGGCCGCCACCATGGGTCAGCTCCGGTCCGTGGTGCGCTCGTACGCGTTCGAGCTGTCCACCCCGAGCCGCGTGCTCGAACGCGTGGACCAGCTCGTGGCCGGCATGGGCATCCCCCGCTCGGCGAGCATGGTGTACGCCTCCCTCAAGCGCGAGGAGGCGCCGGACACCTGGACGGTCGGCTATTCGCGTGCCGGCCACCTGCCGCCGCTGCTGCTGCGCGGCGGCAAGGTGATCAAGATGGACGAGGGTGGCGGCGCGCTCGTCGGCTTCGGCTCGCGCGAGCGGAGCACGGGCGAGGCCCGGCTCCAGGCCGGCGACACGCTCCTCTTCTACACGGACGGCCTCATCGAACGGCGCGACCGGTCGCTGCGGCTGGGCCTGGAGGCGCTGCTGGAGACGGCGTCGGCGATCACGGCGCGCGACGCCGCGGGCGTGGGCGAGGAGCTGCTCTCCCGCCTCGCGGACGCACCCGAGGACGACGTCGCGATCGTCGTGGTCCGCATCCCCGACCCGACGGGCGACGCCGGGGAGACCGCGCTGTCGCCGCGCTGGCGGCGCTGGATGCTGCCGAGCGAGCCGTCGTCGATCGGCCGCGCCCGGCACGCCGTGCTGCGCACCTGCCAGGCGTGGGGCATCGAGGAGTCGGCGCAGGCCGAGCTGGTGGTCTCGGAGCTGGTGGCGAACGGTGTGCTGCACGGCTGGGGGCACATCGCGCTGCGCCTGTACGACACGGGTGACGGCCTGCGCATCGAGGTCGAGGACAACAACCCGGCACCCCCGGTGGCCACCGACGGGCACCCCAACCGGCTGGGCGGCTTCGGCATGCAGATCGTGGACCGGCTGGCCGAGTGGGGCTGGCGCCCGTCCGGCAGCGGAAAGCTGGTCTGGGCGAAGCTGCGCCGCCAGCCCACCCCGCCGAAGTAGCCGCGCCGCGGGACGCCCAGGTCACCGAGTGGCCCGGGCGTCCGGCAGTGTGAGGTGGATAACGTTTTACGCGGTGGACGCGTCGCGATGGGACAACGGTGACCCGTCGTCCTCGCGCGAGGTCATGACCGCGAACCCCGAGTCGGGGGCCGAGGGCTCGCACGCGTGCTCGTCGTCGACGCGGAAGAGCTCCATCGCGCCGCACACCTCGAGCACGAACAGGTCGCGCTCGTCGGCGCCGCGGATGACGGTGGCGCCACCGCGCTTGCGGCCGGCGTCGGCCAGGGAGATGAGGAACGCCGCGCCGGTGGAGTCCATGAAGGTGACCCGGCACATGTCGATGACGAGCAGCTGCCGGCGCAGACCGACCACGCGCGCCGCGATCTCCGGGAACTGGTCTCGTTCGGCGAGGTCGAGGTCGCCGGCGATCACGAGCGTCGTCGTCGTGGGAGACGTCGCGATCTCGATCATGTGTCGAGCGTAACGACTGTTGCTCGATCGCACCGGATGAAAGGCAAAATTCACCGCCTCGGCAGAGCCCGCGGGCAATCCGGTGCGCCCGGCTTTGCCCCTCGGTGTCCCGGAAGTGTGAGAATCCGTGCATGAGCACCCACGAGAACCTGCTGCAGGGCCCGGCCCCGACGCTGCTGCCCGACGACCTTCCGGCCGCTCGTGAGCGCCTGACCAGCGGGGACGACCCGGTCGAGGTGGCGGCGCAGGCTCCGGCGTCGTCCCTCGTGTGGGCCGTCCTGGCCGAGGGCTCGCTCACGGTGGGCACCGCTGCGGCCGACGTCGCGGCGTACGCCTACGCCCGCACCGGCTACCACCGCGGCCTGGACGCGCTGCGCCGGGCGGGCTGGCGGGGCCAGGGCCCGATCCCGGCCGGGCACGTGCCCAACCAGGGTTTCCTGCGTGCCCTGCTCGCCCTCTCGGAGGCCGCGCACCGCATCGGCGAGGAGGCGGAGGCCGACCGCTGTGCGACGTTCCTCACGGACTCCGGCACGTCCGCGGACGAGGTCCGCGCCCTGCGTCCCACCACGAAGTAGACTCGGGCGCGGCTCGCCGGCGCCAACGGAGCGCACGCGGCGGAGCGACCAAGCAATCCGAGAAGGTGGAGATCCATGCCAGGCGTCGTGCTCGTCGGGGCCCAGTGGGGCGATGAGGGCAAGGGAAAGGCGACGGACCTCCTGGGCTCCCGCGTCGACTACGTGGTCAAGTTCAACGGTGGTAACAACGCGGGGCACACGGTCGTCATCGACGACGAGAAGTACGCCCTGCACCTGCTGCCGTCGGGCATCCTGTCGCCGGGCGTGGTGCCGGTCATCGCCAACGGCGTGGTGGTCGACATCGAGGTCCTGTTCGAGGAGCTCGACGCCCTGATCGAGCGCGGCGTGGACGTGTCCCGCCTGCTCGTGTCGGGCAGCGCGCACGTCATCGCCCCGTACCACCGCACCATCGACAAGGTGACCGAGCGGTTCCTCGGCAAGCGGCGCATCGGCACCACGGGCCGCGGCATCGGGCCGGCGTACGCCGACAAGATCAACCGCGTCGGCATCCGCATGTGGGACCTGTTCGACGAGAAGATCCTGCGCGCCAAGATCGAGGGCTCGCTGGACCAGAAGAACCACCTGCTCGTGAAGGTCTACAACCGGCGGGCCATCACGGTCGACGAGACGCTCGACGAGCTGCTGCAGTACGCCGAGCGGCTGCGCCCCATGGTCACCGACACCGCCGTCGAGCTGAACAAGGCGCTGGACGCGGGCAAGAACGTGCTGTTCGAGGCCGGCCAGGCCACGATGCTCGACATCGACCACGGCACCTACCCGTTCGTCACCTCGTCCAGCGCGACGGCGGGCGGCGCGGTCACCGGGTCCGGTGTCGGGCCCACCCGCATCGACTCCGTGATCGGCGTCATCAAGGCCTACACGACGCGCGTGGGCGAGGGTCCCTTCCCCACGGAGCTGTTCGACGACAAGGGCGAGTTCCTGCGCAAGACCGGCGGCGAGTACGGCGTCACCACGGGCCGCGCCCGCCGCACCGGCTGGTACGACGCCGTGATCGCCCGCTACGCGACGCGCATCAACGGCCTCACCGACATCGTGCTCACCAAGCTCGACGTGCTCACCGGCATGGAGAAGGTGCCGGTCTGCGTGGCCTACGACGTCGACGGCGTGCGCCACGACGAGATGCCCACCGACCAGACGGCCTTCCACCACGCGAAGCCGATCTACGAGGAGCTCGACGGCTGGTGGGAGGACATCTCCCAGGCCCGCTCCTTCGACGACCTGCCCAAGAACGCCCAGGCGTACGTGAAGGCGCTCGAGGAGATGTCGGGCACCCGGATCTCCGCCATCGGCGTGGGTCCCAAGCGTGACGAGATCATCCCCGTCCACGACCTCATCCACGCCCGCTGAACCCGCTGAGACCACACCACCGAGAGAGCCCTCCGCCACAGTGAAGATCCTCGTCATCGGCACCGGTGCCCGTGAGCACGCCATCATCCACTCCCTGCACCGGGAGACCGAGGCCGGCACCGCCGCGCACGAGCTGCACGCGGCCCCGGGCAACCCGGGCATCGCGGAGCTGGCCACCCTGCACCCGGTCGACCCGCTGGACGGGACGGCGGTCGCTGCCCTCGCCGAGCAGGTGGGTGCCGACCTCGTCGTCGTCGGCCCGGAGGCGCCGCTCGTCGCGGGCGTGGCCGACTCGGTCCGCGCGGCAGGCATCCCGGTGTTCGGCCCGTCGGGCGAGGCCGCCCGGCTGGAGGGCTCCAAGTCGTTCGCCAAGGAGGTCATGGCCGCCGCCGGCGTGCCGACCGCGATGGCACACGTGTGCACCGACACGGCCGAGCTCGCCGCGGCCCTGGACGCGTTCGGCGCGCCGTACGTCGTCAAGGACGACGGTCTGGCCGCGGGCAAGGGCGTCGTGGTGACGTCCGACCGGGCGGAGGCGCTCGCGCACGGCGAGGCCTGCCTGGCCCACGAGGAAGGCCGCGTAGTGATCGAGGAGTACCTCGACGGCCCCGAGGTGTCCCTGTTCTGCGTGTGCGACGGCGCCACGGTGGTCCCCCTGGTCCCGGCGCAGGACTTCAAGCGGGTCGGCGACGGCGACGAGGGCCCCAACACCGGCGGCATGGGCGCCTACACGCCGCTGGAGTGGGCGCCGCCGGGCCTGGTCGACGAGGTGGTCTCGCGCATCGCCCAGCCCACCGTCGACGAGATGGCGCGGCGCGGCACGCCGTTCTCCGGTGTCCTGTACGTGGGGCTCGCGCTCACCAGCCGGGGCACCCGTGTGGTGGAGTTCAACGCGCGCTTCGGCGACCCCGAGACGCAGTCCGTGCTGGCCCGGCTCGCGACGCCGCTGTCCGAGGTGCTGCTCGCCGCGGCCACGGGCGGGCTCGCCGGGCTGGAGCCGCTGCGCTGGCGCCCGGAGGCGTCGGTGACGGTGGTCGTCGCGTCGGAGGGCTACCCGGCGTCGGCGCGTGCGGGCGATCCGATCAACGGTCTCGAGGACGTCGCGGCGCTGCCCGGGGTGCACGTGCTCCACGCGGGCACCGGCCGCTCCGAGACCGGGGAGCTGGTCAGCGCGGGCGGGCGGGTGCTGTCCGTCGTGGCGCTCGGTACCGATCTGGCGGACGCCCGGCGTCGGGCCTACGAGGGTGTGGCGCGGATCGACCTCAAGGGTTCGCACCACCGCACCGACATCGCGCTGAAGGCGGAGCGCGGCGAGGTCACCGTCCCGTAGCGCCGCGCGCGGCTGCCACCTGCTCCGGGTGGTCTCGCCGTCCGCCGGCGTCACCTCCGCGAAACCTGGGCGGCGTTACCATCACGGCCTGTCGACAGGGGAGTGGGTCGTGGCCGAGCGCGAGCGCGTCACGTTCGAGAGCACGTCAGGTCCGCGGCTCGCGGGCATCGTCGATCTGCCCGACGGCGAGGTGCGCGGCTGGGGGGTGTTCTCCCACGGGTTCACGCTCGGCAAGGACTCGCCGGCCGCGGCGCGGATCTGCAAGCAGCTCGCCGCCGAGGGCATCGGGATGCTGCGCTTCGACAACCTCGGCCTGGGGGACTCCGAGGGCGACTGGGGCGACGGCTCGTTCACGCACAAGGTCGCCGACACGGTGCGGGCCGCCGAGTTCATGGCCGGCCAGGGCCGGCCGGTGCACCTGCTCGTGGGCCACTCGTTCGGCGGAGCGGCCGTGATCGCCGCCGCCGCGGACGTGCCGGGCGTGCAGGCCGTCGCGACGATCGGTGCCCCCGTCCAGCCGCGGCACGCGGAGCACAACTACGACGCCGTCCTGGGCCGCGTGTTCGACGACGGTCACGCACTGTGGATGGTGGGCGGCCGCGCGCTCACGCTGAAGCGGCACTTCGTCGAGGACGTCCGGCGGGCCGAGCTGCGCTCGAAGATCCGCGAGATGGGCTCGCCCCTGCTGGTCATGCACTCGCCGACGGACAGCACCGTCGACATCTCGAACGCCGGGGAGATCTTCCGGGAGGCGCGGCACCCGCGCTCGTTCGTCTCGCTGGAGGGCGCCGACCACCTGCTCACCGCGCCCGGTCAGGCCAAGCGGGCGGCCCGCATCATCAGCGCCTGGGCGGACCAGTACCTCACCGTCTGAACCGGCGCGGCGCACGTCACTGGTCCCGGACAGCGGGGCACCCCGCCGCGCAAGTAGACTCTCCCCGGAATCTTCCTCGCCATTCCCATCAGCAAGGAGCCTTCGTGGGACGCGTCGTCGTCGAGGTCATGCCCAAGCCCGAGATCCTGGACCCCCAGGGCAAGGCTGTCGTCGGGGCGCTGCCGCGCCTCGGTTTCACCCAGTTCTCCGGCGTGCGTCAGGGCAAGCGGTTCGAGCTCGAGGTGGACGGCGAGGTGACGCCGGAGATCCTCGCCGCCGCGCGCGAGGCCGCCGCCACCCTCCTGTCCAACCCGGTGATCGAGGACGTCGTGTCGGTGACCGACGCGTCGGACGCCGTCACCGAGACCGCGGTGAGCGCCTGATGTCGGTGGTCGAGCCGACGTCCGCCGCCCCGGTCCCCGGCATCGGGGGCGCCCGGATCGGCGTCATCACGTTCCCCGGCACGCTCGACGACCGGGACGCGGTGCGTGCCGTGCGCCTCGCGGGTGCCGAGGCCGTGTCGCTGTGGCACGCGGACGAGTCGCTCCAGGACGTCGACGCGGTGGTGCTGCCCGGCGGGTTCTCCTACGGCGACTACCTGCGCGCGGGTGCGATCAGCCGGTTCGCCCCGGCGATGTCCGCCGTCGTGGACGCCGCCAAGGGCGGTATGCCGGTGCTCGGCATCTGCAACGGCTTCCAGGTGCTGACCGAGGTGCACCTGCTGCCCGGCTCCATGGTCAAGAACGACCACCTGCACTTCGTGTGCCGGGAGCAGTCGATGGTCGTCGAGAACGCGCACACCGCCTGGACCAACGAGTTCCGGCGCGGCCAGCGGATCACGATCCCGCTGAAGAACCAGGACGGCCAGTTCGTGGCGGACGAGCGCACCCTCGACGAGCTCGAGGGCGAGGGCCGCGTCGTCTTCCGCTACGAGGGCTGGAACCCGAACGGGTCGCGCCGCGACATCGCGGGCATCACCAACGACCGCGGCAACGTGGTGGGGCTCATGCCGCACCCGGAGCACGCCGTCGAGCCCGGGTTCGGGCCGGCCTCCGCCGAGGGGCCGCGCGCCGGCACCGACGGGCTGACGTTCTTCACGTCGGTGCTGTCCTCGCTGGTCCACGCGTGACCACGGGCTCGTCCCGGGCAGGTACGCATGGCCGCTGAGGTGCTGGCGGGGCTCACCATCGAGACGGTGAGCTGGGACCACCCGGACGCCGTCCGCCTCCGTGCCGAGCAGCAGCGCGAGATCGACCTGCGGTACGCCGAGCCCGGCGCGCCGTCGAACGACGACGGCCTGCCCGTGCCCGACGGGCGCGACCAGGTCGACCCCTCGAACGTCTTCGCCACCCTCCTGCTCCGGGTGGACGGAGAGCCCGCCGCGCACGCCGCGGCCCGCGACCTGTCCGGCCGCGACGACTACCGTGGCGGCCGGCACCCCGAGGGCACGGGCGAGGTCAAGCGCGTGTACGTCGCCCCCGGATTCCGGGGCCGCGGCCTCTCCCGCACCCTGATGGAGGCCGTGGAGGACGTGGCCCGCGCCGCGGGCGTGCGGCACCTCGTCCTGGAGAGCGGCCTCATGCAGCCCGAGTCGCTCGGGCTGTACCTGCGGATGGGGTACGACCCGGTCGAGTCGTTCGGTGTGTTCTCGGACGAGCCCGGGTCACGCTGCTTCGGCAAGTGGCTCGTGCCCGGGCCCGACGGCGAGCCGGCCCGCCAGGAGGGCGGGGGCAGCTCCCCGGTCGTGGAGCTGCGTGAGGTGCCCTGGGTCGATCCCGACGCCGTCGCCCTGCGCCGCGCCATGTGGGACTTCCACCAGGAGCGGTACCCCGAGATGGCACGCGACGTCGCGGCGCGCGGCGGTCACGAGGCCGTCGACGCCGAGCGGGGCCGGTCCGCCCTGGCCACCTTCCTCGCCACCGTGGACGGACGGCCGGCCGGGTGCGCCACGCTCGCCGCCGCGCAGGCCGGGCCCGAGCACCTCACGGCCGATCCGCTGCGAGGCGTCGCGGGGCTCGTCGCCGCCTCGGCCGCGGGGCCGGTCGCGGCCGCGGACTCACGCGGGTTCGAGATGCGCGGGGTCTTCGTGGACCCCGCCGTACGGCGCGCAGGCGTCGCCACGGCGCTGGTCCGCCAGGTCGAGGCCGAGGCGCGGCGCCGGGGCGGGCTCGCGCTCTTCCTCGGGACCGGCATCCGCCAGCCGGAGGCGCTGCGCCTCTACGTCGGGCTCGGTTACCGGCCCGTGCTGCCGTACCCGCCGCACGACACCCCCGACGACCCGCTGCTGCTGTTCCTGGCGAAGCCCCTCTGAGCTCCGGCCGCGCACGGTCGGTGCGGGGTGCGGTTCCTCAGCGCACGTCGCGGAGATAGTCGAGCTGGGCACGGACCGACGAGCGGGCCGCCGGCAGCACCGACGGGTCGACGTCGGAGTACACCGCGCGCGTCACCTCGTCCAGCAGCCGGTCCGGGAGCGGGGTCCCGGCGCGGGGCAACGGCGCGTCGAGGGCGGTCAGGGCGGAGCGCACCTGGTCCAGCCGCTCCTGCCGGTGCTCGCGGTAGGCCCGCACCACCGCGCCGAGGTCGTCCACGACCGGCCCGTGCCCGGGCAGGCCGAGGACGGGCGACGTCGCGCCGCCGAGCGCGGCGACCCGCGACGCGAGGCGGTCCAGCGACGCCAGGTAGTGCCGCAGCGAACCGTCCGGCTCGGCGAGCACCGTCGTACCCCGGCCCAGCACCGTGTCCCCCGTGAGCACCACCGTGCCCGACGCCGTCCCGGTCGCCTCTCCTGGCGACTCGCCGGTGGGTGCCGACACCACGAGACACACGGAGTCCGCGGTGTGTCCCGGCGTGGCCAGCACCTCGATGCGCAGGCCCGCGACCTCCAGGACCTCGCCGTCGGCCAGCGGTCCGGACCTCGGGCCGGTGCTCCTGCCGTCCGCGCAGAACTCCGGCAGGACGCCCCGTGACGGCGCCCCGGTCAGCTCGCGGAACCGGGCGAGCCCGCCGGTGTGGTCGGCGTGCCGGTGGGTGACGAGCACCAGCTCGACCGGACCGGCGTCCGCCAGGGCGGTGAGGTGCGGTTCCAGGCCGGGCCCGGGATCCACCACCACGCAGCCGGGTGCGCCGGGGGCGCGCAGCACGTAGGACCGGGTCCCGTCGAGCGTCATCGGGCCGGGGTTGTCGGCACGGAGCACCGACGCGAAGGAGACGACCGGAATCACCGGATCACCTTATCCAGGGGGCGACGGGGCTTGTGCTGCGGCGTCCCGCGGTGTGTGATCGATGAACCACCTCCCAATGGCGAGAGGACCCCGGAATGCCCCTCGTTCCCGGCAGGTCGCGAGGCTCCCGCGGCCGCACAGCCCGCACCGTTCCCGCACTCCTGGCCGCGGTCGCGCTCGCCGCGACCGCCCAGGCCGTCCCCGTGCCCGTCCCCGCAGCCGGCGCCGCGGACGGCCCGGTCCTGGTCAGCGCGGACCCCGTCGTCCTGGTCGGCGACGGTGGCACCGCGCACGTCACGCTCACCGTCGAGGCCGACGGCGGCGGCACCCTCGCCGCACCCGTCACGGTCCGCTGGCGCACGGGCTCGGGCACCGCGACCGCCGACGTCGACTACACCGCCGGCTCCGGCACCGTCGAGTTCGCGGCAGGAACGCCGTCGGGCGCCGAGCGGACCGTCGCGATCCGCACCCGGGCGTCGGCGTCGGGCGAGACGGCGGAGACGGTCCGGGTGGGTCTGGAGTCCGGGGACGCGGAGGTGTCCGCCGACCCCACCGTCGTCGTCCGGGCGCACGGGCTGCCGTACCTCGACCGCCGCCTGCCCACGGAGCGCCGGGTCGCGGACCTGCTGGGCCGCATGACGACGGCCGAGAAGGTGGGGCAGATGACGCAGGCCGAACGGGCGAACGTCGCGGGTGACCCGGCGGTCGTCACGGAGCTCGGGCTCGGGTCGATCCTGAGCGGCGGCGGGTCCACGCCCGCCGACAACACGCCCGAGGGCTGGGCCGACGCGATCGACGGCTTCCAGGCACGCGCCCTGGCGACCCGGCTGCAGATCCCCCTGATCTACGGGGTCGACTCGGTGCACGGGCACGGCAACCTGGCAGGGGCCACGATCCTGCCGCACAACATCGGGCTCGGTGCCACGCGCGACCCGCTGCTGGTGGCCCGGGCCGAGCGCATGGTCGCCACCGAGACCCGTGCGACCGGCATCCCCTGGACGTTCGCGCCCTGCCTGTGCGTGGCGCGCGACGACCGCTGGGGCCGCACCTACGAGTCCTTCGGCGAGCACCCGGCGCTGGCGGGAGTGCTCGGTGCCGCCGCCGTCACGGGGTTCCAGGGGCGCCGCCTGGACGGCAGCCGATCCGTCCTCGCCACGGCCAAGCACTTCGTGGCCGACGGCGACACCGCGTACGGCACCGGCGAGGGCGACTACACGATCGACCAGGGAGTCACGCAGCAGAGCCGGCGGCATGTCGAGGCCGTGGACCTGCCGCCCTACGAGGCGGCGCTCGGGGCAGGCGTCGGCTCGGTCATGCCGAGCTTCTCCAGCGTCGACTGGACCGACGACGGCCTGGGCAACCCCCTCAAGATGCACGCCCACGACGAGCTGATCAACGGCTGGCTCAAGGACGGGCACGGCTTCGAGGGCTTCGTCATCAGCGACTACCAGGGCATCCACCAGATCCCGCCGCTCGCGCCCGACCCGCCGACCACCGGCCAGATCGTCACGAGCGTGAACGCGGGCGTGGACATGTTCATGGAGCCCTCGCAGTTCGAGCGGTTCCATACACGGCTCGTCGCGGCGGTGCAGGACGGTGCCGTGGCCGAGGAGCGGATCGACGACGCCGTGTCCCGGATCCTGACGGCCAAGTTCGAGCTGGGCCTGTTCGAGGAGCCGTTCGCCGACCGGTCGCATGCCGACGAGATCGGGTCCGCGGAGCACCGGGCCGTCGCGCGCCAGGCGGTGGCGGCGTCGCAGGTGCTGCTCAAGAACGCGCGGCACGCGCTGCCGCTGGACCACGACGCGAGCATCTACGTGGCGGGCCGCAACGCCGACGACCTGGGCAACCAGGCCGGCGGCTGGACCGGCACGTGGCAGGGCTTCTCGGGCGACGTCACCGAGGGCACCACGATCCTGGAGGGCATCCGGGCGGCGGCCGACGACGTCACGTTCAGCGAGGACGCCTCCGCGCCGACCGCCGGGGCCGACGTCGGCGTCGTCGTCGTGGGGGAGACCCCGTACGCCGAGGGGTTCGGTGACGTGGGTGGCCCCGAGTGGGCCTGGGACCCGGCGGACGGCGGCGTGCCGCGCGAGGAGAAGTCGATGGCGCTCCAGCCGGGCGACGCCGAGGTCGTGGAGAAGGTGTGCGCCGAGATCCGTGCCTGCGTGGTCCTGGTGGTCTCGGGCCGGCCGCAGGTGCTGACCGACCAGCTCGGCTCGATCGACGCGCTGGTTGCGTCGTGGTTGCCGGGGACGGAGGGCGCGGGCGTCGCGGACGTGCTGTTCGGCGAGCGCCGGTTCACGGGCCGGCTGCCGGTCTCGTGGCCGCGGTCCGCCGACGACCCGGTGGTCAACGTCGGCGACCGGGACTACGACCCGCTGTTCCCGTTCGGCTGGGGGTTGTCCACGGGTGGCCGGGTCGCCCACCTCGACGAGCACCGGCTGGCGCTGCAGGACGCGGTGCTCGACCCCGTGCACGGCGTCCCGGCGCGCGAGTCCCGCCTGCTCGCCCGGGCCGACGTCGCCCGGCTGGAAGGGCGTGCCGGCCTCGCCCTGAGCATCCTGGGCGAGGCGGAGGGCGGACGCTGACGGAAGCATGCCTGGGTCTCCGACAGGGGCCGGCGCAGGACGGTCGGCGGAGGGCGGCCGGGGCAGGACCCGCCAGGTGAAGGTGCCCCGCGGGGGTGGGTTGCTCTGGGTAGACAATGTCTACGCGGAGCAACCCACACCCGCGGGCCATGTCCTCTCAGGGTCAGCCCGCCGAGGCGAGCGCCTGCTCCACGTCCTCGACCAGGTCGCGGGGGTCCTCCAGGCCGACCGAGAGGCGCACCGTCGTCTCCGTGATGCCGACGGCGGCCCGGCCGGGCGCGCCCAGCTTGCGGTGGGTGGTGGTCGCGGGGTGGGTGATCAGGGACTTCGCGTCGCCCAGGTTGTTCGAGATGTCGATCACCCGGAGCGCGTCGAGGAACGCGAACGTGTGCTTCTTCGCGCTCTCGGCGTCGACGCCCTCGGGGACGGCCAGGTCGAACGTGACCACGGTGCCGCCCCCGCTCATCTGGGCGCGCGCGAGCTCGGCCTGCGGGTGCGAGTCGAGGAACGGGTACCGGACCGCGCCCACCCCGGGCAGCTCCTCCAGGGCGTTCGCGACGGTGAGCGCGCCCGCGCCCTGCGCCGCGACGCGTACCGGCAGCGTCTCCAGGCCCTTGAGCAGGGTCCACGCGTTGAACGGCGACAGCGACGGCCCCGTGTTGCGGATGAAGGTCTGCACGGGGCCGGTCACGTACTCGGTCGAGCCGAGGATCGCGCCGCCGAGCACGCGGCCCTGGCCGTCGATGTGCTTGGTGGCCGAGTACACGACCACGTCGGCGCCCAGCTCCAGCGGCTTCTGCAGCAGCGGGGTGGCGAAGACGTTGTCGAGCACCACGGTCGCCCCGGCCGCGTGGGCCAGGTCCACGACGGCGCGCACGTCCACGATGTCCTGCATCGGGTTGGAGGGCGTCTCGAAGAACACCACGTCCGCCGGTGTGGAGAGGGCCTCCTCCCACTGGGACAGCACGTGCCCGTCGACGTAGTCGGTGTGCACCCCCCACTTCTTGAGGATCTCCTCGAAGATCACCACGGTGGACCCGAACAGGGCCCGGGCGGCCACGATCCGCGAGCCGGACCCCACGAGCGCGGCCAGCGACGTGAACACCGCGGACATGCCCGTCGCGGTCGCGTAGCAGGCCTCGGCGCCCTCCAGCAGGCGCAGGCGCTCCTCGAACGTGTGCACCGTCGGGTTCCCGTAGCGGGAGTAGACGAACCGGTCCAGGTCGCCCTTGAACGCGGCCTCGGCGTCGGCCGCCGAGTCGTACACGTAGCCCTGCGTGAGGAACAGTGCCTCGCTGGTCTCCTGGAACTCGCTGCGCTGGTGCCCGCCGCGCACGGCGAGCGTCTGCGGCCGGACGGTGGGCGGCAGCGGCTTGCGGCCGGACCCGCCCGGGCTCGCGTCGTGCGGGAAAGCGCCCGTGACGGTCACGCGTCGCCCTCCGACGCCGGGCCCTGCGACCAGGGCAGCCCGGCGACCTTCCAGCCTCGCTGGTCGCGGACGCCGTCGGCCCCGGGCGCGCCCTCGAACCCGTCCAGCACGTTGTACGACGGCGTGATGCCCGACGCCGTCGCGAGCCGCGCCGCGCCGATCGAGCGCTGACCCGACCGGCAGAGGAAGACCACGGGGCCGTGCGTCACGCCGGCGGCCTTGAGCTCCTCCAGGAACGCGGGGTTGGGCCGTCCGCCGGCCCGCACCCACTCGCTGAACACGGGCCGCCTGCCGAGCGACGACGTGTCCGGCACGCCGATGGTGCGCCACTCGCCGTCGGTGCGGACGTCCACCAGCGTGGCGTCCGGGTCGTCCGCGAGCAGGTCCCAGGCCTGCTGGGGCGTGAGGTCGCCGGCGTAGCCGTCGGCGGGCCGGGCTCCGGGGTGTGCGGGATCGCTCATGGTGCTCCTCCATCGGTCGTGGCGGTAGCACCCTCGTCCGTCCGCGCCGCGAGGCGGGAACGCTGGGTTGCTGCGGCGTCGTCGTGCCACGTCACTCGGCCGCTCGGGATGGTCGTGGCCAACCCTACGACATCTGTCCGGTGGGTGGAACGGCGTCTCGCACGCTGGGCGTGCGCTCGGATGTTGGGACCAGCATCTGAGACATCCGTTGACAGTCCCTTGACCCGCGACACAGGATGACGCCAGGTCATGAGTGCCAGCGCCAAGCCCCGGCTCGCTGGCCGGCAACCCTCCTCCGCGGTGGGGTGCCCCGGGTGACGACCTGGCCGTGCGCAGCCCGCGTGCGGCAAGCGCGGGGGCACGTCCCCCAGGACCTTGCTGGAGGATGCCATGTCCGCACCCACCCTCACCCGTCGTCCCGCTGCCCCGGTGGCGGACGTCGCGCCGCTCCGGCCCGTCGTCGGCGGCGCCACGCTCGTGCCGCTCGTGGACGGTACCCAGGTCGCCTATGCGAACCTCGACGTCGCCGCGTCCGCCCCGGCGCTGCAGGCCGTCGCCGACCGCGTCACCCAGGTGCTCCCCCTGTACGCCAGCGTGCACCGCGGCGCCGGCTACCTCTCGCAGGTGAGCACGGCGCTGTACGAGACCGCCCGCCGCACGATCGGCGCGTTCGTCGGCGCCCGCGAGGACGACCTGACGATCATCACCCGCAACACCACCGACTCCCTGAACCTCCTCGCCGGCTGCGTCCCCGCCCAGCCCGACGGCGAGCCGGGCCGTGTGCTGGTGCTCGACGTCGAGCACCACGCCAACCTGCTGCCCTGGCAGCGGTCCACGGGTGCGACCGTGCTGACCGGCGGCGCGACCGTCGCCGAGACCCTGGCGCAGATCCGCGAGGAGCTCGCCGACGCCGCCTCGGACCGGCCGTTCGCGCTGCTCGCCCTCACCGGCGCCTCCAACGTGACGGGGGAGTCGCTCCCGGTCGACCAGATCGTGGCCGTCGCGCACGAGTACGGCGCGCGCGTGGTGCTCGACGGCGCCCAGCTCGTGCCGCACCGCCGCATCTCCCTGGAGTCGACCGGTGTCGACTACCTCGCGTTCTCCGGTCACAAGACGTACGCGCCGTTCGGTGCGGGCGCCCTGGTGGGCCGTCGCGACTGGCTCGACGCCGGTACGCCGTACCTCGCGGGCGGCGGTGCCGTCCGGCGTGTCCGGGTCGGTGGCACGGACTGGCACGAGGGTCCCGCCCGCCACGAGGCCGGCTCGCCCAACGTGATCGGCGCGGTGGCCCTGGCCGCGGCGTGCGAGGAGCTCGCGGCGCTCGACCCTGCCGAGGTGGTCGCGCACGAGACGGCGCTGCGGGAACGGCTGGTGGCCGGCCTCGAGGCGATCGACCGCGTCGAGGTGGTGCGGGTGTGGGCGGACGCCGTGGACCCGGTGGGCGTGGTGACCTTCACCGTGTCCGGGTACGACCCGGGCCTCGTCGCCGCCTACCTCTCCGCGGAGCACGGCATCGGCGTGCGGGACGGCAGGTTCTGCGCGCACCCTCTGCTCGGCCGCCTCGGCTTCGACGCCGGGGCCGTGCGTGCCTCGGTCGGCGTCGGCACCGCGGGCGAGGAGGTGGAACGCCTGGTCGCCGCCGTGGCCCGGCTCGTCGCCGAGGGCCCGCAGGCCGGGTACGACGTCGTCGACGGCCTCTGGGTGGTCACCGACGACCCGCGCCCGGTCCCGGAGGGATCCGGTCTCGCGGGCCTGCTGGCGACGGCCGCCCTGGGCTTCGACGAGGCCTTCGGCTGCCTTCCCGACGAGGACTAGCCCCGACCGCTACAGCGCCAGGGCCACGCAGATGCCGCCCAGCGTCAGGTCGAGACCGATGCACCAGAGCGCGAGGGACCGGTTGACCACCACGTCGCGGCGGTAGTGCAGCACGTCCCAGACCGCGTGCGCGGCCAGGGCGAGGCCTGCGAGGGCCAGCCCCGTGCGCGGCTCCAGGAACAGGGCCGCCGTCGCGGCCCCGAAGAAGCCTGCCATCGCGGCGGCCTGCACCCAGGTGGCCCGGCGTCCGCGGGCGAGCCCGATGCCGGTGAGGACCACGCCCACCAGCGTGAAGGCGATCCACCGGGGCGTGTCGAGCAGCTCGGACGCGACCGGGATCGCCGACGCCAGGAGCGCGACCAGCCAGGCGGTCCAGCGCACGCCCGTCACGGCGGCGGCCAGATAGCACAGCGCCGCGACGCCGACGGCGGTGGCCGGGTCCTCGGCGACGGCGTCCTGCCAGCCGGCGCCTGCGATCGCCGTGCCGCCGATGAGCAGGCCCACGCCCGTGACCGCTCCGAGCACCAGCCAGGCGGTGTTGGTCGGCCAGGTCCCGGTCCAGCGGCTCGGCCGTGCGGCCGCCGCCGTCTCGAACGTCTCGGTCATGGTCCTGTCTCCTCGCGACCGGCTGAATACCCTCCAGGGGTACCTTGGCAGACGGTGCGAGGTCGGCGAAACCCCTTTCGGTCAGGACCGAAGCCGTTCGGCCCGAGCGGCGTCGCCGGACGCGCAGGTCACGGGAACGGCCTGCGCGTCCCGCCCCGTCAGAGGGGGAAGGCGCGCGGTGCCGGGAGGGCGGCCTCGACCTGTGTCGCGAGTGCCAGGAGCGTGAGCTCGCCGCCCGGCCGGCCGATGATCTGCACGCCCATCGGCAGACCCGCGGGCGCGTCGCTGGTGGGTTCGGTCCAGTGCGTCGGCACCGTGATCGCGGGCAGCCCCGCGACGTTGAGCATCGAGGTGAACGGCGTGTACTGGCACTGCTGCTCGAAGTTCCGCTCCGGGTCCTCGGCGTCGTACCACCCGATCGGACGGGGCGTGAGCGCGAGCGCGGGGGTGACGACGGCGTCGTACGCGCTGACCTGAGCGACCAGGGACCGTTCGTAGCCTGTGAGCGTGCGCAGTGCCTCGGCGAGCTGCCGCGCCGGCAGCTCGCGCCCCGACCGGATCAGCCACTGCGTCAACGGTTCCAGCCGGTCGAGCGTCGCGGGGTCGTCGAGGGGCACCGCGGAGGCGCCGCCCATCCACAGGGTGCGGAACGCGGGGGCGTACTCGGGGGCCTCGGCGAGGACCGTCTCCTCGATCTCGTGCCCGGCCCCGGCCAGCGCGCGCACACCCGCGTCGAGGGCCGCCCGTGCCTCGGGCGACACCGTGATGTCGTAGAACCCGTCCCACGCCGACGACGTGGTGACGCCGATCCGGGCGACGTTCACGCCCGCACCGCCGGTGTTCTCCGGGGCGGGCAGCTCCGCCCGCTGGGCCGTGGCCAGGTAGGCCCCCGCCGCGTACGACGGCGCGCGCAGCGTGAACGGGTGCGCGACGCCGCCCCCGGCCCGCCTCGGGAGCATCGCCTCCAGCAGGAGCGCGGCGTCGGCCACCGTGCGCGCGACAGGCCCGTTGACGACCAGCCCACCCAGCGCGTCGACACCGCTGCCCGCCGGCAGCAGCCCGCGCGTGGGCTTGAGACCCACGACGCCGCAGGCCGCGGCCGGGATGCGGATCGAGCCACCGCCGTCGGACCCGGGCGCGAACGGCAGCATGCCCGCGGCCACCGCGGCGGCGGCCCCGCCGCTCGACCCGCCCGCACCGCGGGTCAGGTCCCACGGGGTGCGCGCGGGCGGGGCGCCCACCGGCTCCGTGTAGGCGGGGAAGCCGAGCTCGGGGGCAGCGGTCTTGCCGAGGCTGACGATGCCCGCGTCGTCGAGCACGCGGACGATCTCGTCGCTCTGCTCCGCCGGCGGCAGGCCCGCGAAGGCGCGCGACCCGAAGCCGGTCGGCACGCCCGCGCGGTTCCAGAGGTCCTTGTCGCCGGTGGGCAGACCCCACAGGCTGCCCGGCGACGGCGCACCGTCCGGCTGCGTGCCGGTGCCGCCCTCGGGGCGACCCGCGGACCCGAGCTCCGCGGCGCGTGCCCGCGCACGGTCCGGGGTGACGGTGGCGAAGGCGCCGACCAGCGGGTCGAGCCGTTCGACGCGGTCGAGGAAGTAGTCGGTGACCTCGGTGGGGGTGAGCTCTCCGGCGGCGAGAAGGTCGCGGAGCTCGACGGCGGTCCGCTCGTGCAGGGCATCCATCGGGCCAGGTTATGCGCACCTCGGCACCGATCTGACGACCGGGCGTCGCGCAATGAAATGTCATTCCACCGCGCAGAATGCGCTTCTCCGGCATATGTTCGTGGGGTGCCGGCACCTTTACGGCGCGCCACCGTGGGGCGCCAGAGGTGACCAGAAATGTCTCTAAGGGGGAGAGAACCATGACATTCCTCAGTGCAGGGCTCGTTCTACCGAGCCAGGTCGACTGGCTGGAGCCGCTCACGAGCGCTCTCGGGGCCGTCGCGAGCTTCATCCCGAAGCTTCTGGTGTTCCTGATCGTCTTTCTCATCGGGTACTTCATCGCCAAGGCGATCGCCCGGTTCGTGGGGATGATCCTGACGCGGGTCGGCTTCAACAAGGTGCTGGAGCGGGCCGGGGCCACGAGGCTCCTGGCGGGCTCGGGGATCGAGCCGATCTCGCTGCTCACCAAGATCATCTACTACTTCATCCTGCTGATCACGCTCCAGCTCGCGCTGAGCGCGTTCGGGCCCACCAACCCGGTGAGCGCGATCGTGAACGACATCGTGGCGTGGCTGCCGAGCCTGCTGGTCGCGATCATCATCGTCGTGATCGCCGGCGCCATCGCGAATGCCGTGAAGGACCTTCTGCTCAACACCATGAGCGGTGTTTCCTACGGCTCTCTCGTGGCCAAGGCCGTGTCGTTCCTCATCATCGCGCTCGGTGTTATCGCCGCGGTCAACCAGATCGGCATCGGCACCACGGTGACAATGCCTGTTCTCGTCGCATTCCTGGCCACCGTCGCCGGAATTCTGATCGTCGGTGTCGGTGGTGCGCTGATCGGCCCCATGCGCTCGCGCGTCGAGGGCTTCCTCGGCAACCTCTCGTCGGGTGGTGGCGCCGCTGCCACGCCCGCCGCGGGGACCGGGACCGCTCCGGGCACCGACCCGGGCGCCGCCCCGGCGTCGGGCTCGTTCGCGCCCCCGCCGCCGCGCGACATCTGATCGCCCCGGCTCACCGGTCGCAGGACGCCGGGGTCGCACCGTCAACCGACGGTGCGACCCCGGCGTCGTCCTGTGGGGGTCGGTACTCGCGGTCGTCCGGCAGTGGCGATCGGCCCGCCGGGTCGAGCCCCCTAGCCCGCGCCCAGCAGCGCGCGGGCTTCGCCCAGCACGTCGGCGAGCCGCTCCAGGTCGGGGTCGTCCTCGGTCGGCTGGATCGCCACGGTGCCGGCCCCGGCGTCGCCGAACCGGCGCACGCCGTCGGCGAAGTCCTGGGCGTCGCCCCAGATCGCGTAGCTCGCGAGGCGCTCGTCGTCGGCGACGTCCCGCCCCCAGGCGGTGAGCTCGGCGCGCAGGCGCGTGACGGCGTCCGGTCCGGTGCCGCCCGACACGAACTGGATCACCGGGAAGTCCTCGGCCTCCCGCCCGGCGGCGGCCCGGCCCTCGGCGATACGTTCCAGCGCACCCGGCAGGCCCGCCAGGCCCACGGACCCCTCCAGCACCACGCCGTCGCCCACCTCGCCCGCGAGCCGCAGCGACTTCGGTCCCGTCGCGGCGACCGGCACCCCCACGGGCCGGGCGGGCGGCCAGTCGAGCGCGACGTCGTCCAGGGAGACGTACCGGCCCGACGTCGTCACGCGCTCCCCGGCGAGCAGCGAGCGCAGCGCCGTCGAGTACTCGCGCATGAGCGTGAGCGGGGACGCCGCCTTCGCGCCCACCTGGGCCATCCACGACTGCACGCCGTGACCGATGCCGGGGACGAGCCGCCCCGGGAACATCCCGTCGACCGTGGCGACCTCCATGGCGGTGAGCGCGACGTTCCGCAGCGGCGTCGGCATCACGCCGATCCCGACCCGGACCCGGTCGGTGGCAGCGAGGATGGCGGTCGCGGCGGAGATCCCGCCCGTCTGGAAGCAGTCCTCCCAGAGCCAGATCTCCTCGATCCCCGCGGTCTCCACGGCGCGGGCGAGCGGGACGATGCGGGACGGCGGGGTCGAGGGGCGGATGATGCACGCCAGTGTGGTCATGGGGGCCACGCTGTCACGGCGGCAGCCGTCAGATCCAGTCCTTCCGGGCCGCGTACCAGCCCAGCTGGATCCTGGTCGAGACCCCGGCGATACCCATCAGCACCTTGACGCGCCGCTGCACGGTGCGCAGCGACAGGCCGAGCTGGTTGGCCACGGACTGGTCCGTGAGACCGGCGAGCATCAGCGCGAGGATGCGCGCGTCCTGCCGGTCGAGCCCGGACCGTTCGGCACCCTCGCCGGGCAGGGGGAACGGGGTGGCGTCGCGCCACACGCCCTCGAACAGCGCGATCAGGGCGTCCAGCAGCCCGGAGGGGTGGATGATCAGCGCGCCCACGAGGTCGGGCGCCATGTCGGTGGTGCCGTCCCCGGCCTCCCGCACCGTCTGGATGGGCACGAACGCGAGCCGGTGGTCGATGATGAAGAGCTTGATCGGCACCCGCTCCGAGAACCGGACGTCCTCGCCCTTCTCGATCGCCTCGGTGACGTCGTCCACGCGCAGCATGCCGGTGTCGAGGAACACCCGGTCCACGACCACGCGGTACCGGACGCCGCGCGCGACGGCCTGGTCCTCGGCGGTGTTCTCGCCGACGGACATCACGAAGACCGGCGGCTTGGTGAACGACTCGACGGTCTCGCGCGCACCGAGCTGGAGCTGCGTGAGCCGTTGCCGCACCGCGTCGGCCCCGCGCACCACGTCCACGACGTCGGTCGCGGGCCGGAGCGCGGACGAGCGCCGGAACTCCGCCTCGAGCTGGATCAGCTCCTCCTGCGCGGCCTGGATCTCGTCCTTGCGCCGGGCCAGCAGCGCGCCGAGCGCGATCTCGGGCGGCGCGGCCTGGAAGCGGGAGTCGTCGGTGCTCTGCCGCGTCGCGAGTCCGTGGCTCTCGAGCGCGCGCAGCACGTCCAGGGCGTCGCCCGGGTCGCAGCCGAGGCGGCGGGCCAGCTCGGCCGCGTCGAGGGACGGCGAGGCCACCAGGTCGTGGTAGGCGAGCGCCTGCGAGGTGGTCAGTCCGAGCACGTCACCGAGCATGAGTCCTCCCGCCGGACGAAATCCGCAGCGTCGGGCCCGAGGATACGGGATTGCTAACCTCCGGCAGGTGAGCATCGAGGACGTGCGCTTCCCCGCGGCCGACGGCGAGCCCGTCGCCGGCCGCTGGTTCCTGCCGGACGGCGACCCCGCGGGCGTCGTGGCGATCGCACCCGCCATGGCGATGCCGATGCGGTTCTACCGGCACACCGCGGCCTGGCTCGCCGAGCGGGGTCTGGCCGTCCTGACCTTCTCCTACCGCGGGTCCGAGCCGGAGCTGTACGGCCCGCTGCGGGAGTCGGCCGCGACCGCCCTGGACTGGTACCGCGACGCGGAGGGCGCCGCGGGGCACGCCCGCGCCCGGGCGGACGCCGCGGGCGTGCCGCTCACGTGGGTGGGCCACTCGTTCGGCGGCCAGAGCCTGGGCTTCCTGTCCGACGTCGCCGTGGAGCGCTGCGTCATGGTCGCGTCGGGCACCGGCTGGCGGGGCCTGGCGGCGCCGGCGATCCGGACCTGGTCGCCGCTGCTGTGGCGGGTGATCGCCCCGGCCGCGACCGCCGTCGCGGGCTACTACCCGGGCCGCCGGCTCCGGATCCTGGACGACCTGCCCGCCGGCGTCATGCGCCAGTGGGGCCGCTGGTGCCTGCACCGCGACTACCTGTTCAGCGAGCACCCGGAGCTCCGGGAGCGGTTTGCGAAGGTGGGCACGCCGGTCACGGCCCTGTGGACGGCGGACGACGAGCTCATCTCCCCGGAGTCGATCCGCTCCTGGAGCGCGGAGTTCCCGGGCACCGAGATCGAGCTCGTCGAGATGCGCGCTGCCGACCACGGCCTGACCCGCATCGGTCACTCGGGCTTCTTCCGCCCGAAGCGGGCCGTCCTCTGGGAGGAGCTCCTCCTGCCGCGCCTCGCCGTCGGCTGAGCCGTGTTGCCTCTCCCTCGGGAGGGGCGCGCTCCTCTCCTGCTTGGCCGCCGGCCGGAGGTGCCTCGCGGAGGTGCGTTGCTGTGCGTAGACAATGTCTACCCTGGGCAACGCGCCTCCGCGGGGCACCTCCGACCGAGGCCGCGACGGTGCCGCGTCAGAGCGGGGTGACCGTACCCGTGAAGTGCCGGGTGCCCTTGCCGGAGCGCCAGCCGTCGTACACGAAGCCCGCGGCGCCCTCGGCCGCCGGCTCGACGTCGGCCACCGGGCGGATCGCCACGTCGACCGTGCCCGGCAGCAGCACGGGCCGGAAGAACTCGACGGTCCACTCGTAGGCGTCGCCACGCAGCGCCGGGCCGACCTCCGCCAGCGCCCGTGCCGCGCTGTACATCCCGTGCGCGATGGCCCGCGGGAACCCGAACGCCTTGGCACCCAGGGCCGACGTGTGGATCGGGTTCTGGTCGCCCGACACCGCGCCGTAGGCCCGCCCGGTGCCGCCGCCGAGCGTCCAGCGCGCGGTCGGCAGCGGCGGCGTCCACTCGGGCCGTCCCGTCGCGGACGATCCCGCCCCGGACGATCCCGCCCCGGACGGCCCCTCGTCGGGCGCCGTGAAGCCCTTGGCGAGGTAGGTCGAGACACCCTGGTAGACGAGGTCGCCGCCGGTCCGCACCTCCGCGACCAGGTCGACCTGGACGCCCCGGCGGTGGCCGCGGGCGTTCTGCGCCCATGCCCGGACCTCGAGCGGCTCGCCCAGGCGTACCGGCCTGAGCACGCGCGCCACGTTCCGGAGGTGGACCATCCCGAGCAGCGGCAGCGGGAAGTCCGCTCGCACCATGACGGCGGTGGCCAGCGGGAAGGCCAGCACGTGCAGGAACCCGGCCGGCAGCACGTCCGACGCCGGTTCGCCCAGCAGCCGCTGGTACGCCGCCAGGTGCGCGGCCTCGCCGGACGTGTCGACGTCGCCGACGCGGTAGCTCACCTCCGGCAGCCGCACCGCGCCCCGGGGGCGCTTCGTCGCCGACCCGGCGACCCCCTTCGCGAACAGCCCGCCCAGCCTCGGCAGCGCTGCCAGCTCCGTCTCGCCGTACGACGCCGGCGCGCCGCGCCGTGCCACCGCCCGCCCCTGCTCCGTCACTTGCCCACCATGTGCTGACCGCAGACGCGGAGGGTCTGCCCGTTGATCCCGGCCGCCGGGTCGGACGCCAGGAAGCAGATGGCCTCGGCGATGTCGACCGGCAGGCCGCCCTGACCGAGCGACGGCATCCGCCGTGCCACGGTGCGGGTGAGGGCGGGTACCTTCGCGGTCATCTCGGTCTCGATCCAGCCGGGTGCCACGGCGTTCGTCGTGCCGCCGACCGCCGCGAGCACCGGGGCACCGGCGGCCGCGTTCGCGATGACGCCGGCCTTCGTGTAGCCGTAGTTGGTCTGTCCCCGGTTGCCGGCGAGCCCGGTGGTCGAGGCGAGGGAGACGATCCGCAGGCCCTCGACGCCCGCGCCGAGCAGACGCTCGTTGATCCGGAGCTGCGCCGTCAGGTTCACGGCGATGACCGGGTCCCACTTGTCGGCCGTCATGTTGGCGAGCAGCTTGTCGCGGGTGATCCCCGCGTTGTGCACCAGGATGTCGAGACCACCGAGCGGCTTGGCCGCGGCCAGGATCTTGTCGGCCGCGTCGTCGGCGGTGATGTCGAGCTGGAGCGCGACCCCGCCGATCTCGTTCGCGACGGCCGCCAGCGACTCGCCGGCAGGCGGCACGTCGATCACCACGACCTTCGCGCCGTCCCGTGCCATGGTCCGGGCGATGGCCGCGCCGATGCCGCGTGCGGCGCCGGTCACGACGGCCACCTTGCCGGCCAGCGGGTGCTCCCAGTCCACGGCGGTGCTGCCGGTCGTGCCCGACGGCCCGACCGGCAGGAGCTGGCCGTCCACGTACGCCGACTTCGCGGACAGGAAGAAGCGCAGCGTCGCCTCGGCGGAGGCCGAGTCCACGGCCGCGTCGTGGGTGAGCTGGATCCCGTTGGACGTCGACCCGCCCCGCAGCTCCTTGCCGAGCGAGCGCACCAGACCCTCGACCCCGCCCCGGGTCGCGGCCAGGACCGGGGCGTCGCCGTCCCCGACGGCGCGGGAGATCGTCACGACCCGGCCGTTGCCCGCCAGGCGGCGCAGCGTGCCGGCGACGGTCAGCACGGGTGCCGAGACCGCGGCGGGCGTCTCGGCACCGGTCAGCACCAGCACCACGGCGCCGAACCGCTCGCCGTCGGCGGTCTCGGGGCTGCGGCGCACGTCGAGGTCCCAGCCGGACAGGGTCTTGGCGACGGCGTCGGCGTCGGCGGCCGAGGCGTCGTCGGACACGACCAGGACCGGGCCCACGGTCAGCGGGGCGCCGGGGCGGTAGCGGCGGAGGATGGCGGGCTGGGGGAGGCCCAGCTTCTTGAAGACGGGCTTGAGCGTCCCGTTGGCCAGGTTGAGATAGCTGTCGGTCACGGTGTCCTCTTCGATTGCGGTGGCGGCGGGGCGGGCGGACGGCCCGGACTAGGCGGACTCGATGACGGCCACGGCACCCAGGCCGCCGGCCGCGCAGATCGAGATCAGCGCACGTGCGGGCTTCCCGGTCTCCGCGGCCTTCGCCGAGACCAGCTTCGCGGCCGTCGCGATGATGCGGCCGCCGGTCGCGGCGAACGGGTGGCCCGCGGCGAGCGAGGAGCCGTTGACGTTGAGCTTGCTGCGGTCGACCTTGCCGAACGCGCCGGGAAGGCCCAGCTCGGTGCGGCAGTACTCCTCGTCCTCCCACGCGGCGAGCGTGGTCAGCACGGTGGAGGCGAACGCCTCGTGGATCTCGAAGAAGTCGAAGTCCTCGAGCGTCAGCCCGTTCCGGGCCAGGAGGCGCGGCACCGCGGCGGCGGGGGCCATGAGCAGACCCTCGTGACCGTGCACGAAGTCGACGGCCGCCGTCTCCGCGTCCACGAACTTCGCCAGGATCGGCAGCTCGCGCTCCTGCGCCCACTCGCGCGAGGCGAAGAGCACGGCGGAGGCACCGTCGGTCAGCGGCGTGGAGTTGCCTGCCGTCATGGTGGCCTCGGCGTCGAGCGAGGTGCCGAACACGGGCTTGAGCTTGGCGAGCTTCTCGGGCGAGGTGTCGGCGCGCAGGTTGTCGTCGCGGGTCAGGCCCTTGAACGGCGTGACCAGGTCGTCGAAGAAGCCGGACTCCCAGGCGCGCGCCAGGTTCCGGTGCGAGTTGTAGGCGATCTCGTCCTGCGCCTCGCGGGTGATGCCCCACTTCGCGGTGGTGATGGCCTGGTGCTCGCCCATCGACAGGTGCGTGCGGGGCTCGCCGGTGCTGGGGGTCGCGGGGGCGAGGTCCTTGGGGCGGATCTGGAGCAGCGCGCGGATCTTGGCGCCGGTCGTCCTGGCGTGGTTGGCGTCCAGGAGCGCGGCGCGGAGGCGGTCGCTCACGACGATCGGCGCGTCCGACACCGTGTCGGTGCCGCCCGCGACGCCCGACTCGATCTGGCCCAGCTTGATCTTGTTGGTGACCGCGATGGCGGCCTCCAGACCGGTGGCGCAGGCCTGCTGCACGTCGTAGGCCGGCGTGGTGGGCGCCAGGGAGGAGCCCAGCACCGACTCGCGGATCAGGTTGAAGTTCTTGCTGTGCTTGAGCACGGCGCCGCCGGCGACCTCGCCCAGGCGCTCGCCCTGCAGGCCGAACCGGGCCACGAGGCCCTCCAGCGCCGCGGTGAACATGTCCTGGTTGCTGGTCCGGACGTACTTCTTGCCGGCACGGGAGAACGGGATGCGGTTGCCGCCGATGATCACGGCCTCACGCGTGGACGGGACGGGGGAGGGGGTAGTGGACACGTCGCTGTTCCTCTTCGCTTGGTCGTCGGGCGAGTGGCTTCGTCGGTTCGAGCCTGGCCGAGGCCGGGGCGGGCCGCGACCCGGTTCGCACGGGGTGGTGCCCAGGACTCACAGTACCTGATACTCTCAGTCTCGTGAGACGAATCACAAGACCTCTAGCGAGTCACGGTGAGGAGGCGGACCGATGAGCATCGGAGTCGACGGTCGTTCGACCCGCTGGGACGACCACCGCACGGCCCGCAGGGCCGAGCTCGTCCGGGCGGCGCGCAAGGCCGTGCACCGCCTGGGTCCCGCGGTCTCGATGGACGAGATCGCAGCCGCGGCGGGCACGTCCAAGTCCATCGTCTACCGGTACTTCGACGACAAGGCGGGCCTGCGGCTCGCCGTCGCCGAGACCGTCGTGATGCAGATGCACGACGCGCTGCGTGCCGCCGCACAGGGCGCCGACAGCCCCGAGATGGCGCTGCGCGAGATGGTACGGGTCTACCTCGAGATGATCGAGAGCTCGCCCAACGTCTACTGGTTCGTCACGCGCACGGCCATCGGCGGCAACGAGCCGGCCCCGGTCGAGAGCGGCCGCCGCGGCCGCCGCGCTCCCGCCGCCGACGTCGCGGACGCCGCCGTCCCGACCACTGCCGTGGACCTGCACCCGCTGGGCGCCTACCTCGACTCGGTGATCGAGCTCGTCGCGGAGCCGTTCGCCCGCGCCACCGACGTCACTCCTGCCGACGCCGCCGCCTGGGCCGCCGGCGCCGTCGGCTTCGTCCGAGGCTCCGGCGAGTGGTGGCTCGGCCACCGCAACGTCGAGGCCAGCCCGCTGAGCCGCGAGGAGCTCACGGAGCGCGTGACGCTCTGGCTCTGGACCGGCCCCGTGGGCGTGCTGCACCACGACCGGCCCGGCTCCGCGTCCTTGCGGTCGTGACCTGACCCTGACCCGATCCACCCTCCCGAGAACCAGAACCTGGCCTGAGGCCGAACACCGAGGAGAACCGATGACGACCACCTCCGAGCCCGTAACCACCCCCGCGGCGACCGAGGCCGCGGCGCCCAGGCCCGCGACACCGCGTCCGGCGTCGGGCCCGCGCGTGGACGTGCCCGCCCTGCAGCAGATGCTGCTGGGCCGCTGGCCCGAGGAGCGCGCGGAGGCGCGGCGCCTCGTGGCCGAGCACCCCGAGCTCTGGAAGAAGGAGGGGATCACCAAGGAGGAGCACCGGGAGATCGCCCTGGCCCAGATGAAGGCGATGGTGCCGTTCGGTCAGGTGCTCCGGGCGTTCCCGGAGCGGCTCGGCGGGCGGGGCCAGGCCGGGGCGAACCTGGTGGGCTTCGAGGAGCTGGTCGCCGCCGACCCGTCGCTGCAGATCAAGGCGGGCGTGCAGTGGGGCCTCTTCGGCGCCGCGATCCTGCACCTCGGCACCGAGGAGCAGCAGGACCGGCTGCTCCCCGGGGCGATGGACCTGAGCGTGCCGGGCGCGTTCGCGATGACCGAGACGGGCCACGGGTCCGACGTCGCCTCCATCGGCACCACGGCGACGTACGACCCGGAGACCGAGGAGTTCGTGCTCAACACCCCGTTCCGCGGGGCGTGGAAGCAGTACCTCGGCAACGCGGCCAAGCACGGCGTGGCCGCGACCGTCTTCGCCCAGCTGATCACGGGCGGCGTGGACCACGGCGTGCACTGCTTCTACGTGCCGATCCGCGACCCGCAGACCATGGAGTTCCTGCCCGGCGTGGGCGGTGAGGACGACGGGCAGAAGGGCGGCCTGAACGGCATCGACAACGGCAAGCTGCACTTCACGAACGTGCGCGTGCCGCGCCGGGACCTGCTCGCCCGCTACGGCCAGGTGGCCGCCGACGGCACCTACACCTCCTCGATCGACAGCCCGGGCCGCCGCTTCTTCACCATGCTCGGCGCCCTCGTGCAGGGCCGCGTGTCGCTCGACGGCGCATCGATCAGCGCCGCCAAGATCGGCCTCGCGATCGCCACGAAGTACGCCGAGCAGCGGCGCCAGTTCTCGCCGTCCGCCGGGGCCGACGAGCTGACGCTGCTCGACTACGCGACGCACCGCCGTCGCCTCTTCCCGCGGATCGCCGAGGCGTACGCGATGCACTTCGCGCACGACGAGCTGCTCGACCTCTTCGACGACGTGTTCTCGGGCCGCGAGGACACCCCCGCCAAGCGTGAGGACCTGGAGACGACGGCGGCCGCGCTCAAGGCCACCTCCACGTGGTACTCCCTCGACACGCTCCAGGAGTGCCGCGAGGCCTGCGGCGGCGCCGGCTTCCTCTCCGAGAACCGCTTCACGGGCCTGCGTGCCGACCTCGACATCTACGCCACCTTCGAGGGCGACAACCATGTGCTCCTGCAGCTCGCGGCGAAGCGGCTCGTGGGCGACTACGGCAAGCGGATGGCGAAGGCCGCCAGGACCCCCGGGGGCATGGCGGGCATCGTGGCCGGGCAGGCCAAGGACGCGGTGCTGCACAAGCTCCCGCTCAAGCGGCTCGGCCAGTCGGTGGCCGACGGCGGCGCCGCCCGGTCCGCCGGCCGGCTGCTGGACCCGGAGGTGCAGCGCGGGCTGATCGCCGGGCGCTTCGAGGGCATGGTCGCGGCCACGGCGATGGGCATGCGCCCGGCGCTCAAGGCCGACTCGATCACGGCGCAGGAGATCTTCGACGACAACCAGGTGCGCCTCCTCGGCTCGGCCTCGGCCTGGGCCGAGCTCGTGCGCTGGGATGCGTTCACGAAGGCCATCGGCACGGTGTCCGACGCCGGTACCCGCGCGGTGCTCACGCTGCTGCGCGACATCTACGGGCTCACCGTGATCGAGCGGCACCTCGACTGGCACCTCACCAACGGCCGCATCTCCACCGGGCGCGCCAAGGCGGTCACGTCGACGATCGACCGCCTGCTCAAGCAGCTCCGCCCGCACGTGCTCGACGTCGTCGACGCCTGGGGGTTCACGCAGGAGCACCTGCGCGCCCCGATCGCCGACGGCTCCGAGAAGGAGCGTCAGGACGAGGCGCGCACGTACTACCGCGAGCTGCGCGCGAGCGGCACGGCGCCGGTCAGCGAGAAGGAGCTGCGCAAGCGCCAGGCCCAGGCCTGACGCCTGCGGCGGTCACGCGGCGTCGGGTACTGCCGCCACGACGGGGGCGGGGAGCTGCTGCACGGGAGCCTCGACGGGCTCGGCGGCGGCCTCCTCGTCCTCGTCGTCGTTCTCGGCCGGTCGCGCGAGCGGCCCGCCGAGGGTGACCTGGGCGCGCAGCACCGGCACCGGTTCAGGAGTTGCCCGGGCCACGACGAGCGTGCCCGCCAGTCCGAGGAGGACGGCGAGCACGGCGAGCGGTACGAGCTGGTATGCGAGGGTGAGGCCGAGCAGTGCGCCGCAACCCACGGCGACGATCGATCCCATCACGAGTACACGGGTCATCAGGAGCCTCCCTGCCAAGGTGTCTCCGAGGAGCATTGCCTGACCCCAGGGGGATGCCGTCGATCACCGGGTGCCCGCTCGCGCCGTCGCGACGTCTGGGGACGCACGATGCACGGACCGGCTCCGGCTGAGCTGGGGCTCATCAGATTGTGTGTGGCGAGCCTGCCTCGCCGTCCCTTCCAGTAAGCCCCAAGGAGACCGGCCTCGCACCTCGAGGCGCCATGCCCCGGGTCACGACTCGGTCACGGATCGTCCCGCCGGACCGGGTTGCAGTGCGCGGTGGCGGTGAGGATCAGGCCGACGTCGGGCCGCCACGGCTCGAGGTTCCACGTGGGCTTGTCGATCGCGCCGACCGCGTGGCACACCAGCTGGTTGTCCATCGTGGCGCTGTCCGCCTCCGGCTCCGCCGCGACGAGCTGCGTCCGGATCAGGTCCAGGCCCGCCTCGCCCGCGCGCCGGGCCCAGTCCGCCGGGTCGACGGCGAGCGACCGGCCGCCCTCGTTCTCGCCCCAGGTCGCGCTCTCGATCGCACGGTCGCCGGCCGTGACCGTGTACCGCACGGGTCCTGCGGAGCCACCCCCGGCGGCGCCGGTCCCCTGGCCGGGCCGGAGCCGGTCGTCGACCTCCAGGCGGGCGTGGGTGGCGTCGACGTCCGTCACCTCGATGCGCGGGGCGGTGGACCCGGCGTCCGGCGGCGGCGCGGGCGGGCCGAGCGCCGCGACGGGTGTGCCGTCGCCGTCGAGCACGGTGACGCTGCCGTCGGAGTCGACGTCCAGCGCCCCGGCGGAGGCCAGCGTCAGGTCCGCCGTGTCGCCGGGCGCGAGGTCGAGGGTGACGGTCCGCGGACCGTCACCCTCGACGACGGCGGCCCGCGGTGCCGTGAGCTCCAGCGTGGCGCCGCCCGTGGTGAGCGTGCTGACGGGGCGCTCCGGTGCGTCGCCGGCCGCCTCGGCCGGTCCGGGTGCCGGTGGCTCGTGGGACGCTGCGGTCGTCGGCTCGTCCTCGAAGCGCTGCGCCGCCCGGTCGACCAGCTCGCAGCCGTTGAGCAGGAGGACCAGCGTCAGTGCGGCGCAGGCGGCGAGCGGCCGGGCTGCGGTTCTGCGGGCTGGTCGGATCGGCACGGACCCATTGTGCGGCAGGGGCGCCGGGCCGCACCCGGTGCGGCGGGCGAGGCCGTGTGCGGGTCCGGTGTGCGGCCGGTGCGGGAGCCCGCACGGACTTCGCCCGTGCCTGGTGTGCCGGGTGGCGCGGTCGAACGCCACCCCCCTATGGTTAGAACATGCGTTCGAACAAGGTGCTGGTGACTCGGGGTCCGGCCGACGTGCCGGACCGTTCTGCGCGCGGTGCGGTGGCGCCGCGCGAGTCGGGGTTCGCGAACCTCACGGAGGCGGTCGACGCGGTGGCGGCGGTCGACGCGCTGCTGGCCTCGCTCGCCGCCTCGCGCGCGGTGCTCATGGAGTCGGTCCGTGAGTGGGTGGCCGAACGGCCCGAGCAGTTCGAGGCTCCCGCGGCCGAGGCGGACGACGTCGCCGGCCTGGCCCCCGAGCTCGTCGAGCAGCTCGCCCGGGCGCTGCGGGTACCGGAGGGCTCGGCGGTCGCACTGATCGAGGAGTCCCGTGCGCTGGTGCACGAGCACCCGCGAACCCTGGCCGCCCTGCGTGGCGGGCACATCAGCCATGCCCACGCGCAGACGATCCTCGGCTACACGGACGGGCTGCGCCGGGCCAACCGGGTGGCACTGGAGACGCGCCTGCTCAAGCACGCCCGCACCACCACACCGGGAGAGCTGAGCCTGGTCGCGCACACCGAGCGGGAACGGCGGCTCCGGCCGGACGTGCGGCCGGAACCGCGGGTCGTCGCGTCGGCGCGGTCCCGGCGTCAGCGGGTCAGCGCTTCCCCCACAGGTCGTCCCACGCGGTGAACGGGTCGGCGGGCGGGGCCTGCTGCGGGCTGCCGCCCGCGGCGACCGCCGGTGCCTGGGCGCCCCAGCCGGGATTCGCCCAGCCCGGGTCCGCCCAGCCGGTACCGCCCGGGCCGGCGTCGGCCGGGTGACCGGCCGGCAGGTGCTGCTCCGGCAGCCGGTCGTCGGACCATCCGGCGTCCGCCCAGCCCGCGTCGGTTCCGGGGGCGCCCCAGGCGGCCGCGGTGTCCTCGGGGTAGGCGGGGCCGGTCGTGCCCGGTGCGGGTTCGGGCGCGGACCAGCCTTGTCCCGCGTAGTGGGTGGCGCTCTGCGTCCCGCCCGCGTCCGCCCCGTACGGGTCCGGCGGCACCTCGTGCGCGCTGTAGTCGTACTGCTCGGGCGCGGCGGGCACCGGGCTGCTGTCCGCCCAGTGCCCTGCCGGCGTGGCCTGTCCTGGCCAGGCGAGGGGATCCGAGGCGGGTCCGCCGGGCGGGTCCAGGGGCTGCTCCTGTGCCGCGTAGGGCCGGGCGCCTGCAGTGCCCGGGCCGCGGCCCGGCGCACCCGGCGACGAGGCCGGGTGCCCGCCCGTGCCGTGCCTCGGCGTGGCCACCGCGGCGAAGGTCGTGGTGGCCAGGTACTGCTCGAACGGCACGTCGAACGTCTCGTCACGGGACCACGCCGAGTCCCACGCGGCGGCCACCTGGGGTGCCGCGCCGCGTCGTCCGTCGTCCGGCATGGGGGGAAGGTTGATCTCGCCCGACCCGTGCAGCACCTGGTCGTGCATCTGGCCCACCCAGTTGACCGCGAGCTCGAAGCGCATCGTGCCGAGGCCGTTCACGCCCAGCTCGCCACCCAGCGCGGGGTGCGGGTTGAAGGTGTAGACGTCCTCCTCGCCGAGGTGGATGCCACGGCTCCGGGCGTCCCGGACCAGGTCGTCCATCAGATAGGTCGCGCGGCCCTCGGGCGATTCGAGCTCGGCGTACATGGTGACTGCGGAGGTCCAGCGGAGCTCGAGCGTGCCCTCGACCGTGTCCAGGAACCACCATCCGTCCAGCGACTCGAGGAAGATGTCGCCGAAACAGGTCGCGAAGCGTGGAGTCTGCTCGCGAAGCCCCAGCCACCGCCATGAGGCGAGCCCGAACTCGAAGGCAACCTTCGGAAAAGTTCGGAGCAGCTTCATGTCCGAATGAAACCACTACCGGGTAAACGCCGGGAACCCCCCGGTGACATCTTTGTTACGCGGTTTCTCAATAGTGGCGGGCGCCCCTGCCCGGCCTCGCCGGAGGGTGAACCTGACACGGGAAATCCCGTGCGGTGCCACCGGCTGCACCGTGATGATGGCCGGATGGAGCAGGTGGAGGTCGTCGTCGCCCATCGCGACTGCGCGACGCTGCGCGTGGGTGACGTCTTCCTGAAGGTGGACGGCGACCAGGCGCGCAGCGACATCGAGGTGGAGGCGATGACGAGGGCGCCGGTGCCGACCCCGGAGGTCCTGTGGCGGACCCCGCCGGCGCTCGCGCTCGCCGCGGTCCCGGGCGCGGCGCTGGGGCGTCTCGGCAGCCCGTCCACCGCGTCGTCGGCGGCGTGGGCCGCGGCGGGTGCCATGGTCCGCAGGCTGCACGACGCGCCCGTGCCGCCCTGGCCCGGCAAGGGCCTCGGGGACATCGCGGCCCGGCTCGACGAGGAGTGCGAGTGGCTCGTGGGCAGCGGCACGCTCCCCGCCGACCTGGTCGCGCGCAACCGCGAGGTGGCCGAGGCGGCGCTCCGGCCGTGGACGCCGGTGTTCGCGCACGGTGACCTGCAGCTCAGCCACGTCTTCGTCGAGGGCGACGAGGTCACCGGGGTGATCGACTGGACCGAGGCGGGGCCGGGCGACGCCCTGTTCGACCTCGCCGTCCTGACGCTCGGGCAGGAGGAGCGCCTGGACGACGTCGTCGCGGGCTACGGTGCCGACGTCGACCTCGACGTGATCCGCGGGTGGTGGTCGCTGCGCAGCCTGGTGGCGATCCGCTGGCTCGTCGAGCACGGGTTCGACCCCGGCGCGCCGGGCTGCGAGATCGACGTGCTGCGCGCCCGGATGTGAGCCCGGACGTGGGTCCGGGCCCGGCCACCGCTCCGCACCGGCTCCGCTACGTGCCCGATCCGTAGCGCGGCGAACCCGGCCGGCGCAGCAGACCGGACGTGATCGCGACACCGAGCAGCAGAAGCAGCCCGCCCCCGGCCTCTGCCGCGTTCGGCACCTCGCCGAACGCGATCCACGCCGCCGTCATGCCCACCACCGGGACGAGCATCGTGAACGGTGCCACCGCGCTCGCCCGGTACCGCGCCAGCAGGGTGTTCCACACGCCGTACCCCACGAGGCTGGCGAGCCACGCCGTGTACAGCGTGGACAGCACGGCGGTCCAGGTGGGGTGCGTCAGGGCGTGGCCGACGGCGGCCGGCCCGTCGAGCAGCACCGCCAGGGCGAACATCGGTACGGGGACCACGAGCCCCGACCACACCGTCATGGACAGGCCTGCGAGCGGTCCCTGCCGGGCGCCCGTGGTCTGGTCGACCGACCCGAGCCGGCGCACGATCACGTTGCCGGTCGCCCAGGACGCCGCGGCCGCGAGCGTGAGCAGGAACGCGACCGCCGGTGTCGCCGCCGACCGGCCGAGGCCGACGACGACGAGGCCCACCGCGCCGAGCACGACCCCGACGAGCTGCGGCGTCGTCGGGCGCTCGCGGAGCGCGACGCTCGCGAAGAGGACCGTGAGGACGACCTGGGCCTGGAGCACGAGCGAGGCCAGCCCGGGCGGCATGTCGAGCCAGATCGCCGTGTACATGAGCGCGAACTGGCCGAGGCTGAGGAACAGGCCGACCACGAGGACGTCCTTCATCGCGGCCGCGGGCCGGGGGACCAGGAAGATCGCCGGCACCAGCACCACGACGAAGCGGACGGCGACGAACAGGGCGGGCGGCACGTCGTCGACGCCGAGGTCGATCGCCAGGAAGTTGGTGCCCCAGATCACCATGACGAGCACGGCGAGGAGCGAGTGGCGCAGGGGCATGCCGTCATGGTCGGCCTGGGTGACCCCGCCCGTCCATCGCGTATCACTGCCCGAGTCTTCAGCCGGCCTGAACGGTGGGCGGTGCCCCTGACTACGTACTTTCCCGATCTTGTTCCACCGAGCGGGTGAAAAGTAGCGTCGCCGCACAGATGCCAGACACGTTCGCGAAGGAGCGTCCGATGCGCAGCACGAGACACCGCACCATCCGCACGACCGTGACGGCCACCGCGGCCGTGACGCTCGTCCTGTCCGCCTCCCTGGTCGCGTCCGCGGCGGCACCCCAGGCGCGGGACGGCGGGGCCGGCGCGGCTGCTGCTCCGGCCGAGGCAGCCGCCCTGACCTGGTCGGACGAGTTCGACGGCGCTGCCGGCAGCGCGCCGAACAGCGCCAACTGGAACTTCGAGACCGGGGGCGGCGGCTGGGGCAACAACGAGCTTCAGGTCTACACCGACTCCCGCGACAACTCGGCCCTGGACGGCAACGGCAACCTGGTGATCACGGCACGGCAGGACGGCAACGGGGGTTACACCTCCGCGCGCCTGACCACCAAGGGCAAGGTCCAGCCGCAGTACGGCCGCCTGGAGGCGCGCATCAAGATCCCGCGCGGGCAGGGCATCTGGCCGGCGTTCTGGATGCTCGGCGGCCAGTTCCCGAACACGGGGTGGCCCGATGCGGGCGAGATCGACATCATGGAGAACGTCGGCTACGAGCCGCACCTGGTGCACGGCACGCTGCACGGCCCCGGGTACTCGGGCGGCAACGGGATCACCGGGCAGTACATGCACCCGCAGGGCTGGTCGTTCGCCGACGACTTCCACACCTTCGCGATCGACTGGCAGCCCGGCTCGATCACCTGGTCCGTCGACGGCGTCGCCTACCAGACGTTCACCACGGCGAACACCGGCGGCAACCCGTGGGTGTACGACCAGCCGTTCTTCTTCATCCTGAACGTCGCCGTCGGCGGCAACTGGCCGGGCTACCCGGACGGCACCACGCAGTTCCCCCAGAGCATGGTGGTCGACTACGTGCGCGTGTACGACTCACAGCTCTGACAGCTCGCCGGAGCGCGTCAGCGGGGCGGTCCCGTCGTCACCGGACGGCAGGGCCGCTCCGCCGCGCGACCCGTCGTAGACTGGGGCGGGCGCTCCGGCGCCCGGAAACCTACCCCGCACGCAGAGGTTTACTCCATGACCGCGCCCGCGTCCCAGGCACCCTCCCGCCCGCAGCTCGACACCGTCGAGGTCGCAGCGGCCACCCCCGACGAGGTGCAGCCGTACGGAGAGCTCGGACTCAAGAAGGACGAGTACCAGCGCATCAAGGACATCCTGGGCCGCCGCCCCACCGCGGCCGAGCTCGCGATGTACTCCGTGATGTGGAGCGAGCACTGCTCGTACAAGTCGTCGAAGGTGCACCTGCGCAAGTTCGGCGAGCGCGTCACCGACGAGATGAAGGAGCACCTCCTCGTCGGCATCGGTGAGAACGCCGGCGTCGTCGACATCGGCGACGGCTGGGCCGTCACCTTCAAGGTCGAGTCGCACAACCACCCGTCGTTCGTCGAGCCCTACCAGGGCGCCGCGACCGGCGTGGGCGGCATCGTCCGCGACATCATCTCGATGGGCGCGCGCCCCGTGGCGGTCATGGACCAGCTCCGGTTCGGCGACGTGAACCACCCCGACACGGCGCGCGTCGTGCACGGCGTGGTCTCCGGCGTCGGCGGCTACGGCAACTCCCTGGGCCTGCCGAACATCGGCGGCGAGCTCGTCTTCGACGGCTCCTACCAGGGCAACCCGCTCGTCAACGCGCTCTGCCTCGGTGTGCTGCGGCACGAGGACATCCACCTCGCCAACGCCTCCGGCCTCGGCAACAAGGTGGTCCTGTTCGGCGCCCGCACGGGCGGCGACGGCATCGGCGGTGCCTCGATCCTCGCGTCCGAGACCTTCGAGGACGGCGTCCCCGCCAAGCGCCCGTCCGTCCAGGTGGGCGACCCCTTCATGGAGAAGGTGCTCATCGAGTGCTGCCTGGAGCTGTTCTCGGCCAAGGTCGTCGAGGGCATCCAGGACCTCGGCGCCGCGGGCATCTCCTGCGCCACCTCGGAGCTCGCCTCCAACGGTGACGGCGGCATGCACGTCGACCTCGACGACGTCCTGCTGCGCGACCCCACGCTGAACGCCGGCGAGATCCTCATGTCGGAGTCGCAGGAGCGCATGATGGCCGTCGTCCGGCCCGACCAGCTCGACGCGTTCCTCGCGATCACCGCGAAGTGGGAGGTCGAGACCGCCGTCATCGGCGAGGTCAACGACTCCGGCCGGCTCACCATCGACCACCACGGCCAGCGGATCGTCGACGTCGACCCGAAGACCGTGGCCCACGAGGGCCCCGTCTACGAGCGGCCCTACGCCCGTCCGGCGTGGCAGGACGGGCTGGCGGCCGACACGACGGTCGCCGCGGGCCTGGCCCGCCCCGCGTCCGGCGAGGAGCTGCGCGAGACCGCGCTGACGCTCCTGGCCTCCCCGAACCTCGCCTCCAAGGCGTGGGTCACCGACCAGTACGACCGCTTCGTCCAGGGCAACACCGCCCTCGCCCAGCCCGACGACGGCGGCGTCGTCCGCGTCGACGAGACCACGGGCCTCGGTGTCGCGCTCGCGACCGACGCGAACGGCCGCTACGGCAAGCTCGACCCGCGCACGGGCGCCGCGCTGGCGCTCGCGGAGGCGTACCGCAACGTCGCCACGTCCGGTGCCACCCCGCTCGCGGTGACGGACTGCCTGAACTTCGGCTCGCCCGAGCACCCGGACTCGATGTGGCAGCTCGTCGAGGCGATCGAGGGTCTGGCCGACGCCTGCCAGGAGCTCGGCGTGCCGGTCACGGGCGGCAACGTGTCGCTCTACAACGGCACCGGCGAGCCGGGGCAGATCGACTCGTCGATCCACCCGACCCCCGTGGTGGGCGTGCTCGGCGTGATCGACGACGTGCGCACCGCGCTGGCCTCCGGCTGGCAGTCCGAGGGGCTGTCGCTCCTCCTGCTGGGTACCACGCGGGACGAGCTCGACGGCTCGGCGTGGGCCGACGTCGTGCACTCGCACCTCGGCGGCGTGCCGCCGCGGGTGGACCTGGCGGCCGAGAAGGCCCTGGCCGGTGTGCTCGTCGAGGCGCGGCGGTCCGGTCTCGCGGCCGCCGCGCACGACCTGTCCGAGGGCGGCCTGATCCAGGCCCTGCTGGAGGCGTCGCTGCGCTTCGGCGTCGGCGCGACGGTGGCGCTCGAGGGCGTCACGGGCCGCGACAAGGTGGACCCGTTCGTGGCGCTGTTCTCGGAGACGACCGGGCGCGTGGTCGTCGCCGTGGACCCGGAGCACGAGGGCGAGCTCACGCACCTCGCGGAGGACGCCGGCGTACCGGTGCTGCGCCTCGGTACCACGGGCGGCGACGCCGTGGTGGTCGAGGGCCACTTCGACCTCCCGCTCGACGAGGCCCGCGAGGCCCACGAGGGCACCCTGCCCCGCATCTTCGCCTGACCCGCGAACCCGCCGACGGAGAACGGTGGCGAGACAGGACCGAGCGTTCTGTCTCGCCACCGTCCTGTCCCGCCACGGTTCTCCGTCGGCAGGCCGGGGGTACCGGTAGGGTCCGGGGGTGCGATTTGTCCGTGGCCTTGTCTCGTTCGTGCTCTGGGTCGTCGCGATTCCTCTGCTGCTGGTGGCGTCGGGGCGGGTTCTGCCGTTCGACAACGTGCCGCCCCTGCCGCTGATCGTGGCGTTCACGCCCTGGGCGGCGCTGGTGACGCTGCCGCTGCTGGTCATCGCCCTCTTCTCCCGGCGCTGGGTGCTGACGGTGCTGCTGGCGGTCTCGCTGGCGGGCTTCGTCTACTGGACCGCGCCCTTCTTCGTCCCGCCGCCCGCGTCCGCGCCCGCCGACCCCGCCGACGCCGGCACCGTGCGCGTGATGACCCTCAACGCCCACCTGGGGCAGGCCGACGCCGAGTCCGTGGTGGACCTCGTGGAGTCGCAGCACGTCGAGGCGCTGACGATCCTGGAGCTCACACCGGGCCTGGAGGAGGCCCTGACCGAGGCGGGTCTCGACGAGCTGCTGCCGCACAGCTTCACCGTCCCGGCGCCGGACGGCCCCGGGGGCAGCGGCCTGTGGTCGTCGACGCCCCTGAGCCGGCCGGAGCAGCTCCGCGGCACGAGCTTCGCCATGCCGTCGGCCCTCGTGGACGTGGGCGGCACGGACGTGCGCCTCACCGCCGTGCACCCCTACCCGCCGCTGCCCGAGGAGACCGCCACCTGGCGCACCGAGCTGGTCGAGCTCACCGAGCAGGCCCGGTCCGACCGGACCCCGCAGATCCTCGCCGGTGACTTCAACGCCACCTACGACCACGCGACCTTCCGCGACCTGCTCGGCTCGCGGTTCGCGGACGCGACCCGGGAGTGGGGCGCGGGCCCGGTCGTGACCTGGCCCGAGGGCAGCCGGGTGCCGCCGCTGTTCGCGCTGGACCACGTGGTGGTGGAGCGGGACATGCCGGTCTCCGACGTCGTGCCCATGGACGTCCCCGGGACGGACCACCGGGCGCTGCTGGCCACCGTCGTCGTCGAATAGCACAGCGACACCGCGCGGGGAGCGCGGAACCGGCCTATGTTCGCAGTTGTGCCGACTCGTCAGATGCGCCTCGCGCCCTCCGCCCCCGACGACGTGACGAGCGCCCTCGCGGCGCTCCGCGCCGAGGTCGGCCTGCCCGCGATGTTCCCGCAGGAGGTGCTCGAGGAGGCGCGTGCCGCGGCCGTGCGGGACTTCTCGGCCGGCCGGGCGGACCGGCGCGACATCGAGTTCGTGACCATCGACCCGCCAGGCTCCAAGGACCTCGACCAGGCGGTGCACGTGGAGCAGTCCGGCGAGGGCTACGTGGTGCACTACGCGATCGCGGACCTCGGCGCGTTCGTGGTGCCGGGCGGCGCCCTCGACACCGAGGTGCGCAAGCGGGGCATGACGATCTACGGGCCGGACGCCCGCACCCCGCTGCACCCGAAGATCCTCTCGGAGGGTGCGGCGAGCCTCCTGCCCGAGGAGGACCGACCGGCGGTGCTGTGGACCGTGACGCTGAACGCGCGCGGCATCATCACCGGTGCCGGGCTGGAGCGCGTGCTCGTGCGCAGCCGCGAACGGCTCACCTACGCCGAGGTCCAGTCGGCCCTCGATGCGGGCACCGCGAGCGAGTCCCTGCAGCTCCTGGCCGACGTCGGGCGCCTGCGTCAGTCGCTCGAGGTGGCCCGCGGCGGCGTGTCCCTGGAGGTGCCCGAGCAGGAGGTCGAGCGGCGCGAGGACGGCACCTACGCACTGTCGTTCCGCCGCAACCTGCCGGTCGAGGAGTGGAACGCGCAGATCTCGCTGCTCACCGGCATCGCCGCGGCGCACCTCATGCGGGAGGCCGGCGTCGGCATCCTGCGCACCCTGCCCGAGGCCGATCCCCGTGACCTGGCGCGGCTGCGCCGCACGGCCCGCGCGCTCGGCATCGAGTGGCCGGACACGCTCCCGTACGCCCGGCTGGTCCCGACGCTCGTCTCGCGCATCCCCGAGCACGCCGCGTTCCTCAACGAGGCGACCACGCTGTTCCGCGGGGCCGGCTACGTCGCCTTCGGCATGCCGGGCCCGGACGGCGCCGTGGTGGCGCCGCCGGAGAACACCCGGCACGCGGCGATCGCCGCGGACTACGCGCACGTCACGGCGCCGTTGCGGCGCCTGGTGGACCGCTACGCGACGGAGATCTGCCTCGCCGTCTCGGCGGGGGCCCCGGTGCCCGCATGGGTGCTCACCGCGATGCAGGACCTGCCCGCGGTCATGGCGGAGACCGGCCGCCGGGCCTCGTCGTTCGAGCGCGAGTGCATCGACATCGTCGAGGCCTCGGTGCTCGCCGGCCGCCTCGGCGAGGACTTCGACGGCGTGGTGGTCGACCTCGACGACCCCCGGAAGGACGGCCAGGGCCCGCAGCGCGGCCAGGTCGTGCTGCGGGAGCCGGCCGTGCGCGCCCGGGTGACGGGTTCGCACCTCCCGCTGGGCGACGAGGTGCGGGTCCGGCTCGCCGAGGCCGACGTGGCCGAGCGCCGCGTCGCGTTCACGCTGCCCGGCGAGGAGCTGCCGGACGACGGCAGCGGCCGCGCCCTCGCCTCCGGTCGTGGCGGACGCCGCTCCGCGGGGCGCCGGGCCGCCGCGGCGTCGCGCCCGGTGGCGCCGCCCGAACCGTCGCCGTCACCGCGGCCGTCACCCTCCTCCCCCGAGCCGACGCCGAGGCCGGGGACCTCTCCGGAGGCCGCGCGGTCCTCGGTACCCGGATCGGGATCCTCGGGATCGTCCGTGACGGGACGGTCGGTCTCGCTCGGGTCGGCGATCTCGCCGCCCACGACACCTGCGGCGCCCGTGCCGTTCGCGCGGCCGGACGACGGGCCCGTGCCCGCGCACGGCGCGCTGTCTCCTGAGGCCGCGGCAGGGCCGGTGCAGCCGGCCCCGGAGCTGCCGCGTCCGGAGCTGCCGCGTCCGGAGCTGCTGCGTCCGGAGCTGCTGCGTCCCGAGTCGGCCCGTCCGGAGCCGTCCCGTCCGGGGTCGCCGCTTGCCGGGTCGTCCCTTGCCGCGTCGCGGCTCCCCGAGCCGTCACGTCCCGAGTCGCCGCGCTCGCAGCCGGCGCGTCCGCAGCCGATGAGCCGGGCGGCCCGGCGGAGCGCCGAGCAGGGTCCGGCGTGGTCGGAGACGGCCGCCGGCCCGGGCTCGTGGGCGGGCACCGGGTCCGGTGCGCCGTCGTGGTCCGCCGTCGATCTCGGCGCGGAGAGCTGGCGGAACGCGGATCCTGGTCTTTCCTGGGCGGGCCCCGAGACCACCGCCGCCCGTTCGTACCCGGAACCCGCGCCGGAGGCTGCGCCGTCGTACCGGGCCGAGCAGGCCTTCCCGCAGGAGCGCTCCTCCGCGCGGGAGCTTCCGTACCCGCCGGAACCGTCCTCCACGCCGGATCGGCAGTACCCGGGCCACTCCGACGACCAGCGGTACCCGCAGGAGCAGTCCGCCCGGCCCGCGTCCGACGGCGGGACCGCGGCGTCCGCACCTGCCTCCGTCCCGCCGCACCCGGGGCACGGTGTGGGCTACCCACCCGTGCGACGGCCGGTGCGGCCGCAGGTCCGCGACGAGGTGCCGATGTCCCACCCCTGGCCGCGGCACGCCCCCGGGCCCCGGCGCACGGCGTCGCTGTCGCAGCCGGTCCCGGTCGTCCGCGGGGACGGGTACGCCGGCGGCGTGCACGTGGCGGAGTACCCGGTCCTCTCCTCGCGGGAGCTGCCGGTCGTGGTGGCGGCGGACCTGCTCGCGGTGGAAGGTCCGGGGCCCGACGGCTACCGCTACTGAGGCGGACCGTCCGCGATACTGGCCCCATGACCCTTGCCGTACCCGTTCCCCGGTGGGCCGGCGCCGTGGCCGCCCTGGGTGTGTCCGTGCTGCTGGCCGGTTGTACGCCGTCGGACGGCGTCCAGGACCTGGAGGCCCTGTTCGACGAGGAGCAGCAGGCTGAGGACGTGCTCCCGGACGCACAGCTCGCCGACCTCGCCGTCGACGGCGACACCACGCGCCGGCTCGGCGCGGACGGCGACGCCACGTTCTACGCCGCCCGCTCCGGGGACGGCGCCTCGACGTGCCTGGTCCTGGCCAGCACCGAGGCGGACACGATCGCCGGCTGCACGATGACGCCCAACCCGACGGGGACCGAGGTGTCGAACGGCACCGACAAGGTCATGTTCGTCATGCCCGGAACCGACTTCACGAGCCTCGAACGGTCGGGCTGGACCCGGCTCGGCGACTTCCTGGCGGTGCAGTAGTGCCGCCGCGTCGCCGGACCGACCCCGAGGCCGGGCGCGCCGCCGTCGCGGCCTGGTCCCGGGACGAGGCGGACCGCCGAGCGGTGACCACCGCCGTGCGGTTCCTCCTGGAGGAGGTGGCCGCCGTCGCCCCCGGGAACTCCGTCGAGGTCCGGGTCCCGCCGGCCGGAGCAGTGCAGGCCGTCGCCGGTCCGCGGCACACCCGAGGTACGCCGCCGAACGTGGTCGAGACCGACCCGGAGACCTGGCTCGGCCTCGCCACGGGCGCGGTGAGCTGGGCGGACGCCGTCGCAGACGGACGGGTGCGGGCCTCGGGCGAGCGCTCGGACATCTCCCATCTGCTGCCGCTGACAGCGGGGCGCCGGGCGGTGTCCGGGGCGATCGGCGAGCTGGATCCACCGACCGGATCCGGGTGAACCGGGCGTGTCCGGCGTGTGCGCTGCCACGGATGTCAGTGCCACCCGCTAGCCTCGGCGTCGATCTCGTGGTTCGGCTGCGAGCAGGTTCACCCGGTGCCGGGGCGGCATTTTTCCCTGCGGGTGTCGGTCCGTAACCGCCGGTTCACGATGCAGTGGTTGGTTGGTGGCGCTCGTGCCGGGCTGCTCGCGCGACGGACACGCGCCCCCGGCTGCGGCGACGCCGCCGCACAAGACGTCCTGCACCAGGGCACGCCATCCCGGCCTCGGCCGGCTATTGCAGAAGGAGTCAGCGTGAGACCCAGCACGCTCCGGTCCCCGCGACCGCACCCCCGGTCCAGCGGCAGGGCCGCGGTCGCAGCGGCGCTCGCAGCGGCGCTCGCCCTGCCGGCGTCGGCGGCCTTCGCCGCGCCCACCGGCGCCGAGGACGGCCCGGACTCCGGGCACGTCGTCATCAGCGAGGCATACCTTGTCGGCGGCAGCTCCGGCCAGCCGTACCGCAACAAGTTCGTGGAGCTCTACAACCCGACGGACGAGCCCGTCAGCGTCGACGGCTGGTCGGTCCAGTACAAGTCCGCGACCGGCGCCTCGTTCTCCGGCATCACCCCGCTGAGCGGCACCATCGCCGCCGGCGGCCACTACCTGGTACAGGGCGCCTCGAACGCTGCCAACGGCGACGCGCTCCCCACGCCGGACGCCGTCGGCGGCCTCAACCCGAGTGGCACGGCCGGCGTCATCGCGCTCGCGTCGCAGGCCACCGCGGTCGCGCCCGCCAAGGGCGCGGTGCCCGCGGAGGGTGCCGCGGGCGTCGTCGACCTGCTCGGTTACGGCACCGCCGACACGTTCGAGACCGCCCAGGCGCCTGCCGGCCAGGGCACCGGTGTGGTGGGCTCGCTGGAGCGCACGGGCGACGCGGGTGACAACTCGGCGGACTTCGTGTTCAGCACCGAGGTGACCCCCGCCAACAGCGAGGCCACCGAGCCCGAGCCGGAGCCGTCCGAGCCGACCGAGCCCGGCGAGGTGACCCCGATCGCCGAGATCCAGGGCACCGGAGCCGCCTCGCCGCTCGTGGGCCAGACGGTGACCACCCGTGGCGTCGTCACCGCCGTCTACGCGACCGGCGGGTTCAACGGCCTGTACCTGCAGACCGCGGGCACCGGCGGCGGCGAGGACCCGACGCCGGGTGCGTCGGACGCCGTCTTCGTGTTCTCCGCCGCGGCCGCCGCCGACCTCTCGGCGGGCGACCACGTGGAGGTCACCGGTACGGTCTCGGAGTTCAACGGCCTCACGGAGCTCACGCCGTCCGCGGGCAGCTGGACCGTGCTGGACGAGCCGGCGACGGTCGAGCCGACGGTCACCGCCTGGCCCGCCGACGAGGCCGGCCGCGAGGCGCTCGAGGGCATGCTGCTCGCGCCCGAGGGCGACTTCACGGTGACGGACAACTACGACACCAACTACTACGGCACGATCGGCCTCGCGTCGGGCGACAGCCCGCTGGTGCAGCCGACCACGGCGGGCCGGCCGGGTTCGGCGGAGTACGACGCGCAGGTCGCGGACAACGCGGCGCGCGGCGTGCTGCTCGACGACGGCTCGTCCCTCAACTACAACTCGACCGCCAACAAGTCGAAGCCCCTGCCCTACCTGACCGGCGGCGAGCCGCTGCGGGTGGGCGCCGGCGTCACGTTCACCACGCCGGTGATCCTCGACTACCGGTACGACGCGTGGGGCTTCCAGCCGCTGGCGCACCTGACGCCGGACGTCGCCTCGACCGTGCAGCCGGCCACGTTCGAGAACACGCGCGAGGACGCGCCCGCCGAGGTGGGCGGTGACCTGCAGGTCGCCACGTTCAACGTGCTGAACTACTTCACCACCACGGGCGACGAGCTTGCGGGCTGCACCTACTACACCGACCGGGACGGCGACCCCGTCACGGTCTCGGGCGGCTGCGACGCCCGCGGCGCGGCCGAGGAGGAGGACCTGCAGCGCCAGCAGACCAAGATCGTCGCGGCGATCTCGGCGCTGGACGCCGACGTGGTGGCCCTGCTGGAGATCGAGAACACGGCGGCGCTCGGTGGCGACCGCGATCAGGCGCTGTCGGACCTGGTGGACGCCCTGAACGCGGCCGAGGGCGCCGGCACGTGGGCCTACGCGGCCTCCCCGGCCGAGGTGCCCGAGGCCGAGGATGTCATCCGCAACGCCTTCATCTACCGCACCGCGACGGCGGAGCCGGTGGGCGACTCGACGATCCTGGTGGGCGACGAGGCGTTCGGCAACGCCCGCCAGCCGCTGGCCCAGACGTTCCAGCCCGCGGGTGGTGCCACCGACGCCGGGGACGACGTCGTCGTGATCGCCAACCACTTCAAGTCGAAGGGTTCGGCCGGCCCCTGGCCGGGCGACGCGGACCAGGGCGACGGCCAGGGCGCCTCGAACGAGTCCCGCACGCGCCAGGCGACCTCGCTCGCGGCGTTCGCGCAGGAGCAGGCCACCGCGGCCGGCACCGGCAAGGTGCTGCTGCTCGGCGACTTCAACGCCTACGAGCAGGAGGACCCGATCCAGGTCCTCACCGACGCCGGCTACACGGACCTCGGCCCGACCACCGGCGAGTACACGTACAACTTCGACGGCATGGTCGGCTCGCTCGACCACGTGCTGGCCTCCCCGGCCGCCGCCGAGGTCGTGACGGGCACCGACGTCTGGAACATCAACGCGTACGAGCCGGTCGCGAACGAGTACAGCCGGTACAACTACAACGCGACCATCCTCTACGACGAGACGCCGTTCCGGTCCTCCGACCACGACCCGGTCCTGGTGGGCCTGGACCTCGCGGGCACGACCACGGAGCCCGGGTCGGTCGACCTGGACCTCGTGGCCATCAACGACTTCCACGGCCGCATCGACGCGAACACCGTCGCCTTCGCGGGCACCGTGGAGCAGCTGCGGGCGCAGAACCCCGAGGGCACCGCGTTCGTCTCGGCGGGTGACAACATCGGCGCGTCGCTGTTCGCCTCCGCGCTGCAGCAGGACCAGCCCACGCTCGACGTGCTCAACGCGCTCGGCCTGAAGACCTCCGCGGTCGGCAACCACGAGTTCGACCAGGGCATGGCGGACCTCACCGGCCGCGTCACCGACGCCGCCGACTGGGACTACCTCGGGGCCAACGTCTACGACGAGGCCACGGGCGAACCCGCTCTTCCCGAGTACCAGGTGGTCCCGGTCAACGGGGTCGACGTCGGGTTCGTCGGCGTGGTCACGCAGGAGACCCCCACGCTCGTCACCCCGTCGGGCATCGAGGGCCTCGAGTTCGGCGACCCGGTGGAGGCGCTCAACCGCGTGACCGACGAGCTGCTGGACGGCGACACCGCCAACGGTGAGGCGGACGTGGTGGTCGCCCTCGCGCACGACGGCGCGAGCGCGGGCACCCCGGACGGTGCCACGCTGGAGGAGGAGATCGCCGCCGGCGGTCCGTTCGCCGACCTGGTGCAGCAGACCGACCCGCGCGTCGCGGCCATCTTCACCGGCCACACGCACAAGCAGTACGCGTGGGACGCCCCGGTCCCGGGTGCCGAGGGCGAGACCCGTCCGATCATCCAGACCGGCAACTACGGCGAGTTCCTGGGCCACGTCTCCCTCACGGTGGACACGGAGTCGTTCGACGTCACCGACTACACCGTCGAGAACGTCGCACGCACGACCACCCCCGCCGCCGAGCTGATCGCCACCTACCCGGCGGTCGCCGAGGTCGACTCGATCGTGGACGCGGCGCTGGCCGAGGCGGAGCAGATCGGCGCCCAGCCGATCGGCGAGGTCACCGCAGACGTCACCACGGCGTTCGCGGGCGGCTCGTACACCGACGGCGTCTACACCGGTGGCAACCGGGACGACCGCGCGTCGGAGTCCGCGCTCGGCAACCTCGTGGCCAACTCGCTGCGCGACTCGCTCGCGAGCGACGACCGCGGCGGCGCCGACATCGGCGTCGTCAACCCGGGTGGCCTGCGCAACGAGCTCTACTTCGGCGAGGACGGCGTGATCACCTACGCCGAGGCCAACGCCGTGCTGCCGTTCGTCAACAACCTGTGGACGATCACGCTGACCGGTGCACAGCTCGACACGCTGCTGGAGCAGCAGTGGCAGACGGACGTCAACGGGAACCGCCCGTCGCGCCCGTACCTCGCGCTCGGGCTGTCGGACAACGTCTCCTACACGACCACGACGGCGGACCCGAACGCCGCCCCCGGTGACAACGTCTCGTCGATCACCATCGACGGCGTGCCGGTCGACCCGGCGGCGGAGTACCGCATCGCGACGTTCTCGTTCCTGATCTCGGGCGGTGACAACTTCCGGGCCTTCACCGACGGCACGGACGGCCGCGACTCGGGCCTGGTCGACCGTGACGCCTGGATCGAGTACATCAAGGCCTCCTCGCCGATCACCCCGAGCTTCGCCCGCACCCGCGCGGTGACGCCCGCGCTGCCGGGCACGGTCGAGGCGGGTGCGGCGACCGACGTCAGCCTGTCGGGCCTGGACCTGACGTCGCTCGGCGCGCCGCGCAACACGACCACCGAGACCTTCCTGGTCCCGGAGGGCGGCGCGGCCGCGGACGGCGTCTCCCTGGGCACCGGCACGGTGACCGAGGGGGCGACGTCGGCGTCGGTCACGATCCCGGCCGGCACGGCCGCGGGGGAGTACCAGCTCCTGGTGCAGGCGGCTCCGTCGGGTACGACCGTGCGCCTGCCGGTGACCGTCGAGGCGGGGGCTCCCGAGGAGCCGGAGGCGCCTGCCTGGGTCCCGTGGAAGCTCTACTGGTGGGGTGACACCGTGTCCTACCGGGGCGAGGTGTACGAGGCGACCCGCCCGACCATCCTCCAGATCCCGGGTGTGGGCAAGCGCAGCCCCTGGAAGCTGATCAGCTGACCCACCCTTGCCGAGCCAGAACGTCGGCGAGGTGGAACCGGGCACGCCGCGGTTCCACCTCGCCGGCGTTCTGCCTCGCTGCGGTTCTCTCTCGGCAAGCGTGGGCGCGTAGTCTGGGGGCGTGAGTGAGTCCCAGGCATCCCAGGAGTCCGCCGACGACGTGGAGGTGCGCGCCGTCATCGACCCGGCCACCGTGCGCCGGGCGCCCCGGTACAAGGCCTTCTTCTGGACGGGCGCGCTGGTGGGGCTGGTCCTCGGGCTCGCGCTGTCGCTCTACCTCGTGAACTCGCCCTCGGGCGCGGCGATGATGAAGCCCGGCGTGTACGTCACGGTGCTGACGAGCTTCGTCACGATGACGACCACTCTCCTGGCCGGCCTGTTCGCCGTGATCGCGGACCGCCGGAGCCTGCGCGGCCGCTGACGCGGAGGTCACATCCGGGGCTGGTCGCCCGGTTCCGGTCGCATGGGATACTCGGAACATGCCTCTGCGCGGAGATGGCCGACTCAACCACGACCTCATGCCCGGCGAGAAGGGCCCCCAGGACGCATGTGGCGTCTTCGGGGTCTGGGCACCCGGCGAGGAGGTCGCCAAGCTCGCGTACTTCGGTCTGTACGCCCTCCAGCACCGCGGACAGGAGTCCGCGGGCATCGCCACCAGCAACGGTGAGCAGATCCTGGTCTACAAGGACATGGGGCTCGTGTCCCAGGTCTTCGACGAGACCGCTCTCAACGCACTGACCGGTCACATCGCCGTCGGGCACTGCCGGTACTCCACCACCGGTGGCGTCACCTGGGAGAACGCCCAGCCCACGCTGGGGCCGACGGCGTCCGGCACCGTGGCCCTGGGCCACAACGGCAACCTCACCAACTCCGCCGAGCTGGTGAACCTGGTGGCGGAGCGGTACGGCGCGCAGCGCCGTGGCGAGCTCGCCCGGGGCAACACCACGGACACGGCCCTGATCACCGCTCTGCTGGCCGGTGACGCCGACCGCACGCTGGAGGCGACGGCACTCGAGGTGCTGCCCCGCCTGCGCGGTGCGTTCTCCCTCGTGTTCATGGACGAGAACACCCTCTACGCCGCCCGTGACCCGCAGGGCGTCCGCCCGCTGGTGCTCGGTCGCCTCGACCGTGGCTGGGTGGTCGCGAGCGAGACGCCGGCCCTGGACATCGTGGGCGCCTCCTACGTGCGCGACGTCGAGCCCGGCGAGCTCATCTGCATCGACGCCGACGGCATGCGCTCGGCGCGCTTCGCCGAGGCCGAGCGGGCCGCGTGCGTCTTCGAGTACGTCTACCTGGCGCGGCCGGACAACACCCTCAACGGGCGGTCGGTCCACGCGGCGCGCGTCGAGATGGGGCGTCAGCTCGCACGCGAGCACCCCGTCGAGGCCGACCTCGTGATCCCGACGCCGGAGTCGGGCACGCCGGCAGCCGTCGGTTACGCGGCGGAGTCGGGTATCCCGTTCGGTCAGGGCCTCACGAAGAACGCGTACGTGGGCCGCACGTTCATCCAGCCGTCCGACACGCTGCGCCAGCTCGGCATCCGCCTGAAGCTCAACCCGCTGCGCGAGGTCATCAAGGGCAAGCGCCTGGTGGTCGTGGACGACTCGATCGTGCGCGGCAACACCCAGCGCGCGCTGATCCGCATGCTGCGGGAGGCGGGCGCCGCCGAGGTCCACGTGCGCATCTCGTCCCCACCGGTCAAGTGGCCCTGCTTCTACGGCATCGACTTCGCCTCCCGGGCCGAGCTGATCGCCAACGGGCTCGCCGTCGAGGAGATCGGGCAGTCCCTCGGCGCCGACAGCCTCGGCTACATCAGCACGGAGGGCATGATCGCGGCGACCGAGCAGCCCAGCTCGCAGCTCTGCGCCGCGTGCTTCACCGGCAAGTACCCGATCGAGCTGCCCCCGGACGACCAGCTCGGCAAGCACCTGCTGGAGCAGGCCGAGCTGCCGCTCGGCCCGCCCGAGGACGGGCTCCGGCAGCTCGCCGTGAGCACCGGTGGCGCGACCGCGCTCGACCACCCGTGACCACGACCACCACCCGAACGACGCAGGAGCACCAGTGACTTCCGAAGGCCTGACGTACGCCGCCGCCGGCGTGGACACCGAGGCGGGCGACAAGGCCGTCGAGCTCATGAAGGACGCCGTGCGCCGCACGCAGGGTCCGGCCGTGCTCGGCGGCGTGGGCGGCTTCGCCGGCCTCTACGACCTGTCGTCCTTCAAGGACTACCGCGCACCGCTGCTGGCGACGTCCACGGACGGTGTGGGCACCAAGGTGGCGATCGCGCAGGCGCTCGACAAGCACGACACGATCGGGTTCGACCTGGTGGGCATGGTGGTCGACGACATCGTCGTGATGGGCGCCAAGCCGCTGTTCATGACGGACTACATCGCCACCGGCAAGGTGGTACCGGAGCGGATCGCCGACATCGTGCGCGGCATCGCGCAGGCGTGCGAGGTGGCCGGTACCGCGCTCGTGGGCGGCGAGACGGCCGAGCACCCCGGCCTCCTGGCGCCGGACGAGTACGACGTCGCCGGAGCCGCCACGGGCATCGTCGAGGCCGACAGCGTGCTCGGCCCGGACCGCGTGCGTCCCGGTGACGTGCTGATCGCGATGGGGTCGAGCGGCCTGCACTCCAACGGGTACTCGCTGGTGCGAGCCGTGATCAAGCACGCGGGCTGGTCCCTGGACCGGCACGTGGACGAGCTCGGGCGCACCCTCGGCGAGGAGCTGCTGGAGCCCACCCGGGTCTACGCCTCCGACTGCCTGGCCCTGGCCGCGGACGACGCGGCGCAGGTGCACGCCTACACGCACGTCACGGGCGGCGGCCTCGCGGCCAACCTCGCGCGCGTGCTCCCCGCGGGGCTCGTGGCGACGGTGGACCGCGCGTCCTGGGACGTGCCGGCCGTGTTCCGCATGGTCCGCGAGCTCGGCGGAGTGCCGAACCGCGACCTGGAGAACACGCTCAACCTGGGCGTGGGCATGGTCGCGGTCGTGGACGCAGACGGCGTCGACGCGGCACTCGCCCGGCTCGCCGCGCTAGGTGTTCCCGCGTGGACGCTCGGAAGCGTGGAGACGCTCGACACCGCCGCCGAGCACGAGGACCTGGTCGCAGGGACCAAGGGCGTGTCCGGCGGTGCGGTCAGGCTGGTGAACGACTACCGCGGCTGAGGCGGTGGCGCTGCTCGGTCGATGACCGGGCGCGGGGCCGGCGCGAAGGCGCCGGCACCCTCAGCGCGTGTTGCCGTCTTGCTCTGCCCAGTCGGAATACCTGTTGTCGTACTCCTCGTCCTCCGGGGAGTCCCACCGCGACTCTGTCGCCACATCCGTGTGGGAGTCCCCGCTGAGCTCCTGCTCGAGGGCGTGATAATTGGTCTCCGGGCTGTAGTACTTCAGCGCGCGAGCAACCTTGGTCTGCTTTGCCTTCTGACGGCCGCGGCCCATGGCTCCGACCCCCTCAACGTAGGAGCGGGGCGGCACCGTGCATGGACGTGCGGCCCCGTAGCGTTTCGTCTGTCCAGGTTCCAACGTTACATGCTGGTACGGCGTTTCTTCCAGTCCGTGGACGTGATTCGTCCCATCCCCCGGTGTGACATTCGGATCGTCCAGGGCGCCCCGGTGCCCGCCTCGCGCTCGATGGTGTTGGTCATGTCTTTGTCGTTGACATGCTGTTCGATGACTGAACGCACCGGCTAGTTCCGGGCCGGTCATGTCTCTGCTCGGGCATCTCTTGTGCGCCGTGGGACATGCTGCCGTTCGCGCTTTGCCGACTGCGGGAGAGTGGCCGGATGTGTGCAGAAGATGCCCGTGACGCGAGGGCTCGGTGACGGCGGATCGCGTGGTCGGCGTGTCGCACGTGTCCCAGACTCGCCCGAAACGGGCGCGCGTGGCGCGCAGTGGGGAAAGTGAGGAAATAAACCCCGTCCCCAAGTCGCCTAAATCCCGTTTGCTGCTAACAATGGTGCAAGAGCGGGTGTCGTCAACCGCCTGGTACGGCCAGGCCGGCACCGTTCCGGAGGAGGTGCGGGGATGTCCATCCACGGAGAATCCGAGGTCCTGCTCACGCCTGCCGAGGTAGCGAGCTTGTTCCGTGTTGACCCCAAGACAGTAACGCGTTGGGCAAAAGCGGGAAAGCTCTCGTCGATCCGGACACTTGGCGGTCACCGCCGCTACAAGGAGTCCGAGGTTCGGGCGCTGCTCGGTGCGGCAGCGGACAGCTCGGGCGACTCCGACAACTAAGTCGGACGTCGTTGACGGATTGGTCGGCAGGTAGGACGAAGGCGCGCCGGGTGCTGCCCCCCAGCTCAGCCCCGCGCGCGCCTGAGCACGACTGTCACAGCGACCGCTGTACCGAGGGCCACCAGACCGATGGTGGCCCCGATCAGGATCTTGGCGTTGCGGGCCCGGCGCGGATCGTGCGCCGGGCCGTTCTTGTCGCCGAAGGAGCCGGACAGCATGGCTCCGGCGTCGTTCGCGGCCTGCTTGGCGTCGTGCGCGATGCGTGACGCCTGGTAACCAGGGTTCAGCCGGGTGGTCAGCTCGTCCACGGCCGCGGCGAGGTCCGCGCGGGTGCGGAGCACCTCGTCCTTGAGCTCGCTGCTGCTGGGCGGTGTGCTGTTCGAAGCGCTCATCGGCCCATCCCCTCCTTGATCGCCGTGATGTCGTCCTGCACGCGCTGGATGCTCTCGGGCTTGGTGGTGCCCTTCTTCAGGAGCTGGACGCCCACGAGGGCGAGCACGATCGTCACGAGCACCATGAAGCCGCCGATGGCGAGGGCGGACAGCCAGAGCGGCCAGACCGTCCCCAGGCCGTACACGGCCGCCAGGAGCAGCACTCCGACGGCGTAGGCCAGGATCAGGAGCCCGACGACGAGCAGCCCGATACCGATGCCGGACTTCATCGCCTTCTCGGTCAGCTCTGCCTTGGCGAGCGCGATCTCCGCGCGGACAAGGCGGGTCGCCTGCTCGGAGATCTGCTCCACGAGCTTTCCCAGGGAGGCCGGCCGCTCAGCTCCTGGCGTGCTGCCTGCGGCTCCCGTGTGGCTGTCGACCTTCGCGTCCTCGATCATCTGCCCTCCCGTGCCCCGGCATCGGTGTGCGCCGTTGAAGACAACTCAACAGGTCAAGTGCGGACGGGGCAATTCCTGGCGCGGCGCGCCTTCCCGGAAAAGCATGAAGGTAAACGCGCGCCAATCCCCCAAGTGCTGGAAGGAATTATCTCAGAACTGCCTGAGAACAGTGTTGACGTGGGGTCCGCACGGCAACTCCTCGCGGAGGGTCGCGTTTCAGGAGCGGTGCCCCGGACCCGTGCGCCGATACGGCTCCGGAGTAGGTTACGGCCATGTCGATCGATCAGGTCCAGGACTATTGCGACTGGTGCATGGGGCCGTTGTCGGCGGAGTCCCGGGCGCGGTCACGCTGGCTCGGTCTGTCGACCGAACATGCGTGGGCGTGCTCCACCTGCCTCCGGACGGGTGACTACCGAGTCCCTCCGGACGGTTGGGATGGTCCGGTAGGGGAGTGGCTGGCCGCCGACCAGTACGTACTTGGTCCGGACGATGTCGAAGCGGTCGTCAACGCGCTCCGCGAGATCCTCGACGGCCCGAACGCTGTACCCGACGCCGACTTCCAGCTGCGGATCGGGGTCTCACGCGCGGACGCCCGACAAACTCTCCGGCGCTTCTCGGGCTCGCCGTGAGCCATGGGGACGGCCGCTGCCGGGGCCCGCGTCGGGTGTGGGCGGCGACGGGCCGGACGGAGCCGTCCGCTCATCGAATCGCTCACCGGTCAGAGCGATCCGCGACAGGGAGAAAATGAAGAACCCCCGGATCCACGTGGTTCCGGGGGTTCTTGCTGTGGCTCCGACCGGCGTCGATCCGGTGACCTTTCGATTTTCAGTCGAACGCTCTACCAACTGAGCTACAGAGCCCTAGCGCGAACGCCCGGATAGTCGAGACCGACGATCCGGGCGCCTCTCGCGCGACCCTGACGGGACTTGAACCCGCGACCTCCGCCGTGACAGGGCGGCGCGCTAACCAACTGCGCTACAGGGCCTTGGTACTGCTGGACGCTTCCCGCATCCGGGGGGCTCGTTTCGAACCGTGAGGATCCTAACCCACCGCGGGGCCGAATCTGAAATCAGAATCCGACTCCGCCGTGATGACCTGCCTCACAGCGGTCGAGACGTGGCTCTGGCGAGCCCCTTCGTACCCCCAACGGGATTCGAACCCGTGCTACCGCCGTGAAAGGGCGGGGTCCTAGGCCGCTAGACGATGGGGGCTGGAACGCGGCAAGTCTACAGGCGCTCGGCGGTCTCGCCGCACCTCGTGGCAGGGTGCGTCCCGTCGTGTCCGCCGGGTGGCGCCGTCGGGGATGATGGGGGCGTGGTGGAGATGACGCGCGAGGACTTCGAGGCCGCTGTCAGCGACGGTCTGGACCTGGTCCCGGCCGACCTCGCGGCGCAGATGGACAACGTGGTGGTGCTGGTCGAGGACGACGCCCCCGCGGACGATCCCGAGCTGCTGGGCCTCTACGAGGGCGTACCGCTCACGGAGCGTGACCACATGTGGGCGGCGGGCGCGCTGCCCGACCGCATCACCATCTTCCGGAACCCGACCCTCGCGATCTGCGACACGCGCGAGGACGTCGTCGAGGAGGTGGCCGTGACCGTGGTCCACGAGATCGCGCACCACTTCGGGATCGACGACGCGCGCCTGCACGAGCTCGGCTGGGGCTGACCGCCCGGACGTGCACAGGAGCGCCTGCCCGGCCGGACGGCCGAGCAGGCGCTCCTGTGGTGCCCGCGCCGGGTCAGTACGTGGTGCCGTACTCCCAGTGCCAGGCCTCCGGCTTGCTGCCGCCCGCCTGGGCCCAGGCCGGGTGCTCCCACCCGTACCTGCCGGCGTTGGCGACCATCCAGGCGTGCTCGGCGCTGCCGAACGACTCGATGCCGCCCGACAGGTCGACGGCCTGGCCGAAGCCGTGGTTGGACGTACCCGGCACGGCGGCCAGGGCGCCCCGGCTCGCCGCGACCGCCACCTGTTCCGCGTAGGAACGGTAGCCGTCGGTGATGGCCAGGTTGCGGCCGAACGCCGCGCGGAACGCGCCGTTCAGGTCCTCGAGAGCCGCGGCGGCGTCGCACCGGAGCTGTTCGCCCGGGGCCCAGCTCAGCCCGCAGAGGACGTCCGCCGGGATCTGACCGTTGCCGTAGCTCTTCGCGGCCTCGGCCATCGCCTTCGCCTTCGCGGCGGCCTCGGCCGCCGCACGTTCCGCGGCCCGGGCCGCCTTGGCGGCACGGCGCTCCTCGGCCGCCTTCTTCGCGGCGGCGATCTCCTCGGGCGTGGGGCCCGCCTTGACCGACACGACGGCGTCGGCGTCGGTACGGGCGATGAGCCGCTGCAGCGACGTGGTCACCTTCTCGATCCGCGCGGCCGACGGGGCCGCCGCGGCCTGGGCCGCGGGAGCCTCGGCCTCCGCGGCATCCGCCTCGGCGGGAGCGGTCGTCTCGCCGAGCGAGGTGCCGACCGGCTCGCCGACGGCGTCGGCGAGCGGGGTGTCGAGGATCGGGAGGCCCGTGACGTCCTGGTCGGCCAGGGGCGCGGCACCGGTGGTCGTGCCGGCCAGGTTGGTGGGCTCGGTGGCGTCCGCCCCGGCGTCGGCTTCCGCCGTGCCGGACCTGGCCTCGTCCGCCGCGTCGTCAGGACGCTCCGCGGAGGCGTCCGCCGCCCGCTCGGCGAGCGACGTGCGCTCGGTGCTGCGTGAGGCGGCGACCGGGCGTGCCGTGGAGGCGGCGGGAGTCTCGCGGGCCTGGTCCACCATGGCCCGCAGGTCCTGGGCGGCGGTCCGGACCTGCTTGCGCTCCTTCGCCGAGAGGTCACCCTCGCGGGTCACGTAGGCGGCGTCCGTCAGGACGGCGTCCGCCTTGCTGGCGGCGGAGCGGACCTCGGGGTCGGCGGCTGCCGCGCTGGGCTGCACGGTCGGCTCCGCAGCGGGTGCGGCGGCGGGGGAGCCGCCGTCGTTCCCGGTGAAGCTGACCGCCGCGGTGGTGGTCAGAGCCACCGAGGTGAGCGCGGCGGCGATCGCGAAGGAGGAACGGCGGACGACGGGGTGCGCGGGGTGCGCCGCCACCGTCGTGTGCGCCCTGTGCGCGCCCGGGCGTCGTGTGCGACGGGGGACGAGCCGGTGATCGCGCGTCAAGGGCGCACCTGACGCTCGGGGACAGGGACAGGACGCGCCTGGGGCGCGACGGGGTTCTGCGTCTGGGGCACGCGGATTCCGTTCTCGCGGCCGGGCGCGGGCGGCACCGTGAGGGGCAGGGGGGTCCCTCGGACGGACGGCGTCGCGCGCACCGGCTGCTGTCAGGCCACGTCGCGCGTCCGGCGCGGTCATGGCGGTTGCCGCACGAAACCAGGCGCATGAGGCCCAGGGGGGGTGGTTCCGTGCGGCAACGATTCAATATTGAACGACCGTCCAAGAGTTATGTAACCCCCGAACCAGAGGCATGCCTCACAAAAACTGCGGGCAGATGGTGGTGCAGACGTGAAGGGCCGACAACCCGGGGTGTGCGCGCTCACATTGATGGGTTCCGAGCCATGCGTGACACTTCAGGGCATGGCCCATCACGAACAGGCCGCGAACGGATCCGTGCCCACCCCTGCCGGACAACCCGTGACCGTGTCCATCCATCGCGTCGTCCATCCCGATCACGTTCCCGAGGTCACCAGCTGGGTGCAGTCGGGCGTCAACCTCGCCAACCGCTGGGACGGGTTCCTCGGCTCGGGCTGGATCCGCGCCGCCGAGGGCTCTCGCGACTGGCACATGCTCTACCGCTTCGCCGATGCCGACCGGCTCGCCGCCTGGGAGCGGTCCGCCGAACGCCGGGACTGGCTGGCGCAGGGCACAGGGCTCGTCGAGGAGCTGCGCTACCAGCAGCGCACGGGCATCGAGGGCTGGTTCGACGACCCCAGCCGGACCGACGAGCCGGCCGACGTGGCCGCCGTCGTGGTACCGCCCCGGTGGAAGCAGGCGACGAGCATCTGGCTCGGGTTCTTCCCGGTGAACCTCTTGTTCACCGCGCTGTTCACCTACCTGGTACCCGGCTGGGACGGCGTGCCGCTGGTGCTCAGGGTGCTGATCTCGACCCTGGTCCTGACGCCGATCATGGCGTACTGGGTGCTGCCGTGGGTCACCCGCCGTCTGCACGGCTGGTTGCACGCCACGTAGCGGTCAGGCGCGCCCCAGCGCCGGGTGCCGGGCCGGTGCGGCTGCGACCCGGCGGCGGCGCAGCGGGATGCCGCCGCGCCCCGCCACCGGGGCGGCCGGCGCCTGCTTCCCGCGGCCTGCGAGCCAGCCGGCGAGACGCTCGGGGCGGTCCGTGATCACGGCGTCGACGCCCGCGCCGCCGTCGGCGGCGACGAGCGTCGTCCAGGCTGCCGGGTCGTTCGCCGTCCAGGCCATCACGCGCAGGCCGGCCGCGTGCAGGCGGGACACGAGTCGCGGGCTGCCCGCGACCGTCGCGACCGACGGGTTGCAGGTCACCACCCGCAGTCGTTCGCACAGGCGCAGCAGGCCGGGCGGGTCGAACGAGACGAGCAGGCCGCCGGGCAGGTGCGGGGCCACGTCGCGCACCGTCGCGACCGTGCCCGGCCAGAAGCTCTGCACGAGCACCCGCTCGTCGAACCCCCTGGCGGCCACGGTGGCTGCGACCTGCTCGACCTGCCCGGCGGCCCACGAGCCCTTGAGCTCCAGCAGCAGGTCCGTCTCCGGGTGCCGGGCCAGCACGCCCAGCACGTCGTCGAGCGTGGGCACGCGCTGCCCGGCGAACGCCGGCGCGAACCAGGCACCGGCGTCGAGCGCGAGCACCTCGGCCGAGGTCAGGGCAGCGACCTTGCCGGTGCCGTCCGTGGTCGCGTCGACGGTCTCGTCGTGGATCACCGCGCCGACACCGTCCGCGGTGGGTTGCAGGTCGATCTCGACGGCATCCACGCCGGCGCGGCACGCGGCCTCGATGGCGGCGAGCGTGTTCTGCGGCGCCACCGCGGAGTAGCCGCGGTGGGCGATGACGGCGGGGCGGGCGACGGTCATGCTGACCTCCGGTCTGCGGTTCTGTCTCCACGCTAGGCCCGCCGCAGGACGCCGTCACAGGCCCGCCGGGTGAGTTCCGGGAGTGTTCCAGGACCGTTCACCGGCCGGTCCCGGGACCGTCGTGTCGGTCACCCGGGCGATACCCACCGGATGCGCGGATTCCCAGCGCCGGGTGGTTTCATGTGCGGCATGGTCCGACCTGCCCGCGCCCTCGGGATCGCCGCCGTCACCGCGACGCTCCTCCTGCTCACCGCCTGCTCCGCCGACGACGGGGCGGACGCCGGAGCGAGCCCGTCGCCGTCGGGCGGCGCGAGCGCCACGGCGCCCGAGCCGACGGACCGCGACGCGCCCCTGGACGCGAACCAGGCGTGCGCCGCCATGTACGTGCACGGCGACCCGACGCTGGAGTCGCGCATCGGTACCGCCCTCGTCGGGGCGAGCGACGGCCTCGACGGCACGTCGGCGGACCAGATGCACGCCCTCGCGGTCGAGCTCGGGCGGCTCGGCACCCGTGTGCCCGACGAGTTCCAGGGGCCCGTCGAGAAGATCCGGGTCCCGTTCCTGCAGCTCCAGGAAGGGCTGGACCTCGGCACGGAACAGGAGATCGAGCTCGACGTGGCCTCGACGGTCGAGGGCCTCAAGGAGTACGAGGCTCTCTGCTGAGCCCTCTGCGCAGCCGCCTGTCGGTCAGCCGAAGATGCCCTGACCGGGCGTCAGCACACGCCGCGGGTCGTAGCGGTCCTTGGCCTGGCGTACGAGAGGCCAGCGGTCACCGTAGTGGGCGCGCCAGTCGGCGGTGCTCAGGTGCAGGGCGTTCACCGGGTACTGCGTGCCGCCCGCGGCGCGGACGCGGGCGTACAGCGCGTCGTTGGCCGCGATGAGCCGCTCGGCCTCGGCGTCGTCGGGCGGGCTGACCGCGCGCAGCAGCGCCAGGAGGAAGAACACGGGACCCTCGGGGACCATCACCTGGGGCCGGGTGATCAGGGTGCGGTCGGTCGGGTACAGCAGCGCGACGCCGCCGGCGTCCGCCGGGGTGAGGGTGGTCAGGAGCTCGGTGACGATCTCGTCCGTGGCGGAGTCGGGCACGAGCAGGTTCAGCCACGGGCCGGGCAGCCGGAGCGCCTCGATCTGCTCCACGGTCTCGTAGATGCGGTTCAGCCACTCGAAGTAGGGCACGTCCACGACGTCGATGCCCGACGGCGTGAGGCCCGCCAGCAGCGCGTCGTCGTCGGGCGGCTCGGTCGTGAACCAGGCGCCGGCCTCCAGGACGAAGGCGAAGTCGTCGTCGTCCGTGGGGACGAACTGACCCTCCAGGTAGTCGAAACGGCCGTCGGCCAGGACGGTGCGCTGCGCCGCCGTCAGGTCCGTGACCTGCGGGTACGTCAGCGTGTAGACCCGCGCCGAGGTGGGGGCGAGCCGGAGCCCGACGGTCGCGCGGACGATGACGGCGAACTGCCCCAGCCCGCCCAGCACAGCCTCGAAGAGGTCACGTTCCGCGTCGGCCGAGCAGGTGACGAGGCGTCCGTCGCCCGTGACGACGTCGAGCTCCAGGGTGTTGTCGACCAGCAGCCCGAAGTGCTGCGAGGCGCCCCCGATGCCGCCGACGCTGAGCGTGCCGCCCACGGACAGGCCGAGGTAGTCGGTGCTGACGGGCGGCGCGACGCCCTCGGCCAGAGCGGTGCGCACGAGGTCGAGCCACTGCACGCCGGCGTCGACCACCGCGTGGTCGGGAGTGATCTCGTGGATGGTGGCGAGCGTGCGGGAGTCGATCACGACGCCGCCGTCGGCCTGTGCCTGGCCGTACGTCGAGTGGCCCTGGCCGCGGACCGCGACCGTGAGCCCGTGCTCGTTCGCGAAGCGGACGACGGTCACGACGTCGTCCACGGAGCCCGGTCGCAGCACGGCGCGGGGCAGCCGGTGGGCGAGGTGGCCGTAGTCGGTGGCCGCCTCGGTGAGCGACGCCTCGTCCGTGACGAGCTCACCGTCGAGGTGGGGGACCTGGATGGCCCCGGTGTTCTCGGGGAGCGTGGTGAGCCAGCGGGAGGTGGCCGGGTCGAAAGCGACGACGGCGGCGCCTGCCAGGAAGGTTCGGCGGTCGAGCTGTGCCATGGGTACCCCTCAGCGTCGTGTCGGGCGACCACGGTACCGGTAGGGGTGCTGAGGATGGTGCTCTTTCCGTGGATGTGATGTTCCGGTGATCCGTCATATCGTGGGCCCTTTTCCGGCTTAACCGGACAAACGCCCCTGGGATCACCCGGTCTGGCGGGTCAGGAGGCCGCCCGGCCGAGCAGCGAGAGCAGCGCGGTGGCCGCGCCGTCCTGGTCGATCGTGCCCGTGACCCGGTCGGCGGCGGCGCGGACCCGGTCGGGGGCGTGACCCATGGCGACCGAGGTCGTCGCCCACGCCAGCATCTCCAGGTCGTTCTCGCCGTCGCCCAGCGCCGCGGTCGCGTCGTCCTGGACCCCGAGAGCGGCGCGGACCTTCTCCAGGGCGCTCGCCTTCGACAGGGCCGGCGGGGTCACGTCCACCCAGTCGGGCCGCGTCGCGATGGCGGTCAGGCCCAGCTCGCGCAGGGCGGGGACCAGCGTGTGGACCTCCGGTGCGTGCAGGGCCAGGCGCGGCGTCGACTCCGCCCACAGGTCGAGGAGCGCGGGGACCTGGTGCTGCTCACCGTTGAGCTCACCCTCGGGGAACGGGTGGTTCACGCGGTAGCCGATGCCGACGATCTCGGTGGCGATCAGGATGCCGGGCACCGCTGCCACGGCGTGGCGCACCACGGTCTCCGGCTCGATGGCGTGCAGGTCCGTGACCTCGTAGTCGGTGCCGACCAGGTGGGCGGTGACCGCGCCGTTCGATGCGACGATCCAGGCGTCCGGCAGCCCGAGCTGCACCGCGACGGGCAGCGCCCCGACCAGCGAGCGTCCGGTGGCCAGCACGAGATGCTGCCCGGCTGCCAGGACCTGGGCGACGGCGGAGCGTACGGCGGCCGAGACGGGGTGTCCTGTGCGCAGCAGCGTGCCGTCGATGTCGCACGCGATCAGCGTCGGGCCGGCGAGGTCGAGGTGCTGTGCGCTCGGCCGCGGCGTCGCTGACGTCATGGGACAGGAGGGTAGTGGCACGGAGCCGGTGGCGGGGAACGGGTGCTCGCCGTGGCGCACGGGAGTCTCGCCGGACCTTTCTCGCCCCGCCTCGTGCCCGGCGGGGGATTTTCCGCGCCCCGGGCTGGGATCCGGCCGCCGGAGGCGTCATCATGGGCGCATGCTCTCCAGTGCAGGCAGGTCCGGTACGGACACCGCCGACGACCAGGTCGAGGACGGCGGGCGCGTGCCCGCCGACGACGGGGCCGGCCTCGGGCCGTTCGAAGGCCTGGAGCGCGAGATCCGCCTGCTGATCCGCCGGGCGCAGTCGTCCGGCGCGTCGATCGCCCGGCGCGTGCATCCGGAGCTCGACGCCAGTGCCTACCCGCTCCTGGCGCACATCGCCGAACGGCCGGGCACCCGCGGCTCGGACCTCGCGTCGTTCTTCGGCGTGGGGCGGGCCACCGTGTCCCGGCAGCTCAGCCGTCTGGTCGAGCTGGGTCTCGTCGAACGCACCGTGGACCCGGAGGACAGCCGCGGCCAGCTCATCACGCTGACGCCCGACGGCGCGGCCCGGTTCGACCGGGCGCGCGCCAGCCGTGTCGCCATGCTGGAGGGTGCGCTGGCCACCTGGGAGCCGGAGGAGGTCGCGCAGCTGGCCAGGCTCCTCGGCCGCTACTCGACGGACATCGTGGCCTGGAAGCAGAACGGGCACTGAGCCGGCGCGTGCGCCGTCAGTGCCCGCTCCGCGGTCAGTGCTCCTCGAACGTGAGGCTGACGGAGTTCATGCAGTAGCGGTCGCCCGTCGGCGTCTGCGGCGCGTCGTCGAAGACGTGGCCGAGGTGGGAGCCGCAGGTCGCGCAGCGCACCTCGGTGCGCACCATGCCGTGGGAGCGGTCCTCGATCAGCTCGACCGAGTCGCCCGCGAGCGGGCTGTAGAACGACGGCCAGCCGCAGTGCGAGTCGAACTTGGTGTCGGAGCGGAACAGCTCGGCGTCGCAGGCACGACACCGGTAGATGCCGGTGCGCTTCTCGTCGAGCAGCTCGCCCGTCCACGCCCGCTCCGTACCCGCCTGGCGCAGCACCGCGTACTCCTGACGCGAGAGCTGCTCGCGCCACTCCTGGTCGGACTTCGAAATCTTGTAGGTCATCTCGACACCTCCGCACAGAGCAACTGCCCGCCGGCCGCGGGTGTTCCAGTTCTTACGAAAGCGTCAGACCCTCAGGTCACCAGGGTGACCTGAGGGTCTGACACGCCGAGCGGGATCAGTTCGCGGCGGAGGCGTTCGGGTTGCCGGCACCGCGGCCGCGGCCGCCCCGGCGCCGACGGCGGCGAGGCGCGCCGTCCGCCCGCGCGGCCTGATCGCCGCCGCTGCCCGACGCCGGACGCGCGACGCCGCGCTGCCCGCCGGGCTGACCGCCGCCCTGGGCACGTGCCTGGCCCTGACGGCCGCCGCCGCCCTGACCGGTGCCCGCGCCGCCCTGTCGTCCCGACCGGGACCGGCCGCCGCCCTGCTTGGGGGCGCCCTGCCGGCCCTGCTGCTGCGGGGCCGGCGGCACGTACTCCACGTACGGCGCGACCTCGCCCACCAGGCCGCTCACGGTCGCGTCGCCGGGGGCGACGTCCTGCGGGCGGGCCGTGATCTTCGCGCGGCGGGTCAGGTCCCGTACGTCGCCGCGCTCCTCGGGCAGCATGATGGTGACGACGTCGCCGCCGGAGCCGGCGCGCGCCGTCCGCCCGGAGCGGTGCAGGTACGCCTTGTGCTCGGCGGGCGGGTCCACGTGCACCACGAGCTCGACGTCGTCCACGTGGATGCCGCGGGCGGCGATGTCCGTCGCGACCAGCACCTTCACGGCGCCCGACGAGAACGCGGCGAGGTTGCGCTCGCGCGCGCCCTGGCCGAGGTTGCCGTGCAGGTCCACGGCGGGCACGCCCGCGACGGTGAGCTGCTTGGCGAGCTTCTTGGCCTGGTGCTTGGTCCGCGTGAACAGCACGCGCCGGCCCGTGCCCTGCGCGAGCTGGTGCACCACGTCCTTCTTCGCCTCCTTGTCGGCGACGGCGAGGATGTGGTGCGTCATCTGCGGCGGCGGGGCAGCGGCCTCGTCCACGGAGTGCGTGACGGGCTGGTGCAGGTAGCGCTTGACCAGCACGTCCACGCCGTTGTCGAGCGTGGCGGAGAACAGCAGGCGCTGCGTACGGGCGCCGGTCCGGTCGAGGATGCGCTTCACGCCCGGGAGGAAGCCGAGGTCGGCCATGTGGTCGGCCTCGTCCAGCACGGTGATCTCGACGTCGTCGAGCGTCAGGTGCCGCTGGCCGAGCAGGTCCTCCAGGCGGCCGGGGCAGGCGATGACGATGTCGACGCCGGCGTTCAGGGCGGTGACCTGGCGCGACTGCGCCACGCCGCCGAAGATCGTGGTGGTCTTCAGGCCGAGGGCCTGCGCCAGCGGCGCGACCGTCTCGTCGATCTGGTTGGCGAGCTCGCGCGTGGGCGCGAGGACGAGGGCGCGGGGGCGGCCCGCGACCCGGCGAGGCTGCCCCGCCGCGGCGGCGCGGGCGCTCGACGTCGCGAGGCGCGTCACGACCGGCAGCGCGAAGGCGAGGGTCTTGCCGGAGCCGGTGCGGCCGCGGCCGAGCACGTCCCGCCCGGCGAGGGAGTCCGGCAGCGATGCCGTCTGGATGGGGAAAGGCGTGGTGATGCCGCGGTCCGTCAGGACGCTCACGACGGGAGCGGGCAGACCGAGGTCGGCAAAGGTGGTCAAAGGAGCTGGGCCTCTCGGGCTCGGTGGCGGCGCGACTCGCGCCGGTGGTCCGCCGTGCTCACACCGGGCGGCGGGTTCTCACCCGGGCCGGGGCCACGACGGCAGGCGGCTGGAGCCGCCCACGGCCACCCACTATCTCACGCCCCTGTGACACCCGGCTGCGGCGAACGTCACGTTCGGTGTGGTTCTATGTGCCGCATGATTCCCGCAGCGACCAGCACGGCCGGACCGTTCGCCGCCATCGGCGACGTGCTCGGCACCATCTGGACCAACGCGGTCACCCCGGTGGAGCCGCCGTCGAACGCGACGGTGCTCGCCATGTGCGCGATCGCGCTGGTCGTCGTCCTGTTCCGGCCCCTGTGGCACGTGACGCGGCACGTCATCACCATCGCCCACGAGGCCTCCCACGGCCTCGGTGCGCTGCTCACCGGGCGCAAGCTCGAGGGCATCCGCCTGCACTCCGACACCTCGGGCCTCACCGTCTCGCGGGGCAAGCCCCGGGGGCCGGGCATGGTCATCACGGCGTTCGCCGGTTACGTGGGGCCGGGCATCATCGGGCTCGGGGCCGCGTGGCTGCTGCGGCAGGGGTACGCCGTCGGGCTCCTGTGGCTGCTGGTGGTGCTCCTCGCGCTGCTGCTCCTGCAGATCCGCAACTGGTTCGGCCTGTGGTCGATCCTGGTCAGCGGCACAGCCCTCGTGTTCGTGACGTGGTTCCTGGAGCCGCCGGTGCAGAGCGCCGTGGCGTACGCCGTGACCTGGTTCCTGCTCCTGGGCGCGGTGCGCCCGGTGTTCGAGCTGCAGGTGCAGCGTTCGCGCGGGCACGCCCGCACGTCGGACGCCGACATGCTCGCCCGCCTGACCGGGGTGCCCGGCCTGTTCTGGGTCACGATGTTCCTGCTCGTCACGCTGGGTGCCCTGGTGCTGGGCGGTTCCTGGATCCTGGGCGTGGCGCTCTGACCCGTCCGGCAGTACCGCACGCACGACGAGGCCCCGGGGCCGCCAGGTACGGCGGGCCCGGGGCCTCGTCGGTGTGCGTGGCGCCGCGCGGGCGCCGGTGTGTCACGCCGAGGGCGTGAGCACGAAGCCCGGGCCCTCGGCACGGGGGTCGGTGTCCAGGGTCAGCGCCTCGAGAGCGGGCGCCGCCTGGGCCTCGACGAACACGTTGGTGGAACCGGAAGCGTCGACGACCTGGTCGTCGGGCTGCGGTGCCGGAACCAGCGCGAGCTCGAAGTTGCCCGGCTGTCCGGACGCCTGCGCGATGCGCAGCCCGCCCTCGACCGGCACACCCGCCTGCTGGGCGAGATCCTGGACGGCCGTACGAGCGTTGTCAGTCACGGTGAGCACGATGAGCTCCTCACATTGGTTCTCCGCGGACCCGTCCACCGAACCAAGCCCACTCCGTCACCGCAAGCGTGAGACGCGTTTCACCCGATATCTCCCGCTGGGTGAGACAGCGCGTGACAGCGGCCGGAAGAAGCCGTACGGTGCCCCGCTCGGCGGACCTCGACGAGGCTGCCGGGCCTGACCGGTAGGCTTGCTGATCGCGCCGCAGTGTGCGCGGGCCTCTAGCTCAACTGGCAGAGCAGCGGACTTTTAATCCGCGGGTTCCGGGTTCGATCCCCGGGGGGCCCACCGGAAAGGCCGACGGCCGCGGGCGACCCGGAAGGTCGCCCGCGGCCGTCGCCGCGAACCCGTCAGACCTCGGCGGTCTCGAGGTCCTTGAGCTGGTCGATGCCCGACCGGTGCCCCAGCGGCACCTCCTTGATCAGGGCCACGCAGACCAGCGCCACCACGGCGAGCGGGACGGCGGTCAGGAAGATGTCCGCGATGCCGTTCGCGTAGGCCTTCTCGACCACCTCGACCAGCAGCGGCGGGAGCGTCGAGAGGTCGGGCAGCGTGTCGCCGCCGGACTGGAAGGCGGACGGGTCGATGCCCTGCTTCGCGAGCTGCGGCGCGATCTCCGTGATGCCGTCCTCCAGGCCCGTCTTCACGCGGTGCCCCAGGACCGCGCCGAGCGCCGAGACACCGATCGCGCCACCGAGCGACCGGAAGAACGTCACGGTCGACGTGCCGGAGCCGGAGTCCTTGATGTGCAGGGTGTTCTGCGTGGCCAGCACCATGTTCTGCATCAGCATGCCCACGCCCGCCCCCAGGACGAACAGGTAGATCGAGACCAGCACGAACGAGGTGTGGTAGTCCAGCGTCGACAGGAGCAGCAGACCGCCCGTCAGGAGCACGCCACCGGCGACCATGTACGGCTTGTACCGGCCGGTCTTCGAGATCAGCTGGCCGCTGACCGTGGACGACAGGAACAGGCCGACCACCATCGGGATGGTGTAGAGGCCGGACTCCGTGGGCGTCTTGCCGCGGGAGAGCTGCATGTACTGGCTCAGGAACACCGAGGAGCCGAACATCGCGACACCCACCGCGACCGAGCCGATGACGGCGAGCACGAGCGTGCGGTTCTTGAACAGGTACATCGGGATCAGCGGGTTGGTGACCCGCAGCTCGACGAGCACCGCGATCGTGAGGACCACCAGGGAACCGCCGACCATCGCGGCCGTCTGCCACGAGAGCCAGTCGAACTCCGTGCCCGCGAAGGTGATCCAGAGCAGCAGCGTCGCGATGCCCACCGAGATGAGCGTGGCTCCGATGACGTCGATCCGGGCCGAGCCCTTCGGCCGCCTGGGCAGCTTGAGCGTCATCTGCAGCACGATGATCGAGGCGACGGCGAACGGCAGGCCGACGAAGAAGTTCCAGCGCCAGCTGATCGCGTCAGTGAGGAAGCCGCCGAGGATCGGCCCGCCGACCATGCCGACACCCATGATGGAGCCCATGAGGCCCATGTAGCGGCCGCGCTGGCGGGGGCTGATGATGTCCGCGATCAGCACGGCGGACAGCGACTGGAGGCCGCCGGCGCCGATGCCCTGGAAGGCGCGGAAGGTGATGAGCTGGCCGGCGTCCTGCGCGAAGCCGGCGGCGGCCGCGGACAGCACCGAGATGATCAGGGCGATCTGGATGAGCGTCTTGCGGTTCGTGAGGTCGGCGAGCTTGCCCCAGATCGGGGTGGAGATCGTCGAGGTCAGCAGGGTGGCCGTGACCACCCAGGTGAACGCGGACTGCCCGCCGCCCAGGTCGGTGATGATCTTCGGCAGGGACGACGACACGACGGACATCGCCAGCACCGAGACGAACATGCCGAGGAGGATCCCCGACAGCGCGCGGAGGACCTCGTTGTGCGTCATGGCGGGCGGTTCGCCCTGGAGGTGTTCGGGCTGGTCCGCGAGGGTCTCTGTGCTGGGGCTTGTCATGCATACTCCTGCTGGTTCTGGGGCGAGCGCCGGTGTGCGGTGTCCGCACTGATGGTGTCGACGAGGCGGTTCAGCGTGCGGGTCGCCTCGTCGAGGTCTTCGGGCGACCAGGCGGCGAATGCCCGGTCGATGAGGATCGCGTACTGCTCACGGGCCTCGGCGGCGAGCTCGCGCCCGGCGTCGGTCAGCTCGATGGTGCGGACGCGGCGGTCGTCGGCGTCGACCGTGCGGACGACGAAGCCGCCGTCGGCCAGGGTGCTCACCTGGCGGCTCGCGACGGAGATGTCGACGCGCAGGTGCGCCGCGACGTCGGTCAGGGAGACCGGGCCGCACTTGGAGAGCAGGTGCAGCACGGCGATGCCCGCCCTGGGCCAGTCGAGCTCGTGGGCGATGCGTGCCGCGGCCTCCCGTTGGGCGCGCGCCAGACTCTGGAGTGCGGTGACCAGGGCGACGGCGGGAGCTTCGGTGCCGGACGGCGTCCGGCTGGACAGGGAAGTCATCGTGTCTCGCATTTGATTGCTTAAGGCAACGATATCTCGATGGTTGCCAGATGCAAGGGTTTTCCGGGAACCGATTCGACGACGGGCGTGTGACGTGCGCGACACCGGCCGGGTACGACGACGGCGCCGCCCCCTGGGCAGGGGACGGCGCCGGGTGCGACGGGGGCGTGCGCGGTCAGGTGGTGGAGCGGCTCTGCTCGCCCATGTCCTCCAGCTCCATGCCCGTGGTCTCGGGCACCTTGGTGAGCACGAAGAAGAAGCTCAGCGCCGCGAAGACCGCGTACATGAGGTACGGCACCGCCGCGCCGAAGGCCGACAGCAGCGGCGGGAACGTCATCGTGATGGCGAAGTTCGCGATCCACTGCATGGCCGCGGCCACGCCGAGCGCGGCCGCGCGGATGCGGTTCGGGAACATCTCGCCCAGCAGCACCCACACGAGCGGGCCCCACGAGGCACCGAAGAAGACGACGAACGCGTTGGCGCAGATCAGGGCGATCACACCCCACGGCCCGCTGAGCGAGATGTCGCTCCCGGACCCGGTGGCCTGCGTGAAGGCGATCGCCATGAGGCCGAGCGACACGGTCATGCCGGCCGAGCCGATGAGGAGCAGCGGGCGGCGGCCCACCTTGTCGATGAGCGCGATGGCGATGAACGTGACGGCCACGTTCGTGACCGACGTGATGGTCGAGACCAGGAACGCCTGGCTCTCGTCGAAGCCGACGGCCTGCCACAGCGTGGTCGAGTAGTAGAAGATCACGTTGATGCCCACGAACTGCTGGAACACCGACAGCAGGATGCCGACCCACACGATCGGCTTGAGGCCGAGCGTGCCGCCGCGCAGGGACGACTGGGCGGCGTTGGCCTCGTCGACGGCGATGCTGTGGTGGATCTGCGCGAGGCGGTCGTCGGCGTCCTCGTCCGGGCCCAGCACGCTCGCCAGGACAGCGCGCGCCTCGTCGTCGCGGCCCCTGGCCGCGAGGTACCGGGGCGACTCCGGGATGCGCAGCGCCAGGATGCCGTAGACGGCGGCGGGGACCACGGCCACCAGGAACATCCAGCGCCACGCCTCCCACCCGAGCCAGAGCACGTTGGCGGCGCCGTCGGCCGACTCCGCCAGGATCTGGTCCGAGAGCAGCGCCGCGAAGATGCCGACGGTGATCGCGAGCTGCTGGAGCGAGCCCAGCCGGCCGCGCATCGAGGCGGGCGCGATCTCCGCGATGTACGCGGGGGCGATGACGGACGCGATACCGATGCCCACGCCCGCCATGAAGCGCCAGACCGCCAGGTCCCACGCGGAGAACGCGATGGCGGAAAGGATCGACGACACGAAGAACAGGACGGCACCGAGCACCATGACGTGGGTGCGGCCCCAGCGGTCGGCCAGCCGGCCGCCCGCCCAGGCGCCCAGCGCACAGCCGAGCAGGGCGATGGCGACGACGAACCCGGTGATCGACGGATCGAGGTCGAACTGCCCCTCGATGGCGTTCACCGCGCCGTTGATGACGGAGCTGTCGAAGCCGAACAAGAAACCGCCCACCGCTGCGGCGAAGGCGAGGGCCGTGGCCTTGCGGTGGGCTGATCTGGCGCCGGCGTCCGGGGCCGATGGGGTGGTGCTCATGCGTTCGATGCTAAGTCGCACCTGGTCGTGGTCGCGCGCGGAGCGGTGTGGCGATCATCGCGGTGACGTGCGCGACACCGGTCAGGTGAGCAGCGGCCACAACGCCCAGGTCGCGAGCGCGGCCACCAGGGCGGCGGCCGGGATGGTGAGCACCCAGGCGACGGCGATGTTCTTCGCCACGCCCCAGCGCACCGCGGACAGCCGGCGGGTCGCGCCCACGCCCATGATCGCGGAGGTGATCGTGTGCGTGGTCGACACCGGGGCGTGCAGCGCGAACGCGTTGACGTACAGCACCAGGGCCGACACGGACTCGGCGACGAACCCGCGCGCCGGGTCGAGCTCGATGATCTTGCGGCCCAGCGTGCGCATGATGCGCCAGCCGCCGGAGTAGGTGCCGGCGGAGATCGCCGCGGCCGCGGACAGCTTGACCCAGAGGGGGATGCCCTCGTCGGCGTTCGCCCAGCCCACCGTCAGCAGCGCGAGGTAGATGACACCCATCGTCTTCTGCGCGTCCTGCAGGCCGTGGCCCAGCGCCATCGCGGCGGCGGACGCCGTCTGCGCGATCCGGAACCGGCGGTGCGCCTTGGCCGGTGCCGCGTTGCGGAAGATCCACAGCACGCCGACCATCACGGCGAAGGCGAGGCCGAAGCCCACCACCGGCGAGATGATCATCGGCAGCACCACCTTGTCCACGATCGCGGACCAGTAGACGCTCATGCCGCCCGCGAGCCCGGCGCCGACGAGCCCGCCGATCAGGGCGTGCGTGGACGACGAGGGCAGCCCGAACCACCACGTGATCAGGTTCCACACGATGGCGCCGAGCAGTGCGCACAGCACGACGGCGAGCTCGGCGTGCGTGCCGGCCCCCGCGAGGTTGACGATCGACGTGGCGATGGTCTCCGCGACCTCGGTGCCCAGCAGGGCTCCCGTGAAGTTCATGACCGCGGCCATCAGCAGCGCGACACGGGGCGTCAGCGCCCGGGTCGACACCGACGTCGCGATCGCGTTGGCGGCGTCGTGGAAGCCGTTCGTGAAGTCGAAGCTCAGGGCGAGCGCGACCACGAGGACGACGAGGGCGACCTCCAACTCAGGTCTCCTTGAGGGCGATGGTCTCGACCATGTTCGCGACCTTCTCGAAGCTGTCGGCGGCGTTCTCCAGGACCTCGACGATCTCCTTCAGCTTCATGAGCTGGACGGGGTCGCTCGCGAGATCGTCGAAGAGCTGCGCGATGAGCTTGCGGTGCAGCTTGTCCGCCTGGTTCTCGAGGCGGTTGACCTCGACCCAGTAGTCGGCGAGCTTGTCCATCGAGCGCAGGCGGGGCATGGCCTCCGCCGTCAGCTCGGCGCACCGCTGGAGCACCTGGACCTGCTCGGAGACGCGGTCGGGCAGGGCGTCGACCTTGTACAGGACGATGAGGTCGGCGGCCTCGTCCATCTCGTCCATGCAGTCGTCCAGCGCGGACGCCAGGCCGGAGATGTCCTCCCGGTCGAACGGCGTCACGAAGGTCTGGTTGAGGCGCCGCATGATCGAGTGGGTGGCGTCGTCGGCGAGGTGCTCGACGTCGTGCATCTCGTCGGCGAGCTTCTCCCGGCCCGCCTTGTCCGCCCCCAGCAGCTCTGCCAGGAGCGAGGCCCCCCGGACCAGGTGCTGGGCCGAGGCGGCAAGAAGGTCGAAGTACGTGGTGTCGCGCGGAGTAAGGCGCACGAGGGCTCCCGTTCTGAGGGCTCTGGAACAGGCTCAGCGTATGGCTGTTGCCGACTATCGCCAATTTGCAAGGTCGCGCTTTGGTCACTCGTGACACATGGCACAGGCTGCGGGCGGCAACCGGCCGCGGTCGAGGACCGCTGGTCCGGAGGGGAAGGAGAGCGACGCCGAACCGGGAGCGCCTCTCGGCGCGGGGCCGCTCGTAGCGGCTTGAGGTGGAGCCCGGGGCTACCGCAGCCCGGCGTCGCCTGCACCATCCTAGTCCCGTGCGCGGATCTGCCAAGGGGGTCGGACGTCACACCACCCGCGAGGGGGTCCTACTCGAGGGACCCCGTCCGCCACAGGTCACCGGCGTGCTCCAGCTCCTCCGCGGTGCGCAGCAGGGAGCTCGCGCTCCGGGTCATCCGGGTGGCGCCGGTGGGGTCGGCGACCTCGCGGGAGTCGGCGTCGAAGGCCGCGCCGGTGGACAGGATGCGGCAGAACGCACCGGCGCGTTCGAGCGCGACGGCGAGGTCGCCGGTGAACACACCGGACAGGACGGCGTCGGCGAGGATCTGCAGGTCGCGTGGTTCCGGCGGGCTCGGGACGCCCGCGACCGCCTCCTGGACCGGGGCGGCCTCCACACCGAGCCGATACCTGAGCATGACGGTCTGCAGGTCGCGGCGCACCCACTCGCGCAGCACGTACAGGCGCCAGAGCGACCCGGGCAGGGAGACGGGGGCGGCGTCGGCCCAGAGGCCCGCGACCGTGTCCAGGCCCTCGTTCTCGACCAGGTGGATGAGCCGCTCGACGACCTGCGGGTCCTCGGTGGTCCGGGCGCGGTCCACGAGGGCGCGCGCGGTGGCGTGCGCGACCTCGTCACGCAGCGCGGGATCCACCTCCCCGGGGAGCGCCTCGGCGTCCCGCGGGTCCAGCATGGCCGGCCTTCTCGGCGGTCGTTGGTCGCTGCTCATGGTGTCCGATAGTGCGCCGAAATGGAACGTGTGTCCACCACCACCGTCACACCACCGTCACCACACCGGGGGGCTCACCTTCTCGGTGGCCACCACCCGGGCCCCGTCCGGCGTGTCGGCGACGTGCGCCACGAGCACCTCGCCCGGTTCGAGGAACGGGTCGGCCGACGGCAGGTCGTCGGCGACGGTGCGGGACGCGTGCTGGCCGAGCACGTCGAGCACCGTCGGCAGCACGGGACGGTGGGTGCAGATCACGGACGACTCCGTGGTCTCCGCCAGCAGGTCGCGCACCGTCGCCGCGACGCGGGACGGCGATCGCTCGTGCTGCGCCTCGGTGAGGTACTCGCTGTAGCTCGGCCGCAGCCCGGAGGCCCGCACGTACGGGTCGATGGTCGTGGCGCACCGCTCCCAGCGGGAGCTGATCACCTGCTCGACGCCGTAGGCGGCGAGCACCGGGACCAGCGCCGCGGCCTGGGCGTGCCCGACCGGGGTGAGCGGCCGGTCCCGTTCCGAGCCGTGCCACGAGGTGCGCGGCACGGCGCGCCCGTGCCGCGCGATGACGAGGGCACGGGTGCTCAGCACCCCCTCGGCGTCGGCCTTCGTCAGAGCGTCCAGCGGGCCGCGGTCCGACGCCCGGGTGAGGCGCTGCGCCGCATCGGCCACGCTCAGCCACTCGCTGCGGTCCACCTCGGTGCGGTCGACCGGGGCGACCGGGGCGCGCGCGGTGAGGGCGGCGCCGTCGTGCCCCTTCCGGGCGCGGCGGGACGCCCAGTAGTGCACGCGCTTCACGCGCCCGTCCGGCGTGAGGTACTGGAGCCCGGGCAGCGGGCGGCCGAGCACGATCTCCCGGCCGGTCTCCTCGCCGACCTCCCGGAGGGCGGCGCCCTGGAACGACTCGCCGGTCTCCAGCTTGCCCTTGGGCCACGACCAGTCGTCATAGCGGGGGCGGTGCACGAGCTGCACCTGGAGCTCTCCGCCGCGCCGCCGCCACACCAGCCCGCCCGCCGTCATCACGACGGGCGTGTGCGACCTGGCCGTCGTCGTCGGTTCGGTGCCCACGCTGGACCGGAGCCCGGTCACCGGACGGGCTCGAGCCGGCGGCGCTGCCGCTGGATCAGGACCGCCTGCAGGTCGCGCAGGGCGTTGCCGTCCGGACCGGTCGACGGGCGCTCCCACTGGCCGTCCGGCCGCAGGTGCCACGACGCCGTGGTGTCGGCCATGGACTCGTCCAGGAGGCCGAGCAGCTCGCCGATGTGCCCCGGGTCCGTGATCCGGATGAGCGTCTCGACGCGGCGGTCGAGGTTGCGGTGCATGAGGTCCGCCGAGCCGATGAACACCTCGGGGCCGGACGCCGCACCCTCGCCGAGGGCCGGGCCCGCGGAGTTCGCGAACGCGAAGATGCGCGAGTGCTCCAGGAACCGGCCCAGGATCGACCGCACCCGGATGTTCTCGCTGAGCCCGGGCACGCCCACCTTCACGGCGCAGATGCCGCGCACCACGAGGTCCACCTGCACCCCGGCCTGGGAGGCGCGGTACAGGGCGTCGACCACCGTCTCGTCGACCACCGAGTTGATCTTCATCTTGACCCACGCCTCGTGGCCGGCGCGGGCGGCGGCGGCCTCGCGCTCGATGCGCTCCACCAGGCCCGACCGTACGGCGCGGGGGGCCACCAGCAGCCGGTGGAAGGTCGACTTGGGGGCGTACCCGGAGAGCTGGTTGAACAGCCGGGTCAGGTCCTGGCCCACGTCCGGGTCGCAGGTCAGCAGGCCGTGGTCCGTGTACAGGCGCGCCGTCTTGGGGTGGTAGTTGCCCGTGCCGACGTGGCAGTAGCGCAGCAGCGACCCGTCGGGCTCCTGGCGCACCACGAGCGACAGCTTGCAGTGGGTCTTGAGGCCCACGATGCCGTAGACCACGTGGACGCCCGCCTCCTCGAGCTTGCGCGCCCAGGAGATGTTGGCCTCCTCGTCGAACCGGGCCTTGATCTCCACGAGGGCCAGCACCTGCTTGCCTGCCTCGGCGGCGTCGATCAGCGCGTCCACGATCGGGGAGTCGCCCGACGTCCGGTACAGGGTCTGCTTGATCGCCAGCACGTCCGGGTCCGCGGCGGCCTGCTCCAGGAACGTCTGCACGCTGGTGGAGAAGCTGTCGTACGGGTGGTGCAGCAGGATGTCGCGGCGGCGGATGGCCGCGAACACGTCGGTCGGCTTGGCGCTCTCGACCTCGGCGAGATGGCGGTGCGTCGACGGGACGAACGGCGGGTAGTGCAGGGACGTCAGGTCGAGGTCCGCGATGAGGTTGAGGCCCGTGAGGTCGAGCAGGGCGGGCAGCTCGTAGACCTCCTCCTCCTTGACGCCCAGCTCGCGGACGATGAGGTCGCGGATGCGCGGGCTGATGTCCTTCGCGATCTCCAGGCGCACCGGCGGGCCGAACCGGCGCCGCAGCAGCTCCTTCTCCATGGCCTGGAGGAGGTTCTCGGCGTCGTCCTCCTCCACGTCCACGTCCTCGTTGCGGGTGACCCGGAACGTGTGGTTCTCGCGGACCTCCATCCCGGGGAACAGGTAGTCGAGGTGCTGGGAGATCACCTCTTCGAGCGGCACGAACGAGAGGGGGCCGCGCTGCGGGTCGGCCTTCTTGGTGCCGGGGCGGCGGGGCTTGCCCGACGCGTCCACCGCGATGAAGCGGGGCAGCAGCGGCGGCACCTTCACGCGGGCGAAGTGCTCCTTGCCCGTGGCCGGGTTCGCCACCACCACGGCGAGGTTCAGGCTGAGGCCGGAGATGTAGGGGAACGGGTGGGCCGGGTCCACCGCCAGCGGGGTGAGCACCGGGAAGATCTGCTTGCGGAAGAACTTGTGGAGGCGCTCCTGCTCCTTGGTGTCCAGCTCGCCCCAGTGCACGAGGGTGATGCCCTCACCCGCCAGCGCCGGCTGCACCTCGTCCTCGAACACCCGGGCGTGCCGCTCCATGAGCGCGTGCGCCTCCTCGGAGATGCGCGACAGGACGCGGCGCGGGCTGAGGCCCGACGCGCTGGTGACCGCGATGCCGGTCGCGATGCGGCGCTTCAGGCCCGCCACCCGCACCATGAAGAACTCGTCCAGGTTGGACGCGAAGATCGCCAGGAACCGGACGCGCTCCAGCAGGGGGATGCGCGGGTCCTCCGCGAGCTCCAGCACCCGCTGGTTGAACGCCAGCCAGCTCAGCTCCCGGTCGGCGAACCGGTCGACCGGCAGGGGCTCGCCGAGCTGCGGCTCCAGCAGGGAGGTGCCCTCCGGGCTCTCCGCGATGTGCTCCGCGATGTGCGCGGCCAGGCTCGGCTCGACCGAGCGCGGGTCCAGGATGTCCTCCACCGAGGCGCCGTCGGCCGGGCTGCGGCCCGGAACCGGGGCGGAGGAGCGCTGCGACCGGGCCGGGATCGCGGCGGCGACGCCACCGGCGGACTTCCCGTCCGAGGTCACGTCCGGCGCGGCAGAGCCCTTGGCGGACGTGACGTTGCCCGGCGCGTGGTCCGCGGGCGTGCCGTTCACGGGTTCGGCGGGTGTCGTGGGCGGGCTCTGCTTCATGAACCGACCGTTCTTGTCCCGGGTTCTGGTGGTGGCGTTCCCCGTGCTGTCCTTCATAGGGCACATGGTGTCACCGTTCGGTACACAGTGGGTGTCCCTCGTCCAGAGATCTCGTCACGCACGGGCATACTGCACGTGTACGGCGGCCCGGGCGAAGCCCGCCCGCTCGTACGTGGCGAGGGCCGGTGCGTTGTCGCCCTCCACGTAGAGCACGGCGCGCGTCGAGCCGGTCCGGGCGAGGTGCGCCAGCCCGACGGAGGTCATCAGCCGGCCGAGCCCCTCGCCCTGGTGGTCCGGGTCCACGCCCAGCACGTAGATCTCGCCGTCCCGCGCGCCGTCCGGCTCCTGCTTGGTCCACAGGAAGGCGGCCGGGTCGGCGGCCGGGTCGTCCAGGGGGACCAGCAGGAAGAACCCCTCCGGGTCGAACCACGGCTCCGCCTGGCGGGCGCGGAGATCGTCGAGGGTCATCCGACCCTGCTCCGGGTGGGTCGCGAAGGCGCGGGCGTTGACGCGGAGCCAGGGCTCGTCGTCCAGCCCCGGGCGGAACGTGCGCAGCTCGTAGCCGGCGGGTGCCTCGGGGAGGCCGGACGAGGCCGGGTCCGCGGGGTCGAGGGGGCGGGCGAGGAAGAGGAGCTCGCGCACCGGGCGCAGGCCGAGCGCCCGGGCGAACGCACGGGCCGGTTCGAGGTCGCCGTGCGCCCAGACCCGGAGCTGCTTGCCGTGCTGACCGGGCTCACCGGACCGGGAGGGGAGCGTGGCGTCGCGTTCCGCCGTCCGCAGGAGCACGCGGCCGCGGCCGTTCCGCCGGTGCTCCGGGTGCACCACGAGCTCGGCGCTCGCGGTCTGGCCCGACCGGTCGATCTGCACGTAGCCGATGGTGCTGCCGGCCGTGGTGTGCGCCACGACGTGGGTGATCCACTCCGCGTCGGTACCGAGGTTGAGCAGGGGCTGCTCGGACAGCGGGGCGACGCCGTCGTGCGCCTCCGCGGCGGCGGCCAGGTCCCGGACGGCCTGCTGGGCCTCCGCGTCGAGCGGGCCGATGTCGATGGGTGCGGCGATACGCATGCCCTCATCCTCCTGCATGAGCCGGGGTGGAACGGCAGCGGGGTGGGACGACGTCACCGCCGTCCCACCCCGTCGCCGTCCACCCGGCAGGTGCGGTCAGTCCTCCGTGGAGGCCGACGGCGCCGCCAGGCCCGCCGTGATGAGGTCCATCACGGACGAGTCGGCCAGCGTGGTCGCGTCGCCGACGGCGCGGTCCTCGGCGACGTCGCGCAGCAGGCGGCGCATGATCTTGCCGGACCGGGTCTTGGGCAGCTCCGGCACCACGAGGATCTTCTTCGGCTTGGCGATCGGGCCGATCTCCTTGCCGACGTGGTCGCGCAGCTCCTTCTGCACCTCGGCGGCGCCCTCGGGCGTGGCCGCCCGGCCGGCGTGGTCGCCGCGCAGGATCACGAACGCGACGACGGCCTGGCCGGTGGTGTCGTCGGCGGCGCCCACGACGGCGGCCTCCGCCACGATCTCGTGCGACACCAGGGCCGACTCGATCTCCGTGGTGGACAGACGGTGCCCGGACACGTTCATCACGTCGTCCACGCGGCCCAGCAGCCAGATGTCGCCGTCCTCGTCCTTCTTGGCGCCGTCACCCGCGAAGTAGAGGCCCTCGAACCGCGACCAGTACGTCTCCTTGTAGCGGTCCAGGTCGCCCCAGATGCCACGGAGCATCGACGGCCACGGCTCGGACAGCACGAGGTAGCCGCCCCCGCCGTCGGGCACCGGCTTGGCCTCGTCGTCGACGACGGTCGCCGCGATGCCCGGCAGCGCCACCTGCGCCGAACCCGGCTTGGCCGCGGTGACGCCGGGGAGCGGGCTGATCATGATCGCGCCCGTCTCGGTCTGCCACCACGTGTCCACGATCGGGGTGCGGTCGCCGCCGATGACGCGGCGGTACCACATCCACGCCTCCGGGTTGATGGGCTCGCCCACCGAGCCGAGCACGCGCAGGGAGGACAGGTCGAACCCGCCGGGGATGTCGTCGCCCCACTTCATGCACGTGCGGATCGCGGTCGGGGCCGTGTACAGGATCGAGACCTTGTACTTCTCGATGAGCTCCCACCAGCGGCCCCGGTGCGGGGTGTCGGGCGTGCCCTCGTACAGCACCTGCGTGGCGCCGTTCACGAGCGGGCCGTAGACCACGTAGGAGTGGCCGGTGACCCAGCCGACGTCGGCGGTGCACCAGTAGACGTCCGTCTCCGGCTTGAGGTCGAACACGTTCTTGTGCGTGTACGCGGCCTGCGTGAGGTAGCCGCCGGTGGTGTGCAGGATGCCCTTCGGCTTCCCGGTGGTGCCGCTGGTGTACAGGATGAACAGCGGGTGCTCCGCCTCGACCGGCACGGGCTCGTGCTGGTCGGACGCGGCCTCCAGCGCCTCGTGCCACCAGACGTCGCGGCCCTCCACCCAGGCCACGTCCTGCTCGGTGCGGCGCACGACGAGCACCTTGCGGACCGTGGTGGCCGCCTCGCCCTCCTTGGGCGCCAGCGCCTCGTCGACGGCGGGCTTCAGGGCCGACGGCGCACCGCGGCGGAACCCGCCGTCGGCGGTGATCACGAGCGTGGCCTCGGCGTCGGCGATCCGGCTGCGCAGGGCGTCGGACGAGAAGCCGCCGAAGACCACGGAGTGGGGCGCACCGATGCGGGCACAGGCCAGCATCGCGACCACGGACTCGACGAGCATCGGCAGGTAGATCACCACGCGGTCACCCGTCGCCACGCCCAGCTCGGTCAGGGCGTTCGCGGCGCGCGACACCTCCCGCTGCAGGTCGGCGTAGGTGACGGTGCGGGTGTCGCCCGGCTCGCCCTCGAAGTGGATGGCGACCCGGTCGCCGTGGCCGGCCGCCACGTGCCGGTCCACCGCGTTGTAGGCGGCGTTCAGCGTGCCGTCGGCGAACCAGCGCGCCACCGGCGCGCCGCTCCAGTCCAGCGTCTCGGTGAACGGCGTGGTCCACGTCACGAGCTCGTTCGCCTGCTCGGCCCAGAAGCCCAGGCGGTCGGCCGCGGCCTTCTCGTACAGATCGGCCTTCGCGTTGGCCTGGGCCGCGAACTCCTCGCTCGGCGGGAAGCTCCGGGTCTCGTGCAGCAGGTTCTCGAGGCTGGGGCTGGCTGCCGAGCCCGACGTCGGGTTGGTGTCTGTCACGGTGACCTCCGGTGCGCGTCTTCGCGTTCGTTCGGGCAGGTGCTTGGGGCTGCCTTGACGTTCTCTCTGGTCGGTGAGTGTAGTCCCGGACGGTGACACCCCTCACAACCCGGTGTCACGTCCTGAGACGTGCGGCGTGCGCCGCGGAATCACGTGGCGACCGGGTGCGTTGGGCCCGGCGTGAGCCTCTTGTTCGAACCCGTCGCCCTCCGCGGCCTGTCCGTGCCCAACCGCGCCTGGCTGGCGCCGATGTGCGAGTACTCGGCCGAGGACGGCCTCCCGAACGACTGGCACCTCGTGCACCTCGGCTCCCGGGCCGCCGGTGGCTTCGGGCTCGTCCTGACCGAGGCCACCGCCGTCGTACCCGAGGGGCGGATCTCGCCGCAGGACACCGGCATCTGGAACGACGAGCAGACCGCCGCGTGGCGGCGCATCGTCGACTTCGTGCACGCGCGCGGCGCCCGCATCGGCATCCAGCTCGCCCACGCGGGACGCAAGGCGTCGACCTTCCGTCCCTGGTCGCCGGTGCAGGGCAGCGTCCCCGTGCCCGACGGCGGCTGGCCCACCGTCGGTCCGTCGGCCTCGCCCTACCCGGGCTACGCCGTCCCCGCCGAGATGACGCCCACGCAGGTCGCGGACGTGCCCGAGCTGTTCGCCGCCGCGGCGCGCCGGGCCCGGGAGGCCGGGTTCGACGCCGTCGAGGTGCACGCCGCGCACGGCTACCTGCTGCACCAGTTCCTGTCGCCCCTCGCGAACACCCGGACGGACGAGTACGGCGGGTCGGTCGACGGGCGCTCGCGACTGGTCGAGGAGACGGTGACGGCGGTGCGGGCGGCCTGGCCGGACGAGCTGCCGGTGCTGGTCCGGGTGTCCGCGACCGACTGGCGGGACGACGGCCTCACGGTGGACGACGTCGCCGCCGTCGCCGGACGGCTCGGTCGGCTCGGTGCCGACCTGGTCGACGTGTCGACCGGCGGTGTCGCGCCGGCGTCGATCTCTGTCGGGCCGGGGTACCAGGTGCCCTACGCGCGTCGGGTGCGCGAGGTGTCCGGGCTTCCGGTGAGCGCCGTGGGCCTGATCAGCGAGCCGGCTCAGGCCGAGCAGATCCTCGTGGAGGGCTCGGCGGATGCCGTGATGCTCGGCCGGGAGGCGTTGCGCGATCCGTACTGGCCGCTGCGGGCGGCGCACGCGCTGGGGGAGAAGATCGGCACGGTTCCCGTGGACTCCGGGGTGGGCACCCAGCCGCAGTACTCGCGTGCTCAGTGGCGATGAGGTCGTGAATCCCCGGACGGCCGCAAGGGGCTGAACGTCGGGAGAAATCGTCGGGGCGGTGATTCTTTTCCGGCTGACCCGCATTCCGCGAAACGATTCGCCGTGCGGCCGGGCTCCTCGCAATTTCCGTTCGCGATCCGGAAGTGCGAGGGCCCGGCCACTGCGGTGGCGAGATCTCGGTCCACGAGCACGGAGTCCGGGAGCATCCTCAAGCCGGATACCGCTCTCACCAGCCGGACGGGGTGACTGCGCTCTCGCGGTCCCTTCCGCCCTGAATACTTGCTGTGAACACAATCACACTGCCTTGTGCGCACAAATGCAACCTGGGCGGAGTGATCTTCACAATTGCCAATTCCTGTCATGTCGCCAATTGGCTGCGAAAATCTTCGGCCTTACCTTTGCTTGACCTGGTCCTGTCGCGCGCCGGACCTGGGAGCCCTGTCGTCCGGTCCGGTCACGCGAGCCGGCGGCGGGCCCGGCGCCGGCTCGCGCGCCAGACCAGCCACGCGGTGAGGCCCACCGCCGCCACGGCGACCACCGCGATCAGCGGAGCAGGCTCGATGCGGGGACGCAGCGCCACCGGCCGGGTGAACGCCAGCACGCCCCAGCCCGACTGCAAGGCCCGCCGCCTCAGCACCCGGTCCGGGTTGACCACGTAGCCGTGCCCCACCGCGGCCAGCATCGGGGCGTCCGTGATGGAGTCGGAGTAGGCGAAGCAGCCCGCGAGGTCGTAGCCCTCACGCACGGCGAGCCGGCGCACTCCCACGGCCTTGTTGTCGCCGTAGTTGTAGAAGTCGATCTCGCCCGTGAACCGGCCGTCCTCGACGGTCATCTGCGTGGACAGCACGTGATCGGCACCGAGCACCGCGGCGATCGGCTCCACCAGCACGGCGGCCGAGGCCGAGACCACCACGACGTCCCGGCCGGCGGCGTGGTGCTCGGCGATGAGCTCGACGGCTTCCGCGTAGACGTACGGGTCGATGAGCTCGTGCACCGTCTCGGTCACGATCTGCCGGACCTTCTCCACGTCCCAGCCCGTCACGAGCGACGACAGGTGCGCGCGCATGCGCTCGGTCTGGTCGGCGTCCGCGTTCCCGATCATGAAGACGAAGTGGGCGTAGGCGCTGCGCAGCACGTCGGCGCGCGACAGGAGCCCGCCGGCGAGGAACGGCTTGGAGAAGGCCGCCGACGAGCTGGTCGCGATGATCGTCTTGTCGAGGTCGAAGAACGCGGCGGTGCGCGCCGTGCGCGCCGCCGGCCGGGATGCGGTCTGGGGAACCTGCTCGGTCACCCGCCGAGCCTAGCGGCGTGATCCGGTCGGGGGTGCCTCACGACGGAGTGTCCGCGAACCGGTTGGAACTCGTGCCGCACTGCGGCAGACCCTCGTGACGGCGCGTCAGGCCGAGGACGTCTCCCACAGGCGGCCTTTTCCGCAGTCTGTGCACAACCTGCCGGCGGCGGCCGATACGCCGACCGCCCGCCCGTCAGTCTCGTACCGGAGCCCGGCGAGCACGCCGGGCCGAGGGCCGGGGCGGTGCCCGGTGAGGGCCCGGCGGCGACCGGGCGAAGGAGGCGGCGATGGACAGGTCAGGCGGCGAGGTGCCGGAACCGGGACGGATGATCGGCGTGATCGGGGCGTGCGGCGGCGCCGGTACGTCCGTGGTGGCCGCGTGCGTGGCCCACGGCCTGCGCCGGGGCGGCGAGCGCGCCACGCTCGTCGATCTCGACACCCACGGCCCGGGGACGGACCTGCTGCTGGGGTCGGACGGCGCCCGCGGTGCCCGCTGGCCGGACCTGGCCGAGGCCCGCGGCGACGTCGACGGGACGGGCGTCGTGGCGGCACTGCCGCGCTGGGGTGCCGTACCGGTGCTGAGCGGCAGGCCGTACGGACCACCGCCGGACGACGACGTGGTGCTCGGCGTCTGCCGCGGGCTCGTGCGGGCCGGTGAGTCCCTGGTGCTCGACCTGCCGCGTCCCGCTGCCTGGGGGAGCGCGACCCGTCGCGGGCCGGGCGCGGTGCCCGGCACCGACGAGCCGGCCCTGCGAACTCTCCTGGGTGCCTGTGCCACCGCCCTGCTCGTCGTGCCGCTGACACTGCGTGCGGTGGTCGGCGCCCAGCGGGTCCGTGACGCCCTGCGCGGAGCCGGCGTGGCGGACGTCCGGGTCGTGGTGCGCGGTGCCGCGCCCGGCGCGGTGCACGAGGTGGACGTCGCGGCCGGGCTGGGCCTGCCGGTCGCCGGGTGCATGCCCCGCGACGGCGGGCTCGCCGGCGCGGTCGAACGGGGCGACGGCCCGGCGACGTCCCACCGGGCTCCGCTCGGCCGGTTCGCCACGAACCTCGCGGACGCGCTGTGAGGCCGCCGGCCGCCTCGGTGTCGCTGCTCGATGACGTCCGCGCACGCCTGGCCACCGGGCACACCGGCGCCGGGACCGCGGTCCGTGACGCCGTCCGGGACTCCGGCCGCGTGCTCGGCTCCGACGCGCTGCGCGACCTCGAACGCGCGGCCCGGGCCGAGCTCACCGGGGCCGGGCCCTTGCAGGCCCTGCTCGACGCACCCGACGTGACCGACGTGCTCGTCAACGGGCCGCACGACGTGTGGGTCGACCGCGGGGCCGGCCTCGGCCGGGTCCCGCTGGACCTGGGATCCGCGGCCGCGGTGCGGGCGCTCGCGGTGCGGCTCGCAGCCCTGGGCGGACAGCGGCTCGATGACGCCTGCCCCACCGTGGACGCCCGCCTGCCCGACGGGACGCGGCTGCACGCCGTCCTCGAACCGCTCGCCGAGTCCGGCGCCGTGATCTCCCTCCGGGTGCTCCGCACGCGAGTGCTCACGCTCGACGAGCTCGTCGCCGGCGGTGCCCTGCCCGCCGACTGGCCGGGTCTGCTGCGCTCGCTCGTGCGGCGCCGGGCGAACGTGCTGGTCAGCGGAGGGACCGGAACGGGCAAGACCACACTGCTCGCGGCTCTGCTCTCGCTCGTGCCAGCCACCGAGCGCGTGGTGACCGTCGAGGAGGCGCGTGAGCTGCGGCCCGACCACCCGCACGTCGTGCACCTCGCGGCCCGCCGCGCCAACGTCGAGGGCGCGGGAGCGGTGGACCTCGCCGACCTCGTCCGGAACGCGCTGCGCATGAGACCCGACCGGATAGTGCTCGGCGAGTGCCGCGGCGCCGAGGTCCGTGAGGTGCTCATGGCGATGAACACCGGGCACGACGGCGGCTTCGCGACCCTGCACGCCAACTCGGTGGCGGTGGTGCCCGCCCGGCTGGAGGCGCTCGCGGGCCTGGCCGGGATGACCCGCGAGGCGGTGGCGGCCCAGGCCGCCGGGGCGCTCGACGTGGTGCTGCACCTGAGGAGGTCGCGCGGGGTGCGCCACCTGGCGGAGATCGGACTGGTGGGGCGCTCGGCCGGTGGTGAGCTCGAGGTGCGGACGGCCGCGTGGCGGGCCGGGGACGGCCGGGTCACCACGGATCCGCACGCCTGGCACGAGCTCGTGCGGAGGTACGGGCCGTGGTGACGTTCGTGGAGCCGCTGCTCGTGGGGCTGGCCGCCGCCGCGGGGCTCTGGCTCGTCCTGGCGCGCGGCGGCCGCCGCCTGCGGGATGTGCTGGACCCCGGGGAAGCAGGTCCGGTCCCGGCTGCCGCTCCCCGCGCCGGTTCCCACGGCGGCTCGCCGGGCACGGCAGGCGGCGCCACCCGGCGCCGGCGTGGGCAGCGGTCGCGGACGGACACGAGCCCAGGGGGCGATCTCCGGGTCGTCGTGATGCAGGTCGTCGCGCTGCTCCGGGCCGGAACCCCGCCCGGGGCGGCATGGTCGCGCGCGTCCGGAGTGGGTGTGGACCTCGCCGGGGTGCCCGACGCCGCCGGGCTCGCCCGGGTGCTCGGCGCGCGGCACGCCGAGGCGGTGGTCGCGGCGACGCGGCTCGCGCTGGACGTCGGCGCCCCGCTCGGTCAGGTCCTGGAACAGGTGGCCGGGACGCTCGTGGCGGAGGCCGAGGCGACGGCGGAGCGGGATACCGCGCTGGCCGGTCCGCGGACGACGGGTCGGTTGCTGATGTGGCTGCCGGTCGTGGGCGGGCTGCTGGGCTGGGCGCTCGGCGCTGACCCGGTCGCGACGGCCACGGACGGCGGTATCGGGACGGCGGCCGTGGCCGTGGGCCTGGTGCTGCTCGGCGCGGGCCGGCTCTGGACGGACCGGCTGGTGGCGGTCGCCCGCGGGGCGGCCCGGCCCGGCGTGGACCTCCAGGTGGTGCTGGCGCTGGTGGCCGCCGCCCTCCGAGCCGGGGCCGGGGTGCCACGAGCTCTGGAGGCGACGGGCGTCGCGGTGGGCGGTCCGGACGGGGCCGTGCTCGGCCGGGCCGCGCGTGCGCTGGTGCTCGGCGCCGGCTGGGACCGGGCATGGGCAGCCGCTCCCGCGGCACTGGCCCCGCTGGTCCGGGCTCTGCGCGGAGCCTGGCTCGACGGTGCCGCGCCCGGCGACGCGCTGCGTGCCGCGGGTGAGGAGGTGCGCCACGAGCGGCGGACCAGCGCGCGGAACGCCGCAGCCCGGCTCGGGGTGCGGCTCGTGCTCCCGCTGGGCGCCTGCTACCTGCCTTCGTTCGTGCTGGTGGGTCTGGTCCCGGTGCTGATGGCGCTGGGTATCGACCTGCTCACGGGCTAGCCGGGCGGTGACGACCTCGGCGTGCTGACCGCGCGCCGGTGCCGTCCGCCGCACGGCGGACGGGGTCCGTGGCGACGGACCGACGAGGAACCCCCGCGCCGTCGGCGCACGGGGTGCGGATGCCCGGACACGGGCGGACAAGGAGGAGACATGACGATGACGACGACGAGAGCGGTGGCGGTGGCGGGTCCCGAACCGGAGGAGCGGGCGGGGGCCGGCGAGCAGGACTCGGAGAGGGGGCTGGCCACCGCCGAGTACGCGATCGCGACGGTGGCCGCCGCGACCTTCGCCGGCATCCTCCTCGCGGTGGTCAAGGGCGGCGGCGTCAAGGGGATGCTCACGTCCCTGATCCAGTCGGCGCTCTCGCTGGGCTGACCGATGGCGCAGCGTGAGTCGGAGCGAGGCACGGTCACGGCGGAGCTGGCCGTCGGGCTGCCGGTCGTGGTGCTGGTCCTCGTCGCTGTGCTCACCCTCGCGGCCGCGTCCACGGCGCAGATGCGCGCCCTGGACGCGGCCCGCGCGGGGGCACGAGCGGTGGCGATCGGGGAGCAGGAGCCGGCGGTGCGCGCGGCAGTGGCGCGGGTCGGAGGTACCGAGGCGGAGATGGCGTTCGCCCACGAGGGCGCCTGGGTGCGGGTGACGGTGACCCGGCCGGTGGCGGGCGGCTGGTTCACCGGGCCGCTCCGGGCCACGGGGTCGGCGACGGCGTGGGTGGAACCGTGAGGTCCGGCCGGGGCGAGCGGGAACGAGGCGCCGGCACGGTCCTGGTCCTCGGCGTCGTCGCCGTGATCCTGGTGCTCGCCCTCGGGATCGGGGCGCTCGGCGCCGCCCAGAATGCCCGCGGAGCCGCGCAGGCTGCCGCGGACCTCGGCGCCCTCGCCGGTGCGACCGCGCTCCGTGACGGTTTCGATCCGTGCGGTACCGCGGGCGCAGCGGTGCGGCGCAACGGCGCGGAGACCGCGTCGTGCGACGTGCTCGGCGGGGGCGTGGTGCGCGTGGCCGCCACGCGTGCAGTGGCCGGGCCGGGCGGGGATCTCGGCCGGTTGGGACAGGCCCGGGCGACGGCGCGTGCGGGTCCGCGGGTGGACGGCGCCGACCCGTCCGCACCGGAAAGGGGATGACACGGGCTCGGTACGGTTCGTAGTATCTCTGCTATGGATGGTACGAAGGATGCGATGAGCGCGCGGAAGGCACCTCCACCGTCGGGCGAGGTGGCGCTCGACGTACGTGACCTGCGGATGCGCTACGGGACCAAGGACGTCCTCACGGGTGTCTCGTTCACGGCGCACCGGGGCGAGGTCGTCGCACTGCTCGGGCCCAACGGCGCGGGCAAGACCACCACGATCGAGATCCTCGAGGGCTTCCGGATGCGGTCGGCCGGCGAGGTCTCGGTGCTCGGGCAGGATCCGGCGCACGGGGACGAGGCGTGGCGCGCCCGGCTGGGCGTCGTGCTCCAGTCGTGGCGCGACCACGGCCGGTGGGCGGTCCAGGACCTGCTCGGATATCTGGCCCGGTTCTACCGGCCGTACGCGACCCCCGAGGTCTCGCGGCCGTGGGACGTGGACGAGCTGATCAGGACCGTGGGCCTGGCGGAGCACGCGCGCGCCAAGGTGCAGACCCTGTCGGGCGGGCAGCGCCGGCGCCTGGACGTGGCGATCGGGATCGTCGGCCGCCCGGAGCTCGTGTTCCTCGACGAGCCGACCGCGGGCTTCGACCCGCACGCGCGGCGGGAGTTCCACGACCTGGTGCACCGCCTCGCCGACTTCGAGAACACCACGATCCTGCTGACCACGCACGACCTGGACGAGGCCGAGAAGCTGGCCGACCGGATCCTGGTGCTCGACCACGGGACGATCGTCGCCGACGGGTCGGCGGACCAGCTCGCCCGGGAGCTGGCCACCCAGGCCGAGGTCCGCTGGACGTCCGGCGGGCAGCGGCAGGTCCACGCCGTGGCGGAGGGTGACCCCACGGGATTCGTCCGCCAGCTCCTGGCGGGCGACCCCGGCGTCACCGACCTGGAGGTCCGGCGGGCCAGCCTGGAGGACACCTACCTGTCGCTGGTGCAGCGGGCCGAGACCAACCAGGCCGAAGCGAACCAGGCCATGACCAGCCAGTCCGCGGCCGGCCAAGATGCCGCCAACCAGTCCGAGGAGGTGCAGTCATGACCACGGCCACACGGTCCGACGCGCGGTGGGGTGCCGTGCGGGCAGGGCTCTCCCGCGGCTGGCTCGAGACGAAGTACTCGGTGCGGGACCCGGGCGACCTCGTCTGGAACCTGGCGTTCCCCCTCATCTACGCGGTGGTGCTGCTGTTCATGCGTGGGAGCACCGTGCCCGGGACGGACTTCTCGCTGGGGGCCAGCGTGCTGCCGGGGCTGGTCGGCATGAGCATCGCGTTCGGTGGGCTGACCGGCCCGGCCAGCACGATCGCCGTCGACCGGGAGGACGGGACGCTGCTGCGCGCGAAGGCCACGCCCGACGGCATGATCGGCTACCTCGTCGGCAAGATCGTGATGTTCGCCCTGACCACCCTGGTGACCCTGGTCGTCCTCGTCATCCCAGGGGCCACGGTGGCGGGCGACCTGCGGCTGGATGCCCGGACCTGGCTGCTCCTCGTGCTCGTCTTCCTGATGGGGATGGTGGCCACGGTCCCGATCAGCGTCGCGCTCGGATCGCTGTTCAAGAGGGCGTCGCAGACCGGGCTGCTGTTCCTGGGCTCGATGCTGCTCGTCGTGCCGTCGGGGATCTTCTACCCGATCACGGCGCTGCCCGAGTGGCTGCAGTGGGTGGGGCAGGTGTTCCCGTACTACTGGCTCGGGCTGGGTGCGCGGTCGGCGATGCTTCCGGACGAGATGGCGGTCTCGGAGATCGGCGGGTCGTGGCGCACGCTGGAGATGTTCGCGGTGCTCGGTGCCTGGGCGGTCGTGGGTATGGTGCTGGCGCCGATCGTGCTCCGCAGGATGGCCCGCGGGGCGTCGGGTTCCACGGTGGCTGCGGCGCGGGAGCGCTATGTGACCAAGGGGTACTGAGTGGTGGCAGAGCAGTCCGACGTCGTGCACAACCGCATCGCGATGCTGCGCGCCGAGCGCGGCATCTCGCGACGTGAGCTCGCGGAGGCTCTCGGTGTGCACTACCAGACCGTCGGCTACCTGGAGCGCGGCGAGTACAGCCCGTCGCTGTACCTCGCACTGCGCATCGCGGAGTACTTCGACGTGGCCGTCGAGGTGGTGTTCTCGACCAGCCCGTTCAAGCGGCTGGGCGAGTGACCGACGGGGCGGCGCCCTGGGGGTCGTGCGAGAGCACGGCGTCCAGGAGCCGCACGGCGGCGTCCTTGTCGAGCGGCGCGTTGTAGGAACCGCACTTGGGGGACTGCACGCACGCCGGGCAGCCGTCGGCGCAGGGGCAGGCCGCGATCGCGTCCCGCGTGGCGCGCAGCCACGTGGCGCCGAGCTCGTAGGCGCGCTCGGCGAAGCCGGCACCGCCGGGGTAGGCGTCGTAGACGAACACCGTCGCCTCCCCGGTGTCCGCGTGCAGCTCGGTCGACACCCCGCCCAGGTCCCAGCGGTCGCACGTGGCGAGCAGCGGCAGCAGCCCGATGGCGGCGTGCTCGGCGGCGTGCAGTGCGCCCGGCGTCTGCTCGGGGGAGATGTCGGCGGCGCGCAAGACGAACTCGGGTACGGACCACCACACCGCCGTCGTGCCGAGGGTGTGCTCGGGCAGCTCGAGCTGCTCGGTGCCCAGCACCTGCATGTCCGGCACCCGCCGCCGCTGGTAGCTCACCACCTGGGACGTCACCTCGACGGGGCCCAGCCCCCACGTGACCGGGCCCCACTCCCGGGTGACCAGGTCGTGGCCGGTGTCGTCGGAGGCGTCCGGCCGGGCACCGGGTTCGGCCGACGGTCCGTCCTCCGTGCCCGCGGGCCCGGTGTCGTCCCAGCCCTCGATGGCGACGGACATCACCGAGCGTGACCACGTCCCGTAGTCCAGCCGCCTTCGCTGCACGACGGCGGTGTGGTCGGTCAGGTCCAGGTGCGTCACGACGTAGCTGGTGCCCTGGTGCACGTAGACCGCGCCGTCGTGCACCTGCCCGTCGGCCGATGCCGCGTCGACCGTGCCGAGCATCCGGCCCGTGCCGTGCTCGACCACGCGCACCGGGGTGCCGCCCGCCCCGCGCAGGTCGGTCAGGCCGGCGGCAGCCTGGTGGTGGGTCCAGTACCAGCCGGAGGTCCGACGCCGGAGCGCGCCCCGGGCCACGAGCACGTCGAGAACGCCCCGGACATGCCCAGGCGCGCCGAACGCCGCGAGGTCCTCCGTCCGCAGCGGCGCCTCCTGGGCCGCCGCGCACAGGTGCGGCGCGAGGACGTGCGGGTTCGCCGGGTCGAACACCGTGGCCTCCAGCGGGGCGTCGAACACGGCCTCCGGATGGGTCACGAGATAGGTGTCGAGCGGGTCCTCGCGTGCGACGAACGCGACCAGGCCGTCCGCCCCGGCTCGTCCGGCTCGGCCTGCCTGCTGCCACAGGGACATCCGCGTGCCCGGCCAGCCGGCGATGAGCACGGCGTCCAGGCCGGAGATGTCCACGCCCAGCTCGAGCGCGTTCGTGGTCGCCAGGCCGAGCAGGTCACCGGTGCGGAGCGCCTGCTCCAGCTCACGGCGCTCTTCCGGTAGGTACCCACCGCGATAGGCGGCGATCCGACGGGCGACCCCGGGGTCCGCGTGCCGGAGGTGGTCGCGTGCCTGCTGGGCCACCGACTCCGCGCCGCGCCGGGAGCGCGTGAACGCGAGGCTGCGGGCGCCGGTCGCGGCGAGGTCGGCGAGCAGGTCGGCGACCTCGGCGGTCGCGGAGCGCCGCGGGTGCTCCGGCGGGGCCTCGGCGGCGACGGCGTCGGCCTCCGGGTCAGGCTCCGCCTTGAGCGCCGGTTCCGCGGCGGGGGCGGCGCCCGGCCCGCCGCCGGGACCAGGATGAGGCAGCGCCCACGGGTCCGTCGCTGCGAGGTCGGCACCTTGCCTCGAGAACGGCACATCGACGGACCGATCTCGCGGCGACTGACCGACCTCGGCGTCGTCGGCCGGAGCAACCGGTGGCCGCCAGCTCGCGATCTCCGGGGGCTGCCACAGCACGACGGTGCGGCGTCCCGAGGGCGAGGTGTCCTCGGTGACGGCGGTGACGTCGTCGGGCGTCACGCCGATGAGGCGGGCCGCACTGACAGCGGGCTGTGCCGTCGTGGCCGAGGCGACGACGAACGTCGGGGAGCCCTCCCCGTACCGCGCCGCGAGCCGCGCGAGGCGGCGCAGCACGAGGGAGACGTGCGCGCCGAACACGCCGCGGTAGGCGTGCCCCTCGTCGACGACGACGTACCGCAGTCCCTTCAACAGCCGTGACCAGCGGCGATGGTTCGGCAGCAGGGCGTAGTGCAGGAAGTCGGGGTTGGTGAGGACGACGTCGGCGTGGTCCTGCACCCAGGAGCGCTCCTCGCGCGAGGTGTCGCCGTCGCACGTCGCGACGCGGACCTCACGGGTGCCGGCCGCGTCGAGGACGCGTTGGAGGGCGCTGAGCTGGTCGGCGGCCAGGGCCTTGGTGGGGCTGAGGTAGATCGTCGTCGGACGGACCCGCGCCGACTCGATGTTCCCGGGATCGAGCGTCGCGGCAGCGGCCGCGGTCCGGACCGCGGACAGCGTGGGCAGCCAGAACGCGAGCGACTTACCGGACCCGGTCGACGTCGCCAGCGCGGTGTGCCGGCCGCGGTGGACGAGGTCGGCGGCGACCGCCTGGTGCGTCCACGGCCGGTCGACGCCGAGCTTCCGGTAGCCCTGCACCACCGTGGCGTCCGCCCAGCCGGGCCAGTCGGCGTGCTCCGCCGTCCGCTCGGGGAGGACACGCGACGCCGTCATCTGCTCGGCGCGCGCGCCGCCGGCGAGCAGCACGTCGAGCAGGGGGTGGGTGGATACCTCGGGCACGGTGGACAGTCTCGCACCCGATGGAGTTCTCAAGGTGTGGTCAGGCGTGCGGTACCTACCAGTACCAACTGGTTCAAGCCGGACGAGTTCACCCGCGAAATGGCTCAGGTGCGCTGTCCGGCGCGGATAGGTTCACGCAGCACAGCAGGTCACGCGGCTAGCGCAGGAGGACAGATGAGACGCTCCCTGATTTCCGGAGCAACAGCGGTCGGGATGGTGTTGGGAGCGTTCGTCACACCAGCCGTGGCCGCGGAGTCGAGGTCCGCCGCTGAGTGCAGCATCACGGTCTGGGGCGAGGCGGAGGCGGCAGCGCTCGCCGAGGCGTGCGACGAGGACGTCGAGGTGCTGGGCGGGGCCAAGGACGGCACAAGACTCTTCGCCGAACCGGGCGGGACGATGCGTGCCGAGGTCTCGAGTACCGATCCCTTCATGTCGACGCGTGCGACGGCCCGCACCGCGCTCAGCCCCGGAGCGCCGGCCGCCTATGGCTGGACCGGTACGCAGTGGCTGGGTTACTGCGACCCGGGCGAGTACGCGGACGGCTGCGACGTCGAAGGTGTCCAACGGCTTGCCTGGCAGTTCGACGGACTCACGATCCTGCAGGACCTGGCACCGGGGGACGTCACGTCGGCCGAGCTGGTCGTGCGCGGTCAGAACGCGTGGCTCGACGACGTGAGCTGCACCCCGAGCCGACTCGACCTCTATGACATCCCGCCGATCTCCGCCGGTACGGGTTGGGCGGCCACAGCGACGTGGACGCAGGACCGGCGGGTCGGGGACATCGAGTTCTACTGGCCGGCGTGCGAGCAGACTCCCGCGTACACGGGCTACTTCGACTTCGACGCCACGCAGCTCGCCGTCAACGCCGTGCGCGACAACCGGTCGACGGTGACGGCAGGGCTGCGGGCGGCGGACGAGACCTGCATGACGTGCGGGTGGAACTCGTTCAAGCCCGACGCGACCCTGATCGTCCGGTTCAGCCGGGCGCCGCTGGCACCCACCGGCCTGGAGGTCGGGGTACAGGGCTCGACGCAGGCGTGCACCACCGAGCGTGCGTTGCGGACCCTGTCACCGTATCTGTCCGCGGACATCCGCGACCCCGACCCGGCCAACAGCACGGACCCGGGTGAGACGGCTCGTGTCACGGCGACGTTCAGCGTCGCCCGGGCCGACGCACCCGGCGTCGTGCTGTGGCAGGGGCCCGCGTCGGGCTCGTACGACAACCGGCACACCGTCGCCATCCCCTCCGGGATCCTTGAGGGTGGCACCCGTTACGTCTGGTCCGTCTTCGGGACGGACGACGGAGGACTGGTCGGGCCTGCGGCGTCGTGCACCTTCACCGTCGACATCACCGCTCCGGCCGCCCCCGTGGTCACGCCTGTCGTGGGCGGCCAGGCCGTCTACGTCGAAGGCGCGGTTCGCGGTGGGATCGGCGTCCGCGGCTCGTTCCGGCTGACGACGACGTCCGACGACGTCGCCGCGTATCGGTACGGCGTCAACACGCAGACCATGCTGACCGAGGTCAAGGCCGGCCTGAACGCCGCTCTGAGCGTCACGCCCACCCGGTCCGGGCTGAACTATGTGTCGGTCGAGGCGATCGACCGGGCGGGTAACCGCAGCAGGGCGACGGTCTACGAGTTCTACGTCTCCTACGCCGCACCCGTCCCGTCGCCCCCGGCGATCACGGTGAGCGGGCCGACGTCGTACACGTTCGGCAGCAAGCCCAGTGCCTCGGTGACGCTCAGCGCCGACGCCGTGACCCCCTACGGGACGGTGACCGTCACCTCCGGGTCGGCGACGCTGGGGAGCGCCGTCTTCGACGAGCGGACGGAGCAGGTCGCGCTCAACGGTTCTGCCCTGGGTGCGGGCACCCGGACCCTGACCTTCACGTACCGTGCGTTCCCCGGCGCGCCGGCGTGGAGCACCCAGCGGACCGTGACGGTCAAGCCGCTGTCGTTCTCCGTCCCGCGGTCGCCCTCGATCTCGGGTACCGCACAGGTCGGCAAGGTCCTCACGGCGAACCGGTGGACCTGGACCCCGACGCCCACCACGGTGCGGTACCAGTGGCGGGTCAACGGCGTGGCCGTCGCGGGGGCGACGTCGTCCACGTGGAAGGTGCCTGCCTCTGCCCAGGGCAAGAAGGTCACGGTGGCGGTCACCGGGTCGAGGTTCGGGTATGCGACCCGGACCGTGGTGAGCCCCGCGACCGCGGCGGTGAAGGCAGGCACCTTCGTGGTGCCGGCGCTGAAGATCACGGGCACGGCGAAGGTCGGCTACACGCTCAAGGCGGTACGCGGCACCTGGACGCCTCAGCCCAGCGTCGTGAAGTACCAGTGGAAGGTGGGCGGTGTCGTGGTCAAGGGCGCGACCGGCTCGTCGTTCAAGGTCCCGGTGTCCGCCAAGGGCAAGCGGATCGTCGTCGTCGTGACGGGCTCGCGGGCCGGGTACACCACCCGGACCGTCTCCGCCCTGACCCCGGTGGTGCCCTGACCCGGTGGAGAACAGGGCCGCAGAGCGCATCGGCCGGAGCGACCCGAGGGGACGCTCCGGCCGACGGCCGGGTGGAGGGACGCCGCTCAGTCCCGGAACGTCTCGATCCGCGCCCCGAGCTCGATGAGCCGCTCGGCGAGCTGCTCGTAGCCGCGGGCGATGATGTCCACGTCGCGCAGCACCGACGTGCCCGTGGAGGCGAGCATGCCGAGCAGGATGACCACGGCCGGGCGGAGCGCGGGCGGGCAGCTCACCTCGGCGCCGCGCCAGCGCGTCGGGCCCGTGATCTGCAGGCGGTGCGGGTCCATGAGGCGCACGTCGGCGCCGAGGCGAGTCAGGTCCGTGAGGTGGATGGCCCGGTTCTCGTAGACCCAGTCGTGCAGGAGGGTGGTGCCCGTCGCACGTGCCGCGATGACGGCGAAGAACGGCAGGTTGTCGATGTTCAGGCCCGGGAACGGCATCGCGTGGATCTTGTCGATCGGGGCGCGCAGCTCGCTCGGGTGCACCGTGACGTCGACGAGGCGGGTGCGGCCGTTGTTCGACAGGTACTCGGGGCTGAGGGTGTACCGCTGCCCCATCTCGGCGAGGGTGGCGAGCTCGATCTCCATGAACTCGATCGGTACCCGTGTGACGGTGATCTCGGACCCCGTGACGATGCCGGCGGTCAGCAGGCTCATCGCCTCGACCGGGTCCTCCGAGACGGTGTACTCGACGTCCGTCTCGAACCGGGAGCGTCCGTGCACGCGCAGGGTGGTGGTGCCGATGCCCTCGATGCGGACACCCAGCAGCTCCAGGTAGAAGCAGAGGTCCTGGACCATGTAGTTGGGGCTGGCGTTGCGGATGGTCGTCACGGCGTCGCGGCCGGCCGCCGCCATCAGGGCGTTCTCGGTGACGGTGTCGCCACGCTCGGTGAGCACGATGGACAGGTCGCCGGTGCCCGGGGTGACCGTGGCCTGGTAGTGCCCGGCGGTCGCGACGACATCGAGGCCGAACGGGCGCAGGGCGATCATGTGCGGCTCGACGGTACGGGTGCCCAGGTCGCAGCCGCCCGCGTAGGGCAGCTCGAAGTTCGGCTCGCGGCCGAGGAGCGGGCCGAAGAACATGATGATCGACCGGGTGCGCACGGCGGCGTCGACGTCGATGGACGCCAGGTCGAGGGACTCGGGGCGGACGATCTCGAGGTCGCGGCCGTTCGGTGCCCACGTGGCGCTGACGCCGATGGAGCGCAGCACGTCGAGGATGCGGTCCACCTCGACGATCCGGGCCACGTTGCGCAGCACGGTGCGGCCGTGGTTCAGCAGCGACGCGCACAGCAGCGCGACGGCGCCGTTCTTGGACGAGTTCACCGCGATCGTGCCGGAGAGCTGGTGCCCGCCCTCGATCTGCAGGTGGGTGCGGCGGTGCGCACCGACGGTGATGAGCTCGGAGTCGAGGGCGGCGCTGATGCGGCCGATCATCTCAAGACTGAGATTCTGCGCCCCCTGCTCGATGCGGTGCACCGCGCTCTGGCTCGTGCTCAGCCGGTCGGCGAGCTGGGTCTGGGTGAGTCCACGGTGCTGGCGCGCGCTGCGGACCAGGGCTCCTACCTGCGCGGCGTCTACCGCGGGGATCGATCCGGTCAGCGGTCGTTCGGTGCTGGCGATAGTCACGGCGACGACTCTAACTCACATATGAGATACGTGCGCACTCACAGGTCGAAGAGCGTCGGCTGCTCCAGGTAGACACCTTCCGTCTCGAGCATCCGCACCTTGGTACGCGGCCCGCCCCGGGCCGAGAACCCGCCGACACGCCGCCCGGCAGCGAGCACGCGGTGGCACGGCACGATGGGCGGGAACGGGTTGCGTCCCATCGCCTGCCCGACGGCCTGGGCGGCCCCCGGCGCACCCAGCTCGGTCGCCACCTCGCCGTACGTGCGGGTCTCGCCCGGCGGTATGGCCCGTACGATCTCGTACACCCGGCGGTCGAAGTCGGGGACGGCGCTCATGTCCAGGGGTATCTCGGCCAGGGTGCCGACACCGTCGGCCAGCAGGCGGGTGAGCGCGGCCGCCGCACCCTCCACCGGGGACGGCGGGGCCTCGACGGCGCTCGGGTACCAGCCGTGCACGGCACGCCGGACCTGCTCGGGGCCGCCGTGCGGCAGGGCCGAGCCGACGATCTCACTACGCTCGTTCCAGACGAGCGCGCACTCCCCGATCGCCGTCGGGACCACCGCGAACTCGAGCCTGTCCTGGGCCATGGACCACACCCTAGGCGGAGCCACCGACAGTCACGGTCACCGCAGGGGCCTGGTCAGCCCTCCGTCCAGCGCTCCGCCAGGGCGCTCGCCTTCTCCGCGGCGTCCGGCCCGCCACTGCCCGTCGCGCCCAGGCTGCCCGCCGCCGCCAGCCCGTCGGCGTAGCCCACGGCGTAGGTGGTCACCGGCGCGGCCGGCCGGGCGACGGCGTGCGCGGCGTCGCGCGCCAGGTCGAGCACCGCGCCGACGTCGACCGTGCCGGGCGGGAGCCCGAGCTCCTTCTCCAGCGCCGTTACCCAGCTGTCGAGCTCTGCCATCTCGTGTCCCTTCGCAGGTGGTGCGCCGTCAGCGGTCGGGCCGGACGCCCAGCCGGGCCGCGTCGGCGGGGGTGTCGATGTCGTCGCTCCAGCCTGCCGGGTCCGTGACCTCGGTGCAGCGCAGCGCGCCGACCAGCCGTCGCATCGAGGCGCCGTGCGCATCGGTCCCGTCCAGCGCGGCGTCGAGGGCGGCCCGGCGGTACAGCCCCACCAGCCATTGGGCCCGCCCGTCACGGACCAGGTGGGCGCCGTCGCCCGGTTCACGTGAAACGGCGTGCTCCAGGGCCGTCACGGCGTGCACCGCGTAGGGAACGTCCACCGCGAGGACCAGCACCCACGGTGCGCCGGGTGCCGGCAGGGCGCGCAACCCTGCGGCCAGGCCTGCCACGGGTCCGCCGAACGGCGGTTCCTCACGTGTCAGGCGGGCTGCCGGCATCGGCCCGGGCGGCACCGCCGGCACAGCCCCGTGGCGGGGTGTAGCGGGCCGTGCTTTCCCGAGCCCGTCCGCCAGCTCCGGCGGACCCACCACCACGACCTCGCGGGCCGCCGCGCTCGCGGTGAGCGCGCGATCGAGGAGCGGCGCGCCGTCGACCACGAGGTCGGCCTTGGACGCCCCGTCCAGCCGGGTGGCGCGGCCCCCGGCGAGGATCACGGCGTCGTACACGAGAGCGTGTGTCCCGGCGACGCCGGCGGCCGGCCGGGTCATCGCAGCATCAGCACCTCGACAGGGTCCCCGGCGCGCACCTTCTCGACGTCGGGCGGCACCAGGGCCAGGCCGTCGGCGCAGGCGAGGGCGGACAGCGAGTGGCGGGATCCGAGCGGCACGACGCCAGGGGCGTCCAAGAGCGTGGGGTCCGCGCCCGCGTCGGGCGGCGGCGAGGTGAGGTGCCCTGCCGGACCGGGCAGCGCGGCCGACGCGGTCCCGGGCGGTCGCACCACGCGGACCGGGACGACGAGGAGTCGGCCGGGCGAACCCGGCCAGTCCGCTGCCGCGGGGAGTACTGCCGTGGAGGGCAGGTTGCTCCGCGTAGACATTGTCGACGCAGAGTGACCGACCTCCGCGGGGCGCCCTCGGAGGCGGTCGACGGCCGGCCGCACGAAGAGCTCGAACGACGCGTACGCGCCGACCGGGTTGCCGGGCAGCGCGAGCCACGGGACCCCGCGCCAGCGCGCCAGAGCCTGCGGCCGGCCGGGGGACATGGCGACGGCGGCGACGTCGACGTCCGTGGCGTCCGCGCCCCACGCGCCAGACCCCAGGACCTCCCTGACGACGTCGGCAGCTCCCGCCGACACGCCCCCGGCGGTCACGACCAGGTCGGCGGGGTGCCCGGGCTCCCGCGGACCTGCGTCCGGCCCGATACCGCCCGCGTCCGGCCCGTCGCCGCCCCCGTCCGGCCCGATACCGCCCGCGTCCGGCCCGACGCCGCCCGCTCCGGCCCCGACCGCCCCGCCGACCGCCTGGCCGACCGCCTCGTCGAGTGCCGCGCGGAGCGCCGCCGGATCGTCCGGGACCGGCCCGATCCGCACCACGTCGGCGCCGGCTGCGCGCGCGGCGGCGGCGAGCATCGGCCCGTTGGAGTCGGTGATCTGGCCGGGCCCGGGCACCGAGCCGACCGGCACCAGCTCGGCCCCCGTCGAGATCACGGCGACCAGGGGGCGCCGTCGGGCAGGGACGCGAACCGTGCCCGACGCCGCCAGCGCACCCACGAGCGCCGCCGTCACCTCGGTCCCGGCGCGGGCGAGGAGCTCGCCCCGCCGCACGTCCTCGCCGGCGGCCCGGACGTGCGGGCGGGGCCGGCGGGTGAGCGTGACCGAATCCTCCGTGCGGGGCGCCCCGGCGACGAACCGGCCGGTGGACGTGTGCTCCACGGGGACGACGGCGTCGGCCCCGGGCGGGAGCGGCGCGCCGGTCATGATCCGCACCGCCTGCCCCGGCCCCACCGGGTCCGGATCGCCCGGCCCCGCGGCGACGTCGCCGGTCACGCGGAGGGTGACCGGGGAACCGTCGGGCGGCAGGTCCGTCAGGCGCACGGCGTAGCCGTCCATCGCGGCGCTGTCGAAGGGCGGCACGGACACCGCGGCGTACAGGTCCTCCGCGACGACCTCCCCGAGCGCGTCGGCGACGTCGACCGACCGGGCCGGCAGCGGCGCGACCAGGCCGAGCACCCGCTCGATGTGCTCTGTGACGCCGCGCAGCCGCTGCTCCATGGGTCCGACCCTAGGCCAGGCGGGCGCACCGGTGATCTGCGGAGCTGCACCGGGCCACGGCGAGCGACGCGCCCTCACACCGGGCACCGGCACGCTGTGCGTTCTTCCTTACGGTCGATTAACTGCTCTTTGTCGGGCGATGAAACACCGTCTCCCTAGTTTCTTCAGCGTCGGTCCGACGTCGGGCCGGCCCCGGGTGCGGCACCCTGCCGGCCCGGGTGCGCCCGGCGTCGTCGGGCATACGCCCATGCAGGGAGGACACCGTGTCCACTCCGACCACACGCGACGAGCAGACGGTCGCCGACGAGCACGCCGGCCCCGCCGACACCGCCCCCAGGTCCATGATCCAGCGCCGCACCGGACGCTGGATCGACCACTGGGACCCCGAGGACAAGACCCTGTGGGAGGACGGCGGGCGCCGCACCGCGCGCCGCAACCTCGTGCTCTCCATCTTCGCCGAGTTCCTGGGCTTCGGTGCCTGGGCCCTGTGGTCGATCGTCGTGCCGCAGCTGCCGGCCGCCGGCTTCGACCTCACGGTCGACCAGATGTTCTGGCTCATCTCGGTGCCGAGCCTCGTCGGCGCGACCCTCCGCATCCCCTACACCTTCGCCGTGCCGGTGTTCGGCGGGCGCAACTGGACCATCGTCTCGGCACTGCTCCTGCTGCTGCCCACCGGGGCGCTGATCCTCACCGTCTCCGACCCGACCACGCCGTTCCCGCTGCTGCTGGCGGCTGCGGCGCTCGCGGGACTGGGCGGCGGCAACTTCGCCTCGTCGATGGCGAACATCTCGTTCTTCTTCCCCGAGAAGGAGAAGGGTGCGGCCCTCGGCTGGAACGCCGCCGGCGGCAACATCGGCACGGCGGCCGTGCAGCTCGCGGTGCCGCTCGTCATCGTGACCGGTGCCGGCGTCGCGCTCGACCGCGCGGGCCTGATCTTCATCCCGTTCATCCTGCTCGCCGCGTTCCTCGCCTGGCGCTGGATGGACAACCTCTCCACCGCCAAGGCCGACCCGCGCTCGTTCGGCGTGGCCGTCCACGACAAGCACACGTGGATCATCAGCTTCATCTACATCGGCACCTTCGGTTCGTTCATCGGCTACGCGGGTGCCTTCCCGACGCTGCTGGCCAGCGAGTTCCCGCAGGTGGCCCTGCCGCTCGCGTTCCTGGGTGCGCTCGTGGGATCGGTCGCGCGGCCGCTCGGCGGGATCATCGCCGACCGGGTGGGCGGCATGATCGTCACGATCGGCGCCTTCGCCGTCATGGCCCTCGGCGCCATGGGAGCGATCTGGGCCCTCGGGGCCGGCAGCTTCCCGGTCTTCTTCGGCTCGTTCCTCGGCCTGTTCGTGGCCACGGGCGTGGGCAACGGCTCCGTCTACCGGATGATCCCCGCGGTCTTCCGGGTGAGCGGCGCCACGGCCAAGGCCGCCGCCGGGTGCATCGGCATCGCCGGGGCCATCGGCGCGTTCGGCGGGTTCCTCATCCCGCGCGGGTTCGCGCTCTCCACCACGGTGACCGGGTCGCTCGTGCCCGCGCTGTGGCTGTTCGTCGGCGTGTACGCCGTCATGGCCTTCGTCTGCTGGTTCGTCTACGGGCGGGGCGCCATGGCCGAGGCGCGGGTCTGACGGTGCTCGCCGCTCCCGTGGCCGGGACCCCGGCCGGTGTCGACTCGCACTGCCCGTACTGCGCGCTCCAGTGCGGGATGTCGCTGACGCCGCGCCCGGCTGGGGCCGGCACAGGTGCAGCCGCGCCCGACGCACCTGCGGGTGCGGCGGGCGCGGCGCCCGAGGTACGGCCGCGCGACTTCCCGACGAACCGTGGCGGGCTCTGCCAGAAGGGATGGACGTCGGCGGCGGTCCTGGGGGCGACCGACCGCATCGTCACGCCGCTCGTCCGCCGCTCCCTGCTGGCCGGGTCGGTCCAGGGGATCGACCCGGCAGCTTCCCGCGGCGAGCCAGGGGACTCGGGCGATCCGCTGGTGCCCGTCCCCTGGGCGGCCGCCCTCGACCTGGTGGCGGACCGCCTGGCGCAGCTCCGGGCCGAGCACGGGCCGCAGTCGGTGGCCGTGTTCGGCGGGGGCGGGCTGACCAACGAGAAGGCGTACGCGCTCGGCAAGTTCGCGCGGACCGTGCTGCACACCCCCCACATCGACTACAACGGCCGCTTCTGCATGGCGTCGGCGGCCGCCGGCATGAACCGGTCGTTCGGCGTCGACCGGGGGCTGCCGTTCCCGCTGGCCGACCTCGGTGGGGCCCAGGCCGTGCTGCTCCTCGGGTCGAACCTCGCCGAGACCATGCCTCCGGCCGTGCAGCACCTCGCCGGCGCGCGCGCCGCGGGCGGGCTCGTCGTCGTCGACCCGCGGCGGTCCGCGACGGCCCGGCTCGCGGACGACCCGGCGTCGGAGCAGCCTGCCCAGGGTGTGCACCTGGCACCCGTGCCCGGCACGGACCTCGCGGTACTGCTCGGGCTGCTGCACGTGGTGCTGGCCGAGGGGCTCGCCGACCGGGCCTACCTCGCCGAGCGCACCACCGGGTTCGACGACGTCGCCCGGTCCGTGGCCGGCTGGTGGCCGGAACGGGTCGAGTCCGTCTCGGGCGTGCCCGCGACCGAGCTGCGCCGCGTGGCCCGGCTGCTGGCCGCGGCCGCACCGGTGCACGGCGGCTCCGGGGCGTACGTGCTGACCGGCCGCGGTGTCGAGCAGTCCACGCAGGGCACGGCCACCGTCACCGCGGCGATCAACCTCGCCCTCGCGCTGGGGCTGCCCGGCCGGGTCGGCTCCGGGTACGGCGCGATCACCGGGCAGGGCAACGGGCAGGGCGGCCGGGAGCACGGGCAGAAGGCGGACCAGCTCCCCGGCTACCGCAAGATCGACGACCCGGCAGCCCGTGCGCACGTCGCCGCCGTCTGGGGCGTGGACCCGGAGACGCTGCCCGGCCCCGGGGTCCCGGCGGTACGGCTCCTGCGTTCCCTGGGTACGCCGGGCGGACCGCGGGCACTGCTGGTGCACGGGTCCAACGTCGTGGTGAGCGCGCCGAACGCGGGCGGCGTCATCGAGCGGCTCAAGAGCCTCGACCTGCTCGTGGTGTGCGACTTCGTGCCGAGCGAGACGGCGCTCCTGGCCGACGTCGTGCTCCCCGTGACCCAGTGGGCCGAGGAGGAGGGCACCATGACGTCGCTGGAGGGCCGGGTCATCCGCCGGCGGGCCGTCGTGCGGCCGCCCGGCGAGGCCCGGTCCGAGCTGTGGATCCTCGCGGAGCTGGCGCGGCGCCTCGGCGGCCCCGCGACGCCGGCCTTCCCGACCGACCCCGCCGTGGTGTTCGACGAGCTCGCCCGGGCCTCCGCGGGCGGTCCGGCGGACTACTCGGGCCTGTCCCACGCCCGCCTCGACGCGGACGAGGCGTCGGGCGGGCCGGGCCTGTTCTGGCCGGTCCCGGCCGGTCCGGCCGGTCCGGCCGAGGTACCGGGCCGGGCCGGACCCGGCGGTGTCGCGGTCCCGGCCTGTCCGGCCGGCGCCTCTGGCACGCACGAGCACCCGGGTACGCCCCGCCTGTTCCTCGACCGGTTCGCGACGCCCGACGGCCGGGCGCGCATGGTCGCCGTCGACCATGTGGGCCCGAGCGACGAGGTGCGGCCCGGCGCCCCGTTCTACCTGGTCACCGGGCGGGTGCTGCAGCACTACCAGTCAGGTGCGCAGACGCACCGCGTCGCGGAGCTGGAGCGCCTGGTCGCGGAGCCGTACGTCGAGCTGCACCCGGTGCTCGGCTTCCGGCTCGGCCTGCCCGACGGCGCCCGCGTGCGCCTCACCAGCGCGCGCGGCCGGGTCGAGGCGACCGCCCGCTGGACCGACGCCGTGCGCCCCGACACGGTCTTCATGCCGTTCCACTGGAGCGGCATCGGGTCGGTCAACCAGGTGACGACGGACGCCACCGACCCGATCTCCGGGATGCCCGAGTTCAAGGTCTGCGCGGTCGACGTCGCGGCCGTGCCGTCGAGCGACCCGGCCGAGGCGGAGCCGGTCCCCGAGCGGACCGCGTCCGAGCAAGCCCACCCGCGCCCCAGCGAGAAGGAGCTGTCGACATGAACCTGCGTGTCCCCGTGAAGGTGGTCGTGGTCGGCTTCGGGATGGTCGGGTCACGGCTCGTGGACGAGCTGCTGCGCCGCGAGCCCGAGGCGTTCGACGTGACGGTGCTCGGCAGCGAGCCGTACGAGCCCTACAACCGCGTGCTGCTCAGCGACGTCGTGGCCGGACGCACCGACGTCGCCGCCATCACGATGCCCCTGCCCGACGGCGCCCGCGTCACCGTGCGCCGGGGCGTGTCCGCCGTGTCGGTGGACCGGGCGTCGCGGGTGGTCACCGCCGACGACGGGACCTCGCACCCGTACGACCACCTGGTGCTCGCGACCGGTGCCGCGGCCCGCATCCCGCCCATCCCGGGCCTGCGCGGCGCCGACGGCGGCCTGCCCGCGGGCGTGCACGCCCTGCGGACCCTCGACGACGCGCGCGAGATCGTGGCGGCCACGGTCAACGCACCCCGCGCCGTCGTGGTGGGCGGGGGCGTGCTGGGGCTGGAGGCTGCCGTCGGGCTGGCGGGGCGAGGGCTGAACGTGACCCTCGTGCACCACACGGGCTCCCTGATGGAGCGGCAGCTCGACCCCGAGGCGGCGGACGTGGTCCGCGCGGGGCTGGAGGCGCAGGGCGTGACCGTGCTGCCCGACCGGCTGTCCAGCGAGGTGCTCGTGGCGGGCGGCCGCGCCGTCGGCGTCCGGGTGCGGAGACGGACCGGCGCCGGGCCGGACGATCCGGGGGCGGAACTGCACGAGGAGGTGGTCGCCGCGCGGCTCGTGGTGTTCTCGATCGGCACCGTGCCGGAGACCGGGCTCGCCGCTGCGGCCGGGCTGTCGACCGACCGGGGCGTCGTGGTGGGTCACGACCTGGCCAGCCCCGACGACCCACGGGTGCACGCGATCGGCGACTGCGCGCAGCCGCCGGGCGGGTCGCGCGGGCTCGTCGCCGAGGGGTGGGACCAGGCCCGGCGGCTGGCGGAGAAGCTGGTGTCGCTGGTGGAACCCGTCGTCGAGCCGGCCGCGGTCGTGCTCGGCCGGTCGGCCGGGCCGCACCTGCGTGTCCCGCGCGACGACGCGCAGCCCAGCATGGCGGTGCGGCTCGGTGCCCTGCTGACCAGCGGCGCCACCACGCGTGCGCAGTCGGAGCGCGGGATCGACACGCGTGGCACCGACGTGGTCAAGGTCAAGGGTGGCCCGCTCAGCGTCACCACCATGGGGGTCTGCGGGCCGGTGCGGCCCGACGGCGGCGCACAGCGTGCGGTGCGCCTGGCCGACCCGCGCGCTGGGCGGTACGTCGAGGTGGTGGTGGCGGACGGCGTGCTCGTGGGCGCCACGTGCGTGGGCGACCCGCGGGTGGCCGCCGACCTCACGGCTGCCTACACGCGGCGCACGCCGGTGCCGCACGACCCGGCGTTCCTGCTGCTGACGCCCGTGATGGCCGCGGCGGCCCCGGCGTCGTCCCCCGAACACATGCCCGACGACGCCGTGGTGTGCCGGTGCAACGGCGTGACCAAGGGGGACATCGGGTCCGCGTGCGCGGCGGGCGCGCACACCGTGGAGGACGTCACCCGCGAGACCCGCGCGACGACGGGCTGCGGCTCGTGCAAGGACGCCGTGTGCGGGCTGGTCGCCTGGCTCCGGGCACCGGAACGGTCCGTCCCGGAACCGGCGTAGCCGTGCGAGGTGCGCTTCTACCCAGTCATCTCGCCCGGGATCGAGCTCCGTCCGGGCGAGATGACTGGGTAGAAGCGCACTTCATGCCTGGCGCGTCCACTCCAGCGTGTGGCGGAAGAAGAGACGGCGGCGCAGGCGAGCGCCGGGCAGGATCTCGCGGGCGGCCCGGGAGATCTCCGCGAACGTCGCCTCGGCGTCGCGGACGGGCATCGGCGGATCACCGTCGGTGCCGCCGGCCGGTGCGCCGCCAGCCGGTGCACAGCCGGTCGGTGCACAGCCGGTCGGTGAAGAGCCGGTCGGTGCACAGCCGGTCGGTGCGCCGCCGGTCGGTGCGCCGCCGGCCGGTGCACAGTCGGCCGGTGCACAGCCGGCCGGTGCGTCGCCGGCCCGGTCGGCCGGGCCGCCGTCGTCCGCAGGTCCCCGGACCGGCCGCGGATGCCGGATCAGCCCGACCAGGGGGTTCAGCAGCGACGACGGAACGTCCCAGGCCAGGTCGGCCAGGGTGTCGGCGCGGGCGAGGCCGACGACGAGCAGCCGGCCGCCGGGCGCGAGCAGCCCGGCGGCGTGCCGGAGCGCGGGCTCCAGCGGCAGGTGGTGCAGCACCGCGACCATGGTGATCACGTCGAACTCGCCGTCGACCTTCTCGAACCGGGCGTGCCGCACGGTCACCGACGGGTCGCCGGCGAACCGGTCCGCGGCGACGGCGGCCATCGCGGCGTCGGCGTCGACCCCCAGCACCTCGCCGAACCGGCCGCGCAGCCGGCTCAGCAGGAGCCCCTTGCCGCAGCCGACGTCGAGCGCGCGCCGTCGCCGGGCCGGAAGCCGCCGCAGGATCCAGCCGTGGAAGTGGTCGTTGTGGCTCCAGGGGTGCCGCTGGTTGACCCGGTGCAGCCAGCGTCCGCCCGCCCGCACCAGGGGGTTCGACACGGTCCGGATGTCCACGCGGCCCACGCTAGCGGCTTGCCCGACGGGTGAGCGCGGACCTGGTGGCGCTTCGAGCCCGCATACCGCAACCAGACCCGCGCTCGCCGCGCTACGACCGCCCCGCTCACCGGGCCGCCACCAGCCCTGTGAGGAAGATGTTCGGCCCGGGTAACCACCGGCGCACCAGCGTGAAAAACCCGCGACCTACGGTCAAGACATGGTCAACTCCGGCACCCCTCAGCACCTCGTCGTGATCGGCGGCGGCATGGTCGCTCAGCGGCTCGTCGAGGCGCTGCGCGCCCGGGACGACGCCGGTCGCTACCGTGTCACCGTCTTCGCGGAGGAACCCCGCGCGCCCTACGACCGGGTGGGTCTGACCCGCTGGTTCGACGAGGGCCCCGACGGCATCGCCCTGGGTGACCCGGCCCTGTGGGCCGACCCGCTGGTCACCCTGCACACCGACCGGAAGATCGAGTCGATCGACCGCGAGGCACGCACCGTCACGGACCGCCTCGGTCACGTGCACCCGTACGACGAGCTGGTGCTCGCCACCGGCTCCAGCGCGGCCATGCCGCCCATCCCCGGCAACGACCTGCCCGGCGTCTTCGTCTACCGGACCATCGACGACGTCGCGGCACTGCGCGGCTGGGTCGAGGAGAAGCGCCGCAGCTACCCGGCGGGCAAGCCGGTGCGCGGCGCGGTCATCGGCGGCGGACTGCTCGGCCTGGAGGCGGCCGGCGCCCTGACCGCGCTGGACGCCCAGGCCACCGTGATCGAGTTCGGCACCCACCTCATGGGCGTCCAGGTGGATCTCGGCGGCGGCCAGGCGCTCAAGCGTCTGATCAACGGCAAGGGCATCGGCGTCCGCGCCGAGACCGCGACCAGCCAGATGCGGCCGCACCGCCGCACCGGCCACGTGGGCCGGCTCGACTTCGCGGACGGCGGCCGGCTCGACGTCGACGTCGTCGTCGTGGCGACCGGGGTGCGGCCCCGCGACGAGCTCGCCCGGGCCGCCGGGCTGGAGATCGGCGAGCGCGGCGGCGCCGTCGTGGACCTGTCGTGCCGCACCGCGGACCCGCACGTGTGGGCCGTGGGTGAGGTGGCCTGCATCGAGGGCCGGTGCATCGGCCTCGTGGCGCCCGGCAACACGATGGCCGAGGTGGTCGTGGACCGGCTGCTCGGCGGCCAGGCGGAGTTCCCGGGTGCGGACACCGCGACCAAGCTCAAGCTGTCCGGGGTGGACGTCGCCTCCTTCGGCGACGCGCACGCCCGCACCGAGGACGCCGTCGAGGTGGTCTGGGCCGACCCGGTGGCCGGCGTCTACAAGAAGCTCGTCCTGTCCGACGACGCGCGCACCCTGCTGGGCGGCGTGTTCGTGGGTGATGCCGCGCCGTACGCCAGCCTGCGCCCCATGCTCGGCGCGGAGCTGCCCGGTGACGACCCGAGCGCGTTCCTCCTGCCGGAGGGCGGCGGGGGCGCCCCGGGCCTGGAGCTGCCCGACGACGCCAACGTGTGCTCCTGCAACAGCGTGTCGGCGGGCACCATCCGCGGCGCCGTCACCGAGCACCAGTGCACCGACGTGCCGGGCGTGAAGGCCTGCACCCGCGCCGGCACCACCTGCGGCGCCTGCCTGCCGCTGGTGAAGAAGCTCGTGGACACCGAGCTGGAGCGGGCCGGCATCGAGGTCAGCACGGCCCTGTGCGAGCACTTCGAGATGTCCCGCGCCCAGCTCTTCGACGCCGTCCGGGTCGCGGACCTGCACTCGTACAGCGACATCGTGGAGCGGTTCGGGAGCGGTCCGGACGGCGCCGCCAAGGGCCGCGGCTGCGACATCTGCAAGCCCGTGGTCGCCTCGATCCTGGCGTCGCTCGGCAACGGGCACATCCTGGCCGGCGAGCAGTCCACGCTCCAGGACACCAACGACCACATGCTGGCCAACCTGCAGAAGGACGGCACCTACTCCGTGGTGCCCCGGATGCCCGGCGGCGAGGTCACGCCCGAGGGGCTCATCGTGGTCGGCGAGGTCGCCCGCGACTTCGGCCTGTACACGAAGATCACGGGCGGCCAGCGCATCGACATGTTCGGCGCCCGCGTGGAACAGCTCCCCGACATCTGGCGCCGCCTGGTCGACGCCGGGTTCGAGTCCGGGCACGCGTACGGCAAGTCGCTCCGCACGGTGAAGTCGTGCGTCGGGTCCACCTGGTGCCGGTACGGCGTGCAGGACTCGGTCGGCATGGCCGTCGAGCTGGAGCTGCGCTACCGCGGCCTGCGCTCGCCGCACAAGCTCAAGATGGGCGTGTCCGGCTGCGCCCGCGAGTGCGCGGAGGCCCGTGGCAAGGACGTGGGCGTCATCGCCACCGACAAGGGCTGGAACGTGTACGTGGGCGGCAACGGCGGCCAGACGCCGCGGCACGCCAGGCTGCTCGCCGAGGACCTCACGTCCGAGGAGCTCCTGCGGACCATCGACCGGTTCCTCATGTACTACGTGCGCACCGCCGACCGGCTGCAGCGCACCGCGCCGTGGATCGAGGAGGTCGACGGCGGCCTGGACGGCGTGCGCGAGGTGATCATGGAGGACTCGCTCGGCATCTGCGCCGACCTGGACGCCGCGATGGCCCGCCACGTCGAGAACTACGAGGACGAGTGGAAGGCCGTGCTGGAGGACCCGGAGAAGCTGCGCCGGTTCTCCTCGTTCGTCAACGCCCCGAAGGACGCCGACCCGTCGCTCGCCTACGTCACCGAGCGCGGCCAGCGCCGTCCGGCGACGTCGGCCGAGCGTGCCGCCGGCGTCGTCATCGCGGGCCCGAAGCTGGAGGTGCGCGCATGACCGTCAACGACGTGTCGGACGCCCGGGTGACCGGGGTGGCCGGGCGGTCCGACCGCCCGGGCGTGGTGCGGTGGGAGCGGGTCTGCCTGCTCGGCGACCTGTTCCCCGAGCGCGGTGCGGCCGCGCTGTTCGGGGACGTCCAGGTGGCCCTGTTCCGCCTGCCCGAGGACCCGGCGTACGGGGTCCACGCCGGGCGCGTCTACGCGGTGCAGAACCTGGACCCGTTCTCGGCCGCGAACGTCATGTCGCGGGGCATCGTCGGTACGCGCGGGGGCGAGCCCACGGTGGCGGCCCCGGTCTACAAGCAGGTCTTCTCCCTGGTCACGGGCACGTGCCTGGTCCTGGCGGACAAGGCCCCGAAGGACGACCTCCCGCCGGACCTGCTCACCTACCCGGTCGAGGTCCGCGAGGACGTGATCCACGTAGGTCTGCCATGACACCCGACTCCGTCGAGTGCGGGATCCTCGCCCTCTCAGAGGCCTCTGCAGGGGCGGAAAGCCAGCACTCAACGATCGGGCGGGTGACGCTCGTCGGGGGTGGGCCCGGGGCGGCCGACCTGCTGACCGTGCGGGCGTGGCGGGCACTGCAGGCGGCCGACGTCGTCGTGGCGGACCGGCTCGGTCCCGTCGAGATCCTCGCCGAGCTGCCGCCGCACGTGCGTGTGGTCGACGTCGGCAAGGAGCCGGGCCGGCACCCCGTGCCGCAGGAGCGCATCAACGAGCTGCTCGTGGAGCATGCGCTCGCGGGTGCGCACGTGGTGCGGCTCAAGGGCGGCGACCCGTTCGTGCTCGGCCGGGGCGGCGAGGAGGTGCTCGCGTGCGTGGCGGCGGGCGTGCCGGTCGAGGTGGTCCCGGGCATCACGTCCGCCGTCGCCGTGCCGGGGCTGGCCGGCATCCCGCTGACCCACCGGGGCGTCACCACGGGCTTCCACGTGGTCTCGGGCCATTGCGCCGCGGCCGCGGACCCGGACCCGTCGGAGCCGCTCGACGCCGCCGCCCTCTCCTGCGTGACCGGCGGCACGGCTACGCTTGTCGTACTGATGGGGGTGCGGTCCCTCGGCGCGATCGTGGCGCAGTCCCTGGCCGCAGGCGCCGATCCCGGAACTCCCGTGGCGATCGTGGAGAACGGCTCCACTCCGGAGCAGCGCGTCACCCGGGCCCGTCTCGACGAGGCGGCCGCCGTGGCGGCGGCCCGGGGTGTGCGGTCCCCCGCGGTCGTGGTCATCGGCCACGTGGCCGCGGCTGGGCTTCTGGAGGGTACGAGTGAGCGACGTCTGGCAGGTGCCGGTGTCTGATCTCGCAGCGCCCGCGCACGCCCGGGCGACGCGTCCGGCGCTGGGCCAGGTCATGGCCGGTGCCACCGTCCTCGTCACCGCCGAACGACGCGCCGGCGAGCTCGCGGCCGCTCTCGAGCGCCGCGGCGCCACCATCCGCCACGCCCCTGCGCTCAGCATGATCCCGCACGTCGACGACGAGACGCTGATCGCGGCCACGCGGGCCATCGTGGCCGCGCCGCCCGACGTCGTCGTGGTCACCACCGGGATCGGGTTCCGTGCCTGGATCGAGGCCGCCGACGCGCACGGCCTGGCCGAACCGCTCCTTGCGCTGCTGGCGGACACCCGCATCGTCGCGCGCGGGCCCAAGGCCCGCGGCGCCATCCAGGCCGCCGGGCTCCAGGCGGACTGGGTGGCCGAGTCCGAGACGTCCGCCGAGGTCGCGGAGGTGCTGCTCAGCGAGGGCGTGCAGGGCCTGCGCATCGCCATCCAGCACCACGGCGCCGGTGCGGACGGGCTGGACGAGGTGTTCGAGAAGGCCGGTGCGCAGGTCGCGAGCCTGGTCGTCTACCGGTGGGGCCCCGCACCCGACCCCGCGGTCGTGCGCGACTCGGCGCACGCCGTGGCCGACGGCGAGATCGACGCCGTGGTCTTCACCTCCGCCCCCGGGGCCGAGGCCTGGATCAGCGCCGTCGAGGACGAGGGCATCCTGGACCGGGTGCGGGCCCGGTTCACCGACGGCGGCACGATCGCCGCCGCCGTCGGGCCGGTGACGGCGAAGCCGCTGGAGCACCGCGGGATCGTGCCGCTGCAGCCCGAGCGCGGCCGGCTCGGCGCGCTCGTGCGGGCCGTGGTGGGGCACTACGAGCACATCGAGTCCGTCGCGCTGAGCACCGTCGCCGGCTCGCTGGTGATCCGTGCCCGCGTCGCCGTGCTCGACGGTCAGGTGCTGCCCCTGTCGCCGACCGGCGTGGCCGTGCTCCGGCTGCTCGCGGCCGCGCAGGGCGACGTCGTCTCGCGCGAGGAGGTACTGGCCGCCCTGCCGGGAGACTCCCAGGACACGCACGCCGCCGAGGTCGCGATCGCGCGGCTGCGGGAGGCGGCGGGCCGCCGCGACCTCATCCGCACGGTGGTGAAGCGGGGCTACCGCATCGAGCTGGCCTGAGCGGCCGCCCTGGCAGCGCGGATTCGGCAGCGTGGATTCGGCAGTTTGCCTCGAGATCGGCACAGGCCTGTGCCGATCTCGAGGCAAACTGCCGAACACCGGCGCTGACTGCCGTCTAGCGGAGCACGCCCACCAGCACTGACTCGACCACCTCGCGGACGGCGGCATCGTCCGGCCGGGCGCCTAGCTCACCGGCGAACATCAGGTGCCCCGTGCCCACTACGGTCATCGCGAGGTAACGAGGTTCGGCGGCGGGCGCCACGCGGCCGGACGACTGCTCGGCGGTCAGATAGGTCGCCAGCGCCGCGGTGATCTCCACGAGCAGCGGCAGCCCCTCGGGCGTGGTCTCGCGCAGCCGGCGGCGCAGCTCGTCGCGCGCGGTGACGAGTGCCACCACGGCGAGCGCGACGGGGTCGAGCGTCACGGTCAGGTACGCGGACACGTTGCCGACCACCGTGCCGGAGCCTGCGGTGGCGACGAGGTGCTCGCCGGCGCCGTCGGCCTGCTGGATACGGGCGCGCACGAGCGCGGCGAGAAAGTCGTCGAAGTCCGCGAAGTGGCGGTGCAGCACACCCTTGGCGACGCCGGCCTCGTCGGTCACGGCGCGGCTGGTCAGGGCCGCTGCGCCGCTCGTGGCGAGCAGGCGCTCGGCGGCCGCGACGAGCTGGGCGCGCGGGTCGTGCAGCGCGACTCCGGTGGGCACGGGCGTCTCCTCCTGGTCCGGCCGTGGGCGGTCGGGTCCGTCAGCAATGTTGCCTGAGTGGGCGTTCGCCCACTAGCGTGGGCGCATGCCCACTTCTCCGCAGCCGGACGGCCTCCGTACGTCTCACCTGCACCGAGGAGCCGCCGAGGGGTTCGGTGGCGACGCCGAACGCTACGACCGCGCTCGACTGGCGACGCCTCGGCCGGTCGCGGACGCGGTGCTCGCCTACCGGGCCGGCCACGGCGCGCGGCTGGGCGCGGCGGCCGGCACGGATCCGGCCGCGGTTGGGTCCGCCACCGGGCCGACGCCTTCCGCCGGGACCGTGGCCGCCCCGCCGCGCGTGCTCGATGTCGGGATCGGCACCGGTCTCTCGGCCCTCCCGTTCCGTGCCGCCGGCGCCCGCGTGCTCGGCGTGGAGGCGGACGCACGCATGGCGGCCGTTGCCAGGGCGCGCGGGCTGGACGTCGAGGTCGCCCGGTTCGAGGGGTGGGACCCGGGGGACCGTTCGTTCGACGTGGTGGCGTCCGGTATGACCTGGCACTGGGTGGACCCGGTCGCCGGGGCTGCGCAGGCGGCACGGGTGCTGCGCGACGACGGCGTCCTGGCGGTGTTCTGGCACGCCGCAGACCTGCCGTCGGCGCTCCGCTCGGCCCTGCACGCCGTCTACTCGCGGGACCTGGCCGGCACGCCGGGCGCGGGGATGTATGCCCCGGGCCGCTCGGCGGCCGACGGCTACGAGGCGATGCTCGACCGTGCGCAGGACGGCCTGGACGAGGCGGGCGGCTTCGCCGTGCCGGAGCGCTGGCGGTACACGTGGCAGCGGCAGTACACCGTCGCGGACTGGCTCGACCAGGTCCCGACGTCGGGCGGGTTCGCCCGCCTGCCCGAGCCGCTGCGGCACGCCGTGCTGGACGGCACCCGGTCCGCCCTGGAGAACGAGCTGGCCGGGGAGGACGGGTTCACCGTGGACCACACCACCGTCCTGCTGGCGGCCCGGCGCAGAGCCTGATCCCGCGCACGTACTGTCTCAACGCTTCCTGCCCTCCGTCCGTTACAGGCGGCAGAAGAGGGGAGACCGCCATGGTCCAGTGGGAGGGCGAGCTCACCGAGCTCGTGACGCAGCGCGGCGGCGCGCTCGTGGGGTACGCGTACTCGCTGACGCGGGACAGGTCGCAGGCCGAGGACCTCGTGCAGGACGCGCTGGTCAAGGTGTACTCCCGGCTGCGCCGTCCGCCGCGCCCGGATGAGGCGCCGCTGGATCTGGGACGGTCGGAGACCACCAGCGCCGAGGCGTACGTGCGGAGCGCGATCCTGACCATCTACCTGGACGGGTACCGCAGGCGGAACCACTTCCTGGCCGGGTACGTCCTGTACACCGGCGACGAGACCCTGTCGTTCGGCCCCAAGCTCCGGGCGCTGCCGATCAGCGCACTCTGGCAGACCGGGAGGCCGTAGCACTCCTGGTCGGCAGGCATCATCGTTTTCGCCTCCTCGCTCGTCGGGAAGCATGAGGACGGAGAGGGGGCGTCACTGATGGCGCTGTGGGAGAGCGAGCTCGAGGAGCTCATGGTGCGGCGTGGCCGCGCGCTGGTCGGTTACGCGTACTCGCTGACGCGGGACCGCGAGCAGGCCGAGGACCTCGTGCAGGACGCGCTGGTGCGAGTCTTCTCGCGCCTGCGGCGGCCCCGGGACACGGCGGCCGACGGCAGCACCCGCATCGACCTGAGCGATCAGTCCGCGAACAGCACCGAGGGCTACGTGCGCCGGGCGATCCTGACCACCTATCTGGACGGATACCGCCGACGTGGGCGATGGGCGGGCATCGAGCACCTGATCGCTGACGACCGCGTGACACCTGGAGCCGATCGAGCGGCCACAGCCCGGGTCGACGTAGGCGTTGCGATGCGCCATCTCTCACCGCGCCAGCGCGAGGTCGTGGCGCTGCGCTTCTTCGAGGACATGACGGTGCCGAACATCGCGGAGACACTGGGAACAAGCCCTGGCACGATCAAGCGGCACCTTTCGAACGCGATGGTGGTGCTGCGTGCGTCGCTCGCCGAGATGACGGCAGCCGAGATGGACACCGACCTGGTCCGGCGCGTCGATACGGTGTCCGGTGTCGTCCGCAGGCGCCGTACGGTGAAGCTCGCCGCGGTCGGTGGCGCGGTCGTGGCGGCTGTGCTGTTGGCGATCGCGATGGCGTGGGGGCCTGTACGCCTCATGTCGGAACCGGTGCCGCCTGCGACGCCCAGCCCCTCCGGGGTGGAGGCGTCGGTCGGCGGCCGGGTGCCGGTTGGCTGGCCAGTCGACCAGGTGCCGTTCTATTGCGGTATGGAGGTCACGGCGCTGACGTCATCGTCAGACACGGTGCGCCTCGACGTGACGGGTCCGGTCGAGGTCGCGCCCGACAGCAAGCACCTGACGGCGCCGGTCCGGGTCACCCGGACCGACAGGGAGGGGCAGGAGCTGACCGGCGTGGTGCCGCAGCTGGTGTTTGCGCAGGACGGCCGGGTGGTCGACCTCGGTCCTGGCTGGAACGAGAGCGAGTACACGATCCCCGACGTGGACGAGCCCACGACTGACGTGGCCGAGGCAGGCGCGGCGACCGCGTGCGGCACCTGGACCGTCGATGGCGCGTCGTACGACGAGGAGTACCTGGACCAGCGGCCGCGCGGCACATACGACGTGTACGCCGTCCTGTGGTGGATGACTGATGAGCCAGGTATCGCGGGGTACGCGGTCAGCGATCCCGTCGCCGCCGACGTGCCCGCGCTCGAGATGCCGAGCGAGGAGCCCTCGACGGTCGAGATCCGCGATGGGTACCAGCCGCCGTGGCTCCACGGTACGAGCCTGGCCTGCGGAAGCCCGGCCTCGGACATCCCCGGTGCGACATACCCCGGCTGGGCCCCGGAGCTCGCCACGATCTCGACCGGGAGGGACCATGCGTCAGTCGCGTTCACGAAGCGCGTGGGTCCCGCACTGGAGGCGACCCGGGCGCCGGTCACGCTCGTCTGGTTGAGTGCCGGCCGGGTCGTGGCTCTTGCACCTGACGTCGCGTCCGGGTCCGTGGAGCCGTTTCACGTGGATGAGAGGGGCGCAACGACCGTCGAGGTCCCGATCGGGCAACCCGACACAACATGCCTGCGGAATCCCGATGCGGGGATGCCTCGCGGGCGCTACGAGGTGTACGCACTGATGGAGATCGACCCCGGTTCGGCCGAAGATCGGCGGTTCATCGCGATGGATATCGCGCGGCACCGGCTCTCCGGCGCCGACGGCTGAGCATCGGGTGGTCGTCGGCGAAGTCGTCGACCAACGAAATCCCCGACCTGCGCGTCACGGGGTGTGTGGAGACGATGACAGCACACACGCACGCGGGGGGTGGGTATGGCGGCATGGGAAGGCGAGCTCGATGAGCTCATGCGAAACCGGGGCGGCGCCCTGGTCCGCTACGCCTACATGCTCTCCGGCGACCGCGCGCTCGCCGAGGACCTGGTCCAGGACGCCCTGGTGAAGGTGTACTCGCGGTTGCGCCGCCCCGGCCGCGGCGGCGCGGTGGGCGTGGCGGCCGGCAGCCGGGCGCACGACCTGGACTCCCCGTTCACCAACGTGGAGGGGTACGTGCGGCGCGCGATCCTCACCATCTACCTGGACGGCTACCGCAAGCGGCAGCGCTGGGCCGGGATCAAGCACCTGCTGGCCGACGACCCCAGCACCCGCGGTGCGGACCAGGCGGCCACGGCGAAGGCCGACGTGATGAGCGCGCTCGCCCGGCTCGGGGCCCGCGAGCGCGCCTGCGTGGTGCTGCGCTACTTCGAGGACATGACGGTGCCGCAGATCGCCGAGGCGCTGGGCACCGCCCAGGGCACGGTCAAGCGGTACCTGTCCGACGCGACGAGGAACCTGCAGGAGATCCTGCGCCCGGATGACTTCCGACCTGCCGAAGGGAGGGCCGCCCGATGAGCCACGACGACCTGAACAATGACTTCCTGAGCGGCGCGCTCCGGGGGGCGGCCGACGCGATGCCCGGTGGGGAGGCGGACGACCTGCATGTCTCGTTCGGAGTGGTGCGTGACCGCGTACGACGCCGCCGGGCCGTCAAGGTCGGCAGCCTCGCCGGTGCCAGCCTGGTGGTGGCAGGGGTGCTCGCGTTCGGCGTGACGCAGTCGCCCGTGTGGAACACGTCGGAGCCGGTGCTGCCGGGGGACCCGACCCGGGTCGCGACGTCGGACGGTTCGGCGAACCCGACCCAGGCGCCGGACCCCGCGCCGAGCGGGCCGGCCGCGACGAGCGTGATCGAGGACGGGTACCAGCCCTCGTGGATCGAGGACATCGGGGCCGGACTGGAATGTGGCATGCCGGTGACCGATCTGGAGACCACGGCTGCGGGATGGTCGGTGGCGTCCGCGGGGGACATCTACTCCCGGACGTCGGCCATGGGCGGCGAGGAGGTGCCGACCTGGCACATGGCGGCGACCACGGTGCCGGGCGAGGGATCGCTCGACGTGCCGCCGGTGCTGGTGTGGAGCCAGGACGGGCGGGTGGTGGACCTCGGGACGAACGTCTTCGGGGCCCCGGTCCAGACCGAGCCGCTGCTGGGCGCGGGCGACGGCGCAGTCCAGGCTGAGAGCGGCGCGTACACGACGTGCGCGCCCTCGGACGGCCCCGCGGGAGACCTCTTCGAGACCTCGCTGCCCGAGGGTGACTACGAGGTGCAGGTCCTCGCCTTTCCCGAGGTCACCCCGGGCCAGTGGGCGACGGCGGTGAGCGAGCCGGTAGACGTCCGTCTCGACGCCGACGGTGCGCACACCGCGACCGGGACCCGCGGCGGCTCGGCGACGATCGAGCCGCCGGAGCCCGTCGAGGGCGAGCTGTCGCGGTTCGTGCTCGACCGCAGCACGGACTGGGTCACGGCGGACATGACCTGGACCGGGTACGTGACCGTCGGTGTACCGCGGATCACCGCCGAGTGCGAGAGCACGAACCCGGCGGACGTGGTCCGGTACGAGGTCACGCAGGCGTCGGCCGCCGAGCCGTTCGCGTCCGGCGAGGTGCCCTGCGACGGCACCACCTTCGAGTCGGAGGACGTCGTCGGCGGAGGTGAGGAGTCCTTCGACATCCGCCTCACCAGCGTGCCGGACGGCGTCGCGCGGTTCTGGGCGACCCTCGCCCCGGGAACCGGCGGCGAGGCGGCGGGCGACTGCTCCGCCAGCGGCATGACCCTGCGGTACGACCTGGCGAGCGCGCCGAGCCAGGCCGTCGGGGCCACTGCGCAGACCATCGTGGACGCCGCGCTGGCGTGCGACTCCGACCAGCTCGTCGAGCTGGCGAACCAGCACGGCACGGAGCTCATGTTCGGCACCGAGACGGCGGAGCAGACCTTCGCCCTGCCTGACGACACGCAGCACTACCGGACGCTGGTCGCCCTGCTGGCCGGGACGACCGGCGCGGTCGACGCCGAGACCGGCGTCGTGCGGTGGCCGCGTGTCGTGAGCGACGAGTTCCGCGACGACGACGCGGCCTGGGACGAGGTCGTGGCCGCCGGCCTGGCCACCCAGGAGCAGGCCGACGAGCAACGCGCCGACGAGACGTTCGGCTACACGGGCATGACCATCGCCATCGACCCGGACGGTACCTGGAGCTACTACTCCGCCGACGAGTAGCACTCCGCGCCGGCACCGTGCCAGACGCCCAGGTCACCTCGGTGACCTGGGCGTTTGTCATGCACCGGTCGAAGAACGAGCAGCCGGCACCCCAACGACGGGGCCGGGTGGAGCGTCATGGGGGATGAAGGCAGGAACGGCGACGACGAACGGAGACCTGCGATGTATCAGTACGACGAACACCTCGGCGAGGCCGGGACCGCCCAGACCGTGACGGCGACGAGTCGGCGAGCGCGCCGCCGTCGGACCGCGAGGTTGGGAGGGATGAGCGGTGGCGCGATCGCCCTGGCGAGCGTGCTGGCGTTCGGTGCCGCCCAGCTCGCGGCACCGGACCAGGCGGACGCCGCCGCGCCGTCGGCCGCCACCGACGTGCCGATCCTGGACGGCTACCAGCCCTCCTGGCTCGACTGGACCGATCTGACCTGCGGGATGTCCGACGCCGACCTGCGCTCGTCGGCGCGCGGCTGGTCCGCCCGGGCCGCCGGTGACGTCTACGGCCGCACGTCCGACTTCGGTGGCGACCCGACCACGTCGTGGAGCATGGCGGCGAAGGTACGCGAGGGGCAGGGGTCGCTCGACGTCACGCCCGTGCTGGTATGGAGCCAGGACGGCGTGGTCGTGGACCTGGGGCCGAACGTCTTCGACGGGCCCGGTCCGCAGTCCGAGCCGCTGCTCGGCGCGGGGCGGGGCGCCATCGAGGCCCAGGCCGCTGCGTACAGCACCTGCGTGCCGACGGAGACGGAGACGGGCGACCGCTTCCAGACCCCGCTGCCCGAGGGGAACTACGAGGTACGGGTGGTCGCCTTCCCGGAGACGCGGTCCGGCCGGTGGGACACCGTGGTAAGCAAGCCGGTGCCGGTCCGCATCGACGCCGACGGCGCGCACAGCCCGGTCGGTGATCGCGGCGGCGACGCGGCGACCGCTCCCGTGGACCAGCTCGACGGCGAGATCACGCGCTTCGACCTCGACCGGTCCACCGAGTGGGTCAGCGCGGGGCAGACGCAGCGCGGCTACTCGTCCGACACCCCGATGCGGATCGAGGGCATCTGCGAGAGCTCCGACCCGGAGGACCTGCTCCCGGTCGAGGTCGTGCTGCCCTCGACCGGTGAGGTGCTGGCGTCCACGCAGGTCACCTGCGACGGGTTGGAGGCCGGCTCGGAGGTCGGCGTCCTGGCGGGCGGCGAGGAGGTCGTGGACCTGCGGCTGCCGCGCGTGCCCGACGGCGTCGCCCGCGCCTCGTTCACCCTCGCGTCGGCCACGCCCGGCGGCCCGGCCGGTGAGTGCTCGGCGACCGGCATGACGCCGCTCTACCCGGACGGCAACGCGCCGACCGAGGGCGCGGCAGCGGCCGCGGCGTCGATCGTGACCGCCGCGCTCGACTGCGACTCCGAGGCACTGGTCGCGCTCGCTGCGGACTCGGGGACCGAGCTCATGTTCGGCACCGAGACCCCGGAGCAGACGTTCGCCCTGCCCGAGGCCGAAGGTGTGGAGCACTACCGGAGCCTGGTCGCCCTGCTCGGCAGCACCCGGCCCGCCGTCGCGGGCGGGGACCCGGCCAACCAGACGGTCGTCTGGCCGCGCGTCGCCACCCAGGAGTTCCGTGACTCCGACGAGGCGTGGCAGGAGGTCGTGGACGCCGGCATCCTCACCCAGGAGCAGGCCGACGCCCAGCGTGCCGACGAGACGTTCGGCTACACCGGCATGGTCGTCGGCATCGCCGAGAACGGGACGTGGCGGTACTACTCCTCCACGGACTGATCCCGCAACCATGTGCCGGACGCCCAGGTCACCCACGTGACCTGGGCGTCCGGCACGTCTGGTAGCTCGCCAGGACCCGGTCGCTGCGGCGTCGCCCCCACCGGTCGAGCCGGGCGCGGCCGCGAGCGCCGCGCCCCCGCACGCGGTACCGCCACGTGTTGAGCGGCAGCAGGTACGCGTGCGCCCACGGCGGGCGCAGCGGCAGCCCGAGCTCGCGCATGCTGCGCACCCCGAGGAACGCCGTGAGCATCGACAGCAGCCGCTCCCGCTCGTACCCCGCCCGCCACGGCTGCCACCAGACGGGACCGGGGTAGGTGCGGTCGGCCTGGGCGGCGACGAGGGCCCGGGCGAGGAGCGGCCCGGCGTCGGACACCCCGGCCTGTGCGAGCAGCACGTGATGGTTGAGGCGGTGCCGCGCCCACTCGTCGTCGACCAGGAAGTCGGGGTGCACGCCGAGCAGGTGCCCCACCCACCTCCACAGGTGCATGAGGGCCCGGCTGTCCGACGGCGGGACGGGTACCCCGAGCGCCCGGCAGCCGAGGACGACGGTGCCGTCGAACAGCCCGAGCGTCGCGGCCTGGTCGGCTTGGTTGACCGGGAGCCCCCAGCGGTCGGTGTCCCAGGGGCGAGCGGCCGGTCCGGGCGATGCGTTGTCGCCCGTGAACGACGCGCCGACCAGCGCGTGCATCACCCGCACCCGCACGGTGGCCCGCCACGCCGGACCGCCGACCCGCAGCGCTCCGGGCTCCGACAGACCGACCGTCCACTCCTGCGTGTCCGCGAGGCGGCGCAGGGTGTCGCCGGTCAGGGCCCCGGTCGCGACCAACAGGTCCGTCGGCCCGCCGAACCGGTACCCGCCCACGAGCGAGAGCTGCAGCAGCACGTCCGCGGCGTTCTGCCCGAGCCGGCGCAGCACGGCGGCGCCCTCGTCCATGAGCTCCCAGTCCACCCAGTCGGGCACGGTGGTGACCGCGGCGAGGAAGCTCTGCAGCGCCGTCGGCCGTTGGTCTGCTGGGTGTGCTGGGTGTGCTGGGTGTGCCGGGGGTGTGTCCTGGGCTCCGGATTCGGTCACCTGCTGCGCACGCGCGTCGAGTTCGGTCGGTTGTCTCGAGATCGGTCCATCGATGGACCGATCTCGAGGCAACCGACCGAACTCGCGCCAGGGATCGTGCAGGGGACCGGTCTCGCGCTGGGGATCGTGCAAGGAACCGATCTCGCTCCCGGCACCGTGCACAGGACCGATCCGGGCACCACGCAACGGACCGACCACCGCGTCAAGGTCCGGGTGCGCCAGGGAAGCGGTCAGCTGTGCGCGAGTCACCCTGTCCGGATCACCTGGAGGGAGCCGCATCGCGGCGGCGAGCGCGGCGCCGGCGTCGTCCTGCTCGAAGAACGCGCGGCCGATCCGGTCCAGGAGCGCCTCGTCCACGCCGCGCACGCGGCCGAGCAGGCGCAGCGGCCGGCCGATGCGCCTGCCGCGGGCCTCGGCGGAGCGGAACCGCCGCGGGTAGGCGCCGTTGTCCACATGGTTGTCCACAGCGTCGGCCATGCCACCATCCTGAACCGTCCGGCCGCGGCAAGAACATCGGACACCTGGAGACCGATACCCCACAACCTCCCGGCGGCCTGGTTCGTCGACACGGTCAAGACGGCAGGAAGGAGCCGGCAATGGGCTGGCACGAAGAGCTGGAGACGCTCGCCATGCAGCGCGGCGGTGTGCTCGTCGGGTACGCCTACACGCTGTGCGGCGACGTCCGGCAGGCCGAGGACCTGGTGCAGGAGGCGCTGGTGCGGTACTGCTCCCGCCTGGTACGGCCGGGCGGGCGCCGAGGCCGGAGCACGCCGGGCATGCGCACGGTGCCGCTGGACGAGACCGGGGACAGGCCGGTGGTCCACGCGGAGGCGTACGTGCGACGCATGGTGCTGAACCTCTACCTGGACGGCTGGCGCCGCAGGAAGAGGTGGGCCGACATCGAGCCCCGGATCGCGGTGGACGACCACGTGCGGTTCCCGGACTCGGGCATCACCGCCCGGGCGGACGTCGTGCAGGCGCTCGCCCGGCTCTCGCCGCGGCAGCGTGCGTGCGTGGTGCTGCGCTACTTCGAGGACATGTCCATCGACCAGGTGGCGGAACGGCTGGGGAACGCCCCGGGCACCGTCAAGCGCCACCTCCATGACGCGCTGAACGTCCTGCGGGACGTGCTGGAACCGGCCGGAGTGCTCCCGGCGGAGAGGACAGGACGATGAACCGGTACGACGACGGGCCCGACCACGGCTGGGTGGACCCTGAGGGCACGGACCTGCTGACGCGGACGCTCGGCGCGCTGGCCGGCGGGGTGGACCCCGCGTCACCGACCGGGCCGGCGGCCGCGGTGCCCGCGATGAGCAGCCGGGTGCGGCGGCGTCGGACGGCGAAGCTCGGCGGCCTGGGCGGCGGAGCCCTCGCCCTGGCGGGCGCCCTGGTGCTGGGGGCGGCGCAGCTCGCGCCGCCGGACGCGGCGGAGCTGCTGCCGGCCACGCCGGACTTCGAGGTGCAGGAGGGTTACCAGCCGCCGTGGCTCGGCTGGAGCGACCTGACGTGCGGCATGCCGGTGGCAGACCTGGAGAGCACGGCGCCCGGGTGGTCCGTGGCCCCGGCCGGTGACATCTACGCGCACTCGGCGGAGCTGCGGGGCGACTCGTCGCGCGTCTGGGGCATGGCGACCACGTACGAGCAGGGGGAGGGTTCGCTCGACACCCCGCCCGTGCTGGTGTGGAGCAAGGACGGTGTGGTGCTGGACCTCGGGCCGAACGTCTTCGAGGGATGGGACGGACAGGCGGATCCGCTGGTCGGTACGGGTCGGGACGCCATCACGGCCCGGGGCAGCTCGATGACCACGTGCGTGCCGGGCTCGTACGGCGGAGACCTCCAGCACGAGACACCCCTGCCCCACGGCGACTACGAGGTGCGGGTGGTCGCGTTCCCGCAGGTCGCCTCCGGCAGCCGGGCCACCGTGGTGAGCGACCCGGTACCGGTCCGTCTCGACGCGGCCGGTGCGCACAGCCCGGGCGAACCGCACCCGGGCGGGTCGGCGGTCGAGTTCCCGGAACCTGCGCAGGGACAGGTCTCGCGGTTCGAGCTGGACCGCAGCACCGACTGGTTCACCGCCGACATGACGCAGCGTGACTTCTCGTCGGACACCCCGATGCGGGTCATCGGCCGGTGCGCCGGCGCGGATCCCGAGACGGTCGTCCGGGCCGAGCTGATCCTGCCCTCCACCGGGGAGGTGCTCGAGGCCACCTCGATCACCTGCGACGGGGACGAGGCCGGGTCGGCGGTCGGGGTGCTGTCCGAGCACCGGAGCGGGGAGACCATCGACATCCGGGTGCCGAACGTGTCCGACGACGTCGCCCGGCTGTGGATCTCGCTCGAACCGGAGACGCCCGCCGACGGGGACGGCCTGCCCGAGTGCTCGGCGACCGGCTTCGAGCCGGACTACGCGGCCGGGCTCGACGACCTGACCCAGAGCACCTCGGCGACCGCCGGGAACATCATGGTGCTCGCCCAGGTCTGCAACTCCGAGGCGTTGGTCGCGTTGGCGAAGCAGCACGGGGTGGAGCTGATGTCCGGTACCCAGACCCCGGAGGAGACGTTCGCGCTGCCGGAGTCCGACCCTGGCCGCTACCTCCGGCTGGCCGCCCTGGTGAGCAACACCACACCTGCGTTCCCCGAGGGGGGCGCCCCGGACGCGGTCGTTGTCTGGCCACGGGTCGTCACCGACGAGTTCCGGGACTCGGACGAGGCCTGGGCGGAGCTGGTGACCGCCGGCGTCCTCACGCAGGGACAGGCCGACGCCCAGCGGGCGGACGGCTACCACGGTCCCCGGGTCGGCATCACCACGGACGGCGACTGGCTGTACTACACCACCGGTCCGGCCGGCGACTGACCCCAGCCGCGCCGGGCGTCCAGGTCACCCGGGGCGACCTGCACGCCCGGCACGGCGACACATAATGGGCGGCATGACGGACCAGAACACCACCCCCGCCCCGCCGTCCGCGTCCCAGGTTCCCGAGGAGGCCCGCCGCCACACCGAGGACCTGGGCACGTTCGTGACGGCGTCGCCGTCGTCGTACCACGCGGCCGCCGAGGCGGCCCGGCGCGCCGAGGCGGCGGGCTTCACCCGCCTCACGGAGGACGCCGCGTGGGACGTGGCCCCGGGCGGGCGCTACGTGGTGGTGCGGGACGGTTCCGTCATCGCCTTCACCGTGCCCGACGCCGCGGGTCCCACCACCCCCTTCACCATCCTGGGCGCGCACACCGACTCCACCGGCTTCAAGCTCAAGCCGAAGCCGACCACCCACGGGCCGGGCGGCTGGTGGCAGGTGGGCGTCGAGGTGTACGGCGGGCCGCTGCTGAACTCCTGGCTCGACCGCGAGCTGGAGCTCGCCGGCCGGCTCGTCACGCTCGACGGCACCGAGCACCTGGTCCGCACCGGACCGATGCTGCGCATCCCCCAGCTCGCGATCCACCTGGACCGTGGCGTCAACGACAACGGCCTCACGCTCGACCGGCAGCGGCACACCCAGCCCGTGTGGGGCCTCGGGGACACGGAGAGCGCCGACGTGCTGGCGGCGCTCGCGGCCGACGCCGGCATCGACCCGGCGGCGGTCGGCGGGTACGACGTGGTGCTGGCCGAGACGCAGCCGGCCCGAGCCTTCGGCGCCGGTCAGGCGCTGTTCGCGTCGGCCCGCCTGGACAACCTGCTGTCCACGCACGCGGGGCTCACGGCGCTGCTGGCCCGGGCCGCCTCGGGGGCATCCGGGACCGGCGTCGAGATGTTCGCGGCCTTCGACCACGAGGAGATCGGCAGCGCGTCGCGCTCGGGGGCGGCGGGGCCGTTCCTGCAGGACGTGCTGGTCCGCGTCTCGACCGCGCTGGGGGCGGGGCCCCAGGAGCAGGCGCAGGCGTTCGCGGCGTCGCTGCACGTGTCGTCCGACGTCGGGCACGCGGTGCACCCGAACTACGCCGAGCGGCACGATCCCGCCAACCACCCGGTGGCCGGGGGTGGCCCGATCCTCAAGATCAACGCCAGCCAGCGCTACGCGACGGACGCGCACGGCGCGGCGGTGTGGGCGGCCGCCTGTGCGACGGCCGGCGTGCCCACCCAGGAGTTCGTCTCCAACAACGCGGTGCCGTGCGGATCGACGATCGGACCGATCTCGGCGACCCGTCTGGGCATCCGAACCGTGGACGTCGGGGTACCAATTTTGTCGATGCACTCGGCGCGTGAGCTCACCGCGGTGGTCGATCCGTGGTACCTCACGCGGGCGATGGAGGCCGTCCTCGCCCGGTGACGGCGTCGAATCCTCCCGGATCGGGGGAGAACCGGGTTAATCGGAGCGACCTGCGCTTTCGCTGGTTTCCGTTGGTTCTGTCCAGGTATACATTGGGTGCAATACGGACATGAGTTGGACGTTTGTCCAAGAAACAATCCGCCTGACCTGCGAAAACTCTCCAGCGAAGGTGGGCATCAGCATGGAAGAAAATACCTAGTACCGTCCGGATGCATGGACCTCGGGAGGGTGATACCACTGTGGTCATCCGAGCCGAGAACTCGGCAAAAGAGAAATGCCGGACCCTCAGGAGCCCCCGTTGCCTCGTGCCACCGTTCGCACCTGCGCCCGCTGCGGCTGTGTTCTCAGCCGTTACAACTCCGAAGCTCGCTGCGCCGCGTGCCGGCGCACCGAGTCCGTTCCCGTGGTCTCGCTGCCCAGCGTGCCCACCCGTGTCTGGCAGGACGAAGCCGTCCGGTCAGCCCTCGCCGACTGGGACTTCGGCCAGGTCAGCCGGATGGTGCGCCAGCTCGTCCCGCTGCGCCAGGAGGACGTCGCGGCCCTGACCGGGCTGAGCCAGTCCTACCTGTCGATGCTGGAGTGCGGTGACCGCCGACTCACCGACGTCTCGCGAGTGGTCCAGTTCCTCACGGGGCTGGGCACGCCGCCGGACCTGGTGCGGCTGCCGCTGCCGGGCATCAGCCCGGCGCCCGACGCCGCCCCCGCACGTGCCGTCGCGTCCGGGCCGGTCACCGCCCCGCCGGTGTCGGTGACGCCGACGGCGCCCGACCCCGTCCTGCCGTGGACGGCGGACCGGATGCTGAGCGCGCTCCGTCTCGCCCACACCGCCGACACCGGTGCGGACCGCCCGGCGGCCGACGCCAACGGCCCCGTGACCGCCACGGCGACGAGCGAGGTCGCGGCGAACGAGACGCCGCGTCCGGCGTCGGGCATCGCGCTCAACTCGATGATCCAGCGCTGGGACGCCGAGCAGGCCGAGCCGCTGCGCCGCGCCTCGGCCGGCACCCGGGTGTCGCTCGAGCTGTGCGGGCACCTGCAGGGCACGCTCGACGAGCTGCGGGTCATGGACAAGGGCTCGGGCAGCGGGGCGGTGGCCGACCTGGCCCGCGCTCATCTCGCCCTGGTGGTCCGGGTGCTGGAGCGCAGCACGTACGACGAGGTGACGGGCCGCAAGCTCGCCGCCGTCGCCGCCGACACCGCCACCCAGGCGGGCTGGTTCGCGTTCGACGCGGGGCGGCCGGACGCGGCGCGTGCCTACATGCTCGCCGGCCTGCGTGCGGCGCACGCCGCGGCCGACGACCGGCTCGGCGCGGGGGCACTGTCGTACCTCGCGATCCACGGCTACTCCAGCGGCGACCCGCGGGACGCCGTGCGCGCCGCCGAGGCGGGCCGGCGCCGGATCGCCCGGCTCGACGCGCCCCACCTGGCGGCGACGCTGCTCACCCGGCAGGCGCGCGGCCACGCCGCCGCCGGCGAGGGCGAGGCGGCGCGCCGGGCCCTCGGTGAGGCGTCCGAGCTGTGCGCCCGCGGCCGCGGCGAGGACGACCCGCACTGGCTGTACTGGATGAACGAGGGCGAGATCCACGGCCAGTCCGGGTCGGCGCACCTCGCCCTCGGCAACACGGCACGTGCGGTCGAGAGCTTCGGCCACGCGATCCACGCGGAGCGCTCGGGCGAGCGTCGCACGCACGGCCTGTTCCTGAGCCGTGCCGCCCAGGCGCACGCCCGGGCCGGCGACCTCGACGCGGCCTGCGCCGTGGGCGAGGAGGCCGTCGCCATCGCGGAGACGGTGCAGTCGGCCCGTCTCCGCGAGCACCTGCGGGACCTGTCGGCGGACCTCCGTCGTGGTGGCTCCACCCGCCGGTCGGGTACCGGGACGCGCGTGCTGACCGAGCGGATCGCGGCAATCGCGTCGTGACCGTGCGGGCCACCCCCCGCGGTGCGTCCCGGGCCGGTGGGGCCAAGGCCCTCGTGCTCTGGGACATCGACCGGACGCTGGTCTACGTGGGCGAGGTGGATCGGACGGCCTACCGGGAGGCGTTCGCCGAGGTCGTGGGACGACCCGCCGAACGCCTCCCCGCCAAGGGCACCGGCGTCACGATGCCGCTCGCGATCCGCGGCCTCCTGGAGGACAACGGCGTGAGCGGGGCCCGGGCGGACGAGCTCCTGCCCCGCATGCTGGAGGCCGTGCCGCGCCGGTTCGAGGCGCACACGGAGGACGTCCGCCGGCTCGGCACCGTGCTCCCGGGGGCGATGCAGGCCCTCAAGGCGGTCGCCGCCGAGCCCGACCTCGTGGCGACGGTGGTGACCGGGAACCTCCGGGCGAACGCCCTGATCAAGCTCCGCGTCTTCGGCATGGACCGGTACGTGGACGCCGAGGTGGGCGGGTACTCGTCCGACGACGCGCACCGGCCGGCTCTCGTCGCGGTCGCACAGCGCCGCGCCCGCGACCGGTACGCCACGAGCTTCGACGCCACCACGACGGTGGTCGTGGGCGACTCCCTGGAGGACGTGCGCACCGGGGTCGAGGGCGGGGCGCGGGTGATCGCCGTGGCCTCGGGCACCACCCCGGCGGACCGGCTCGCCGAGGCGGGCGCCGACGTCGTGCTGCCGGACCTCACGGACGCAGCGCGTCTGCTCCAGGAGATCCGGGCGCTCACGGGGTGCACCGAGCCCGGGTGAGCCCCGCCGGACAACCGGTGGATGCAACCGGATCGAGGTGCGGGACCGACCGTTCGACGACATAGTGACTGCCGTCACATGTGGGTAGACTCTGCTTCTTCCCGCCATCGACGTTGCCGGCGGGGCGTATCAGCCTTGTGCTGGTCATGGGGGTACACACATTTCTGGGGGAGAACCCTCCGGAGCTCGTCGAGGAGGACGGATGCTCGAAGACGGCATTGTTTTCGGCGCAGGGAGCTACACCACGGTGGCGGTGATCGCCGTCATCGCGGCCGCTGCCCTCGGGTGCGCCTTCGTGCTGCGCCGCCAGGTGCTGGCCGCACCTGATGGGACCGCGAAGATGCAGGACATCGGCCAGGCCGTCCAGGAGGGCGCGTCCGCCTACCTGAGACGGCAGCTGCGCACCCTGGTGCTGTTCGCCGCGGTCGTGTTCGCGCTGCTCTTCCTGCTGCCGGGGGACGGGGGCGTGCGGGTCGGGCGTTCCGTCGCGTTCCTGTTCGGCGCCGGGTTCTCCGCAGCGATCGGCTACCTGGGCATGTGGCTCGCGGTGCGCGCCAACGTCCGCGTCGCCTCGGCCGCGACCCGGCCCGGCGGCCGGGCCGAGGGCGCCCGCATCGCCTTCCGCACCGGCGGCGTCGTCGGCATGTCCGTGGTGGGCCTGGGCCTGCTCGGCGCCGCGCTCGTCGTGCTCGTGTACGACGTCGACGCGCCCGCCGTGCTGGAGGGCTTCGGCTTCGGCGCCGCGCTGCTCGCCATGTTCATGCGCGTCGGCGGCGGCATCTTCACCAAGGCGGCCGACGTCGGCGCCGACCTGGTCGGCAAGGTCGAGCAGGGCATCCCCGAGGACGACCCGCGCAACGCGGCCACCATCGCGGACAACGTGGGCGACAACGTCGGCGACTGCGCCGGCATGGCGGCCGACCTCTTCGAGTCCTACGCCGTGACCCTCGTGGCCGCCCTCATCCTGGGCAAGGCCGCGATGGGCGAGGAGGGCCTTGTGTTCCCGCTGATCGTCACCGCGATCGGCGCGTTCGTCGCGCTGCTGGGCGTGTTCATCACCCGGGTGCGCGGGTCCGAGAGCGGGCTCGCCGCGATCAACCGCGGCTTCTACATCTCTGCGGTCGTGGGTGCCGTGCTGGCCGGGATCGCGGCCTTCGTGTACCTGCCGTCCTCGTTCGACCAGGTGCCCGGCACCGCCGACCTGTCCGGGGTGACCGCCGACCCGCGGGTCGTGTCCGCGCTGGCCGTGCTCATCGGGGTGGTGCTCGCGGGCGTCATCCTGTGGGTGACGGGCTACTTCACCGGCACGGACAAGAAGCCGACGCTGCACGTGGCCGAGACCTCGCGGACCGGAGCGGCGACCGTGGTGCTCTCCGGAATCGGCGTGGGCTTCGAGTCGGCCGTGTACACGGCCGGCATCATCGCCGCCGCGATCTGCGGCGTGTTCCTGCTGGCCGGCGGCTCGGTGCCGCTCGCGCTGTTCCTCGTGGCCCTCGCCGGCTGCGGCCTGCTCACCACGGTGGGCGTCATCGTCGCGATGGACACGTTCGGGCCGGTCAGCGACAACGCGCAGGGCATCGCCGAGATGTCGGGCGACGTCGACGAGGAGGGCGCGCAGATCCTCACCGACCTGGACGCCGTCGGCAACACCACCAAGGCCATCACCAAGGGCATCGCCATCGCCACGGCCGTGCTGGCCGCGACCGCGCTGTTCGGCTCGTACGCCGACGCCGTGTCGCACGCGCTGGCGCAGGTCAGCAGCGTCGGCGGCGGGCTGGTGACGTCGATGCTCAGCTACGAGATCATCTCGCCGGTCACCCTGGTCGGCGTGATCCTGGGTGGCGCGACCGTGTTCCTGTTCTCCGGGCTCGCGATCGACGCCGTGACGCGCGCGGCCGGCGCCATCGTGTTCGAGGTGCGCCGCCAGTTCCGCGAGCACCCGGGCATCATGACGTTCGACGAGCGCCCCGAGTACGGCAAGGTCGTGGACATCTGCACCCGCGACTCGCTGCGCGAGCTGGTCACCCCGGGTCTGCTGGCCGCCTTCGCGCCCATCGCGGTGGGCTTCGGGCTCGGCGTCGGGCCGCTGGCCGGCTTCCTGGCCGGGGCCATCGGCTCGGGCGTGCTCATGGCGATCTTCCTGGCCAACTCGGGCGGGGCCTGGGACAACGCGAAGAAGATCGTCGAGGACGGCAAGTTCGGCGGCAAGGGTTCCGACGCACACGCCGCGACCGTCATCGGTGACACCGTGGGCGACCCGTTCAAGGACACCGCGGGCCCGGCCATCAACCCGCTCATCAAGGTGATGAACCTGGTGGCGCTGCTGATCGCCCCGGCGGTCGTGGCGATCAGCGTGCCCGAGGACGCCAACCACGCGCTCCGGATCGGCATCGCGCTGGTGGCCGCCGCCGTGGCCTTCGGCGCCGTGATCTGGTCCCGCGTGCGCGCGGGCCGTACGGACGCGGCCCAGGAGTCGGAGCAGGACCGGGCCTCGGCCACGGTCTAGGTCACCACCAGTTCGGTAGGTTGCCCGACGGCCTGGCCGGCGTTCGGTCGGTTGCACCGAGATCGGTCCATCGATGGACCGATCTCGGTGCGACCGACCGAACGCATCAGTCGCGGGCCAGCATGTGGCCGAACTCGTGCGCCGTCTGCGGGCTCTACTGGGGGCTCTACTGGGGGCTCTACTGGCCCACCCGGCCGTCGATGCACTCGCGGAGCAGGTCCGCGTGCCCCACGTGCCGTGCGTACTCCTCGACCATGTGCACCAGGATGTCGCGGACCGGGATCTCGTCCCCGCGCCGGGGCACCAGCCGGCCCAGGTCGTCCTCGGGCAGCGTCTCCAGCCAGGCGTCGGCGTCGCGCACCTCGCGCCGCCAGTCCTCCCACGCCTGGGCCACGACGGCCGGATCGGCCACCGCGTCCTCGAAGTCCACGTCGACGTCCGGCCGCGCCGGGTCGTGGTAGAGCGGGGGCAGGTCCTCGCCGCCACCCGCCAGCACCTCCTGGAACCACCCGCGCTCGACCTTGGCCAGGTGCCGCACCAGCCCCAGCAGGGAGAGGGTCGACGGCGGCACCGACCGGCGGGCCATCTGCTCGGCGTCGAGCCCCTCGCACTTCATCTCCAGCGTGATCCGGTAGTGCTTGAGGTAGTTCCAGAGGGTCTCCTTCTCACCCACCGGCTTGGCCAGCGCCTCTCGCGGGTCGTCGTCCGGGTCCGCCCACATGTCGGGGTAGACGGTGGCCTGGCTCCAGCGCTCCGTTGTCATGTGGCCCAGTGGACGTCCGTGCTCGCGACCGGTCAACGGAATATGCGACCGCCGTCGGGCGAAGTGCGGCCGTATCCGGCAAAATGGGACACGCATACACCTCACCCGGGGTATGTGGAAAACCCGTTGCGACCGCTATCGTCTGCGGTGTTGTGCTATCGAGCGCCCTGCGGACGCAGGGTGCGGACGCCGACGCAGGAGCCCCCTCAGGGCAGACTCGGAGCAGGAGAAGGTCCCGTGAGTGCCGACACCGACCCGACCGAGGCCATACCTCAGGTCACGGCCGCGATGATCGCGAAGGCCGCGGCCCGGCGGCCCGCACCCTCCGACGTACCGCCGGCCGAGCCAGGCCGGGAGAGCACGCCGGACCGCACCCGGTCCGCGCAGCGCGCCCCGGAGCGGGAGACGGTGCCCGAGCAGCCGGCCGCGCCCGACGCCGAGCTCCCCGTCCGGTCGGGCCGGTCGTCGTTCACGTCCTCCGAGCCGTACGGCGACGGCCACACCGCGGCAGGCCACATCGCCGCCGCGCACCTGTCCTCGCTCGTCCAGATCCCCACGGTGTCGGCGGAGGACCCGGACGACGTCGACCACGAGGCCTTCGCGCGGCACCGGGCCGCGCTGGCGACGTTCTACCCCCGCGTGCACGCCCTGCAGAGCGAGCCGGTGGGCGAGCACGGCCTGCTGTTCCGGTGGCCCGGCAAGGGCCGCGAGGACGTGCTGCACCCCTTCCCGGTGGTCCTCATGGCGCACCAGGACGTGGCGCCGGTGCAGAGCGTCGACTGGGCGACCAACCCGTTCTCGGGCGAGATCCGGGACGGCGTCGTGCACGGCCGCGGCACGCTCGACGACAAGGGCAGCCTGGTCGCGGTGCTCGACGCCGTGGAGACGCTGCTCGGCGACGGCTTCGTGCCCGAGCGGGACGTCTGGCTCTTCTTCGGCGCGGACCAGGAGAGCGACGGGCAGTCCGCGGAGCGCGCCGTCCGACGGCTGTACGAGCTGGGCGTGCGCCCGTGGCTCGTGCTCGACGGGGGCGGCGGGGTCGTGACCGACGCCGTCCCGGGCGTCGACCGCCAGGTGGCGATGGTCGGTGTCGCCGAGAAGGGTCTGGTCGGCGTGAACCTGTACACGACCGACGTCGGCGGCCACGCCGCGACCCCGGGCCGGCAGACCGCGACCGGGCGGCTCGCCCGCGCCGCGGCGCGCGTGAGCCGGCACCGGTTCGCCGCCCGCGTCGGTGCGCCCACGGTCACCATGCTGGAGCGGGTCTCGCCCGGCGCCAAGGGTTTCCGCGGCCTGCTGCTGCGGACGGCCACCCGGCTCGCCTCCGGGCCGCTGCGCACGGTCGCTGCGCGGATGATCGCGCGGGGCGGACCCGAGGCGTCGGCCACGGTGCGCACGACGGTGGCGGTCACCGAGCTCGAGGGCAGCGTGGGACCGACCGTCGCGGCGTCGTCGGCCCGTGCGCGACTCGACGTGCGGGTCGCGCTCGGTGACACGGTGGAGCGGACCGTGGCGCGGCTGCGCCGGGTGGTCCGGGACAAGCAGGTCGAGATCGAGGTCGTGGCGAGCAGCGAGCCGAGCGAGGTGTCGCCGTCCGACGGTCAGCAGTTCGCGCTGCTGGGCGAGGCGGTCGGCGCCGCTTACCCGGACGCGCTCGTGGTGCCCTACGTGCAGCTCACCTCGTCCGACGCGCGGACCTTCACCCCGATCAGCGACCACGTCTACCGGTTCAGCCCGTTCGTGCTGACCGCGGAGCAGCGGCAGTCGGTGCACGGTGCGGGCGAGCGCCTGAGCGTGGATTCCCTGGGTCGCGGCGTGCATTTCTATCGTGAGGTGCTGCGCAAGATCCCGGGCTGACCTGGGCATTCAACAAATCGCCGAAATTGGACTAAGTTCTCCCTTTACATCGGTGAGGGGGACGTCCATGAGCAGCTCCGCAGTACCGCCCACGGTACCGGGTGGGTCGCGTGCGCCCGTGCACGTCAACGTCCACACCTACCCGGCGCAGCTCCAGTACCCGCCGCGGACGTACCTCCTGTTCTCGGTGCTGGTGACGATCTTCTGCTTCTTTCCCACGGGACTGGTCGCGCTCTTCAGCGCGATGCGCGTCAATGCCCTCTGGAAGGCGCAACAACACGACAAAGCACGCAAAGCGTCTCGGCGTGCGCGCAACTGGGGTCTGCTCACGCTCGCCATCGGCATCGTCGTCATGGTGCTCGTGGTGTTCTGGTCGAGCATCACCTACCTGAACCGGTAGCAACTTCACCCACCCTTCGCCACGTATCACACGATTGCCCTTCCTGTCCTCCCAGAGGTTGCGGGTAAAGTTCGCGGCTATGAGTGCGACACGGCGCAAGGGCTCACGGGGTGGTCGTGCTGCGTCCCGCGCCGGCGGGCCTCCTGCGTCCAACGCGCTCACCTGGGCAGAGAGCCTCGCGTCCGGCGATCCCGCACCCGGCGCCAGCGCCCTGGAGTGGGCCGAGGGCCTCGCGGCGAAGGAGCCCGCCCCCAGCCCGTGGGGCAGCGCGTCCGTCACGGCCACCGAGGCGCCTGCGACCGGCGACGACGGCGGCTCGCCCTGGGGTCCCGTCCCCGCACCGGCCGTCGCGGACCCGGAGGGGGAGGCCGACGCGAACCCCTGGGGCCCCGTCGCGGTCACGGAACCGCCGGTCGCGCGCGGCCGCGGCAAGAGCTCCGGCGGCAAGGGCGGCAAGGCCCGGGGCCGGAGCAAGGGCAAGGGCGCCCGTTCCGGCGCCAAGGGCGCTCCCAAGAGCGACGCCGACGCCGCTCCCACCCCCGCCGGCGGCTTCCCGCTGAACGTCGGGCCGGTCGCCGACGTCGACGACGTACCGCCGCCCGCACCGGCCGAGGACGTCGACCCGGCGAGCCCGGACGTGCTGCCCGACCCGGCGGACGCCCCCGCCGGCCGGACCACCCCGAAGCCCGGCGCCGGGACCACGCGCCCCCGCGGCCGTCTCGACACCGCGCAGCAGAAGCGCATCAAGAGGACCCTGCGTCGTGGTCTGCCCCCGTTCCTGGACCGGCCCACGGTGCTCGTGTCGGCGGGTGTCGTCGCGGCCCTGCTGGGTCTGGGCACGGGCTGGGTGACGAGCCTGTCCTCGGGCGGCGGCCCGCTCTCGGCCGCGGACGCCGCGTCCTGCGCCCAGACCCAGATGGCGTGGACGCAGGCCGCCAACGCGCAGTCGGCGATGGTGGAGGACCAGCCCGAGACCCTGCGCAAGGGATTCATCAACGCCCGCAACGCCCTGGAGGGCGTGACGCCGCCCGAGGCCATCGCCGAGGACTGGGCCGTGGCGTTCACGTACTACTCGACCGTCGCGAACAACATCGAGAAGGTGAAGGCCGACGACGGCCCGGCGGTCACCTCCGCCGTCGGCGGCGCGCAGGAGGAGCTGGACACCCAGGCCATGGTGGCCGCGTCCCAGCGCGTGCAGGAGTACGTGGCGTCCAACTGCCAGGGCTGACGCGACCCGCACCGGCGGGTACGGGCAGGATGGGCCCGTGCAGCCTCCCTCGACCGACCCCGCCCTCGTCGCCTCGCTCCGCGCCGACCTGGGTTCCAGCTCCTACGACGTCGACGGCGTCGAGGACCTCCTCGGACCGCTCGCCGCCGCGGCACTGCACCGCGAGCAGCCGTTGCCGGCCCGGCGCGCCGTCGCCGGGGCGGTCGCCGGCGTCGCGCCGTCCGACCACGACCCGCGTGCCACCCTGGCCGCCCTCTTCCTCCTCGGCCTGCCCGTGCCGCGCGCCGCGCTCGACCGCGCGCTGCCCGCGACCGGCACGGCGGGCGCCGAGCGCCTCGGCCTGGTCGCGACCAGCGGCGCGGGGGATGACGACGAGGTGCGCGCCGTCGCGGACCTGCGTCCGTACTCCTCCGTCGACGCCGTCGGCGACGCCCGCTGGTGGCTGGCCTCCGACCTGGGCGAGCTGGCCACGGGCGGCCGCCTCGCCACCGACCACGTGCTCGGCGCTGGCGGGGCGTCGCTCACGCTCGCGCAGGTCACCGTGCGCGAGCCGACCGGACGGGTGCTCGACCTCGGCACCGGGTGCGGCATCCAGGCGCTGCATGCCGCCCGGCACGCCCGGCGGGTCGTCGCCACCGACATCTCGCGGCGCGCGCTCGCCTTCGCGGGGCTGAACGTGGCCCTCAACGCACCGTCCGGGGTGGACGTCGAGCTGCGGCAGGGGTCGATGCTGGAGCCGGTGGCCGGGGAGCGGTTCGACCTCGTGGTCTCCAACCCGCCGTTCGTCATCACGCCGCACGCGGGGGCCGCCGGACGGGCCGTCGCCGACGCGCTGGGCGACTACGAGTACCGCGACGGCGGCCGGGCGGGCGACGACCTGGTCCGCGACCTGGTCCTCGGCGTGGGCGGGGTGCTGGCGCCGGGCGGCGTGGCCCAGCTCCTCGGCAACTGGGAGCACCGGCGGGGTGAGCCCTGGGCCGAGCGGGTCGGCGCCTGGCTGGACCAGGCGGGGCTGGACGGCTGGATCATCCAGCGCGAGGTGCTCGACCCCGCCGAGTACGCCGAGACCTGGATCCGCGACGGCGGCACCACCCCCGACCGCGAGCCGGACGCCTGGGCGGCGGCGTACGGCGCGTGGCTCGACGACTTCGCGACCCGCGACGTCGAGGCGGTGGGCTTCGGGATCGTGACCCTGCGGCGCCCGGAGTCGGGGCGCCCCACGCTGCGCCGCCTGGAGGAGCACACGGGCTCCGTGCGCCAGCCGCTCGGTGCGCACATCGCGCGCAGCCTCGCGGGGCACGACTGGCTCGCGGCCCGCGACGACGCCACGCTCGCCGCGGCCCGCCTGGTCACCGCCGCCGACGTCACTGAGGAGCGGTACCTGACCCCCGGTGCGGCGGACCCGAACGTCGTGATCCTGCGGCAGGGTGACGGCCTGGGCCGTGGCGTCCAGGCGTCGAGCCCGTTGGCGGCACTGGTGGGCGCGTGCGACGGCGAGCTCACGGTGGGGCAGATCGTCGGCGCGCTCGCGGCGCTGTTCGAGGTGCCCGCGGACGCCCTGGCCGGAGAGCTGCTCCCGGCCGTCCGTGACCTGGTCCGGGACGGTTTCCTGGCGGGATGACGGCCCGTCGTCGGAACCCTCGTACCCGGCCGATCCGCGGTGGGACGCTCGTTTCCGGGACGTAACGGTCAGGCGTGTCCGCCGATAAATCTTGGCCGAAACCGAGACAACTGCGGACATGACAGTTATTTTCCAACGTGTGGAACTCGACATGCGGCACTTGAGGATGGTTGTCGCTGTTGCCGAGTCGGGCAGCGTCACGAAGGCGGCCGCTGCTCTCGGCATCGCGCAGCCGGCGTTGACCGCGCAGCTCAACCGCATCGACCGGTCGTTGGGCGGCACCGTGTTCGTCCGCGACCGGTTCGGTGCCCGCCCGACCGAGCTCGGGGAGCTGATCCTCCGGCACGCCCGGGTGCTCCTGCCGGCCATGGCTGCCCTCGCGGACGACGCCGAACGGCTCGTCAACGGCGACGTCGCGCGCGGGGAGACGGTGCGGGTGGGCATCACCGGCACGTCGCTGGGCGGGCTGTTCGTCAACCAGCTGCACATCGCGATCCCGGGCGCCCAGGTCACCACCGCCATGCCCCACCTGGCGGACGACGTGGCGTCCCGGCTCGCGCGCGGCACCATCGACGTCGGGCTGGTCGGCATGTGCTCCGACGTCTCGCCGCCGGCCGCCGTGGAGGTCGCCTGGACCCGGGTCTGCACCGACCCGATGTTCGTGCTCATCGACGAGCACCACCCGTACGCGGGCAAGCCCGAGGTCTCGCTCGCCGAGCTGGCCGAGGAGCAGTGGCTCTGCGTGCCGTCGCACGGCTGCCTGGAGGAGTGCTTCGTGTCGGCGTGCGTGCGCGCCGGGTTCACGCCCCGCGGCATGGGCGAGGCCGAGTGGACCACCGCCGTGGACCAGGTGCGGGCGGGCCGTGCGGTGGCGCTCGTGGAGCCCGGCCAGCTCGACCCGCCGGGGGTCGTGACGGTGCCGCTGGCGGGCGCGCCCCTGCGCCGTACCCACTACCTCGGCTGGCGGCACGACGCGGACCTGCGCGTGGACGTGGAGGCGGTCGAGGGCGCCGCGCACCGCGCCCACCGCGACGCCGTGCGCCGCAGCCCGCAGTACGAGCAGTGGCTGGCGATGTACGGGATGCTCGGCTGAGGCGAAGGTGGCACCGCAGGGTCGGCCGATTCACGACACGGCTGAGCTGACCCCGTACGTGGTTTGCCCTCCATAGGAAATATGTATGACCTGAGTGTGATCTGGGCGTGACGTCCAACTCCTCCTACGGTGAGCGGGCGGGTGAAAAATCACCTGCGGGTGGAACTTCACCCTCTTCGACCCGAGGAGTCGCTGGAGATGAGACGCACTTCCCTCCGGGGCGTCGCCGTGGCAACCGCCACCGTGGGCCTCTTTGCCGGCACCATCAACGCCGTCGCCGCCGCCGGTTCCACCGATGCGGGGTCCGCCGCGGGCTACGCGCCGGGCCTGGTCGCCGCGATGGAGCGCGACCTGGGCCTGAGCGCCGCCGAGGCCGTGGACCGGCTCGCGGTCCAGGAGGCCCTGGCCGACACGCAGCACAGCCTGGAGAAGTCGCTCGGTGCTTCGTACGGCGGCGCCTGGGTCGAGGGTGCGGACGCGCTGCACGTGGCCGTGACCGACGCCGCCGAGGCGGCCACCGTCCGTGCGGCCGGGGCCACCCCCGTCACCGTCGACAACTCGCTGACGGCGCTGGACGCCTGGACGGCGGACCTGGACGGCGCGCTGTCCTCCTCCGACGTGACCTCGTACCACGTGGACGTGGAGACCAACGAGATCGTCGTGGACGTGGTCGAGGGTGCCACCGCGGACGTCGCGGCCGCCGTCGCCGAGGCCGGTGTCCCGGCGTCGGCCGTGTCGCTCACCGAGGCCACGGAGCGTCCGCGGACCTTCGCCGACGTGATCGGCGGCGAGGCGTACTTCATCGACGGCAGCGCGCGCTGCTCGGTCGGCTTCGCGGTCACCGGCGGGTTCGTCTCGGCCGGCCACTGCGGTTCGGTGGGCTCGACGGCCAGCGAGCCGTCCGGCACGTTCGAGGTCTCGGAGTTCCCGGGCAGCGACTACAGCTACGTCTCGGTCGACTCGGACACCCCGGTCGGCGTGGTGGACGACTGGAACGGCGGCACGGTCGCCGTCGAGGGCTCCACGCCCGCCGCGGTCGGTGCGTCCGTCTGCCGCTCCGGTTCCACGACCGGCTGGCACTGCGGCACCATCGAGGCGCTCAACGCCACGGTGAACTACGCCGAGGGCACCGTCACGGGCCTCATCCAGACCGACGTCTGCGCGGAGCCGGGCGACTCGGGCGGCTCGCTGCTCGCCGGTTCGCAGGCCCAGGGCATGACCTCCGGGGGCAGCGGCAACTGCTCCTCCGGCGGCCAGACCTTCTTCCAGCCCGTCGGTGAGGTGCTGAGCGCCGCCGGGGTGGACCTGCTGACCAACTGACCGGCCCGTCGAGGTGCGGGTAGGGGCTTCCCCTACCCGCATCTCGGCATGTCCGCATATTCCCCCGATATGGCCTAAACGGTATCTGGGAGTTACCTGAAAGCGACCCTACGCTGTCCGGCACTGGGTGAATCCATTGCCCCGACGACAAGGAGTCGCTGGACATGAGACGCACATCCTTCAGAGCCGTCACGGTAGCCACCGCCGCCGCGACCCTCCTCGCCGCCAGCATCACCGCCGCCACCACCGGCACCGCGGCCGGAACCGACCAGTCCGAGACGTCCGGCTACGCGCCGGGCATGGTCGCCGCCATGGAGCGCGACCTCGGCCTCAGCACGGCGGAGGCGGTGGACCGCCTCCGGACCGACGAGGCGCTGTCCGCCACGCAGCACGCCATCGCGAAGTCCCTCGACTCGGGGTACGCGGGCGCATGGGTCGAGGGCGACGAGCTGTTCGTCGCCGTGACCGACAAGGCCGGGGCCGCCGAGGTCCGTGCCGCCGGTGCCACCGCCGTCACCGTCGGCCGGTCCCTGGACCGCCTCGACCGGCTCGCCACGCAGGCCTTCCGGGCCGCGCCGGAGGCGAAGGTCGCGGGCGCCTACGTGGACGTCGAGTCGAACTCGGTGGTCCTGGAGGTCGCCGAGGGCGCGACGGGTGCCGTCTCCGCCGCCGTGCGCGCCGCGGGCGTCCCCGCGAGCGCCGTCTCCGTGGTCGAGGTGACCGAGATGCCCCGCACGTTCATCAACGTGATCGGCGGCAACGCCTACTACATCGGCGGCGCCCGCTGCTCGGTCGGCTTCTCGGCCACCGGAGGCTTCGTCACCGCGGGCCACTGCGGCTCGCGCGGCGCCACGACCAGCCAGCCGAGCGGTACCTTCCAGGTGTCCTCGTTCCCCGGCAACGACTACGCCTACGTCAGCACGGGCAGCGACGACACCCCGGTCGGCGCCGTGAACAACTACAGCGGCGGCACCGTCAACGTCGCGGGCTCGACGGCGGCCGCCGTCGGCGCCACGGTCTGCCGGTCCGGCTCCACCACGGGCTGGCACTGTGGCACCATCCAGGCCCTGAACGCCTCGGTCACCTACGCCGAGGGCACCGTGACCGGCCTCATCCGCACCAACGTCTGCGCCGAGCCGGGCGACTCCGGCGGCTCGCTCCTGGCCGGTACGCAGGCCCAGGGCATGACCTCCGGCGGCAGCGGCAACTGCTCCTCCGGTGGCACCACGTACTTCCAGCCGGTGAACGAGGCGCTCAGCGCCGCGGGCGTCTCGCTGGTCACGGGCGGCGGCGGGACCACCCCGCCCGCCGGCTGCACGGGCTACGAGTCGGCGTTCAGCGGCTCGCTGAGCTCGGGCGGGCAGGCGGCGGAGCCGGGCACCACCGGGTTCTCCGCGCTGAGCGGCACCATCACGGGCTGCCTCGACGGCCCGAGCGGCACGGACTTCGACCTCTACCTGCAGAAGTCCAGCAGCGGCTCGTGGGTCACCGTGGCGCAGGGCATCACGGCGTCGCCCGACGAGACCGTGACCTACTCGGGCACGTCCGGGACCTACCGCTGGGTCGTGGACGCGTACTCGGGCTCGGGCTCGTACACGGGTGGCTGGTCGACCAACCCGTGACCGGATGACGTGCCGGGTGTGCGGGTCGTCCCGACCCGCGCACCCGGCACGTCAGGGCCGGGCCGTGGACTGGCGCACCAGCAGGAGGGCCGCGAACGAGGCCAGGGTGACCGCCGTCACCCCGAGCATGCCGCCCATGTAGGCCGTGAGGTCGCCGCCCAGCGGCAGCCCCCAGCCGTAGCCCCGCACGCTCCCGAGCGCGCCGACGGCGAGGACGCCGCTCCCCGCCGCGCCGAGCAGCAGGAGCCCCGCGGTGCCCGACGTCCCGGCCCCCGTGCCGGTGCGCGGCTCGTCGAGCGAGGAGGACGAGCTCAGGGCGCAGACCCCGGCGCCCCAGGCGAGCACCACGAGGACGGCGGCGACGACGTCGGACGGCCGGTGCCACTGCCCGACGAGCGTCGACACCCCCGTGGCCCCCGTGTAGGCGGCGCCGGCCACCGCGACGAGCGGGCGCCAGCGCCGGGGCACCGCGATCAGGAGGCCCGCCGCGACCGACGCGGCGACGGTCGTGTGCCCGCTCGGCAGCGTGTTCACGTCGGCGCGGGCGACGTCGAGCAGGGCCGGACGGTCGAGCACCACGTGCTTGAGCACCTGCGTGGTGAGGTTCGAGCCGGCCACCAGGACGGCGACCTGCGCCGCGAGCCACCAGCGCCCGCGCACCAGCGCGAGCACGACGGCGGCGGCCAGGCCGAGTCCCACGAACGTGTTGGACACCACACCGAGCACCGGCTCGGCGAGCTCCCAGAGCACACCCTGGCCGCGTGCCGCACCCTCCAGCGCGAGCTGGTCGGCGTACTGGCCCCGCCCCGAGACGACGAAGGTGTCCCAGGTGGCCCACAGGCCCCAGGCGGCCAGGACGGCGACCACCGCGGCCGTCACGAGCGGTCCGGTCCGGGGCCGCAGCCTCGGCCCGCGCGCCGGCATCGGGTGCCCGCTGGCGACGGCGGGCGCCGGGTGCGGTCCGCCCGGCGGCGGAAGGGTACGGTCCGTCATGGAGCCACCGTAGAGGACCGGCCTGGAGAGACCGTGTGCCTGGTGTGAGGCTCCGCGGTCGTCATGCCGTAGGTGAAAATCACCACGGTCATGTGAAACCGCCGGGCAACCGGATCTCGGCCGGATAGGGTGCGATCCGTCGCGCCTGGCGTACCGTGAACTCTCCAACGCCACTCGGCGCTCAACCCCCAGACCCCGCAGGAAGCAGGCAGGACCGGATGTCCCAGGCACGCAAGCTCGTGATCGTGGAGTCGCCCACGAAGGCTCGAAAGATCCAGAGCTATCTCGGCGACGACTACGAGGTCGAGGCGAGCGTCGGCCACATCCGTGACCTCCCGCAGCCGAAGGACCTGCCCACGGAGATGAAGAAGGGGCCCTACGGCAAGTTCGCCGTGGACGTCGACAACGGGTTCGACCCGTACTACGTGGTGCACGCCGACAAGAAGAAGAAGGTCAGCGAGCTCAAGAAGGCCCTCAAGGACGCCGACGAGCTCTTCCTCGCCACCGACGAGGACCGCGAGGGCGAGGCCATCGCGTGGCACCTGATCCAGGAGCTCAAGCCCAAGGTCCCGGTCAAGCGCATGGTGTTCCACGAGATCACCCGGGACGCGATCCTCCGGGCGCTGGAGAACACGCGCGAGCTGGACCAGGACCTCGTCGACGCGCAGGAGACCCGGCGCATCCTGGACCGCCTGTACGGCTACGAGGTCTCGCCCGTGCTGTGGCGCAAGGTGCGCCAGGGCCTGTCCGCGGGCCGCGTGCAGTCGGTGGCGACCCGCCTCGTGGTGGAGCGCGAGCGGGAGCGCATGGCGTTCGTGCCCGCCGACTACTGGGACGTGGCGGGCACCTTCGCGGTGGCGGACGACGGCCAGCCCTCCTTCCGCGCGCGGCTCACCCAGCTCGCCGGTGACAAGGTCGCCTCCGGCCGCGACTTCGACGACCGGGGCCGGCTCAAGGTCCGCACCGGTGTGGTGCAGCTCGACGAGGCGACGGCGAACGCCGTCGTCGCCGGGCTCGAGGCCGCCGACTTCTCGGTGCGCAGCCTGGAGACCAAGCCCTACACGCGGCGTCCGGCCGCGCCGTTCACCACCTCCACCATGCAGCAGGAGGCGGGCCGCAAGCTGCGCATGTCGTCGCGGCAGGCGATGCGCACCGCGCAGGCCCTGTACGAGAACGGCTACATCACCTACATGCGTACCGACAGCCCCTCGCTGTCGAAGGAGGCCACCGACGCCGCCCGGCGCCAGGCCGCGGAGCTGTACGGCCCCGAGTACGTGCCGGGCGCGCCCCGGCTGTACCAGTCCAAGTCGAAGGGCGCCCAGGAGGCGCACGAGGCGATCCGCCCGGCGGGCGACTCGTTCCGCACCCCGGCCCAGGTCGCCGGCGAGCTCAGCGGCGACCAGTTCCGCCTGTACGAGCTGATCTGGAAGCGCACCGTCGCCTCCCAGATGGCCGACGCCAAGGGGTCGACGGCGTCCGTGCGGCTCGGCGCCGTCGTCGTGGGCGGTCCGCGGGACGGCCAGGAGGCGGTGTTCTCGGCGTCGGGCACGGTCATCACCTTCCGCGGCTTCCTGGCCGCGTACGAGGAGGGCGCCGACGCCGACAGCGAGAGCGAGAGTGCCGCGGCGGCGAAGGAGACCCGCCTGCCCACCATGGCCGAGGGCGACGCGCTGACCGGCACCGACCTCGCGGCCGACGGGCACTCCACGACGCCGCCCGCCCGGTACACCGAGGCGTCGCTGGTCAAGGCGCTGGAGGAGCGCGGCATCGGCCGCCCGTCCACGTACGCCGCCACGATCTCGACGATCCAGGACCGCGGCTACGTCATCACGCGCGGTCAGGCGCTGGTGCCGACGTGGCTCGCGTTCGCTGTGGTGCGCCTGCTGGAGGAGCACTTCGACCGGCTGGTCGACTACGACTTCACGGCCACCATGGAGGCCGACCTCGACCAGATCGCCGCCGGGTCGCGCGAGCGGGTGGCGTGGCTCAAGGAGTTCTACTTCGGCGAGGCCCCCGGCAACCTCGGCACGTCCGACCAGCTCGGCGTGGACAGCGACGGCGGCGGTCTGCGCGCCCTCGTGGAGAACCTCGGGGAGATCGACGCGGCCGCGATCAACTCGGTGGACATCGGCGAGGGCATCCGTGTCCGCGTGGGCCGGTACGGCCCGTACGTCGAGGACCTCGCGGCCGAGGTGGAGGAGGGCAAGAACCCGCCCCGCGCCTCGGTGCCGGACGACGTCGCGCCCGACGAGCTGACCGTCGAGCGGGCGCGCGAGCTGCTGGCGGCCGGCGCCGACGACGGCCGCGTGCTCGGCGTGCACCCCGAGACGGGCAACCCCGTCGTCGCGAAGAACGGCCGGTACGGCCCGTACGTGACGGAGCAGCTGCCCGAGCCGGACCTCGACCCGGACCTGTCGGCCGCGGCGAAGAAGCGTGCGCTGGCCGCGCTGCCCAAGCCGAGGACGGCGTCGCTGCTCAAGACGCAGTCGCTGGACTCGGTGACGCTGGAGGACGCCCTGCAGCTCATGTCGCTGCCGCGGGTGGTGGGCGTGGACCCGGAGTCGGGCGACGAGATCACCGCCCAGAACGGCCGCTACGGGCCCTACCTCAAGAAGGGCACGGACTCGCGGACGCTCCCGACCGAGGAGGCCATCTTCACGGTCACCCTGGACGAGGCGCTGGAGATCTACAAGCAGCCGAAGCGCGGGCGGGGCCGCACGGCCACGCCGCCGCTGCGCGAGCTCGGCGACGACCCGAACAGCGGCAAGCCGATCCAGGTCAAGGACGGCCGCTTCGGGCCGTACGTGACCGACGGCGAGACCAACCGCACCCTGCCGCGCGACCTGACGCCGGAGACGGTCACCGCCGAGCGTGCGATCGAGCTGCTCGCCGAGAAGCGCGCTCAGGGCCCGGCGAAGAAGCGCACGACCCGCTCGACGGCGGCCAAGAAGCCTGCGGCGAAGACGGCCGCCAAGAAGCCGGCCACCAAGAAGGCGTCGAGCGCCAAGAAGTGAGCCGTGGGGGGGGGGGGGGGGGGCCCCGCGCCCCGCCCCCCCCCCCGGGGCGGCGGGGCCGGGGGCGCCCGGGCGGCGGGCACCGGGAAAGGACACAGCGAAAAAAAAAAAACGACCACAA